>CAYLLN010000019.1:0-10754 GCA_964384375.1 uncultured Pirellulaceae bacterium
CCTTTGCGATCGATCGCGTTCAAATACGCCGGCAGCGTGGCGACGAGCGTTTTTCCTTCGCCCGTGACCATTTCGGCGATCGCCCCGCTGTGCAGCACCATGCCGCCGATGAGCTGCACGTCGAAGTGCCGCATGTTGAGGTAGCGGCGGCCTCCTTCGCGGCAGACGGCAAAGGCCTCGACAAGGATGTCGTCGTAGGTTTCCCCCTTCTTCAGCCGCTCGCGAAAGAGGTCGGTTTGATTCCGCAACTCCGCATCGGTCATCGCCTGAAACTTGGGTTCCAGGGCGTTGATTTCTTCGACCTTGCCCTGCAGGCGGCGGACATAGCGGGCGTTCGACGACCCAAACATGGCCGTGACACCCCGCTCGAATCCGTGCATCACGCCGCCCAGCAAGTTGCCGACGCCGTCCCAGGCCCGTTCAAGAAGTTGCATATGTGGCTCGTTCCGCGAGATTTCGGCGAATCCATCCGCCGCGCCTGCCGTGGACTGCGACCTTGCCATACAGTGCCAGGCGAAAAAGGCCGATGGCAGTGCCGCAGGCTAGCAGTCGGTTAGCGCCCGGATACCCTTAGGGACCGGGCCTCCGCCGGTGGAAATGGCGCAAGTTGTACCGCTGTAAAAGTTTATTGCGACGGGGCAAAATGGTCAATTGAGGTTGCCGGCTGGGCAATCCGTGCGGCCGGCGAGCCAAAATGGCAGCCCAAAGAGCCCTTCGCTCGCCAGAGTGCAACCTTGAGGCCGAAAACCCTTACAAAGTTGTGAAGAGAAACGGGTTCGACTGTTTGCAGACGGGAAATCCCGCGCAAAATGTGCCTGTTCCGAGGCTCATTAGGAGCCGGTACGTGACCGATGGTCGCTGCGATGAGAGAGGTTCCGGCGGGCCGACGGATCCTACTCGCTCGACTCGCGGACCATCGGTTCGAGCACTTTCGTGTTGCGCTCGACGGCAATAACGATGGTGCGCTGCTCGACGCCATCGACGCTGCTGGCGACGACCGGGAGGACTTGCCGTTTGTCGGGCAAGGGCATCCGGACGGTGAACTGACCGTCTTGGCGGAGCTTCACGGGCTCGCCGCCGAGCGTGACGCGGGCGTCCGACTTCGTCCGGCCGTAGAGAATCATCTCGGCATCGACCTGGAATTCCAGATCGCGATGCTTGTGGAGGACGCGTTCAGCCCCGCCACCGAACTGCGACGAGAGCGGGTTGTTCATCGGGCGACGCAGGCGCTCTTCAAAAAGCTCCTGCAACTCACCGCTGTTGTTGTCCTCGGTGTAGCCGCCGCTGAGGGCGAAGATCCGCTCGTAGTTTTCGGCGACGTCGGTCCAGTTCTCGTCGATCACGTCGCTACTGCCGGGCGAGGGAGTGGTAATGGCGTTGCTGCGGCAGATCGAGAAGAACTTGCCGGAGGCCGACTTGTAGCCCAGATCCACGCGGTAGCCTTGCGGCGGGTTGTTGACCTCGATGTACCAATTCGTGACGCCACCATGCACCTCGATCTCGCGAACGACGCGCTCGGAAGTGCTTGTCGTGTGGCCGCTATCGACCTCCAGCAAACGAAGCACGGGGCGAGCCGTGTGCCAATGTTCGGCTAAAGCGGCTTCGGCCCGCTTCACGCTCGCACGGATCACGTTCCAATGAGCCTGCAGCCAGTACGAATCGCGCACGAGCAGGACGATGCGGTCCTTTTCAGCCGCGGCCGATCGCTTGTTTCCCTTCTTGCCGAAAGCGACGGTGCTCGATAGATCTTTTAGGCGCTCGCGCTCGGCATGAACTTTTTGGATGCGCTCGACGACCTTGGTTTGCTTGGCGGTGGGACGAACGTCGTGATTAGCGGACCCGTTCGCCTTCACGCCGTTCGATTTGCCGTTAACGTGCGCGTGGCCGTTCTTCGTGCTGATCGGCTTGGCGCTCATGGGTTTGGCAGTGATCGAGCGGCGGACCGTGGCGGTGCGCAGCGGCTTCTTGGCTTTAGGGGCTGCGGCACGCTCGCGAGCACGCGACTTGGCCTTCGCCGCTCGAAGCAGCGCCTTGACCAGTTCTTCTTTGCGCATCGCGCTATAGCCTGGCAGCCCTTTGCGTTTGGCCATGTCGGCCAGGTCTTGCCAGGTTTGAGTCTTGAGGGAAGCTGCGGTAATCAAGGAACGAACCTCCGCTGGAACCGGCGGTAGTGCGCACTTTGCTACGCACCACCCGTTACGATGGTTTGCAGCGCCTTCCGTGACGCGTCGTCCGTGACAGCCGTCCAGGCGGAACATCCTCCGCCTGCTCCTCGCCTCTTCAATACAGCAACTCCGTCGGCAGTGGCGATCCATTCGCAACCACCGATGGCAAAACGCGTTAGGAGCACTTCTCGCGTCCGGCGGACGCTCAAACCACGCCTGCTTTCCTGGAGATTTCCGAATCGTTCCAGGGTCCTGCATTTGGTCCGGCGAACACTCCCGATGTCGTGCCAAGTCGTTGTGCCGGGTTGGCTTGCGACGTGAAGTCGCTGGGCCAATCCAATTCCCTGAGTCTAATCAAAGGGGGCGCGGATCGCAACATCGCGACCACCCGAAAGAACGAACTGCGGGGGTCCAAGTTCCGCTGCCCGACTGGCTAGGGGGGCGAATCTTCCGGTCAGGCCGACTTTGCCGGCAAGAACAGGTCTTTCTTGGGAAGTGCGTCTGAATTGATGGGGAGGATGCCTCAACGCTTGGCTTTCGCAATTGGGAGTGGCCAAAATCGGCCACCGCTAGTTCGAAAATTTGCCCTCTGCGGACTTTTCGACTTACGGCGACAGTTTCAAGGGTGGAGCTTGCCATAAACTGCTTTGACCAAGCGGCTTAGGTCAAAGCGGTTGACTTTGTGAAAAAAAACACGAATTATGACCTCGGGTACGTTGACCGGCCGTCAGACCGGCACTAAATTACCTCCTTTCGCAGACCTAAAGAATCCGTAATCGTCGGTTGATATCGCTGCCAAGCCTGCTTGCTGGGCAATTTTGTGAGGCTGCTCGCTCACCATGTTGGCAGCCGCTCGCAGCCCGTCCCGCAGCCGTTAGGTGTTCGCGTGAACAACCAGCGACGTAAGCCGCAACCGCTGGCTGCGGCGATGGAGTGGGTCGCGAAAATCACCACGGTGGGGCTGGAGATGATGCTCCCCGCGGTCGGCGGTTACTTTGCCGACCGGCATTTAGACACTCGCTACTGGGTGTTGGTGGGAATGGCGGTGGGCGTGACAGTTGGTTTTTGGCACTTGCTCAGGATGACGAAGGGCCCGCGCGGCCCGCGGCCTTCGGGCCAGACCGAGGAATCCACTCGTGGATCTCCAGACAGATAAGGCACAACCAGGCAGGGCGCAGGCGGAAAGCGCAGGCGACACTCAGGCGACGAGTCAGCAAGGCTCGGTCGGCAGGCTCATCGGTTCGTGCGCCGTCTTGGCTCTCGCCATTCTGCCGTTTGCTGCCGGTGTTGCTTGGTATGGCCACAGCCGCTTCGGAATGACAGGGCTTGCCGCGGCGGGAATTGCTGCCGCCACTTGTTGGCTTTCCGGCTCGCTGGCCCTCGTGGCGACGTGTCTGGGCCAGCGGTTCGGTGCGGCACTGCACGGTGTGCTGATTGGCATGTTCTTTCGCATGGGGTTGCCGTTGGTCGTTGGATTTGTGCTGCAAAAGAGCAATCCGCCGCTGGCCGAGGCTGGCGTATTCACCATGATTTTGGCGCTATATCTGGTGGCTCTGGTTACCGAGACACTTCTTTCACTGCAGTTTGTCCCTCGCCCGATCTCTGCTAAGTCAGCAGGGCATTCCGCGAATCCGATCGAAGTTGTGGGGGTCCAATCGCGGTAGCGAGATCGCGACGCAAATAGCAAATCATGGCCGACCCCATCCTGCATATCAAAGACGCGTATTTCTTCGAGCTGCCGAAAGTGCTCGCCCCCTCGACGTTCACGAGCCGCGCTCAGTTTCCCGAGGTTTGGGTTCGCAACGACGACGAGTTTCAGAACTGGGAATTCGACCAGCTCTACAACGATCTGGCTACGTTGCAGGTTCAAATGCCCCCCAAGGTTGTGGCGCGCGACGCCTGGCATCATTGGCAGCACGAGAATCACGACAACTTCGCCGCTCCCTTCGACGAATTCCTTGATTCTCGCTGGCGGCAGCGAGTGACGGAATTCAATGCCTGGCGAAAGGCGGAAGCGGCCAAGCTACGAGCGGATGGGGATGAAGGGGCCGCCAAGATCGCGTCCCAGCGGCCGATCGAGGATTACCTCGGCGCGCTATCCCAAGAGCCGTTCGAGTCATTCATCGTCAAGCGAGACACGCCCGCGTTTCAGGCCCAGTGGCGCGCCGCGCGGCACAAAGCGGGTGGCGACGCTGCGGTTCGCGAGTGGCAGAAGGATACGTCGCAGCCAGAGTGGTCGAAGGAGAAGCTCGACGGCTACAACTTCCACTTGTCGGGCAAGGTAATCATACCTCAGCCCTTTGGCGAACTGCGAAATCTGCACGAGACGCAGTCGTCGCTCGTCAATCCGACCGATCGCTGGGGAACCGACGGTGTCATCAATCGAGACGATTTCGGCTTTGCGATCTCGAAGTTCATGGTGATCGAGGTCGGTGTCGCCCTGGTCCTGTGGATCGTCTTCAGTTGGCTCGCGTCGAAGGTCGCCGGCGGCAAGTCACCGCGCGGTTGGGCGTGGAATCTGCTCGAACCATTTGTGATTTTCATTCGCGATCAAATCGCCCGCCCGGCACTCGACGGCCACCACGACGAGGATCATGGCGAACATGGTCACGGTGAACACGGGCATGGCGAACATGCTCACGCGCCGGTTGCAGCGGCGAACGGACATGGCGGCCACGACGATCATGCGGCGCACGGTCACGCCACACATGCCCCTAAAGAGCACGTCCACGACAAGCTACCCAGCCAGACCTATCTGCCCTACCTCTGCACGATCTTCTTCTTCATCCTCGGCATGAACCTGTCCGGGATGCTGCCATGGATCGGTGCGCCAACCGGAACCTGGGCGGTGACGCTCGCTTTGGCGATCACCGTGCTGCTCGCCGGCTTCATCGGCGGAGTCAAGGCGTTCGGCGTCGGCGGCTACTTCCTGAATCAAATTCCAAGCATGGACCTGCCGCCGGTGCTGGCGGTCATTCTCAAGCCCATGATTTTCCTGATCGAACTCCTCGGTCTGGTAATCAAACATGCCGTGTTGTCCGTCCGTTTGCTCGCCAACATGCTCGCGGGGCACATGGTGCTGCTGGCGATCATGGCCCTGGCCTTTGGCGCGACAGCGGCGGCTCAGTTCGTCAATCCCGATGGCTCGGTCAGTCCCATCTGGTGGGTCGCCGCGGTCTGCTCGGTTGTCGGTTGTGCCTTGCTCAGTTTGCTCGAATTGTTCGTGGCCTTTTTGCAGGCCTACGTGTTTACTCTGCTGTCCGCGTTGTTCATCGGAGCGGCGATCCACAAGCACTAGATCGCTGCCGCCCGCAAACCATAGTGCCCGCGCTACACCTGTTTTTCTGGTAGGAGATGTTTCCCGTGAAGAAGTATGCCACGCTTGCCGCCGCGTTCCTCGCTGTGATGCTCATCGCCTCGGCCGCCCATGCTCAGCAGCCGGGCCCGGTGGCCCCAGCTGTTCCGATGATTGAACTCAGCCGCTATTTTGGAGCCGGCCTCGTGACCATCGGCGCCGCTTACGGTATCGGCAAATTAGCCAGTTCGGCCTACGAGAGCATGGCTCGGCAGCCGGAAGTCGCCGGCAACATTCAGACGGCGATGATCATCGCTGCGGCCCTCATCGAGGGGTTCACATTCTTCGCGCTTGTCATTTGCCTCGTCGTTTGAGCAGTGGCGGTTGACTGCCGGCGATGTTCCTGGATCCATGTGGATGGGACCTATGAAGCGACTTGCGATACTGATGGCGCTGGCCGGATTGCTGGCCTGGGTGAATGGAGCTGCGCCTGCTTCGGCACTGGGCCAGGAAACCAAGGCCAAGGCAGAAGCAGGTCACGAAGACGCTAAAGCCAAGGCGGACCCTGCTGAGGCGCATCCGCCCGAAGCTTCTGTAGCCGACGACCACGGCAAGACGAAGGGTGCCGAGCCACACGCCGGCGACAGCCACGGCGCGGGAGAATCGCATGGTGAGGGTGGCGGCCACGATGCTCACGCCCACGATCCGCACGACCTCTCGCACGCCAACGCGACTGCTCAGCTTCGTGCCGCTCAGGAGTTGCGGATGGATCTAGGCATTGCGACGTTCCTCGTTTTCCTCTTGCTCCTCGGCATCTTGGCGAAGTTCGCCTGGGGCCCGATTGCCGCGGCACTTGAGAAGCGAGAGGAAACGATCGCCAAGCAGATCGAGGAAGCTCGTCATGCCTCCGAGATGGCCGCCAAGCAACTGCAAGATTACGAGCGGAAGCTGGCCGCGGCCACGGAAGAGGCTCGCGCGATCGTGACGCAGGCCAAAAATGATGCGATTGTGGTAAAGGATCGGATCGTCGCCGAAGCCCAGGAAGCGGCAGGCAAAGAGCGTGAGCGGGCCGTGGCCGACATCGCAAGTGCCAAGAACGAGGCCCTCCGCGAGATTGCCGCCCAAAGCGTGCAGACGGCCGTGCAACTGGCGACGAACATCATTCGCCGCGAAGTGAAGCCCGAAGACCACGATCGGCTGATTGGTGAATCGCTCCAGCAGTTTTCCAAGCTGAACTAACATGCCGCAGGGCAAAAAAAAGAACACTGTCTTCGATACCGGGCGTCAGCGCGTAGGCCTGGTCTATGCCAAGGCGCTCGTCGGGGCGACCGAGAAGGCGGGCCAGACCGAACAAGTGCTGGACGAACTCGCGTCAATCGTCGATGTGCTCGATGAGCTTCCCGATTTCGATGAAGCGCTCCGCACGCCTCGAATCGAATCGGCCGAAAAGTCTCAGATGCTGGAACGCACGCTCGGCAGCCGCGTGTCGCCCTTGACGATGAACTTCCTCAAGGTCGTCGCATCGCACGAGCGGTTGGATTGCCTCCGGGCGATCGAGCGGTCGGCGCAGAAGCTCGTCAACGAGATGCGGAATCGGGTCGAGGTGCTCGTGCAGACGGCCGCACCGATCAGCAACAACCTCCGCTCGTCAATCGTCGCGAAACTCGGCCAGATGCTCGGCCGCGAGGTCGTGCTCACCACATCGCTCAATCCCGATCTGCTCGGCGGACTGGTCGTGCGGGTCGGCGACACGGTCTATGACGGCAGCCTCGCCGGCAAGCTGAAGACGATGCAGGCCGTCGCTCTCGAACAAACCACCACGAAGATTCGCGAATCGCTGGAACGGTTCGCTCTGACTTAAACCAGATTCACAGCCGGCAACGCCGGGAATTGATTTGCCATGACGAAATTCAATGCCGCCGAAATCGCCTCGGTCATTCAGGCCGAGATCGAGAAATACACCGACGCGATCCGCGTCGAGGAAGTCGGAACCGTGCTGGAGGTGGGCGACGGCATCGCTCGCGTGTACGGCCTGTCGAATGTGATGGCCGGCGAGATGGTGCAGTTCCCCAACGGCTCGATTGGCCTGGCGTTCAACCTGGAAGAAGGGAGCGTCGGCGTCACGATTCTCGGTGACTACCTCACGATCGAAGAAGGGGACGAAGTCAAAGCGCTCGGCAAGCTCCTCTCGGTGCCGGTCGGTCCGGCGGTCATTGGCCGCGTTGTCGATCCGCTCGGCAATCCGCTCGACGGCAAAGGTCCGGTGGCAACGACCGAAAGCCGCCCAGTGGAATTCATGGCTCCCGGCGTGGCCGGTCGCCAGCCCGTGAAAGAGCCGCTGCAAACCGGCATCAAAGCGATCGACGCGATGACGCCCATCGGCCGCGGCCAGCGCGAGCTGATCATCGGCGACCGCAAGACCGGCAAGACGACGATCGCCATTGACACGATCCTGAACCAGAAGAACTCCGGCGTGAAGTGCTTCTACGTCGCGATCGGCCAGAAGGACTCGTCGGTCCGCAATACGATCAAGGTGCTCGAAGATCACGGGGCGATGGACTATACGACGGTCGTCGTGGCCGGCGCCAGCTCCCCTGCCCCGCTGCAATATGTCGCGCCGTATGCTGGCACGGCGATGGCCGAGTACTTCACCTACAAAGGCGAGCACGCCCTCATCGTCTATGACGACTTGTCGAAGCAAGCCGTCGCTTACCGGCAGATGTCGCTCCTCATGCGGCGGCCGCCGGGTCGCGAGGCGTTCCCCGGCGACGTGTTCTACTGCCATAGCCGCTTGCTCGAACGGTCGGCCAAGCTGAGCAAGGAACTCGGCGGCGGATCGCTCACCAGCTTGCCGATTATCGAAACGCTCGAAGGTGAAGTGTCGGCCTACATTCCGACGAACGTGATTTCGATTACCGACGGACAGATTTACCTGCAGCCGGACTTGTTCTTCAAAGGCATCCGCCCCGCGATGAACGTGGGCATCTCGGTCAGCCGCGTCGGTGGCTCGGCTCAGATCAAGGCGATGAAGGACAAGCAGGTCGCCGGCGGTTTGCGTTTGGCACTGGCCGCGTTTCGCGAACTGGAAGCGTTCGCCCAGCTCGGCACCGACCTGGACGCAGCCACTCAGTCGCGACTCGACCGCGGTTACCGGATGGTGGAGTTGCTGAAGCAGCCGCAGTATCAGCCGCTAGATGTGGTCGATCAGATCATGATCGTCTATGCCGGCAACACGGGCGAGCTCGACGAGATTCCGACCAATCGCGTCCGCGACTTCGAGGTCGAGTTCCTGCAGTACGTCCGCGACCTCAAGCCGGCCCTGCGAACCGAGATTGCCGAGAAGAAGGAACTGACACCGGAGCTGAAGACGGCCCTGACCGATACGCTCCGCCTCTTCAAGGCGACGTTCGTGAAGAAGGGGAAGTAGCGCACGCTGCGGGGAGAACTGATCATGTCCACCGATGCACCAGCGGGAAAGGGATTAACGAGCGACGACCGCACGTGGGGAATGCTTGCGCACCTGTCGTCGCTCATCGCCCTCGCGCTCGGCGGCCTGACGTTCCTCGGGCCGCTGATCGTTTGGCTGGTGAAGAAGGACCAGTCGCCGTTTGTGGATGACCAGGGGAAGGAAGCCCTCAATTTTCAGATCGCCGTGCTGATCGTCACACTGATTTGTACCGTCACGATCGTCGGCATTTTCCTGCTGCCGCTAGTGATCGTCGGCGACATTATCTTCAGCATCATTGGCGGCCTGGAAGCGAACAAAGGCGTTTACTACCGCTATCCATACACTATCCGCCTCATTAAGTAGTCGTAGGGTGGGCTTGGCCCACCACAACTGTCCACGGTGGGCTCAGCCCACCCTACCGAGAACATGGCCAAAGCCCGCGCCCTCGATAAGCGACGCAAGTCGATCCGCAACATCCGCAAGATCACGCGGACGATGGAGCTGATCGCGCGTGCGAAATACAAAAAGGCGATGGACCGGGCAATGGCCGCCACCGCCTACACGCAGCGGATCACGCAGGTGGTCTCGCGGTTGGCCGAAGCGGGGCTCACCGTTTCGCACCCGCTGCTTGAGGCGCACGAAACGGTCGAGCATGCGACGCTGCTGGTGCTCACGGCCAATCGCGGCCTCTGCGGCGGCTACAACGGCGGCATCATCCGCTTGGCCGCACCCCGGTATCAGGAACTCAAGACGGCCGCTCCGCAATTGCGGCTGGAGGTTTCCGGCAAGCGCGGCATTGCGGGCCTGAAGTACCGGAACGTCTCGATCGACGAATCGTACCTCGAATTCAACGACCAGCCGAAGTTCGAGGAAGTTGAGCCGATTGCTAATCGTTATCTGAACGCGTACATCTCCGGCAAGCTCGACCGCCTTGACGTCGCTTACACGAAGTTCGTCAGCACGTCGAAGCAGATGGCCGTCGTCGAAACGCTCCTCCCTCTCTCGTCGCTTGGCGGCGAGGCCGAATCAGCCGACAAGAAGGCCGGCAACTCCGATCAAACGCAGTACGAGTTCCTTCCTTCGGCCGAAAGCATCCTGCAGGAAGTCGTGCCGATGAGCTTCAAGATTCGGCTCTTCAAGTGTTTCCTCGACGCGGCGGTAAGCGAGCAGATCGCCCGCATGGTGGCGATGAAGAGTGCGACCGAGAACGCGTCGGAGATGATCAAAGACCTGTCGATGACCTACAACCGCGCCCGCCAAAGCCAGATCACCGGCGAGATCATGGAGATCATCGGCGGCGTGGAAGCCCTCAAGGGCAAGTAACCGTTTAAGTTTCGAAGATTAAGGTTCAAAGTTCATGGCGACCGCAACTGTTACGAACAAAGTCGGCAAAATCACCCAAGTGATCGGCTCGACGTTCGACGCCGAGTTTTCGGAAGACAATCTCCCCGCGATCTACAACGCGGTGAAGATCGAATCGAACCACAAGGGAGTGCCGATCAAGTTGACCGGCGAGGTGCAGCAGCAGCTGGGCGGCGGTCGCGTCCGTTGCGTCGCGCTGGGCAGCACCGACGGTCTCATTCGCGGGCAGGACGTGGTCGATACCGGCGCGCCGCTCTCGGTTCCTGTCGGCGAGGCGACGCTCGGCCGCGTGTTCAATTTGCTCGGCGACCCGATCGACGATCGCGGCCCGGTGAACGCCAAGGAATTCTGGCCCATTCACCGCCCTGCCCCGGCGGTTGCCGATCTCTCGACGAGCACGGAAGTGTTCGAAACGGGGATCAAAGTTATCGACCTGCTGACCCCATTCGTCCGCGGTGGCAAAGCCGGGTTGTTCGGCGGTGCC
>CAYLLN010000019.1:10764-98014 GCA_964384375.1 uncultured Pirellulaceae bacterium
GGCCTGGGCAAGACGGTTATTCTGCAAGAACTGATCGCTCGCGTCGCCAGCTCACACGGTGGCTTTTCGGTGTTTGCGGGCGTCGGCGAACGGACCCGCGAAGGGACCGACCTCTGGATCGAAATGCAGGAAGCCGAAATCGGCCAGACGGGCCGCAAAGTCATCGAGCAGACGTGCATGGTGTTCGGTCAGATGAACGAGCCGCCGGGCGCCCGTCTTCGCGTCGCGCTGTCGGCTTTGACGATGGCCGAATACTTTCGCGATTCGACCGGCAAAGACACGCTGATGTTCGTCGATAACATCTTCCGCTTCAGCCAGGCGGGGAGCGAAGTGTCGGCCCTTCTGGGCCGCATGCCGAGCGCGGTCGGTTACCAGCCGACGCTGGCGACGGAAATGGGTGCTCTCCAGGAGCGAATCGCCTCGACGAATAAGGGGGCCATTACGTCGGTGCAAGCCGTGTATGTGCCGGCTGACGATCCGACCGACCCCGCCCCGGCCACGGCATTCGGCCAGCTCGACGCGTTCCTTTACCTGGAGCGGTCGATTTCCGAAAAGGGTATTTATCCGGCGGTGGATCCGCTGGCCTCATCCAGCCGCATTCTCGATCCGAACTACGTCGGCCCGCGGCACTATGCGGTCGCTCGCCGGGTGCAGGGCATCCTGCAGCGTTACCGCGAACTGCAAGACATCATCGCGATTCTCGGCGTCGATGAACTGAGCGAAGACGACAAGCTGGTCGTGCATCGCGCCCGCCGTATCGAGCGGTTCCTCTCGCAGCCGTTCCTCGTGGCGGAAGTCTTCACCGGTAAAGCCGGCGAAATCACCAAGCTCGAAGATACGATCCGCAGCTTCGAGGAACTGTGCGACGGCAAGTGGGACCACCTCCCCGAAGACGCCTTCATGTACGTCGGGGTGATCGAGCAGGCAGGCGAGCAGGCGAAGAAGATGGCGAAGGGGAAGTAACATGGCCGGAACACTCCACTGCGTCGTCGTCACGCCCGAACAAACGGCCCTGGAACAGGATGCCGAGTTCGTCGCCCTGCCGCTGTTTGACGGCGAGATCGGCATCGCGCCCGATCACAGCCCGATGATCGGTCGCCTGGGCTACGGCGAGATGCGGATCAAGAGCGGCGGAACGACCAAGACGTTCTATGTCGATGGGGGGTTCGTCGAGGTGGCGGACAATGTTGTCTCGGTGCTTACCGGCCGGGCGGTTCCCGCCGCCAAGGTGGACGGTGCGGCTGCCGATCTGCAACTCGCCGGCGCGATGCGGCAGGTCGCGGCGACCGACGAGCAGCTCGAGGTGCGCAGTCGGCTGGTAGCGCAGGCCCGCGCGCAGCAGCGAATCGTTCGCCGCGCACGTCTGTAGCATTGACGGCGCGATCGGCGCAGCGAAATTCTCGCATCCCCGACGCCCAGGCATGGCCCCTCGCTCGGCGGCGTGCCGATGATTCTCTAGGAAAGTGACCGGCCGCAAAGCGGATGGCGGCCGCGCTCTTCTTGGGATCACGAGCGATGGACACCCCAATTCTTCGACTGGACCGGCACAGCCTGCCCCAGCCGCACATTTTGCCAGCCGCCCCCCAGGTGTCGCTGGAAATCTTGCGCGGCCGGGTGCGGGAGCGCGTGCGCCGCATCCCAGGCAAGGTGTTTCTGATCGGGGCGGCCAGCGACTGCGATCTGGTGCTCGGCGACCTCTCGTTTCCCGAAGCGTACGCCTACTTGTTCGTTTCCGGCACCGACGTAAGCATCCGCCGCCTCGGCTCCGGTCCGGCACTGGTCGTCTGCGGCGAGGAAGTCGAATCGGCGGAACTGTTTCACGGCGACGTGCTCCAGCTGGGACCGTTCGAGCTGCGTGTGGTGATCGATCATCCGCCGCACCGCATCCGCAAGCACGACACGTGCGACATCCCAACGCACGGGGAAGCGACCGAGGACGATGGTCGCGAGGATGCGATCGACGAGGTCCGAGGACTGCTATCCGACATCCGGCAGGCGCTAGCCGGCGACTCGGCAAGCGTCCGCCTGTATCACGAACCCGAGGAAGAGCCGGCGGCAACTCCGGTTCACGAGGCACTCCGCCGCTCGCGCGCGAGTGCGTAAGCGAACACGAACTGAATTCCGAACATGCCTTACCTCAATCACGAGATCGTCGGCACGATTGCCCTCTCGCCAGTCATGGATGCCGGCTTGGGCCAACGATCCGTCGCGGAAGAGACAACGCTCGGCGATCTCTTGGCCGCGCTCACCGTCGGTGAAGCAAGCGACCGCCAGCCGCGGCGACTCGTTGCCTCGGCCCGCATCAGTCGCTTCGTACTGCCAGAGCAGGACGGCGAGCCGCACGTCCGGGCCGACGTGACCCGGCTGGCGGATGAATTGGCTCACGAGTACGTGGAACTAGCAAGCGTTTAATTCGGCCGCGTCGCAGCAGGCCCTTGCGGCCGAGTCGGCGAGACTGACGGCGCTTTCGGCGCCGGAGCAGCCGGGCTGGTCAGCGGCAACGTCGGCGTGATCCCCTTCAGGTCGGTCCAGAGTGTCCCTTCGCCGGCATAGAAGAGCTGCAGCTGCATGTCTTCCGGCAGGCCACTCGCGAACTGCCATCGCGTGTAGGCGGCCGGATTGCCGAACGCTTTGACCGCAAGATCGAACTTCTGCGACTGGGCTTCCTGCATCAGCTTCTCGGCGTCGGCCTTGGCCTTACCGAGTTGCTCGATCCGCTTGGCGTCGAACTCGGCGATTTGCTTGTCGATCGCGGCGACTTGTTGCTTCGTGGCGGCTTCGATCTCGCCCACTTCCTTCTCCCCTTCGGCCATGACCGACGCGACGAGCTTTGCCGTCTCGACCTTCACCTTCTCGGTCTCCTGAATCACTTTCTTCTCTGCCTCGCGCAGCTCCCCTTCCGCGGTCTTGGTCGTTCGCTCTTCTTCTCGCGTGAGCGTCAGCTCGTCGGCGATGTAACCCTCTTGCAGCGGCGTGCGAATGTCCTTGGGAATGTAGATGTGCCGCACCAGGCCGTAGAGCAGCGAGAGGCCGCTCCGCTTCACCTCCGTCTGGAAGTGCTCCGACACACTCGTCTGGAACTTCTGCCGCGTTTCGCCGACGAGCAGCTCAGTCGCTCCCATCTTCGAGCCGTTGATGCGGCTGATGCTTTCCGACTGCGGAATGATCACGCGCTGCTCGGCCGCCGCGATGCTGCCGAACGTGCTGACCACTTGCGGAGCGTCCTTGGGCAAAACGCCCCAGATCGCCGTGAAGTCGAGCTGAATGTTGAAGCCGTCGTTCGAGGGAAAACCGATGCCCGAACCGGCGATCGCTTCGGGTTCGCCGCTGGGATCGAGAATCTCGCGCCCCTCGGCATCCACGCGGTGCTTGACGGAGATGCTGGTTTCCCAGTAGCCGACGCCGACGATGTCGATGTCCTGGGCCTTGGGATTGATCGCATAGATGCCTGGCGGCAAGACGTTTGACTGAATGCCGCCGAGTCCGCCGGCAATCGCCCCCTTGTCGAGATTGGTCACGACGCCGACATAGCCGGTTGGAATTGTCACCCAGCCGGAGAACTTCGTATTTTCGCCGACTTTCTTTTGTTCCGTGGAGATGATTTTGGCATCGAAGGCATACCGATTGATGCGGTAACGGCCGGGGCCAAGCACCTTGCGGAGCGTCCCTTTGTGCTTCGCGCGGTTGGGACCATAGAGCTCGCCGTCCACCAGGAATTGTCCAGCAGGCGGATCGTTCCCCATGCGGCTGATGATGACGGCGACTTCGCCCGGCTTGACGACGACATCCGGCACACGCTCGCGCGTCCACCAGAGCGGGCTATAAAAATGGCGTCCCGGGCCTTTCATCTCCTCGTAAATGCCCACTTCGCCGTCTTTGGCGAATTGTCCTGGCACGGCGGGCTTGCCACTGCCGAAGATGAGCGGGCCCTTATAGCTGAGGAGCAGACTCTCCCCCTCGTTCACATAGATGCAGTTGACCGTCATGTGGATCGTAAAGGCGGCGAGCAAGATGCCCGCCAGGACCAGCACGGCCGACGCGATGAGGTTGGTGTTACGCATGATTGATTCCTGACTTTGATTCGTAGTCGAAGTCGTAAGACTTCGGAGTTGTTCGATGTTTTGTGCGTGTGCGAATTCTCACGAATTCGGCTACTGCTTTCACGAATTCGGCACTAATTCCCCGCTGCCGTTTTCACAGCACTGGCCGGTTTTTGCTGCTGCTGGTATTCGCGAAAGATTTCCATAATCGGGCTGTCGTTCGTGTTGACCATCATGCTCCGGAAGGCGGGGGCTAGCTTCTTGAGCATCGTCCAGCGGGCATACTCGTCGCCGTCGTTGGCAAACGCAGAAACCGCCTTCTTCCAGCCGGCCGCCTCGGCCTCGTTCTGAAACTCGATGACTTTGGCCTCGGCGGTGCCGCGGGCAAGCGTTGCCGCGGCAAGGTCGGTCGCCGCTTGCAAGTCGAGCTCAGCCACCTTGAGTCGCTTGTTCGCTTCGATGACGGCGATCTCCTGGGCTTGCTTGGCCTCGGTTGTAATCTTGATGACCTGCTTCTCAGCCTCGACCATGTTCTGCTTCCGCACATTCATTTCGGTTTCAATGGAGAGCTGCTTTTCCGACTCTTGCTGCAGGAGCTGCCGGCCGAATTGCTTGGCCTTTTCGATGGCAATCTGGCGGTCGCGGACGGGCTGAGCGATCTGCTGCGGCGGGTTGATCCGTGTGATCAGGGCCTGAATGATCTCGATCCCTTGCGACTCGCAGGCCGTTTCGAGCGACTGCTGAAAGTCTTCCTGGAACTTCGTCCGCGTGTCGCCGGAGATAAACTCGCGGCCCGAATGGTCGGAGCCTCGCAGGCGGCAGAACGAGCGGGCGTTGGGCATAACGACTTTTTTGATCACCTCGTCGTCGATCCGCGTGCCCCCTAAATCGTTCTGAGTTTCGTTGTAAACCACATAGACTTCTGCTGCTCGTTCGGGCATCACGCGGAACTCGATGATCCCGTCGAGTACGACCCAGAATCCATCCTTCGAAGGAAAGCCCATGTCGCCGTCGGCCGAAAGGTTGAACCGCTGGCTGCGGCAATCGACCAGTTCGACCCGGTGAATGTACGGGTTGGAGTACTGCGGATACGTTTCGGCATCGAGCGTATGTGTGACGACGCCGCGCTTGGTCTTGTCTTCGGGAGTGAGCGTGAGCGTGTTGGGATCCTTGGGCATCTCGCCCGAGAGGTTCGTCAGCACGCCGCGAAAGCCGGCCGGAACGGTGACTGGGTCGTGCAGCTCGATCATCTCGGCGTAGTTGTCGCGCGTGCGAGTCTGGCCGCTGACCACCGCGTTGATGGGATAGCGGGCCGGCTGTAAAACGCCGGGCACGATCCCTTTCTCGGTTTCCTTCCAGGCGATCACTTCGCCGGCCGGCGGATCGTCGCCATAGAGACGAATTCGCACGCCCACTTTCCCCTGCGGAATCTCAATCTGCGGCACGACTTCCCAATCCCACGACCAAGGATTGCGGAAGTGCCGACCTTCGGCGAGAACCTCTTTTTGCAAACCCTTGTAGGAACCGTCGGGGGCGAGTTCCTCGTCGTTGGGCAGATCCTTACCGGTCTTGCGCGTGAGCACGGCCATGTAGCCGGTCGGCACGTTGATCCGGCAAAAGCCCCAGTAGAAGATCGGCGCTCCGATGATGCTCGCGAGCACGAGCACGCCGCCAAGCATGAAGAGCAGCGGCACTCTGGGACTGGGTTGGTCGTTTTCGATTCGCATGCGGCTGGCCATCGCGTGGCTCCGGTCAGGAACGGGAATTTTGACCCAAGTGTTTATACCACCTGCTAATTCGGTTTCCCGCAGGAAACCTTGCCGGTTGGCGAGGCGGGTGCGGGGCGTGGCGACGTAAACTCAAGCGCAGGCGGCAGATGGATGTGACGGTGGCGACGTTAAAATCGGAAGAACCAGCAGCTTGTGCAGTAGTCGAACGGGGGAGGCACGACTGGCGTGAAAACCGCCAATCAGCCCGAAACACAACCAGCCACGCGCGGCGAATTCGCCGTCGCGGCGCTGGCGATCGCGCTCCCGTTGCTTGTATTGTTTGCACCAATCTTGTTCTCCGACCGGATGTTCGCGATGCGCGATGCCGGCCACTACTACTATCCGCTTTTCAAGTGGAGTGCCGACAAGTGGGGCGCGAGTGAGTTGCCGCTCTGGAACCCACACGAGAACTGCGGCGAAGCAGTGCATGCCGATCCGACCGCCAGCCTGTGGTATCCGGGCAAGCTTGTGTTCGCCTTGCCGGTCGATTTCGCGTTGCGATTCAAACTGTATGTCTTCGGCCATGTTGTCCTCTGCGCGATCGGCGTCTATTGGCTGGCTCGCCGCTGGCAGGCGAGCATCCTCGGCGCGGCGCTGGCAGCCGTCTCGTATGCGCTCGGCGGCAACGTCCTGTTTCAACATAGCAATGTCGTCTATCTCGTCGGCGCGGCGTGGCTGCCGTTTGCGCTGGGTTGTTTGGACGGTGTCATACGCGAGCGTTGCTGGGGTCAAGTGCTTTGGCTGGCCGGCGTCCTCGCGCTGATGATCCTGGGCGGCGATCCGCAGATGGCGTATCACGTGCTGCTCCTGGGCGGGCTGTATGCCGTGCTGCTGGCGTGGTCGCGCCAGGGGGGTGTAGTTGCGGACACCAACCCGACGCGCAAGCGAGGCTTTTCGTTGGTCGCGAGCCTGGGTTTGGTCAGCGTCGCAGGACTCTCAGCCTTTCTTCTGGCTGCGATTCAGATCCTTCCGTCGCAGGTCGCGAGCAGTAACAGCGAACGCGCGCAGTTTGTGAACCCCCGAAACATCTTTGAGATTGTTGTCGGATCAGAAACGCACGACTTGAGCGGCGATCAGGTTTTGCGCGGTCTCTTCGGCCAACCGTCGCTCGATACACATCACGACACGACTTACGACTTCAGCGTCGGGCCGTGGCGGCTGACGGAACTGGTTTGGCCAAACATTGCCGGGCAGATGTTCCCAGAGCATCGCCGCTGGCTTTCGCTTTGGCCTGCGGAAGGTCGCGTTTGGACCCCGTCGCTATACATGGGCCTCTTGCCGCTCTTGCTTGGACTTGGCTTATTCAGCCTTCGCGCTGCCGATCCACGCATCCGCTGGCTGTCGTGGACCGTGCTCCTCTTTTCATTAGGCAGTTTCGGTACGTATGGCCTTAGCTGGCTCGTGCGGCAATTCGTTGGTTCGCAATTGGCGATTGGCGATCCGGTCGGCGGCGTGTACTGGCTCTTCGTCGTCCTGCTGCCGAAGTACATCCTGTTTCGGTATCCGGCCAAGCTACTAGTTGTCGCTGCGTGCGGGCTGAGCCTGCTCGCGGCATTCGGCTGGGACAAACTCGTCGTCGGCAACTCGCGACGATTGACCGTCGTGCTGGCGGGCCTCGGCATCGTTAGCGGCGCGGCAGCGATCGGCTCGCTGGTCGCCAGCCAGTTTGTGACGCTCGGAGCCGGTGTCGTCGATCCGACATTCGGACCGTTCGACAGCGCCGGAGCATGGACCGACATCATTCTCGCGCTGGTTCACACCGCTGCTGTCACCATCGTTACGGCAATCATCCTGAGCCAAGCGGCAACGTCACAGCGCCCCTTCGTTTGGCAAGCGATCCTGCTCTCGATTTGTGTGATCGAACTCTCCGTCGCCAATGCGTGGCTTGTTCCGACAGCACCGGCAGCAACCTGGCGCAAGCCTTCGCCGCTCGCCGCCGTCTTCGCTTCGGGCGACAATCGACCGCGCGTCTATCGTGCCGCTCGCTGGTGGCCTGCCGAGTTCAGCAAGGCCGCTTCCGATCAGCGAATGGAGCAGATCGCAGCGTGGGAGCGAGCCACACTCGCCGGCCGGTACGCCCTGCTGGAAGACATTGCTCTCGCCAACTCTCAAGTCGGCATCAAATCAACCGAGCACCAGCGACTGCTGGCCCCGCTCGCGCGCTCGTCGTTCGCTGCCGATGACGCTGCCGCGTGGCAAGCGGTCGATCAAGCCGGCATCGAATACCTGATCTTGCCGGAGTCGCTCACGCCGGCACACTCCGAGCGTGTTGCTGTGCCCGATCTGCCGGAGGGTGCGGCACTGTGGCGAGTCAACCGTCCCCGCAGCGACATCGTCGAATACTCGCCCGACTATCGCCCGCTATTCGTCGGTGCGATTATCAGCGGATTTGGTTGGTTCGGATTGGTTGCGATTGGCATGATCGCCTGGTGGCGTTGTCACCATATCAACCCGAAGCGTTAGCGAGGGACATTGTTTGCGTTCCCCTCGCTGACGCGTCGGGCTACCATCCCGCTGCTAAATCGAGTAATTCAGCTCCGGCTTGAGTTCATCCGGCATCTCCGCCCGAATGCGTAGCCGCGGTTTCTCCATCGTCACGGTCGTGTGTGGTTCGACGGTGTGCGTCAGCCACACGCTCGACCCGATGACCGAGTGGTGGCCGACGACTGTCTTGCCGCCAAGAATCGTCGCGCTCGCGTAGATGACGACGTGGTCCTCGATCGTCGGATGACGCTTGTGGCCGCGGACGAGGTTGCCGTCCGAGTCGGTCGCGAAGCTGAGCGCGCCGAGCGTCACACCTTGATAGATCTTCACGTGGTCGCCGATGTCGCACGTCTCGCCGATGACGACGCCGGTGCCGTGGTCGATGAAGAAGTGATGGCCGATCGTCGCGCCGGGGTGAATGTCGATCCCCGTTTGCTTGTGGGCCCACTCGCTCATCATTCGCGGAATGAACGGCACGCCGAGCCGCCGCAGTTCGTGCGACATGCGATGCACGGTGATCGCTTCGAAACCCGGATAGCAAAACACGACTTCGTCGATACTCTTGCACGCCGGGTCGCCGGCAAAGGCCGCCTCGGCATCGGTCGCGAGGATGCTCCGCAAAGCGGGAATCCGCTCGAGGAACGTGATCGCCATCGCCTGCCCCTTCGCCTCGTAATCGACCGGTTCGAGGCACTCCTTCGTCTTCCGCACGACGCGATCCTCGTGCAACAAGGCCCGCGCGATCTGACGTGTGAGCTTGTCGTGCAGGCCGTCGATCAGGTCGCCGACGTGGTAGGTCACGTTGCCGATGTGCAACCCCTCGCGCCGCCGATAGCCGGGATACAGCACCTCCTTCAAGTCCTCCACGCACTCGACGACCTGGTCGTAGTTCGGCAAGGCACAATGGCCGAGGTGGCTGATCGCCGGCACATCGCGATACGTGCCGACGATCTTGTCGGTCAGGCGGGGAAGTTGCTCTTTGAGGCGAAAGTCGGAGGCCATGACGAAGCTCCGGAAGTGCGGGCAACCCATGTGGCGAGTCGCCGGCAAGCGAAGTGGGTTCAACGACCAGGGCAGTAGAATGCGAGGGTAGCGTCAGAGATGCGCTACCTCGTACATCGGCACAATGCCGAGCCGAAATGGAAGGAGCGAGCGGTCATGGGCGGATCAAGCGTTAGAGCTTTCCCAGGCGGCAAGGTTTCCTGGAATCGTAGCGCTTCCGTCACGCTCTGAAAAGGATTACTCCCTAGCCGATCACGGCTCCCACCTTGACATGCGAAATGAACCTCAGGTTACCACCGAAATTCGCTCTTTTCGTTACTGATTTCGTTGTAAGTCGTTGTGGGGAAACGGGTTCGCAGTGGTTGCCACGTTTTTGCGTTTGGCGGTAACCTGCGCCGCCAGCGGGCGAAAATCCCTGCGGCCTAAGTCGTTTCTATTCTTGCAGTTGTGTCACGCGCGACAACTGCGTTCAGCTTCTCATGGTTACCAAAAACGCCGAAAACGGCCTTTCCCGGTAACCTGGCTGCATTCATCGGAACTCTCATAACATCGCACTTTCGTGGCGAGCCAAACCTGCACCGACAGTCTGCCCTTCCAATGAATTGGATCATCCGTACACATGCCTGTCAACAGACATACCACATCTTGTAGGTCGCACTAGCGCGACCTACCACCCGTTGTGGTTTCGCTGCATCGCTCCCCCCGATTCGCGGGCTTACAATTCGCCTCATGGACGACGATGCCGATCGCGGCGAACCCTGGGCGAGCGACGACGAGTCGTGGCGCGGCAACGAACCAGAGCGGCACTCGGCGTGGCAGGATGCCGGAGGTCCTGGGTGGCAACTGCCGCGCAGCCTGTCGGAAGTCCGCGAGCGCTGGGCCAGCGACACAGCACTCCGTCTGATCGTGGGCATCTTTGTCGTGCTCGTGCTCTTCTGCCTGCTCGCTTGTCTGGGATTCATGTGGCGGTAGCGCTCCGCAACAAGGTGCCTGATGAAGTTTCTCAAACTCGGCGTCGCCATTCTCGCCGCACTCTGGACAATCGGAGTCGCGATCGGCGTGATCGCAGAACTGGGCAAACATGGCGGAACTCGCGGCATTGCCAGCACGGCCGCGGGCATCGGCGTCACTGCGGCCTTGGCAGCCGTCACGTTTTGGCTATTTCAATGGGCGCTGCGGAAGCGGTGATCTCTGATGGCAAACTACATACCCCGATTCACGATTCGCGACTTGATCTTGGCAACCGCTTTCTTGGCCGTTGCGTGCGCCGCACTCGCTTACCCGACAGTGATTTGGCGAAGTATCCTCACATCAACCGCGATCCTGGCATTTGCGGCCGCGTTGATCGTCGCCATCGTGGACCGCGGCGAACGGCAATCCTGGGCGTTCGGATATCTGGCTTGTTATGTCCTTTATTTCTTTCTTCGACTCAATCTAGGCACTTACAATCTCCAACTGCCTACCGAAGATTTGCTTGGTCCCATAGCACCGGATTTTGCAAGCGACTTCCCGCGATTCATTCGATTCGGTGTCATCGGCCACCTGCTGTCTGCCATGCTTTTCGCGTACGTCGGCGGCCTTTTCGCGGGTTGGGTTTATCGCGTTCGAAAACAACGGGAGTCTGTCAGCTTCTAACCCCGCCGTTGCGACCCGCCCGGCAATCGCTATATTGATGGATTCCCAATAGCGACAAGGAATTAGGGCCATGGCTCAGTGCGAATTCTGCGATAAAAAGGCCAGCAAAGGGCATCAGATCGAAACCCGCGGTAAGGCAAAGTACTTGGGGGGCGTCGGCACCAAGATCACCGGCATTACCCGCCGGGATTTTAAGCCCAACCTTCAGAGGGTGAAGATCACCACTCCAAACGGCACGAACAAGTACGTCCGCATCTGCACCCGCTGCCTGAAGGCGGGGAAGATTCGCAAGGCGATCCAGCAGGCCCCCTTCAAACTGCCGGTCAACGTGCAGCACAAAGGACAGGCCATGAAAGGTGGCGTTGCCGCTCCCAAGGCTCCAGTTCCCGCGAAAGCTGCTGCTCCGGCCAAGGCGGCCGCTCCCGCCAAGCCAGCCCCGTCCAAAGGCGCGAAGAAGTAGCGACAAAGCCCAAACCAGCGGTCGGGGTTGAATCACATAGCCGCGACCATTGGTCGCGCGTAGCGGCTTGGGACATTCACTCCGCATTCCGCAATCCCCACTCCGCACTTCCTCATGTCGCTCACTCGCGCCGACGTCGAAAAGGTCTCGCTCCTCGGCCGGCTCCTCCTCTCCGAAGCCGAGCTCGACACGATGACGACGCAACTCACGCGCGTTGTGGGCTACGTCGAGCAACTGGCGGAAGTGAACACCGACAACGTGCAACCGATGGCCCACGCGGTCGAGATGCACAATGTCTTCCGCGACGACGCGCTGGCCGCGAGCCTGCCGCGGGATGCGGCACTGGCCAACGCTCCGAAGCGCGACAGCGAGTGCTACCGCGTGCCGGCGGTGTTGGGGGAGTGAGGGGACGATGCCGCGGACGGTGCAGACTTTGATCCACGACATCGGGTCGTACCAACCAACTGGTGACGAGACTGCAGATCTAGAACGGCTGTATTTGATCTCCGATGGATTTGAGCACATCGAACAATTGCACTTTGCGGTTGCTGCAGTCTTCGACGCATTTGAACGGTTTCCTGAAGCTTGGTGGGGCAATCCGGGGCCGCTGGTGCATTTGGTTGAGCACACATATGATCGCGGCCATGCGGATGAGTACGTTATTGAGCTTACTCAATCGGTGCGACGCCTCCCCACACCGACGACAGTCTGGATGGTGAATCGACTGCTCAATAGCAATCTGGCCAGCGACCAACGAGAAGCACTGCTTGACGTTCTGAAATTAGCAGCTGAACATCTCTCTGCGTCGAATGAGACAAGGGCAATAGCTCAAGAGTTCTTGAATTTCCAAACCGAATAGAGAACGCAAACCACGTGCTGGCGGATTGAAAGAGGTTTTGTCGCCCATGTCATTGATCAATCGCCCTGCGGCTGACCTCCTTCGCGATTTGGACACCCGCAAGGTTTCGTCGGTTGAGCTCGTGAACGCCTACGCCGAACAGATCTGCGCCCGTGACGGCGAGATCAAGGCGTTTTTGCATCTCGACATCGACGCGGCTCTCGCCCAGGCAAGGGAAATCGACGCCCGCCGCGCTGCCGGCAAGCCGGTCGGCAAACTAGGCGGCCTGCCGATTGCCATCAAGGACGTGCTCTGCACGAAGGGGATCAAAACAACCTGCGCCAGCAAAATTCTGCAATACTTCGTCCCGCCGTATGACGCAACCGTCGTCGAGAAGCTGAAGGCCGCCGATGCGGTGATCCTCGGCAAGACGAACATGGACGAGTTCGCGATGGGGGGCTCGACCGAGAACAGCGCCTATTTCAAGACGACCAACCCCTGGGACACTTCTCGCGTCCCCGGCGGCTCTAGCGGCGGCGCGGCTGCTTGCCTGGCGGCTGGAATGGCACCCCTTTCGATCGGCACCGACACGGGGGGCTCGATCCGCCAGCCGGCGGCCTTCTGCGGTGTGACTGGTCTCAAGCCGACCTACGGCCGCGTCAGCCGCTATGGCCTCGTTGCCTTTGCCAGTTCGCTCGACCAGATCGGCCCCATGGGGCACACAGCTGAAGATTGTGCGATCCTTTTGGAAGCCATCGCCGGCCACGATCCACGCGACTCGACGAGCGCGAATCTGACTGTGCCGGAGTATTCCAAAACGCTTAGCCAGCCCCTCCAGGGGCTGCGATTGGGCCTCGTCCGCGAGCATTTCGGCCAAGGCCTCAATAGCGAAATTGAATCGGCCGTCCGCGAGGCGGTGAAGGTCTATCAGTCGCTCGGCGCGACCGTGAGAGACCTCTCGATGCCGCACAGCAAGTACGGCATCGCCACGTACTACATCATCGCCCCCAGCGAAGCGTCGAGTAACCTGGCCCGCTACGACGGCATCCATTACGGCTATCGCACCGACGAGAAAGCGATGCTTGAGCAGCTCGCCGCCGAGCAGAAAAGGCTCGAAGCGGCGGGCGACAAGCCAAAACTCGCTCAGCTCGATACTCCGCTCATCCGCCTCTATCGCCAGACCCGCGCCGAAGGGTTCGGCCCCGAAGTGAAGCGCCGCATCATGCTCGGCACTTACACGCTCAGTGCCGGCTACTACGACGCCTACTACCTGAAGGCCCTCAAGGTCCGCCGGCTCATCCGGCAGGACTACGACAAGGCATTCGAGGAAGTCGATTTCCTGATTGGCCCGACGACCCCGTCCCCCGCGTTCAAGCTGGGGGAAAAGACCGACGACCCGCTCTCGATGTACCTCGAAGACCTCTACACTGTCCCCACGAACCTGGCGGGTGTCCCGGGCATCAGTCTCCCGTGCGGACTGACGAAAGCCGGCCTGCCGATCGGTCTGCAACTCCAAAGCCGGCCGTTCGACGAAGAACGTCTGCTCCGCGCCGCCGCGATGTACCAGCGCGCGACGGATTGGCATACGAAGCGGCCGCGAGCCTGAGCGACCGACGTCGAAGTCACTGATTGAATTGCCGCCCAAACAACGAGCCGATTCATCTACCTTAACAAGTCGATTTCTACGAACACGCAGCAACCTGTCGTACAAGGAAGATCGCAATGTTCCTTGGAGTGCATTTCGCCTTGACGAACGACGAGGCTCGACAACTAAAAGAGATATCGGGCGACGATGAGAGGATTGACTTTGTCGTGAACCAAGTTGAGAAGAGGTGTTTTCGCTTCGAGCGAGAATGGTTGTGCCATACGGATAAAGCCTGGGATCCCATTCATCGTACTCTAACCGATGGCGAACTCACGTGTTGTAACGGCGAGTATCCACTTAGCCATGTGATCCTGGGTGGCGAGCGACTTTGCTTGGGAGATAAATACATCATGATCCTCAAGACGCCCGAGCAAGTCGTCGATATCGCTGCAGCGATGAAGCGAGTCAGCGAAGTCGAATACCGCTTTCGGTTTTTCCAGCTTGACGAGCAAGAGTGCGATTTTCGTGTCGATGATGACAACCTTGGCTACTCGTGGCGTTGGTTCGGCGAGCTCCGAGCTTTCTACGGTCGCGCTGCTGAGCATTTTCGATCCGTGCTATTTACCGCCCCTCAATAACATTCGTCCCGTTGGTTCAATTCCCTTCGGGGGCAATCACATCTTATGCCCGACCATCCTTACGACCTCATCGTCGGCCTGGAAACCCACGTCCAGCTGCAGACTAAATCAAAGCTCTTTTGCGGCTGCAGCACCGAGTTCGGCGCGCCGCCGAACACGCAGACGTGCCCGGTCTGCATCGGCCTGCCAGGGAGCCTGCCGGTGATGAACCGCGAGGCCTTCCGCCTGTCGCTGGTGACGGCGGTCGCGCTCAACTGCGAGATTCCCGAATTCACCAAGTGGGACCGGAAGCAGTATTACTACCCCGACCTGCCGAAGGGGTATCAGATCAGCCAGTACGACCTGCCGATGTCGCAGAACGGCTCGCTGGCGATTAGCGATCCCAAGGGGCGATTTCAACCGAAGAAGGTCGGCATCATCCGGGCTCACTTGGAAGAGGACGCCGGCAAGAGCCTGCACGACGAAGCAGCGGGCAAGGCCGACACGCGAATCGACCTGAACCGCACGGGCACGCCGCTCCTCGAAATCGTTTCCGCCCCCGACCTGCGAAGCCAGGAAGAGACGCGGGCGTATCTGACCGAGCTGAAGCTGCTGCTGACGTACCTCGCCGTCTCCGACTGCAACATGCAGGAAGGCTCGCTCCGGGTCGATGCGAACGTGAATCTGCACATCCACACCCCGCAGGGAAAGATCGCCACGCCGATCGTCGAGATCAAAAACCTCAATAGCTTCCGTTTCATCGAGCGGGCGCTCGCCTACGAGGCCAAGCGGCAGTACGAAGTGTGGCAAGAAACCGGCCGCAAGATGGGCGACCCAGGCACGTTTAAGCAAACTCGCGGCTGGGACGATGCGAAGGGAGTCACCTTCAGCCAGCGTGAGAAAGAAGAATCGAGCGACTACCGCTATTTCCCCGACCCCGACCTTTGCCCGGTCATCACACCGTCCGCCGACGTGGACAAGGTCAAGGGGGGGATCGCCGAGCTGCCCGCGGCCATTCGCCAGCGGCTGGAAACGACTCACGGCATCACGCCGTACGACAGCGATGTGATCGTGGCGCAGGGGAAGACGCTGGTCGATTACTATGAACAGGTCGCCAAACTCGCCGGCGACGGCAAGAAGGCGGCCAACTGGGTGACGCAGGAAGTCCTCCGCGTCCTCAACGAGCAAGGTTGGACGCTCAAAGAGTTTCCGCTCACCGCCGCGGCTCTGGGCGAACTCGTGAAACTCGTCATCGGCGGCGAGATTGAGATCACGCGGGCCAAGGAAGTCTTCAACGACATGGTGGCCAATCGCCGCTCGGCCGGTGAGTCGATGGCGGCCCTCGGCATCGCCAAGGTCGATTCGTCGGAGCTCGAAGCGATCTGCCGCGAGATCGTCGCCGCCAACCCAAAAATCGTCGCCGACGTGAAGAGCGGCAAGCAGCAGGCGGTCGGCGCCCTGGTCGGCCAGGCGAAGAAGAAAAACCCTAACGCCAACCCGAACGACGTCCGGCGGATTTGCCTGGAGATCATTGAGAAGCTCTGATTATTGCTATGACCGCTGCCGCTCCCGAACAGACCGATTCTCTTCGCCTCGGCCAGCACACGCTAGCCAGCCGGCTGATCGTCGGCACCGGCAAATACGACACGTTCGAGACGATGCAGCGGTCGCTCGACCTGTCGGGCAGCGATTGCATCACCGTCGCCGTCCGCCGCGAGCGTCTCTACGACGGCCAGGGGCACAACATCCTCGATTTTCTCGACCTTGCCCGTTACACACTCCTTCCCAACACGGCCGGCTGCTACAACGCTGCCGATGCCGTCCGCGTCGCTCGCATGGGGCGTGAGATTCTGCGCAGCCTCGAAAATGCCGGAGCCGACTGGGTGAAGCTCGAATGCCTCGGCGACGCCAAGACGCTCCTCCCCGATCCGATCGAAACGCTTAAAGCAACCGAGCAGCTTGTCGCTGAAGGCTTCTCGGTTCTCGTCTATACGAGCGACGATCCGGTGATCGCTCGCCGCCTGAAGAAGGCGGGAGCAACCGCCGTGATGCCGGCCGGCAGCCCGATCGGCTCCGGGCAAGGGGTGCTCAACCCGAACAACATCCGCATCATTCTGGAATATCTGAAAGACGACGATCCGGATTACCCGGTGATCATCGACGCCGGCGTCGGCACGGCAAGCGACGTGACGCAGGCGATGGAGTTGGGCGTGGACGGCGTGCTGCTCAACACCGGCATCGCACACGCCCGCGATCCGCTCGGCATGGCTCGCGCGATGAAAGCCGCCTGCGAAGCGGGCCGCCTCGCGTACCTCGCCGGCCGCATCCCCAAGCGGCTCTATGCCACGGCCAGCAGCCCCGAAGAGGGCGTCATCAGCACCCGGCCGTATCCTACATAGCCGCGACCAGTGGTCGCGCCGAATGGCAAAGCCGCGACCAGTGGTCGCGATGCTACTACGCCAACTCCAACAGCTCCGGCAGCTTGTCGAGATCCGCCTCGAACTCGCTATTGCCGTTTCTCGCGTCGTACTGCCTGGCGATCTTCCGCCCTTCATCGACAAACCACTTCCGCAATGCGGCGATCTCGTGCCTCCCCTCTTTGTCGGGCGACGGCAATCCCTTGGGCGTTTGCAGCTTCACATCCTTCGCCCCCTTCTTCTCGGCCAGCCGATCAAGAAGGAGGATCGCCCCCTCAAACATGGCGAGCCGATTGCGGGCCGAAACCGCGTCGAGCGCTCCCGGCAAGTACCGCTCCAAGATCCGTTTGGCCTTCGCCGTTTCGCGGACGATCGCCAGAAACTTCACGTGGTCCGCTGCCGAGGGGATCGGGTCATCCGCCCGCGCTAGCCGCTTGGCCATCTGTTGCTGGATTTCGACGGCCCGCTTAATTTCACCGAGGCGCAACAGCGGCAGCAGTGAATCGCTCGCGGTCCGAAGCGGTTCCTCGTGACAAGTGAGTTTTCCCTTCACGATCGGCTCGTACGATTTCCAGGCTTGCTTCCACTTTTCGAGAAAGTCGTAGTACCGCCCGGTGTTTGAAACGGTGCAGGCGGGGCAGTCGCTCAGATAGTCCTTTTTCGCCTTCTTGAACTTGGCGTGGGCGTCTTTGGCGGCGGCTTTGTCGCGGAGGTCGATCATCACGTCCCGCCGCATCTGATGCACCGCATGGAGCGAGTGCCCGCCCGCCGTATATCGCCGCTGCATGTCGGCCAGCATCTCATCGACCTGCTTGCGGCTGATCTGGGGAAAGTCCGGCGCCTGACCGACGACCCATTTGTACTTCCAGAGCAAATCCCATTCGTCGAACCGCTCGGGATCGCGGTCGAACTGGGCCACCGACCAAGCAAACGCTACAAGCAACAGGTCGATGCGCCCAGAGAACGTCGCCGCCTCAATGAGCTGCTGCCGCAGGCTGTAGGCCTCATCGATGTCGTTGTGCAGATCGGCAATGCGGATCGCTTCTTCGAGCAAAGCGACCTTCGTAGGGCAATTGGGAAGTTCCCACGCCTTGAACCGGAGCTCCATGATCTGCTCAAGATGCTCGCTCATCGTTGCCTCGTCTAAGTGGGGCAGGCATCTTGCCTGCCAGAAAATCGCAATCAGTAGCGGCAGGCTGGAAGCCTGCCCCACACGCTACTTGTCCCGCAGCATTCGTATGAATTCTTTCATCAAGTACGCGTTGTCCATCCAGTACCGCGACGTGACGATGTTGCCGTCGAGCACTACCTGCTGATCGACGTACTTCGCGCCCCCCTGCTCTGCGTCGAGCTTGCACTTAGGAACGGTCGTCACCGTCTTGCCACCGATGATGCCAGCGGCGGTCAGAATCTCGATCCCGTGGCAGACGCAGGCGATCGGCTTGCCGGCCGCGTGAATCTCACGCATTACCCGCAAAAGATCTTGGTTGTAGCGAATGTATTCCGGCGCCCGGCCGCCGCTGACGAACGCGCCGGCGAAGTCGGCCCCATTGGCGTCGCGAAAGGCGAGCGTCGCCTTGATGAAGTAACCCGGCCGCTCCTGCGTAATGTCCCAAGGCACGTTGCTGTCCGGCGGAATCTCGTGCAGCACGGTGTGATAGAGCCGCGCCTCCGGCCCAGCGACGACCACTTCGTAGCCGTCCTCCTGCAGGCGGTAATAGGGATAGAACGTGTCCATCGCTTCGGTCGCGTCGCCGAGCGGCATGAAGATTTTGGGCATGGCTCACATAGCCGCGACCAGTGGTCGCGAAAAACAGAAGTCGGAGGTCAGAGATCGGAAGTCAGCGTCGTTGCACATTGGCAGCGTTCATCGCCGCGGCGAGGTGATTGTAGCACTTGCGCGCGGCGACAAGCGGATCATACCCCGGCTTGCCGAACACCTGCCCGCTCACCTCGACGACGACGTCGCCGCGATACTTGCTGGGGGCCAGCAGCTTGAAGTATTCGGCGTAGTCGATTGTCCCTTCGCCCGGCAGCAGGAACCCTCGTTTGCCGCTGGCGTGCTCGGTATCCTTGACGTGAATGAACACGGTTTGTAGCAATAGCTGGTCGAGTGTTTCGGCCAGTTTCAGGTCCTGAAGCTGGAAATGACTGTAGTCATAAGCGGCTTTCAGGTAAGGACTTGCGACCTGTGATAGCAGCCAAGTGAGCTGTTCGGGCCGCTGGATCGCATTACTCACATGGGCCTTCATGGCGAGCGTTACGCGGGCAGCTTCGGCGACTTTAGCCATCTTGCGCACGCGCTCCAAAAGGCGATCCTTTACCGCTTCGAACTCACCCGCCTTGCCGCCGAGGATCGTTTCCACCACCGGCATATGCTCGCCTTGTTTGAGCTCGCTCGCCAGCGCACACGCTCGTTTCAGTCGCTCTTGGTGATCTGCAAACTGGGTGTCATCGCCTAGCGCCGGTAGGTTCTCCATGAGCGCGGAGAGCCGCAGCTTCTTGTCGGTCAATCGCGCAGCCAGTTCGCGCCGCGCCTCGGCGTTGAGCTTCGCGCTGTCGCCAGGCCAGTCGGGCATGACGGGAAGCTCGATGCAGTCGTAGCCGATCGCGGCGCAGGCGTCGATCGCTTCCGCCAGCGAGAGCGCCTTCATGCCGTACAGACTAAAGCCGAGTCCGATGGTGCGCTTCGCATCTGCGCCTGCAACAGCGCCGCGCGCAGCGTTTGCGATTGCTCCAGCAATCGTCGCGTTCAGAAAGTTGCGTCTCGAAATCATCGTCCTATTTCTCTCATCGTCGTGTTCGCACTCGCGCGTCTGATTGTGTCAGCGCCGCGCGCGTGCGTCAAAATCTTTCTCACTTCACGCGCATTCGCCTTGACGAGATGTTGGGCAAACTGGTTGAATACGGCAATGGAGATGAGCACGTCAAGACAAGCAGCATGAAGCGCCGCAAGTTTTGACACTCATTCGTCGAGCTTTTCGACGCGGCAACTTCCCGTCAACGGTGTCCGGGATGTTGCGACGGACGGACTAAATAGACGCCGCACACGGAGGAGCCAGCTAATGGCAGCCGCCAAGAAGACCGCCAAGAAGAAGACCGCGAAGAAATCGACCAAGAAGAAGGGCAAGAAGTAACTTGACCCGAGGTCGATGAAGACTCGCCTTGGCGAATCTTCCCACGGACAATAACGAGACAGGCCGGCAGCGAAACCTCTTACCGGGTTTTGTTGCCGGCCTAAATGTTGCGCGGATTGCGTGTGCGCAGCAAATGGACAGACTGCGGGCTTGCCGAGCTTTTTAAAACAACTAGCCGTCTGGTGCTGGGCGACTGTAATGGGTCGCGGTTGAAGAGCAGGTCGCACCAGGGTCAAATTCTTGCCTGTCGCCGATATACCCCTTACAACATTCGGCATGAACCGAGCACAGGCGACGAAGTTGTGGGAACAGGCTTTGGAGGGTGGAAGCCCGGAAGAGCGTTTTCCGATTCTGAAGCGACTCGAAAAGGCCAAGCCGAAGGATGTGATCGAGCTCGCGTCGAAAGGGCGCCGTCGCTTCGATCGCGATGCGACTGATAACGACGGCGACGATTTCTACCTTTTCGCCGCGAAACGCGAGGGCAATCGACTTATTGACGTTGTGGAGATTGCAGTCCATCGCCAAATACGTATTACCTCGATCGAGCTTATCTCCGAAAAGACCATCGTGCGGACTCCCGAATATTACTTCGTGAAACAGAAGTGCCTCGGACAATCAGGCATTGCGGTGGGCGGCTGGCAGCACTACCTGAGCGGACGAGTTGGATCGGGCTTGCTAATTCCCGAGTTGGACAAGGCGATTCCTCGTCCTGCAACCTACAAACGAGGAAGCTTTGAGTTCCACTGCTTTTGGACGGCCGAAGATGCCGTCGCGATTTACGGCGATTGGATCACGCGAATTCAGTCGAAGGTAAAGGCCCGTCGGTTCGATGCCATCCGTAAGCCACCGAGTTTCTCGTTTACGGAGTTCACGGACGAAGCACGCTCCGGATTGGGGCGGCTGATCTCGCCGGCGGTACTCGAAGCCTTCGCCGACGCAGATGAGGGGCTGCGATCTGGTGCCCTTAAGTTGATCGACGAATTCAAACTGAAAAACGCCGATTCACAAGCGATTGCCGAGGGGCACCGCCTTTCGAATGACGCGGCACGGCGAGAAGCAGCCTATTCATTTGCGGACTACGGCGACGTCACTCCCGATGATCGTCTGCGGAATATAGAACGAAAACTGGCAGATCCCGATCGCGACATTCGCTTTTCGGTGTTGAGAGATCTGCGTGCTTTCGGGTTTACCCTCGGCGGTCAGGGGCTGAACGAAATCATTGAGGGGCGAATTGCTGTGGAGCCCGACCGCGAAATCAAGGAAGGGCTGACGCTGTATCGACTCGTCAATGCTCCACTTCGCGAGCCGTTCGTGAGCGAGCTTTGCGCGTTGATTGAGCAAAGCGATTCCGACGAACTGCGCCGGCTTGCTTTCACGCGTTTGCGACAGGATGAAGGGGCCCATCCTATTGTCGCGAAAACGGCGCTGGTGTACTTCGATTGCTTTCCTGTCCTGGCCGCCGATATTCTGGTTCCATCCGGAGACTATTCACGTGCAGCAAAGGCCAGAATGGTCAAACTTGTGGACGATCCCGACTGGTCGCTGCGATGGCGACTAGCGCTCTATCTCGATCATTGTCCAACTCCGTCTGCCGCCATGCTCAAACTTGTTGAGCGCCTTCAGAACGACAAGGAGTACACGGTTCGGGAGTCCGCGAAGCGAGCGACAAAGGCAATCAAACGTCGATTGAAGCGGCAGAAGTAATCGAGTCCAAGAAACACCCCGGCCCGGCTGCGATTTGTCTCGCGGCCGGGCCGGTGAATGGAAAAGACCTTCGGCGGATTTGCGACGTGTGGAGTCGCTGGGAGAGTGGCGCGTCTCTGGCGTGCTACTGCACGTGCCGTTGGTGAGGCGGGCCATCCCGGAAAAGTTGGTCCAGCAGTCGGAATGTCTGCCGAAGGTTGTCTCAAAATGTTGTGGGGAACTGCCCGCGGCGGTTTGGTTATCGTCGCGGGCAGCGTTGTATATCGGATATCTTAGCACGATGCCTAGAGCGAAGTAGGTGGAATGTTGGTCAAAGTGGCCGACTTACGGAATTCACGCTAGTCCGCGAATAATCTTTGCAAATCTTGCGCCGCGGCTCGCGAGGTTTGTCGCGTTTTGGCATGCGATTTCCGGCACTTGACATTTCCGGGCCGCCCTTGATTCCCCCGCACGGGCAGGTCATTCTGAAGACTCTCGGAGCTCGCCACTTGCGGCCGCTCGGAGCGGAAAAAGAGGCCGTTTTCTCGTCCCCACTCGATCGAATGCCTGACCCCTCGCTCCTCTGCGTCACCGTCGGCCGCGGCCGGCATCGCCACCTCATCGCCGAGCACAAGCACCTAGCCGAACAGGGGTGCAAGCTCGTCGAGTTGCGGCTCGATTTTTTGATGACGCCCCCCAATCTGAAGCGGCTCTTGCCCGAGCGCCCCTGCCCGGTGGTCATCACCTGCCGTCGCGAGAAGGACGGCGGCCGCTGGACGAAGGACGAAGAGACGCGGCTCATGCTCCTGCGGCAAGCGATCGCGGCCGGCGTCGAGTACGTCGATCTGGAAGAGGACATCGCCGCCACGATCCCCCGCTTTGGCAACACGAAGCGGATCATCAGCTACCACAATTTTCAGGAAACGCCCGAAGACCTGAACGCCCTGCACGCCCGCCTGGCTGGCCTGAATGCCGACATCGTGAAGATCGCCACGATGGCCCACAGCCCGCACGACAACGCTCGCCTCTTGCGGCTGATGCGGACCGCCCGCGTGCCGACGATCGCCATCTGCATGGGCGAGTTCGGCCAGGCCAGCCGCATTCTCGCGGGCAAGTTCGGCGCTCCGTTCACCTACGCCACGTTCCATGCCGAGCGGACGATGGCCCCGGGGCAGATGACCTACCAGCAGATGCGGGACATCTATCACTACCAGCAGATCAACGCCGACACCGAGGTCTATGCCGTCATTGCCGACCCGGTCGCGCACAGCCTGAGCCCGGTGATTCACAACGCGGGCTTCCACGAACTGAAACTCAACAAAGTCTATGTGCCTTTCCGCGTGCGGCCCGAAGACCTCTCGCAGTTCATGCACGATGCCAACGAATTCGGTATCAAGGGGATCAGCGTCACGATCCCGCACAAGGAAGAGATCCAGCAGTACATCGACAAGCACGACGAGGCGTCGGAGGAGATCGGCGCCTGCAACACGGTGATCTTCAAGGACGGCCGCCGTTACGGGTACAACACCGACTATCGCGCGTCGATGAGCTGCCTCGATAAGATGTTCGGCGGCGACGAAGACAACTCGGGGCTGAATGGGAAAACCGTGCTGCTGCTGGGCGCGGGGGGCGCTGCGCGAGCGATCGGCGTCGGCCTCAAACGCCGCGGCGCCGACACGGTCATCGCGTCGCGCACGGCCGAGCGGGCCGACGAACTGGCTGCCAAGCTCAAGGCGAAGTCGATCGCCTGGGGACTGCGACATTCGATCAAGGCCGACCTGATTGTTAACTGCACGCCCGTCGGTATGCACCCGAATCTCGACGAAACGCCGATCGACGTTCGCCACTTGCGGCCCGAAATGACCGTCTTCGACACCGTCTATAACCCCGAGCAAACGCTCCTCATCAAGCAGGCCCGCGAAACCGGCTGCCGCACGATCACCGGCATCGATATGTTCGTGGGCCAGGCCGCCCTGCAATTCCGCCTGTTCACCGAGCAATCCGCGCCGGTCGAACCGATGCGGCGCGTCATCAAGCAGGCGATCAGCCCGGTGAAGGTGCAGTAAGCTTTGGCTGCGCGAGGGGTGAAGATGCTTGCACTGACGCACGTCCCTTCACCGCGGATGCAGGCTTGCCAACGGACGTTCGTGCCGGAAGAGGCGATCGACCTGACGCTGCTTGCGCGACAGCACGCGGCGTATTGCGAGGCACTTCGCGACTGCGGCTGCGAAGTGCGTATGCTCGATCACTGCACTGACGAACCGGACTGCGTCTTCGTCGAAGACACGGCGGTTATGCTCGACGAACTGGCGATTCTCTGCCCGATGGGGACGGCCGCCCGCCGTCGCGAGCCGGAGGAGATGGCCAATGTGCTCGCCGAGTATCGCAAAATGGAACGGATCGAATTGCCCGCGGCGCTCGAAGGGGGCGACGTCCTTCGCGTCGGCCGGACGCTGCTTGTCGGCAGCTCGCCGCGCACAAATAGTGCCGGTATCGAGGCGCTGGCCAATTTGGTTGCTCCGCATGGCTACACCGTCCGTGCCGTCACGACGAAAGGCTGCTTGCATCTGAAAACCGCCTGCACGGCATTGCCAGATGGGCGTTTGCTCGTGAATCCCGCGTGGATCGACATTGCTGATGTCGCCGATTTCGATCTGGTTTCCATCCCCGCTGTCGAACCATTTGCTGCTAACACACTCCCCATCGGCGATGCGATCGTCATGCCGGCTGAGCATCCGCAAACGGCTGACCTGCTTTCGCGCCGCGGCTGGCGGTCAGTTTGCATCGAGCTTTCCGAACTGCTAAAAGCCGAGGGTGGCGTTACTTGTTTGAGCTTGCTCCTTGCCGCGGAATCTCGGCCATGAATCGCCTCCTCTCCATCGGCCTCGTGCTGGTTCTTTCTTCACCGCTCGTCGCTCAGCGTCAGATGGAGCAACTCGGTCGCGGCCTCGTCGCGATTCACGAAGGGGACAGCCGCGTCTTTGTCAGCTGGCGGCTTTTGGCCACTGATCCTCCCGCAACTGGCTTCCACGTCTATCGTCGCACAGCCGGCGGCTCGCCGGAAAAACTGACTGCCGAGCCGCTCAGCGGCCCGACGCACTTTCTCGATGCCGCGACGCCGCTCGATCAGCCGCTCGTGTACGAAGTGCGGCCCGTGGTGGATGGCAAGGAGCAGAAGGACGACAAGCGAATCGGATCGCGTGTCGCCCTCCCGGCGATGCCCCCTCCCCTGCCCTATCTCACCGTTCCGCTGCAAACACCGGCAGGTTACACGCCCAGCGATGCGTCGGTCGGCGATCTGGACGGCGATGGCGAGTACGAGATCGTACTGCATCAGGTCGGCCGCGGCCGCGATAACTCGCAGCGCGGCACGACCACCGAACCGATTCTGCAGGCGTATGGTCTCGATGGAAAACTGCTCTGGACGATCAACCTCGGCAAGAACATTCGCGAAGGAGCGCACTACACGCAGTTCATGGTCTATGACCTCGACGCCGATGGCCGGGCCGAAGTCGCTTGCAAGACCGCCGACGGCACCATCGACGGGCGCGGTCAGGTCATTGGCGACGCAGCAGCCGACCATCGCACCGCCGGTGGTTACGTGCTTGCCGGGCCGGAATTCCTGACGATCTTTGACGGGCAAACCGGAGCGGCTCTGGCGACCACCGACTACCTCCCGCCGCGCGGCGATGTGGCCGCCTGGGGCGACAATACGGGCAATCGCGTCGACCGTTTTCTCGCGTGCATCGCCTTTCTCGACGGCAAGCGGCCGAGCCTTGTCATGTGTCGTGGGTACTACACTCGCGCGGTGCTGGCCGCGTGGGATTGGCGTGATGGCAAGCTGACGAAGCGCTGGGTCTTCGACAGCGACGACGGCACGCCCGGCAATCGCGACTATCGCGGGCAGGGGAATCACAATCTGGCGGCAGCCGATGTCGATGGGGATGGGCGCGACGAGATTGTCTATGGCTCGGCGACGATCGACGACGACGGCCGCGGCCTCTATTCCACGCGCCTCGGCCACGGCGACGTGCTGCACGTTGCCGACCACGATCCCACGCGGCCGGGCTTGGAAGTCTGGGGCATTCACGAAAATGAGCGCGGTGCGACCGACCGGCCCGGCGCGTCGCTCCGCAGTGCCGCCACCGGCGAGGTGTTGTTTTCGGTGCTGACGGGGCAAGATGTCGGCCGCGGAATGGCTGCCGACATCGATCCGCGGCATCCGGGCAGTGAACTGTGGACCAACAACGGCGGCCTGTGGAACGCGCGCGGCGAGCGGATCGGCAATCGGCCCCGGTCGTGCAACATGGCGATCTGGTGGGACGGCGACGCGCAGCGCGAACTGCTCGACGGCGTAATTATCTCAAAGTGGCAGCCGGAAGCGGGGATGGCGACAGCGCTTCTTGACGGCCGCGATGATCATGGCGTCGCCTCCAACAACGGCAGCAAGTCGAATCCCTGCCTCGCAGCCGACATTCTCGGCGATTGGCGCGAAGAGCTGATCGCACGCACAGCCGACGGGAGCGAACTTCGCATCTTCACGACGACGATTCCGACCACACTCCGACTGCCGACGCTGATGCACGACGCACACTATCGCCTGGGCGTCGCGACGCAGAACGTCGGCTACAACCAACCGCCGCACTTGAGCTTCATCCCCAAGTGATGGCTCTCTCTACACCGGCGCGACGATCTCCAGCAGTTCGATCGCCAGATACCCGTCGAGATAAATAAACGCCGTCCGGCCATAGGTCGTTTGCGGCTTCGCTAACCCGAACAACCGACAGAGCGCCGGACCGGGTTCAATGCGATACAGCGAGCCGAGCTGCACTTCACGCATCACGTTGTGCTCGATCAGCACGCGCCCTAGCGGCGTCTGCTCGGCCAAAATCTCCTGACGCACGTCGTCGCCGAGCAGCATCAGGTTCAGCCGCGGAATGCCGAACAGCACGGCCTTCCGATCCGACTGCCGATGCAGCACGATCTCGCGCGAGTAGTACTCACCGTCTCGCTTGGTATTCAAAACCTGCACATCGACCGGCGAGCCGTGAAATCGCTCGACCGACACCGTCATGTGCTCGTGGTGCGCCAGCAGTGTCCGATACGGTTCGGGCGTCTGCAAGACGAGCACTTCGGCAAACGACCCCAAGTCCCCCGTGTTGGGATAGAACAAGCCGGCAAGGTGATCGAGAGCGGGCATTCGAACTCGAAATTGGCGGGATGGAAAGTCGCTGGCAAAAGGCAGATCACGAAAACACGAAAGAGGTAAAGCACGAAACAGACCGGAAGGAAGCTACGCGTGATTTGCTGTTTGCTCCATTCGTGCTTTCTTCCGCTTCGTGTTTTCGTGATGGCTTGGACAATGCGGCCTCAACCAATTGCCGTAAGCACGGCAGGCGGCGACGCCTCGGGCCGGGCGTGGTCCAGCACGCTGTCGATCAGGTAGTAGAGCAGCGCCCGCAGTTCTTCCGGCTCGATCTCGTCGGCAATTTTCTCGGCCCGCTCCTGGTGCTTCTCGACGAGACGCATCGCCTTCTCGAAAACACCGGCTTCTTCGTACAGTTCTCGAACTCGGGCTAGCGTAGCAGACACACTCCGTGTGCCGTCGCCGCTTACCAGGTCGAGCAACTCGCTCTGCTTCTCAGCAGGCAAGCCTTCCAGCGCCAGCGCCCAGAGCACCGTCGGCCTTCCGCCAAGGATGTCCCCACCCGCCGCCATCTTGTTGTGATTGTCGCCGTCCCAGTCACCGAGGTCGTTGAGAATTTGGAATGCCACGCCCAGGTTCCGGGCGAACTGCTTGATCGGCTCGACGTATTTCTCGGCCGGCCCGGCCAGTCGCACACCGCTATAGAGTGCCGCTTCAAAAGCCGGCGCGGTCTTCAGGGCGTAAATCTTGAGCGCATCGAGCGGCTTCAGGCGCTTGTCACCCTTGTCACTTTTACCACTGTCGCGCCACATCAGCTCGGCCCCCTGCCCCTCGGAGAGGCGCAGGTGCGCATCGGCCAGGCAGTCGAGAATATCGGCGACCGTCTCGGCCCCGAGCGTCTTGCTCTCGCGGCTCACGAGGCGATACCCCATGCCGATCAGGTAATCGCCGACGTTGATCGCCGTCGCGGTGCCGTACTGCTTGTGAACCGTTTCCTCGCCGTAGCGGAAGGCATCGTCGTCTTCGATGTCGTCATGGACGAGCGAGGCCTTATGGAAGGTTTCGATCGACATGGCCGCGCGGCGGACGCTGTCGCTGAACTTTGCAGCTTCTTCTGCGCCATTCGCGCCGGTCGCCTTGCCACCAGTCAGCGCGTCATAAACGGCGAGCGTGATGAACGGCCTGCTGTACTTGCCCCCCTTGGCCAGGAAGTCGTAGGCGATGGATTCCGTCGCAGCGATGGGGTCGGTTCCCGATCGCACACGTGGCGCAATCCGCGCGAGCTCTTCCGGCTTGAACAGGTTCGCCGCTGCTCGCAACAGATGTACGTAGGTCCGTGTCGATGGCTGGTCCCCCGCGCCGGCTTGCAGCTTGACCATCCGCATCACCCAGTCGTCATCGACGCTCGTATTGCGGCAGTCGCTGGAAAGGAGCGGCACCGCCATGCACGGAATGCCGGCGAGCAGGATTTTGTCAATCGCCTTCTCTAGCACGTTCAGGCAGGCGACGCCGACGATCGCATCGACGTAGCCGCTGACGATGATCTTGAGGACGATCGGCGAGCCCTCGGCGACGAGCACCTTATACCCCATCTCGTCGGCCAGGCCGCGAAAATCGGCGATGCTGCACGCCCCGCACTTTTTGCACTCCAGGCCGAACTCGTCGTAATCGGCCGGGCAACCCTCCGCGTGCTTCAGGCAGTGCGGCAAGAGGAACAGCCGGCGCGACGGCGGCACCGCGGCAACCTGATCCTTCCAGAACTCGCTCGCCAGCACCACCATCATCCAGCCGACGTATCCCTCCGGCTGCCCCAGCTCGGCGAGATGCTGCCGAACGAGCTTTTCCATCTCGTCCTTCGTCAGCGGACGCGACTTGTCAAGCGTGGCCGCCACCTCCACCGCCCGCGCCTGCAGCCGCTCGCGCAGCTCCTTCGACGGCGGCACCAGCTTCAGGTGGGCGGTCTGCCGGCGCTTGCTCTTCTTCGGCGCCTCGCCGGCAAATTCGGGGGGCGTGTCTTCCGAATAGGGGAGTTCCTTGGCCGGCTCGCGCTCTGACTGCGTGCGGGTGTCGTCGCGGGCGCTGCCGAGCGTCGCCGCGTCGCGGTGACCCAGCGTTTCTCCCAGCGGGCTACGCGGTGTACTCAGAGTTGCATCGTCCAAGGTGTCGTCCTCACGGCACGCGGGCGGGAGCCGGCTGGGCGTCTGAATCAAGTGGGGCGGGGTGGGCGAACTGTCGGCAGGCGCGGCCCAAGGCGGCCACGGTAAACGTCAACGGATAGAGCCTCTCATAATACCACAACTTGGCGAAGTAAAAGCCGATCGGAGCGGGCTGGCGGTGCTCGCCGCGCTCGACCCGATCGAGGAGCCAGTTCAAGCCTTTTTCGACGGCAGCGGACAAGGGGCTAGAGGCTAGTGGCTGGGGGCTAGTGGGAAGAGCGGCGAGCAGGGCCTCGACGGCGAGTGCGGTCTCCTCCACGGACGATTTCAGATTTCGGATTTCAGATTTCAGATTTGATGCCGAGCATTCTTCTCCAATCTGCAATCTGAAATTTGAAATCTGCAATTTTTTCCACACTCCGCTCCCCCATCCCCCATCCTCGTTCTGATTCGCCACCAGCCACGCCACGCCGCGCTGCGCCTCGGACGAATCCATGAGGCCCAAATCGCGATAGGCAAACAGCACCTTCGCCGTCCCATAGACCGGATTGTCCTCCTCCGGATGATCCTGATTGCCGAACCAGAGCGGCGACCACGAGCCGTCGAGGTGTTGGCGTGGCTGCAAATACCTCTCTCTGCTTCGCCATGCGAGTGCGTTAAAACGGCGATACAAGTTGAAGTCGAAGCGTGAGAAAAACCACCTATCTAAATCGCCACCATCTTCTGCCTCGTTCATTAAATTGTGGAGTTCTACGAACGCACGCGACGCATGAGCCGTCAAATCAGAACCGCTTCGATCAAAGGGTAGTTTTCCCCATCCGCGGCAAAATGTCGGCCATCCTCCGTCTGCATTTCGCAGCCCGAACAACCATGCGCCGGACTCGCACATGGTAGTAGCGATTTGGAACCGCAGCTCAGGGTTCAATCGCTTCGATTCACGCCACGAGTTCAACGCCAGAATCGCCCCCGGCGTGTCATCCGCATCGGGCACCGCGCCAGAGAGGTCGGTCCAGCCGAAGCCGCCGGGGTCGGCCCCGGTGAAGGGATGCCGCTTGGTGTGCTGGCAGGAGAGGAGCCAGTCTAGGCATTGCGGGCCGAGCAACTCCGCCACATCCTCCCCCGCGCCGGCTAGCGCGTTGATCGCCAGTGTCGTGTTCCACGTCGCGAGGTTCGTGTCGATCGGCCAGCTCCCGTCCGGGCGAATCGACGCCGCGAGGAATTTGACGCCGTGGTGGATGACTTCGTCGGCGATGCCCTCAAAGCCGCGACCATTGGTCGCGGTCTGTCCGTTCTCCGCGACCACTGGTCGCGGCTTTGGGATCGACGCCAAACTCATCACCACAAACGCCGTCAGCGGCGTCGCTTCGAGATACCCGCCGCTATCGGGCTGCATTCGGCGAAGCACCTTCAGGCTGCGGCTGATCGAGAGCCAGCGGATAAGTCGCGAAACCGGGTTCCACGGCGGGGCGTGGTGATACCGCGCCTGGCCGATGGCTACGAGGGCCGGAATCGCGTAGCTCACAACCGGCATCCCGACAAACCGATACCAGGCCTGCGGCACGCACGCGAGTTCAAACGGGAGCGGATCGATCTCCCGCCAGTCCAAGAGTCCCGCCAGCGCCAGGTTCGTCATGATTGGCACGACGAACGTCTTATCGATCCCGTACCGCTCGCGGAGTCCTGCGAGTCCCCCTTTTGTTTCGATGTAGGCGTTGGCTTTCGCCAGCAGCATCTCCATTTCGCTCGTTCCCACGCTCTGCGTGGGAACGCCCGCCTCGGACGCTCCGCGTCCCTGGACTTGGCGGGCAAGGTGCATCGCTGCCACAACGAGATACGTCGTCGCAATGTTCGAGTGCGACAGGTCGGTGTCGCCGAACCCGCCGTCGTCATTTTGCTGGGTGGCGAGGTAGGCGATGCCGCGCGAGATAAGCGAGTTGAGAAAATCGGAATCGTATGTCTCAACGGAACCATCGGGAGGCTGACGCCCCCCGCTCGCCTGCTGACTCCTGTCTCCTGTCCCCTGTCTCCTGACGATTGCCAGCGCACTCACCGCCGTCGCCGTCGAAAGAGCCGACGACGAAAGCTCGCCGACCCAATGGCCGTCATCCGTCCGTTCGGCAAGCAGCTCGTCGCGGACTTGCTGGTAAGCGGATTGAAGGCGATCCAAGTCGAGCATGGCTTATGCACGGGTCGGAAAAGAATTGGTTTGGGTTGTTTTTTGTCGCAAGTTATTGCATGGCAGATGCTTGCGACGATTTGTTGATTATGCACGTATGCAAGTTATGCAGCTTAAGAACCGGGTTGCGGTTTGAGCGTGCTAAGGCAAATCACCAGTTCGCAGCTAGTTTTTGTTGTCATGCGTTGGCGTCTGTGGCAATCCAAACGCCGTTAGGTCCTCCTGCAAATCGGCCAATGCACGATCCACCAGCCGGCGAACTTCCTTCGCGACCTCCTCGGCAATCTGGCGGTCGGGAGGAAGCGCCATCCAGATCATGTTGATCACACTCCGAACTTGTTGATCCAGCATCGGCGCCATCATCCGGCGATACTGGGCCATCTTTTCGTGATCGTTGTGATCATCGAAGCTCAAAGTTCCAAACATGGCTGCTCCTTTCAGCACGCAGAATCGAACTGCCGGATTATACAAATCACTTGTACACCAATCAAGCGTCGCCAACACCGCCCTGAATTCTGGCGAATTCAGCTACCGTGGAGTTCAGCCAGCCACCTTCCGCATTGCCGTCTTCAGGAGCTGCGGGCCGAAGCGAGCGGCGTAGTAGTCCCAAGAGACCTGTCGCGAGAGGTCGCCGCAGGCGGACACGAGGCTCTGTGCCGGCAGCGGACAGGCGAGTACGCCGATCGTAGGTTCGGCAGCAATTGCAGTGGATAGTTCGGCGGTGGTCGGCCGGCTGTCGAACGGGATCTCCTCGTCCTTGATGACGCTGCTGAGCAGTGTCGCGGCCAAGTCCGGCGTCACATCGGCCATCCGCTCGGCGAGGAAGTGAGGCAGGCTGTCGGGAAGCTGCTGCTCCTTGTAGAGGAACGGCAGCTCAGTGAGGATTCCCTCCCAGGTGAAGGCGACGACCTTCACTCGCTCATGGGTTGCCGTCCACGCCTTGCCGCCGATGAGCCGGGCGGCGGTCCGGTCGGCATCGAGCTCGCTCTCGCGGGTCAGCACCGCGGCGACGGTGTTGCCGATGAACATCGGAATCCAGAGCACGACGCGGGCCAGAAAGCTGAACGCCCGCAGCGGCAACAGCAGCCGGCCGAGGTGGAACCCTGGCCGCAAGTTGGCTCGCGTGATCCAGCGATCGAAGCGGTCCTCCTGATAGACGCTTCGCCACATCCAGCCGTTGATCGACCGGATCAAATTCGCCGGTCCGCACCCCGCCCCGCGACGATGCGGGGCCAACTGCGCCGCGATGAGGCCGCCGAGTTGCTCCACCGTGAGGTTCATCACCAGCGGCAGGCCCAGCGAGAGCGTGCGCCCTTTCGAGTCCAGTGAAATTCGCGGTGAACATTCCGCCTGTAGGACCGACGGCGGCGAGGCATGGACTTGCTCGGTGATTTTGGCGATGAAGTTGGCTAAAAGGGGCTGCTTGTCGGCCGGCAGCGGCACGATCTCGGCCGGCCGCTCCCGCGGCATCACGAGTGGGCGAATGAGGCAGAGGAGCAATAAGGCCGCGGCAGCCATTGCCACCGAAACGACCCACGACGGAATGTTGGGGCCGATGTCGCTCGTGGCGAGCCAGTAAACCCCGAACGCCAAGCCGCCGAGGATCGCAAAATAGCCGGCGACCAGCAGCAAGAGCACGACGAGCACGAGCCACGTCCCCAGCCGGCGGCCGAACGACACCTTGGGCAGCTCAATCTTGCCGGTGAACGCTGCCGCGAGTTGCTCAGCCGTGATTGCGGGCAACGTCGGTGCCGCGACTTTGGGAGCAGCCGTGGTCGATGTCGTGGAAGGAGTCGAGGAAACGCTCGCCCCCTTCGCCCCCGGCACGACGATGACCGCCTGGCACTTGGGGCACATCACCTTCTTACCCGCGAGCTCCTCCTTGGCTTTCAGCGCGTGCGAACACTTGGGGCAGCTAACGGAAATGGCCAAGGCCGGCTCCTTGCGAAATCAAGCGAGTGCAGCAGGGATGAGTCGCCGGCACTAGTGTAATTGGCGGGACCGGGAGGGCGAAGCTCCTGCTGAGCCGGTTGTCCGATTCGGCTCCCAACCTCGGCTCGGCAAGAGCCTCGCCCTCCCACGCATCGCCTCTACTCCTCCTTCGGCTTCCCCGGCGGCAGCGGCGAGTGGCCCAGCGCCGTTTCCACCGCTTCGGCAATACGGCAAAGCCGGCCGATGCAGCGGGCATTGAGCGACATGAGCCCGGTGAGCAAGTCGTCGGCCGCCTGATAAACCGAGCCAACTTCCTCAGCCGGCGGAATCATCGGCAGCAGGAACTGGCTGACGGCAATCGGCCCCTTGGCATGGTCGAACGGGTAGTCGATCCCCGTGAACAGATTACGAATCGCCCCCGTCTGTTCACGCACGCGGCCGGAATAGTCGAGAATTTCGTGAATCAACGTTTCGTTCCGCTCCTGCCCCTCCAGGTGGCCGAGTAGTGCGACGAGTACGGCATTGCAGTTCCGCAGTTCCAAGATGCTCGCGTGGTGCGTGCCAACGTGCGTGACGATCGGCAATAGCCGCTGCGCCTCGGCGTGCATTGCCGGTGCATCGGGCAAGCGGGCGGCAAGTGTCGGATCGGAAAGGAGCAGGATTGCGGCACGAAGGCGGCGGCCAATCGCGTCCTCGAACGGTTCGAGCGACGCGTTCATTCGGTTGAGTTGGGCCAGGGCCCGGTCGCGCGCCAGCGAAGCGTCGCTGGTCGACGCGGGAGCGTGCTCGAATTTGTCGCGTTGCAGCCGGACATTGCTCATCAGGACCGAGCGGGCCTGCCGCGACTGGATCAGCCGCGTGTCTTCCTGGTCGTAAGGCTCCAGCGTGGAACAATACGCGGCCGAGCCGGCGGCCATGGCCTGCCGAGCGGCAACAAGCTCCTCGTGCCAGATCGCTGCCTGGGGCGCTGACCCAAACGGAAACACCGGCAGGCGGAGCGGACGCAGCCCCGTGAATCCGCCGGCGAAGTAGCGATCGCGGGCTTCGTCCACCGCTTGCTCTTGCTGCTGGCGGGCGAGCAAGTCGTCCGTCGGATTGAGCGACTTGGGGTCGATCGTCCGCCCGAAGACACTGCAGTAGAAATCCCACGTGACGTTTTTTCCCGCCGTGTCGAAATTGGCGAAGAGGACCGCCGCGGGAAGGTCGCTGCGAAACACTCCCGCTGCTTGCTCGGCACGGGCAGCAGCGACGCGGTCGGAATCGGACGGATGCGTGTCGAACCAACTGGTCTTGGAATCGTCCTCTTTGGCGAGCCACTTTTTCATGCCGGGCGACGGATGCTCGACGCTGTACATCATGAGCCGCGGCAGATTATCGACGAGCCGCCCTTCGGCGTAGTAGTTGCCAAGCTCTCCCTGGGCGACATGCCACGCGAGGCCCAGTTGCCGCAGGCGACGGCAGGTCGATTCAAACGTCGCGCTGCCGGCCAAATGCGTCTCGTAGCGGTCGGCGTCGAACTCCATCTGCCGCAGCATGAACCCGGCAACGACGTGACCGAGAAACATCAGCCCCCAGAGAATCTTGCGAGTGATCCAGACACCACCGCGAGCGAGCCAGATGACCCACGCGATCCGCAGGTCCATGCCGTCGGTCGCCGTGGCGAGCCACTCGTCCCAGCTATCGCGCTCGTAAACGACGCGGACAAACCAGTGGTTGATCGAGCGGACGATGTACGTCAGCCGCATGCCGGTCCCCTGGCTGAAGTGGCCGAATTCGTGCGCCAGAATGCCGGCGAACTGCCGCAGCGACATGCCCGCGGCGAGCGGCATGCCGATGCGGAGCACCAGGTCGTTTCCGGTGATCAGGCTGAGCCAGCCGCGACGAAAGCCGGCCGAGGCGTTGATGTCGCAGTCGATGTCGATGCGGCGCGGGACCGGCGCCCGCACGAGCCGGCAGATGCGCTCGACGAACTCGAACAGCAGCGGGTCGCTCTGCGGGGTGATGCTGCGGCGTCGCCCCTCCTTGGCCGGCCGGGCAAAGAGGGGTTTGATCATGAAGACGATGATGATTCCCGCGACAATGGCCGGGGCGATATAGGCCAAAAAGAGAAACACGGCCCCGCGGCCGCGAACCGCGGTGAGCATCACGTGATTATGTGCCAGATGCAGATACACGCCGTAACAGGCGAGCGCGATGATGCCGATATACGCCAGCGGCAGGAGGACCATGAACAGGGCAGTCAGCAGGATGCCGAGGCGATATCGCAGCGTCGTCTTCTGCCGGGGAATCTCGCCGATGAAGCCGGCCATGACACGGGCGCGAACCTGCTCGGGTGTGAGCGGAGCGGGCTTGGTTGGAACTGCGGGCCTCGGCGCAAGAGCTTTCGCGGCAAGTGCTGTCGCCGGTTTCGCCGGATGGGTTGGTGACGATTGCGCTGCGGGAGTGAAGCTCGGCCGACCTGCCGACATGCCTGGTGCGCTGGTCTTTGTTGTTGCTGCGGGCGCCGCTGCCGTGGGAACCGCCACTTGGCTTCGGTTGGCAAAGTCCACAGTGGCGGGAATCTGCACGACGGATTGGCACTGGGGACATTTCCCACGCTTCCCCGCCCAATCATCACGCACGTCGAGCGAGTGCTGGCACTGGCCGCAAGTGACGCGGATGGGCAAGGGAGTGCTCCTTTATCGCGGCGCAGCGAGCGGCGTGCGCGGCGTCGCCTGCGGCCAGATGGCGTGGTCCGGGCGCGCGACCAGCGGATCGAGTTTTTGGTTGTCGGGCATCTTCTCCGTCGGATCGGACGTGAGGAACGTCTCGCCCGGCAGGATCGATTGCGCATGACGGTAAATGATCGGCGGGAGCATGTTGTCGATCGCCTCGTCGCTGAGGAATTGCTTGTCGAGGAAATCGCGAGCGGCCTGCACTTTGTCGTCGGGAAACGTCGGGCTGGGGGGCGCGAAGATGTCGTACGGCCGGGCATAGCCGTCGTGGCGGTGGCACGGGATGCCGCTGTCGTCGATTACCGTCAGGCGGGCCTTGAACTCCATATCCGGGACGAACCAGAACTTTTCCTTAATCTCTTCCACGCCGCGAGCAATGACCACGGCTTCTTTGGGAATCGCCAGCTTGCGACCGGAATCAAACGAGACAGCAACGATCGAAAGCTGCGACTTGGCTGCCGGATCGACCGTGACACCGCGGGCGGCAAGTGCTTTCTGACAGGCGGTGACGACGCGATCTTCCAAATGTCCGAGACCCGCCCCCTTCAGATCGACGAGCAGCCGCACGCTTGCCCCTGGACCGAGGGCATATTGATTCGGCGGGCGAATCGCGGCAGTTTTCGCGCGGACTTCGGGGCCGTTGATCGTGGCTGGCATCAGTTCGACCGACTGGCTCGGCTTGGCATAGTAATTGTTGCAGTGCCATAGTCTGCCATCCGGTGAGTTGTCAGCGGCGAGCTCATCGCGGTCGAGGACGTATCGCCAGGCGAGAATGCTCCGCTCGGCGTCGAAGAGCGTGCAGGCGTCGAGGAGCATCGTTCCATCGCGGCGGCACAGGGTGTGATGCATCCGCTCGAAGGGATAATTCGGCCAGGGATGATGCTTGACAGCGGCGGTCGGTGCGACCGTGGTAGCGATGAGCTTGCCCGTGGCTAGATCGAACCGCTGCAAAATCGCCCCTTGTTGTCCCTGGAAAGCCCAGACATAGAGCTCCTTGCCGTCGTCCCGGAACGCACAGCGAATGAGGTCGCTGCGCGGGGCGAGCGCGATGCGCCCTTGCGCCGCGCCGGTGCGTGCGTCGAGCAGGTCGATCCCCGTGTTCCGCACCAAGGCCAGCGTGCGCCGCCCCGGACTAAGCATTGGAATCGAGTGCTTCGCAACCCCTTCTGTTTCATAGACGGCACTGCACTCCGGCACCTTCCAGCCGATCAGCCGGCCGCTCTTGCTAAGGGTGACGGCCTGATCGTCGCCGACCATCGCGGCCCAGGCGAGCGACTTGAGCGAACCGGTCTGCCGGGCGTTGTCGGTCACGTCCGCGTCGGCATACGGCCGCCAACCCGCGAGGTGCTTCTTCGGATTGAAGCCGACGAGATCGAGCCGTTCATTGCGGGTTGGTGCGTCGGGATACGCGAGCAGTGCTGCGTGGCCGCTCTGGCTCACGTCGGCGAGGCGGTATGGATCGTGAATCTTTAGCCGGTCCGATTTCGCCTTGCTCCGCGTATCGAACTGCTGCAGCCACGTTGTCTTCTCGCTGTTAACCTCCTCGGACTTGATGACGATGACCTTGCCCGATTCCGGCCCGGCAAAGCGGACGTGGCGGACCTTTTCGTGGCCATCGGCGATCTCAATCCGGTCGCGCAGTCCCTCGGCATAGGCCACGCCGTAGATCGGGACATTCCAGGGCACATCACTGGCCAGGTTCGGCAGCTTCACGACGGCGTCGCGGCGAATGTCGGTCCGCGGCGGCAAGATCGCATCGATTGCCTCCCCCTCCCCTTGCACCTGAGCGATCGCTTTGTCGATTGCCTCCTTGGGAAGGGGCATCGTGAAGAGATAGTCGTCGTTTTCGCTGTCGCGGCCGATCGTGAGCATGTCCCACGGGCGAATGATCCGCCGCGGTGCATCGAGGTCGCTGTTCCACGGCATGGTGAGCAGATCCTTGCCGGTGTTTGCGTCGAGCAGCACGGAGCCGGCGACTTGAATCCCCAGGCCGTCGGGGGTCCAGTCGAGGCGGTTCTCGTGCTCCTCGTCGTTCCGGCCGGAATGCCAGTTCGTCGTCGATTCGAGCAGTCGCTCGAAGACGACGCCCCCTGAGCGAGCATCAAGGCAAACCACCATGCCGCTGCCGCCGGCTTTGAGGACCGCGGCCAGTCGCGTGCCGTCGGGGGAGAACGCAATGCCGGCCGTTTCGATCGAGCTGAGGTCGATGGCCCGGCCAAAAAGGCTGATGTACTCGCGCTTGGCGAGGTATTCGAGCGACCGCTCGCCGAGAATTTTGCCGGCAGCCGGATCGACGATCTTGATGGTCGTGTTGCAGAGCATCGCCAGCAGTTTGCCGCCGGGGCTGGGGGCGATGCACCGCTCGTCGGTCGAAAGATACTCGTCGTGGACGACGAATTGCCCGTGCTGCTCCCCGGTCCGCACATCCCACGTCGTGAGCAGCGTTTCGCGATCGCCGTTATGCACCGTCACCAGCCGATGTGGTCCGACGAAAGTGAACAGGTCGAAGCCCCATTTCCCGTTCGTCAGAATGCAGGTCCGCTCGCCCGTGGCAAACGACCAGACGCCGGTGACGCGTTCGCCTCCCATTTCGTCGGCAATGTAGCGGCCGTCGGGACTCACCACTGGATAGAGGCCCCGAATCTCGTCGGTAATCGTCTTGCCGATTGGCTTGCCGGTGCCCAGATCGATCGCTGTGTGCTGCCACTTGCCGTCGTTGGTCGAGCGGAGGACACAGAACCGTGACGGCCCCGGCGGAAAGATCAACTCGTGGCTGCCGTCCGCAAGCTTGATTTCGATCTTGCCACTCTTGACCGTCGGCATTGCAGCAGGTGGATCGGCAGGAATCTCCCAGCGGGCTTCGCGCTCGCTCCTCAGTGCCGTTTCGGGATCGCTGTCTGCGATGGCGACTGCGGGCTCGTCGGGTGTCGGCTTTTCGGTGACCGGCACGGGCGTAGGTGGATCGGGCTTGATAACGATGACTTTAGGCGTCGCCTCTGTTGGAGGCTTCAATTGCGAGGAAGTTTCATCGGCCGGTGCCGTTTCCGCTGGTTCCTTCGGCAGATCGGCAGCGGCGATCTGCGCCCGCGAAGGTTCGATGGGGGGCGGGACTGAGGCCAACCGCTTTGCCAATGGCGACACGGCGTAGGTCTTCTCCTTGGAAGCGACACCGCGCTGGTGAAGAACGAGGTCGTCCTCCACGATCCGGCACCAGGCGTGCGATGCGACGGCATCGTCGTGGCGAATGGCATCGACGAGCTTGCCGCTGGTGGCGTCGATCAAGTCCTGCCCGCAGAAGAGCAGGTATTTGCCCGATGCCGACCATTCCAGCCGCTGGCCGGAATAGGCGATTTGATTCCCCTTCAAGTCGCCCGAGTACGCTTGGCCCGGCCGTGTCTCGCCGGTTGCCAGGTCGATCACCGAAAGCTGATAGTCGGGCTCTGCTTTACACATGCGCGCCAGCCGCCTGCCGTCAGGAGAAAAGGCGAGTCCCGGCCACAAGCCGCCACCGGAGTAAGCTCGGTCGCCGACGAGCTTCCCCGAATGCAAGTCCCACACCAGCAGCCGCTCACCCTGCTGCGTGAGAAGGGCGGCATAGCGCCCTCCGGGACTAGTCGCCAGCGTTGCCGGATCGAACCGCTCGTTGTCCACCGGAACATGGCGAATCGCCAGCAGCTTTGCATCTGGCTGAATCAGATCGTGAAGTTGCAGAGTCAGTTCACCTCGCTCATCGACATGAGCCGCGACCATCCGGCGAAATCCGGCAATGCCAAACCCAAACTTGTTCTCGGCGGCGTCAGGGAGCGTGATCGTCGCTTGCAACTTCCCTTCCAGTGGCAGGAAGACATGGATCGTCGGAGGCGTTGCCTCCTTCTCGGCCGCGATGAAGAAGGCACCCGACGGCGAAAGGTCGCGAAAATGAGCCCGATGATCGAGTTGCTGACGGCTGACGACTCCGTCACCATGCGGCTCGCCCGTCGTCAAGTCATACACTCGAAAGAGTTTGCCACCCCCTTCGCCCCGCTCTTCGGCGATCGCGTAGTGTCCCGGCTGGCGCGAAAAGAAGAGCCGTCCGGGGAGGACGGCATTCGGATCGACCTGCGTCACCGCGAGCGAAGCATCCTCCGGTGGATCGGGCTGCACGTTCCAAGCTGGCGGCGCAGCAACCACCGGCTCGCGCACATTAGGTCCGACATGCGGCGGCGGCACGAGCGGCTGATTCAGCGAGTGATTGGGCGGCAGGCCGTTGTCGCCTTGACTAATCAGATTGAACAAGCCGACCAGCGCGACCAAGAGCACCAGGCCCGCACCAACCACCCCGGCGCCGATCAAGAGCGCTTTGTTGTTCGGGGCGGCTGACTCTTGGCTAAACGCCGGGGTGGCTGGGGGCGAGTGCAACGAGACCCCGGCAACCGGCGTCGAACGATCTTCGACCGCAGCCAATCCGCTGGGCTCGCCCTGTAAAGGGACATCCACCACATTCCCACACCCGCCGCACCGCGCCTGCTGGCCCGCAAACTCATCCGGAGCGACAAACTCGCTCGCACAAATCGGGCAGTGAAACGAAATCGCCATCGCCTGGTGGTCCCAAGTCGCCCAAAAATACCCCACGGCCAGACTAACAATCGCGCCGCCGACAAGCAATCACGAACTTTTTGCGGCGAATTTTCCCCTGCCACTGGAGAACTGCCAGCAGCGGCAAACTTTGCGCTCGCGCCACGACACGATGTTAAACCTTGCCGTCTGGCGGCGACTTTGACCGTAGTATCGCCGGCGCGCCCGCCGCACGACCGGCAAGGTTTCTCCTGTTTCCGGCAGCGTCAAATCTTGCCCGCGCGTCGCCGTAAACCGTGCCCGGAAAATTGTTTGCGTGCGTTCAAGCAAACTCCGCAAGCGCGACGATACGGTTTGTGTCGCTGGATGCTGGGCGGCGCCATGATGGCTCCACCGACCATGCATCAGGTGAACCGGAGCGGATTTGGGCCAACGATTGGCCTGACCGGTTCTGGCGAAATCGCCAACCCCCGTGCGAGACAACGACACCCCTTCTCGCACACCTGGCCTACCCCAAATCGCACACCCCAATAAATCTTGCCTTCGATTGGATCGGAGGCAGGGTTGGTCCAACGTGGCTCGCCACGTATCCGGCCGGACCGGGACTGCGCCAGTTCGAGATGGTTCCATCGTTTAGGAGACGTCGCTCAATGAAATGGACCTCGCTTCTCGCTTCGTTGGTACTCGGCCTCGCCGTTTGTACCCAAGGTTACTCGTTCGAGCTGCTCGACATGATGCTCGGCTCGAGCGGCTGCGGCTGTGAAAGCAGCTGCTGCGAAACGAAATGCTGCAAGTCGCGCTGCAAGAGCCGCTGCTGCAACAATGGTTGCGGCAACGGTTGCGCGAAAGCGGCACCCAGCTGCGCCGCCCCAAGCTGCGCCGCTCCTGCTTGTGCGGCTCCCGCCCCCACCTGTGCCGCCCCCGCCCCGACCTGTGCCGCTCCGGCCCCGTCGTGCGGTGCTGAACCGTCTTGCGACGGTGGCAAGGCTGCCTGCGGCAACGGTTGCTGCAAGAAGAGCTGCTGCGATCGCGGCTGCCTCCTCGACCGCATCTTTGCTTGCAACAAGTGCTGCCCGAACAAGTGCAGCATCGGTGGCTGCCACAATCGCTGCAATCGCGGCTGCAACAAGGGTTGCGGCTGTGGCAACGGCTGTGCGAAGGCCGCTCCGAGCTGCGGTGCTCCGGCTTGTGCCGCTCCTGCCCCCACGTGCGCTGCCCCGGCTCCGGCCTGCGGCTGCGACGCTCCCGCCGGCAAGGCCCCGGCCGTCGGTGGCGATGTCGCCCCGATGCCGCCGGCCCCGGTGGTTGATCCTTCTGCGTTCATTCCGACTCAGCGTCGGGTCGTTCAGGCCTCGAGCAGCCTGGTCCGCTAGGCTGATTTGCGGCTAAGAGACTTCGACAACTACAGCGGCCTGGCCGGGCTCGTCCCTGCCAGGCCGCTTTTATTTCTTGAGCCCGCTTAAGTAGTAGGCACATTCCGTGTGCCGTCAGCACGTCTCGCCGGCCCGGCGGGACTTACCTCCCAAAGCCGCGACCAGTGGTCGCGTGGAATAACAGAGCCGCGACCAGTGGTCGCGCGTCCTGCCGAACGTGGGGCATCTTGCCTGCCAGTACATCCCGCAGACAAAGTAGATCCTGCCGGCCCGGCGGGATTTCTTCGCTCACCGAGACATACCTCCGAGGTGGTGACGGCGCTGGCGGCGGGCCAGGCCCCATCAACCTGCCGCACCGCCACGAGCCGGTCGAGCTGATCGTAGTCGTACTTGGTCAGCCGGCCGGCCGCATCGATCCGGGCGAGAACGTTGCCGACGGCATCATAAACGGTGTGCCACTCCGGCTTGGCGAGCGACCCGCCCCCGTCGGGATCGGCCTGCAAGACGGTGACGAGGCGATTCAGGAGCCACTACTGGCTGCTGACCACGCATCACTTCCTGGTGTATTTCTATTTACTATGCCATGCCACGACAAACTGGCGTGCTTATACGGTTAATACTGGCGGGAACGCTAATAATCGGTAAGTGCTTTGCAGTGAAAAGGATGCATCGTTTATTAGCGCTACCGAATTGCAAAATCGGACGAATATTAGCAGCCGCACCCCCCTTGGTCTTTTTCTCGGTCGCAAGAGACGCGAGCGACCTACCTACCACCGCGTGCATGGCCGTTCTATACAGATGCGCCAGCGGTCTGAATTATTGCATCCTTCCTTCGAAAAACAATGATCGCCCCCGCACCGCCGCGAGGGGAAACAAACTAACTACCGACGTCTGGGGCGACTTATTTTCAGAGTGAAAAGAAGTGGCCGTAGTGCAGCCGGACTGCATGTGCTCAATCAATTAGGCCTGACCCCTTTTTCCTCCCTCCCTTTTCCTCCCCAAGCCAGCTGGCATGCTCACCTGGCAATCGACTCAGGATACACCTTTCCCACATCTCTAACATTGCCTGAACCTTGCGAACCAAAATTAGCACGTCTTGGTTACTTGCAGCAATGCAGGCTTCGCTACATTCGTCCATCATTGTTCTAAAGCGTGGAATCCGTTTTAAGTCTGACAATTCTGTTTCTGTAAGTGTGGGTGACTTATGAAGCCAGCCATCAAGTACGACATCAAATGACAAGTATTCGTACGCAAATGAAGAGAATTTCCATATGCGTTGATCGATCAACGAATACCATTCTTGGTCAATTCCAATCTCAGGAGAGTTTCGATAAGTAATTTCGCGCCCTACACAACAAAGTCTACAATCGACGAACGCGTCAAGAAACTTACGCGCAATATGATTTGAAGGAAGGGAGTAGATTTGTCTATTTAACCGTTGAACATGCACTTGGCTTACTCCACATCTGAGGTGGACGGTGTATTAATCGCTTCCTGCATCATGCTTTCTGCACCAGGATCGGCCAGATAGTCTTTGCCATCATGGCAATATCTTGTATAACCTGCTTCGGCAGCTTGGCCGCGGAGTTCACCGGGGGATTTGCCTTGCCGAAGCCCTTCGGTGAAGAAAGTGCGTTGAGCATCTCGCAATGCTTTGCCTTTCAGGCCTGAATTCCGTAGCGTCGGGAACACGCGTTTGCCGGAATCCCAGAATGCATTTGGATCAGATGCTCGACCTGAATACCGCCCTGCCCGCCACGGGCTTGATGCCTTAAGAGGTAGTTCAGGCAGAGGAGATGATGGAATTTCTGTTGTCGGGGCTGATGGAGTTGGTTCCTTTAGAACAGGCGCGGAACTGGCTTTTGCGGTTTGGGCTCCCTGCGAGACACTCACGCGAGCGCCCCGCATCAGCCCGACCCCTCCACCCGCAATGGTCACAAGTCTAATCATGCCTGATCCACCGTCGAAACCGCGCTCCACATCTGATTGCTGATGGCCATCGACTGCATCACGTTCCGAGCACATATCGCTAACGCCGCGAACACCAACAATGTTTGCTGCAACGATTCCCCAGCTCATGTAGGCTCTTTGTGGAATACTATAATTCGGCGCACTGTTTTTCCATACTTTATATGCATCCGCAATATATCCCGTAGCCTCATCAGTCATCGCTTGACCGGGCAGAACCAATTGTTTTCCAGCGGCCCAAGCATTGCCCCATGCAAAATCGTGTGCCTCTTTCCACGGCAACTCGAATAAACCATCAGGGTCAATGTGACTGTTTGTGCGGTTATGCACGTAGCGCTTTAGATTCGAATCGCCCCCTCCAAACCCAATCGGGTCTTCGTTCATCCAGACGTGGAACGTAAACCAGCGGTGCCAGTTGTTGTTGAGGCCCGTGGATTCGTCGAAGGGGCGGCCGGTGTAGCCGAAGAGGAGGTCGATGCCGGAGTTGGTTTCGCTGACCAGGATTCCGTAGGAATCGTAGCGGCGGTGGTTGGCAATGGCCGTGTCGTCGGTGCTGGTGTTGTAGGTCGCCAGGTCGCGGGCGGTGCCGAGGTGGTCGGTCAGTGGCCAGAGGACGCTCCCGGCACTGCCGAGTGATGAGACGGCTTCGGAGGCGAGGATTTGATCGACCGCTTGCTCGTTCCAGAGGTAGCGGTTCGTCAGGTCGGCTGCTGCCGATCCGTCGAAGTCGAAGACGATCTGGCCGTTCTCGTAGCTGAAAATCGTGTCGATGGCGGCAGCACTTCCTGTCGCGCCGTCCGGGTCGATGCTCCGCTTGATCCAGCGGTTATAGACGTCGTAGGTCTGATCGACGGTTTTGACGACCGTCCCGACGCTGTTCTTGAACGTGATTTTGGTGAGACGGTTGCGGTGGTCCCAGGTGTATTCCTCTTTGTCGCTGTTGCTGATCTTGGTTTTGGTTAACCGGTTTCCCTCGTCGTCATACGTGTAGTTGTACGTCCCGTCGGTGACGAGTTGATTGTTGGGGTCGGTGTCGTAGCTGCCGCCGGTTCGGTTGCCGTTCTCGTCGTAGGTGTAGGTCTCGTCGCTGATTCCGGTGTGGTCCGCGCCGATCAGTTGGCTCGTGTTGTCGTAGTCGTAATCGGTCAGGCCGTCGAGATACGAGTCGATCGACGTGATCCGGCTGCCGACATCGTAGGCGTACTCGTAGCCGGCGAGCGGGTCGGTCCCCCAGCCGGAACTGGGGGCGGTCGGGCCTTCGGTGTGCACCATCTTCTTCAGGCGGCCGAGGCCGTCGTACGTGAAGTGCGTGCTGGCGACGTGCTCGCTGGTTGTGAGATCGGCATAACGGTCGATCGTCGCGACCTGGCTGGCGGCGTTGTAGGCGAAGTCGATCCGCTTGTCGGCCACCGTGTTGCCGCCGGAGACGTCCTGCTGTTCCAGCTTCGTCAGCCGATGGACGTTGTCGTAGGTAAACGTGTTCTTGAAGTCGTTTGTGCCGCCGATCTTGGCCTGCAACTGCGTTCGCCGGCTGGCCGCGTCGTAGGTGCTCACATACTGCAGCTGCGGCGTCAGGCCGGCCAGATCCTGCGACTCGGTGGTGACGCGGCCCAGATTGTCGAGCGTATAGGCGTAACTCGCTGCCGGATCGGAGGCGGCCGTCAGGGCGCTCGCGGCGTTGTACGTAAAGCTGAGCGTTCGCACGAGCGTGCTCCCGTCGTACCACTTCTCGGCTGTATTCCGATACCGATTATCGTACTCCCAGACCGTCTTGCGACCTAGCCGATCCACTTTCTCCGTCAGGTTCCCGACCGCGTCGTACTTGAACGTGCGGACCTCGGAGAGTTCGTTCGTCTCGCTCGTCACGCGGTTCAGATTGTCGTAAGCCCACGTCGTTTCGTTGCCGACGGGATCGGTGAGCGAGAGGCGGTTCCCCACGAGGTCGTAAGTGAACGTCGTCACGGGCGCGGTCAGCGAACCCCCGCCATCTGGATCAGGCTGCGTCAGTTCGATCAGCCGATCCAGGTTGTCGTATTCATACGCGGTCACATATCCCAGCGGGTCGGTCGTGCTCGTGAGTCGGCTCGCGTCGTCGTAGGCATAGGTCGTGAGCGAGAGCGGGTTGGCGTTGGTCAGACTATTGGAATCGACGCCCAGCGGCGGCACGTTCTGACCCGCCAGCGAGCCCTGGAACGTGATCGTCCACGGACCGCCGGCATTGCCGCTGACCGCCACATTATCGATTCCCGATAATGCCTCCAGGGCCGTCTCGACCGTGCCGGCGGCGGCATTGTAGGCGATCGTCGCCGTCTCCTCGGTGGCGAAGCGGAGCGTGAACGTGCCGCCGGTGACGCTGGCGAGGGTGACGGTCTGCACCTCATCGACGGCCCCCCCTTGCACGTCGGTGTTCTGCACGGCGCCGGGAAAGGGCATCAGCCCGCCGGTGTTGACCGTGATTTGGGCGACGTTCGTCGAGGCGAGGGCCCCTTGAAACGTCACCTGCCACTCCTTGGCACTGAACGTGTTGACCGTCTGCGTCACCGCCACGTCGCCGCTGCCGATGTTCGAGAGGGCCTCCAGGGCGGCCAGCACGGTGGCGGCCGACGCGTTGTAGGCGATCGTGCCGGTCGTCTGGCCGCTGAAGCTGAGGGTGAACGAGCCGCCATAGGCCCCGGTGAAGCCGACGCGCTGCACCTCGCTGGCGGTCCCTCCCTGCGTGGTGGTGATCGCACTCGCCGCCGGCCACGCCCCATCGACCTGCCGCACGGCCACGAGCCGGTCGAGCTGGTCGTACTCGTACTTGGTCAGCCGGCCGGCCGCGTCGATCTGGGCCGCCACATTCCCCACCGCATCGTAGAGCGTGTGCCACTCGGGCTTGGCGAGCGACCCACCGCCGTCGGGATCGGCCTGTAAGACGGTGACGAGGCGGTTCAGATTGTCGTACACATACTCGGTCGTGTTCCCCAGCGGATCGATCACATACCGGAGGTTGCTCGCCTTGTCGTACTGGTACTGGGTGACGGGCGAAGTCAGGCTGCCGCCGCCGTCCGGATCGGGGAGCGTGACGCTGGTCAGCCGGTTCAGGGCGTCGTAGGCATAGGTCGTCTCGCGTCCCAGCTCGTCGGTCGTGCTGACCAGGTTCCCCTCGCCGTCGTACTCGGCAATCACGCTCGACGCCGTCTGCGAGCCGGCCCCATCGGGATCGGGCAAGGTGCTGGTCACTTCGCGCCAGAGGAGGGCATAGGTATAGGCGACTTCATTGCTGAGCGGGTCGGTGGCGTCGAGCGTCCGGCCGATCGCGTCGTAGCTCCAGGCATACGTGGGGGAAGTGAGCGAACCACCCCCATCCGGATCGGGCAGCGTCAGCCCCGTCTGCCGATCGAGCGGGTCATAGCCGTAGGCGGTAATGCGGCCCAGCGGATCGGTCACGTCCTCCAGGCGGCGGTGCAGGTCGTAATCGAACGTCGTCGTGGGAACGCTCGCGGGGCCCGCGCCGTCGGGATCGGGCTGCTTCACTTCCAGCACATCGTTCCGGCTGGTGTAGTCGTACTCGGTGATGCGGCCTAGCGGGTCGGTAATCTTCGTGAGGTAGTTGTTCTTGTTGTAGTCGTACACGATCATCGGCGCGGCCAGGGGACCGCCGATATCGGGATCGGGCAGGACCAGCGCGACGAGGCGATCGAGCAGGTCGTAGTCGTAGTCGGTTCGGCGGCCGAGCGCATCGTCCGACCAGGAGGGGTTGTCGTAGGCGTCGTACCCGAACATTTCGCTCACCTGGTCGTTCGTCCCCGCGGCATAGGTGATGCTGGTCACCAGGCCGTGGCTGTCGTAGGTGTAGTTCGTGATCCTACTGAGCGGGTCGGTGTATTGCGAAACGAGCCCCTTGATGCCCGTGGTGGTGTAGGTGTAGCTGGCCGTGATCGTCAGCGACGGGATGGAAACGGCCGTAACGTTGCCGTTGGTGGAACTGACGGTGAAGTTCGTGACGTAGCCCCGGCCGTTGGTGTAACTGGTGACCTGGGCGAAGTTGGCGTCGTAGGTCCAGGCCCGGCTGGTGCTGTCGGGGAGCGAGACGCCGGTCAGCTTGCGGCCGGAATAGGTGTAGGTCGTGACGGGACGGGATAGCGGCCCGCCTCCGTCGGGATCGGGATCGGTCCGCTCGGTGACGAGGTTCTCGCCGTTGAGTTCGTAGTCGGTAATGCCGCCGAGTGGGTCCTCCACCCGGAGCTCGTCGCCGGTCCGGGTATGCAGGAAGGTCCACGTGGCATCGACCTCGTTCGTGTAGTCGCCGGAGACGAGCTCCGTTTCCCAGAGGGGCCGGCGATTGGAGTTGGTTCCCAGGCCGTCGGACAGCGTGTGCATTCCGCTGGCGAGCGTGGCGTGAACGGTTTCTACGCCGCCGTCGGGATGGGTGATCGTTCGGATCATCCGATCGGCATAGGTGAACGACGTCGTGTCCCCTTCCCACGACGTGTAGCTGGAGATGAGTTTGCCGGAATAGCTAAAGCTCAGCACGGGGCGCGTTTTCGGCCCCGCGCCGTCGGGATCGGGGAGCGTGATGGAACGGAGTTTCCCGTCGTTGTCGAGGTTCGTCACGCGTCCGTAGGGATCGGTAATCGACGTGACGTACGCCCCCGTGTAGTCGAATTCGTAAGTCAGGCTGCCGGGATAGGTAATGGTGGAGATTTCGTTGGTCAGTCCGTCGCTGTCGGCGCTGATGTAGGTATAGGACGTGACGTTGCCGTTCCGGTCGGTGCGGGTGGTCATGATGCCCTCCGCCGTAAATCGCAGGACTTCGCCGGTTTGCTTCGTGAGCTTGAAGGTGCCGTCGAGTTCTTTGACGAGCGTCGAATCGTCGAGTTCCCCCGGCTCGCGCTGGTAGAGGCCATAGACCTTGGGAAACCAGAACGCGTTGGTGTCGCCGCGGAACCAGACCGCCCCCTCTTCGGGCTCGCTCAATTCGTCGTTGTCGTCGTGAATTTTCAGCCAATCGATATCGGTATGGATGAATCCGCCAAATTCGTTGTTGGCGAAGTTTTTGAAGATGTGGTAACTGCTGTAGCTGTAAACGTGCGGCTGCTCGTCGGGGTCGATGTGGCCGACGACGTGAAAGTTCCAGCGGTAGCGGCCGCTCTCGCGACTGTCCTCGACCAGGATCGGCGAGGAAAAGCGGTATGGAACGTCGGCGTCCAGATCGCTTTCGTACATCGCACTGGGCCCGGTGACCTTGGCGAAATCCTCGTCCGGATCGAAGACCGCCTTGGTTTCGATCTTTTCTGGGAGCGGGTCCATTTGCGTGACAAGATCGTAGGCGAAGTCTCCTCCGGTAACGACTTGCTGGCTGACTGCATTGGACGCGTATTTGAGAAATCCGGTGACTAGGGTCACGATGCCGCCGCCGACAAATTCGCGCACGAGCACGCGTTCGCAGTCGGTGCAGGTGCAGCTGCAAACGAGGTTTTGGTCGAGATCGGCGATGCCCAATTCGGAATAGTAGTCGATAATGGGCCAGTCGTCGGTGGCAGTGCCGAGGGTGTACGACGCGGAGGTGTTCGAACTGACGGCGGAGGTGATGGTGACTCGGAAATACTCGTCCCCTTCGATGTCCGTGTCGCGCCAGTTCTCGTAAGGAATGTCGTAAGTGGATTGGCCGGCTGGGATGACGATCGTTCCTCCCGCGAGGTTGAAATCGCTGTCTTCGGAAGAGCCGGAGGTGGGCTGCGAGCCCGTTACCGGGGCGACGGTATAGGTGACGGTCAGCGTATCGTTCCACGCTGGATCGTGACCGCTGCGGGCCACGCGAATGACGGTGCTTTCTCCCTCGTACACGGCCGTCGATTGGGCCGGCACGAGCGAAACCGTCGCCAACAAGTTGCGAACCTCCAGTTGTTCGTACAACATCCGGCGAAACGTGTTGTGTTTCGGTGAGCGGCGAAGCGAGCGACGGGACATGCGGAACTCCCGGAGAAAAGTTTCCCTGCGAATGAGGGGACTTGCTGGGAGCATGTTTTAGTGTCGCTGGTGCGAGCGTCAAGCGTTTTTCTTGCTGCTACTTGGGGATTTCACAAAAAATACTTCCTCATGGCGACGCCATGACAGGGGATGTCAGTGGCACTACGGATGAAGGCGGGGTTACCGCATCGTGCAATAGACCAAGCAGTAGCCTGATCCGCTGAGTTAGGGGCTATCGCCCGCCAGCTCGATCTGCCGGAAGATTGGCAGGTGGCGGTAATAGACTTCGAGCGTGCAGATCGAGAGGGCGGTCACATAGATGCGGCCGCCGGCATTGGCGTGGTCGTGGCTGCGGGGGGACCAGCTTCCCGCGGCGTGGCCGGTCGTTTCCTGCGACTGGCAGAGGATGTCGCGCATCTTCAGGTTCCACGCTTCCCACTCGTCGCCGCCGGCGTGGTGCATCACCTGCGTGCCGTAATACCAGTAGTAAATGTTCGGGCGATAGGCGTCGGGGGCGTGATTCTCGCTGAGCCACTCGATGCCCCGATTCAGGGCGGGCCGCTCCCGGTTCCAGCCGAGATACATGCGGCAGAGGAGGGCTTCCGCGGTCATCACTTCGGTCGCTCCGCCGCCGGCTTGATACGAGTAGCGTGAGCCGCTTTGGTGCTGCACGCTGTCGAGGTACATGTCGGCGAGTTGCCACGTTTCGTCGGGAACGGTGAGGTTCGCGGCGCGGGCCGATTGCAGGGCCATCAGTTGCCAGCCGACGACGCTGGTGTCTCCGCGCTGTGAGTGGGGCTCGGGCTGATAGCGCCAGCCGCCGTCGCGATACTGAGCGTTGACGATGAAGTCGATCGACTTCTGGGCGGGGACGCGGAGGGCTTCGTCGCCAGTCATCGCGAAGGCCTCGCAGAGGACGATCGATGCCTGGCCGTGCGTGTACATCCCTTCGTTGCCGTTTGCGCCGGCTCGCAGGTCGCCGTCTTCCCCCTGATTTTCGATGAGCCACCGCAAACCGCGGCTGACGGTGTTTTTGTATTTGCCGGCGAGGTGCGTCTGCCCCGCTCCGAGATACGGCAGCATCGCGAGCGCGGTGCCGGGGGCCTTTCCATTGAAGTGGCCGTCGCCGCCGCAGTTGCAATCACCGGCATGGCGAAAACCGGAAAGGCTCCAGCTGCCGTCCTGGTTCTGATGGTTGGTCATCCAGCGGAGGCCGCGAGCGACGGCAGCTTCCGTGAGCGTCGTCCCCCCTTCTTTCGTAACCACTTCGACGCGGAGCCGCGGATCGCGAGCGAGAAAGCCTTGCGTACTGCCGTCGGCTCGACCGATCTTCTGCTTCACGACATCGAAATCGGGCAGGTAAGGCGGATCGTCGTCGAGCCGCAAGTCGCGAGCATCCTGAGCCGCGGCCAGCAGCGCCTCGCGCTTGCGGTCGTCGTTCAGATCGGCCTTGCTCGGCAGCGGCAGGTCGAACTTTGCGAGTTCGTCGGGCTTGATCTTGACCGCCACATCGCCGCCGTCGGTCACCTCGCGGGCGGTCATGGCCGAGAGCGTGATGAACGGCCCTTGCTGCTCCTCGACTTCCGTCGTCAGCAGGGCAAGGAGCGTAAGCAGGATCAAATGCGCCAGCATCGAGATCAGCCACGCCGGCGTCTCGTTCACCAGATGCTTCAGCCACGGCTCGCTCCGGATGATCTGCTGTGCGGCTGCCGCACGTTGCGCGACGGAGTGCTGCGGACGAGCGGCAGGAGGGCGAGTTTGTGGGCGTGCTGCTGGCGCGGGAGGGCGAGGCTCCTGCCGAGTTGTCGGGAGCGCAGGAGGGGGCGAGGGGGCGAGGGGGGGAGTGGGAGATGGCAGCGGCGGAGCGCCCTTGAATCGCTGTGCTGGCGGTGCAACGGGTGGTGGCGCAACGACTCGCTGCTCTCCCCCTCTCCCTCTCTCCCCCTCTCCCCCTCCCGCCTTGTCTCGTTCCGCCAGCAGCCGCTGCACCTCACGTTCCTGCTCTTCCGACAGCTCGATCGACGCTCCGCAGCGCCAGCAATCGGCCACCATCAGCCAGAAGCGAATCGTCATCGGCGCCCGGCAGCCGGGGCAAGCACAAAAGATCGATTCGCCGTCGAGCCAGATTTCGCCAGCAGTGCGTTGGCGGCCGCGAGTCGGCTGGCTGGGGGGCGGAGAATGGCCGTTGGCTTGCCTCAACTCCGGCAGCGGCTCATTGCCCGACAGGTCGAGCGTCGGCATCGGGGCCGCAGGTCGCGTCGGCAGCGGCAGTTCGCCCGATCCAGGGACTTCGAGCGGGAGGAAATCGAAGCCGATTTCCTGCGGCCCGAAGGCATGGGCGAGTTCGGAGTCTTGTGCCGCAGACATGCCGCTCTGTACGGAGGTAGGGGCCGAGAGCGCAGACCTGCCTCGCGGACCAGCCGACGAATCCGTTGGCGGCCTGTTTCGCAAAGCAGGGTGACTCCCCAGCTTCATCGTGGAACCAGATTCTAGTGTAGTCCGGCAGCCTCGCGAGCGACAACGCATTGCTCCGCAGCGGTTACATGGTCAAGCTTGCACAAGCTGTTACGCCTGCCAGCATCGCCCCCTCCAACTAGGAATTCGCAGCGGCCCCCGGTAAGATTGGCCGCCAGCAGACGAATACCTTGTCGATCAGGCGTCTGGCCCGCGCTCGCGGTGTCGCCAGGCAGCAATGCGTGCTGCCGCTCCGCATGGCCGGCCGCGCCAACCAGTCACCAACGTTTAAGCGAGGGAGCCACTGCCATGTCGGCCGGTGAAGAACGCAAGGGAACCCGGGTCACGTTTCTCGATCAGACCGGCGCGAAGAGCGTCGAAGCGGTGATCGCCGACACGGTCTCGGTCAAACGGATCCTGCCTAACATCATCACGAAAATGAACCTGCCGGTGATGGGCCCCGACGGCCAGCCGATGAGCTACAGCCTCGACCACAAAGAGGGTGGCAAGCGGCTCCGCGAGGACGACACGCTGCCGGCCTCGGGCGTGCAGGATGGGCACCATTTGATCGTGTATCCGGAGATCGTCGCGGGAGGAATGTAGGCCCCTGACGCCGTCAGGGCCAGATAGAGGAATGGATGTCGAGGGGCGAGCCGTCGTCATGAAGGAGGCGACAACTCCGCCCTGTCCCTCACGGCGTGAGGGGACTACTTTGGAGCGAACAATGCGTGAATCCCCTCGCCTCCGCCGCTTGCGGAGCGATCACAAGGCGCTCGAAACTCTGGCGGCGGAAAGCTCGATCTTTTCGTTCCGCGGACACGGCACGCCGCCAGAGCTGTACGTCGTGCAGTTCACGGGGCGTGGCCTCTGGAAGCCGGAGGGAAACGGCGACGTTCGGCTGCACGAGTCGCACGAGGTGCATATTCGCTTGGGTGCGTCATATCCGCGGATGATGCCGGAACTGGCGTGGAAGACGCCGATCTTCCATCCCAACATTTCGGCCAGCGGCGTCGTTTGCCTCGGTGGCTATGGCACGTATTGGGTGCCGAGCCTCACGCTCGACGAGCTATGCACCATGCTGTGGGACATGATCCGCTACGAGAACTACGACGAGACGAGCCCGTACAACCGCGAGGCGGCCAACTGGGTGAAGAACCAAATTCACTTCCGTTTGCCGCTCGATCAGCGTCCCTTGCGCGACCGGAAGGCGGGCTATGCCGATCCCATTGCCGCGGACCTTGTTGCCGACCAGCCAAAACCCAAGGACAAGGTCAAGAAGGAAGAGAGCCGGTGGCGCGGCGGCCCGACGCAAACTCCGCCCCCTGGGACTAGCGCACCAGCCGCTCGGCAAAGCACAACGCCCCCCGTCCGCACACCAGCACCGCAACCCGCCCAACCAATCGAAGCCGAAGTGATCTTCCTCGACGATGGCCCCAGCCTGCCGCGACCCGCGGTTGTGCCCGCGGCGGCGCGGGAAGAAGGCGGGATTGTGTTCATCGAATGATCGAAATGCAGAGTGCGGATTTCGGAATGCGGAATACGGGCATGGTATTCATTCTTCACTCCGCATTTCGCAATCTACATTCCGCACTTTGCCTCCCCGGCCTATGACCTCTGCCACCACATCCGATACCTTCTCCTACTCCCGGCTCAAAACGCCACGGCAGCTGGGAACGGTCTATCGGGACGGGCCAGTGGTCGTCATTCATGAGCCGGTGCTCGAGCAGATGCTCGAATACTCGGAGTTCGACCTGACCCGCGAGCGGGGCGGCTTTCTGCTCGGCGGGGTGTACGGCCAGGGGCCGCAGTACGTCGTCGTCCGGCACTTTCACCCGGCCCTCTACGCCCAAGGCAACTCCGCCTCGCTCACGTTCACGCACGAAACATGGGCCAGCCTCACCCGCGAAACCGAGCGGAGCTTCCCGACCGAAACCCTCATCGGCTGGCAGCACACGCATCCCGGCTTTGGCATTTTCCTGTCAGGCTATGACCTGTTCATCCACAAAAACTTCTTCGCCGAGCCGTGGCAGGTGGCCCTGGTCGTCGATCCGCGGCGGAAGGAGTTCGGCTTTTTCCACTGGCGGAGCGGGGAGGTGCGGGACTGTGGGTTTGTGTGTGCGGCAGAACTCTGAGTGCGGAATTCGGATTGCGGATTGCGGAATGAAAGCTCTCTCCTATTCCGCAATCCGAAATCTGCACTCCGCACTGGCCCAACGATTGATGGAACCATGACTATGTCGGCTGACGTGCTGTATATCGACGACTCCGACCGCTACTCCCGACTCCGCCTCATCGGCTGGTGGGATCAGGACAAAATCCGCGCGGCGAAGGTGCTGGTCGTCGGCGCGGGGGCAATCGGCAACGAGGTGCTGAAGAACCTGGCCCTGCTCGGCGTCGGGCGAATTTGGGTGATCGACCTCGACGAAATCGAGGACAGCAACCTCACCCGGTCGGTCCTCTTCCGCCACGACGACTGCGGCAAGAGCAAGGCGATCGCCGCGGCCGAGGAAGTGCGGAACATCAACCCCGACGTTCACATCACGCCGATCCACGGCAACGTCATCACCGACATCGGCCTGGGGCTGTTTCGCGAGGTGAATCTGGTCATCGGGGCCCTCGACAACCGCGAGGCCCGCCTCTGGGTCAACCGCTCGTGCTGGAAGGTGGGCCGCCCCTGGATCGACGGCGGCATTCAGGAGATCAGCGGCGTCGCCAAGGTCTTCGTCCCGCCCGACGGGGCCTGCTACGAATGTGCGATGACCGAAAACGACTATCGGCTCATCAACCTGCGGTATAGCTGCCCGCTCTTGAAGCGAGAGGATCTGATGGCGGGGAAGGTGCCGACCGCTCCGACCATCGCCAGCATGATCGGCGGCCTGCAGGTGCAAGAGGCCCTGAAACTGATCCACGGCCTGCCGGTCGATAACGGCACCGCCCTGGTCTGGAACGGCCAGGCGAACAATTTCTACAAGACCGCCTACCAACGGAAGGAAGATTGCCTGAGCCACGACTGCTATGGCGAGCCGATCGAATTGCCGCTGACGAGCAGCGCGACGGCCGACGAGCTATTCGCCGCCGCGGCAGCCGAGTTTGGTGGGAAGAAGGAACTGACGCTGCACCTGGACCGCGACCTGGTCGTCTCGCTCGACTGTGCCTGCGGCAACAGCCGCCGCGTCATGCAGCCGCAACAACTCGTCGGCGCGGGAGACGCGAAATGCCCCGCCTGCGGCCAGACCGCCAAGCCGGTGCTGGAACACTCGGTCGATGCCGGCACGCCACTGGCGAAGGAGAAACTGAGCGGCCTGGGCATTCCGCCCTACGACATCGTGCGGGTGGGGGACGACCAAATGGAGGCGGTGTTTTTGCTGGCGGGGGATCGGGAGGCGATACTCAAATAGGTTCTTAGCCGGAAGCAAACCTGCTTCCGGTGTCTGCCTGGGCGTGATATGTGGCCGCATTCCGGGACCAGGTTTGGTCCCGGCTATTGAGTGAATTGGCTTGGACGACGAAATCCAGTTCGGCGAAGTCGAGGAAGCATCCCCGCAGACCAGTCTGCGGCCGGATCGGAACAAGCATTTTGCCGTGGTGGAGTATGGCTCGCCCGAGGACCGCGACCTGCCGATCTTCGTCGATCTGGACGTGCTGGCCGATATGGAGGACCACGCCCTTTCGGATACGTCGGTCGAGCTGGGCGGCGTGCTGCTGGGACAGACCTGCACCGACGACGACGGCCGGCCGTTCATCGTTGTTACCGACAGCCTCCGGGCCCAGCACTACGAAAGCACGAAGGGGTCGTTCACGTTCACGCACGACACCTGGTCGGCCATCACCCGGGAGCGGGAGCAGTTTCCCGCGGACCTGGCGATGGTCGGCTGGTACCACACCCACCCCGATTGGGGCGTGTTCCTGTCGGGCATGGACATGTTCATCTGCGACAATTTCTTCAACAAGCCGCTCGATCTGGCGTACGTCATCGACCCGTGCCGCGGCGACCGGGGGATGTTCCAATGGACCGGAAACCCGAGCCAGCGGGTGCGGCGAACGGGCGGATTTTTCGTGACGGCATCCCGATTTCGGGCCGCGGAACTCGAACACTACGTAGGGGAGCTTAGCGGAGCCATGCCAGCCACCACCTCGCGCGCCAGCGTCGGAAGCCATAGCGGCGCTCCCGTTGTCCATCTCCATCAGCCGGCCGCTCAACCGCCGCCGGCCTGGCAAGTGCCGACGATCGTGGGGATGCTTGCCCTGCAGTTTTGCGTCTTGGCCCTGATTGCCTGGAAAATGGTCGATCCGGCCGGCGGGGCGCTCGCCGGCAAGCCAGCGTCAGCAGCCGACACGGAACTGACCGAACTGAAAGAAGCGGTTGCCGCCAAAGCCGCTGCCGACGCAGCCCTGGAAAAAGTGCGTCTGCGAACGGAAATGCTCGACCAGGTGGCTGCCGAGATTCGGGGCGCACCACCCGGCTTCATCGAGCGAATGCAGGAGAAGTTTGACCAGACCGACGAACTGCGGCAGAACGCAGAGAACCGCGAGGCCAAAGTCCGCGAACTGCAAACGTCGCTCGACGACGTGAGCACCAAGCTGCGGCTGACGGAAGGGAAGGCCGCGAACGAACGCGAGCGTTTGAACAACGAAATTGGCCGTCTGGAAACAAAGCTCGATAATCTGACCAAAAGGAATGAACAGCTCGTCGCGCGAATCAACGTCCTCGATCCGCCGAAGACGGCAAAAACCGACGAAGGGGAAGCGAAGGAAGGCGAAGCGTCCAGCAACTCCCTCTGGTGGTACATCGGCGGCGGCGTTCTGGCGGTGGTCGTCCTTGTGGCCGGCGCGATCGTCGGCGGGCGGATGCTGGGTGATAAGCCAAGCGAGGAAACCGAATCCAAGTCAGATCGACCTTCCGCGGAAAACGCCGGCGAGCAAGAATAGGTCTTGAGTACCGAACACCAGCGGCTCGGCGGGAGCCTCGCCCTCCCAACTAGCCACTGACCACTGACAACCGCCATCCCATGTCCGAGCCATCCCGCGAAGACCGCCTCAACGCCGACCACGCCTCGCTCCGGGCGCTCGACGAAGCCAGCACCATCTTTTCAATGGAGGTCAGCGGCACGCCCCCCGACCGATACACGATCACATTCACCGGCAAGGGGCTGGGCCGTGATTCGTCGAGCCAGTCAGAGGTGGCCGTTGTCGAGTTGCACCAGATCGACCTGCGGATGCCGTATGCGTACCCGCAGAGTCCGCCCGACATCCGCTGGATCACGCCGATCATGCACCCCAACGTGTCGTTCAGCGGGTTTGTGAACCTGTCCGACGTCGGCGTTGTCTGGACTCGCGAAACGCCGATCGAGCTGGTCGTCGAGCGGCTGTGGGACGTGGCCCGGGGGGAGTTCGCCAATCACGACAAGGCGACGAACTACGCGGCCAAGAACTGGTTCGCCAAGCAGAGCGAGTACGATTTGCCGGTCGATCGCCGCGGCCTGCGCGACCGGGCCCCCGGCGGCGGGTCGAATATCGTCCGCTACGAACGCCGCCCTGGTCGCGGCGTGCAACTAGCCGGCGGTAGCGGCGAGGTGATGTTCATCGACGAAACAACCCCCACGCCGAAAGTCCCTGAGCGCCAGCCGATCCCGCGCCGGCGGCGAGGAAGCGACGAGGATGTCATCTATATTGGAGATGAATGACCAATGTCCAAATCCCAATGACCAATGAAATGACGGCATCTCTTGGTCATTGGTGCTTGGTCATTCGCCATTTGATTCTTCGTCGCTGGTGGCGCACAATCGAGTACCCTTCCTGCTCGTTTGACAAGGATGGCTGTGGTGGAGTGCCTGGTCGTCTTCTTCCTGATTCTCGCCGCTGGCCTGGTGACGCTCGTCGTGTTCACCGGCACGGCCACGTCGCGCGTCGGTCGCTGGAATCAGGCGTTTGCCCAGGTTGCCCAGCAGTATCGCGGCTCGTTTACCAGCGGCGGGTGGTTCAGCGAGCCCTCGGTCCGGCTCATGTACGGCCTGTCGCACGGCCGGCTCTCGTGCTATAGCCTCGGCCGGAGCGGCAAGTTCGTCGCCCAGATGGTCCTGGAACAGAAGGAAATCCGCTCGCGGTCCGAGATTCTCTCGCGGCCAAGCACGGTGACGCTCGTCCCCAGCCTCGCCGGCCTCACGCAGGTCGAGATGGAATGGGGTCGCCAGTTCGCCCGCTGGGAGGTCGCCGCTGCCGACTACGATCAGGCCCGGCACCTGCTGACCGATGCGGTGCGGCTCGCCCTCGACCGCGTCTGGCTGCATCCGCTCCCCAGCGACACGGCCGTCAGCCTGCTGCCGGGCTGGATCGTCGTCCGCAAGGTGTGGGATGTGCCGCGGGCCGCCGACCTGGCCCAGTTTGTCGAGCTGGTCTGCTCGCTCAACGATCAGTTGCAACTCGCCGGGGCCGCCGGCATTGAGTTCCTGCAAACCGACGAAGCCCAAATCATCGACGACGCCAACTGCTCGATCTGCTGCGAGCGGCTGGGCGAAGGGGTCGTCTTCTGCGTCCGCTGCAAGACGCCCCATCACCGCGACTGCTGGGAATACAGCGGCGGCTGCTCGACCTACGGCTGCGGAGCTCGAATGTTCTTCACCCCCGGCGAGGCGAAAGTGATCGGCCCGCCGCACTGGGACGAAGCGGGCGTGAAGCCGATGAAGCCGAGGTAAGTAGTAGACGCACTCCGTGTGCCGTATTCTGAGTTGGCACACTGATCTGGTTCGGTACAGCGAGCGTGCCTGCGACTTATGCGTGACGCCTTCCCCGCCCTCCTCTTCGTTGCCTTCATCGCGATCGCGGTGGGGGGAATCGTCTGGGCCGTCCTGCAACAGCAGCACCAGACCAAGACCCTCGAACGCCTCGCCCAGCGTTTCCGCGGCCGGCTCGAAGCGGGCTCGCTCTTTCTCCGAGGGCAAGTGCGGCTCCGGTTCCTCGGCTATCCCGCCCTGCTCAAGTACGTGCAGCACGGCAAGAACAGCGTGCATACCACGTTCAGCATCACCTGGCCCGACCGCTCGTTTCGGCTGGAGGTCTATCCGCAAGACATCATGTCGGGCTTTCGCCGCCTCTGGGGCATGGAGGACATCGAGATCGGCTCGGCCGAGTTCGACCGCTCGTTCTACATCAGCGGCAACAGCCGGGCGGCCGTCCGCGAGATGCTTTCGGCCGACGTGCAGGCCCTGATCTGGAAGCTGGCCAAATTCGGTCCGTCGCAGATGTACGGGGCCCGCGACATCCAGGTACAGTTTCTCGGCGGCGTGCTGACGATCACCAAGCCGCGCCACCTGAATAGCTACGAGCATCTGGAGCAGTTCGTCACGCTCTCAGCCGAGCTGTTTCAAGCAGCAATGCGGACGCGCGACGCCGGCATTGAGTTCGTCACGCCGACCACCACGGGTGAGGTGAAGGAGCCGGATGCCGAGGAGTCGCAGTGCCAGGTCTGCGGCGAGCCACTCGCCAAGGAACTTGTCTGGTGCGCCGCTTGCAAAACGCCGCATCACCGCGAGTGCTGGGAGTACTTTGGCGGCTGCTCGACCTATGCCTGCGGCCACAAGCAGCATTTGGTGAAGAAGCGGCGGAAGGCATCGTAGCATGGGAGGGCGAGGCTCCTGCCGAGCTAATGCGGCTCGGCAGGAGCCTCGCCCTCCCGGAGAAACCGCTCTAGCTCCCCCAGCAGCGGGTCGATCGTCCAGGCCTGAATCCGGTGCGGCGGGTTCCAAGCAAACCACTCGTAGCCCAAATGCTCGGTCACGACAATCGGCACGTCCCGCTTGAGCCGGCCGAGAAACAGGATGAGCGATTTGTCGTACAACTGCCCGCTCTTGGCCCGCACGGGATACTGCGACTCAAATCGAAAGCCGTCCACAAGCTCCACGTCCGCAGTCGCAATGTCGGTTTCCTCGCGCAGCTCACGCAGAGCGCACTGCATCTCCGTCTCGCCCGGATCGACGTGCCCCTTGGGCAAGTCCCACCGGTCCTTATGCCGCATGAGCAGGAACTCGCGGATCGGATCGCCGCGGATGATGAGGACGCCGCAGGATTTAGCTTCAGGCATCGGTGGTGACAGCTCCTGCAACGGTGGTCGCATCGCGACTAATGTGTTTCAGTGTGGTGCGAAGCAGGAAATCGAACGTCACCTCTGGGCGTCTGAAGGCTTCCCAATCCAGCTTGACCTTGAAATCGCTCTCCACGCGGTAAAGGACATCGGCAAAATCCATTTCACCGTCGAGATGAACAAGGTTGTCGTTGGGATTCAGGCACAATAGGTCGTAGCCGCTAACATCCTCCAACAACGTCCGCAATTGTGTGACCCATTGCTTAGGAATGCCTGATTCCGCGTAGAAGGTCTCGTAGAAAGCGTCTTCGTTCAGTTGGGGCCGTTGTCGGAGGTTTCGGTGAAACTCATGTTCTTCTCGCGTTAAAAACAATGGAGACAGTGACAGATCGCGCAATGCCCCGGGCTTCAACCACCCGAATAGCAGTACGAAGCATACCGGCAAAGAAAATACCAAGACGCTGACGACGATAGCCAGTGCAATCGCCGCGGGTTCTCCCCGTTCTGGGTTCAGAAACCAGAGCACGGCTCCAGCTATCAAAGCAGAACCAGCGATCCAGAACGGAAGATAGGCGATCCATGACCGACCGCGCTCTGCGTTCGAGCAGCTACTCGTCGGCGCTTGATACGGATTGTCCACTCAGCATCAGATGGGAAAGTGTGTCGTGCGGCATTCACTCCGGCAGCTTGAAATCCGCAATGAAAAGCTGGCTGCTATGATCCTCCGTCCGCGTGCTCGTCCACATCAGCTTCGTGCCGTCGGGGGAGAAGACGGGGAGGATGTCGGTCGAGGGGGAATCGGTGATGCGGATCGGCGTGCCGAGCGTGAATTTGCCGTCCCTGGTGTCGTATTTTGCCAGCCACAGGTCGTAATTGGGCCGGGCGCTCGGATCGGAGTGGTCGGCAGCGGCCCAGATCAGGTACGGCTTGGTCGGGTGCCAGTACGGTCCCCAGTTCACGCCGGTCGTGTCGGTGAGCTGCGTTTCGTTCTTGCCGTCGGTGCCGATCACGAAAAGCTGCAGCCATTCCGCCTTCTTACGGTCGCTCCGGAAGATGACCCACTTGCCGTCGGGCGAGATGAACGGCCCGCCGTCGTAGCCGGGGGCGTTGGTCAACTGCCGCTTGTCGCTTCCGTCGGCATTCATCAGGTAGATGTCGGCATCGCCGTCCCGGTCGCTGCAAAAGGCGATCTGCTTGCCGTCCTTCGAGTACGCCCCTTCGGCATCGTACCCCTTCGCGTCGGTCAGGCGGCGGAGGTTCGTGCCGTCGAGGTCGGCCTCAAAAATGTCGGTGTACGGGTCGAAGTCCCACTTGTAGCGGCGGCGAACGCCGGCCGCTTTGTCGGCTTCGATCTGGGCCTTCTCGGCCGCTTCGGTGTCGGCGAGCTTCGGGTCGAGGTGGCTCGACGCGAACAGCACCTTCTTTCCGTCGGGCGAGAAGTAACTGCACGTCGTTCGCCCGCGGCCCGTGCTGACGAGCTTCGGCCGCCCCCCCGCCAGCGGCTGCGTATAGATTTGATAGAACATGTAGTCGAGCGGCACCGCCTGGTAGATGATCGACTGGCCGTCGGGCGAGAAGTATCCCTCGCCGGCCTTTTGCATGCCGGAAGTGACCTGGCGGATGTTCGTGAGGGTTTTGCCTTCGATCGGGTCCTGGGCGTGGGCTGCTGCCGCTGCCATCAGTACGAGTATCATTCCGCAGTGCCGCATCATCACTGTTCCTTTCACACGTGAAATCGATCTGCCGGGGGCTCGCGACGCTCGACCCCAGCCACCCAGTCCCCTCAGTATATCAGACATGAAAATCTATACGAAAACCGGGGACGCGGGCGAAACGGGGCTGTTTGGCGGACCGCGAGTGCGGAAGGACGACGTGCGGATCGAAGCTTACGGCACGGTCGATGAGTTGAATGCCGCGCTCGGCTTGGCCCGGTGCGAGCCGCTGTCGGAGACGATCGACCGCTGCCTGCTACGCGTGCAAAGCGAACTGTTTTCTGTCGGCGCGGAACTGGCCACGCCCGATGCCGAGAAACACGGCCACGCGCTCGTCGGCGAGTCGCACATTGTCGCTTTGGAGCGAGCAATCGACGACTTGGAACAGTACCTGCCGCCGCTGAGACAGTTCATCCTTCCCGGCGGCAGTCGCGGCACGGCCACGCTGCATCTGGCTCGCGGAATATGTCGCCGGGCTGAGCGTCGGGTTGTCACGCTGGCTCACGAGCAGCTGGGACAGGTATCGGACCGGATCATCCGGTATCTCAATCGCCTGGGGGACTACCTTTTCGTCGCCGCCCGCGCCGCCGGCCACGACGCGGGAGCGGCCGAACTGCCTTGGGAGAAGCCAAAGTAGGCGGGTTGCGCAGCAAACCACGGTCGATCAATGCCGATTCGCCGTGGGCGGCTGCGCCGACCACAGCCACCCAATAACTCAGTGTTCCAGCCCGAATTCTGGCGAATTCAGCGACCAGACCTCCCCCCATCCCTTTACGATTTTCCGCCACGCCAGTAGCCTATCCCCACGTTGCGGCGTGTCCGCACAAAAACCGGCTGCGTGGGTGGTCAGGCGGCCACCAGGCGACTCGCTGCTGCAAACAGGCGAATTCGTAGCGGGGTACGTGTATGGTCAGGCTTCGTACTTGGCTGCCGGCGTGGGCGTTTGCGCTGGCACTTTGCGTGATTTCTTCGGCCGCGTGGGGACAGGAAGCGCCGCCGAGCGTCGAGGAGCAAATCGCCGCGGTCGATGCGAAAGCGTCCGATGCGGCTCTGGCCGGGCACAACGCCTGGATGCTCACCTCCGCGGCACTCGTCCTCTTCATGACCGCCCCGGGCCTGGCCATGTTCTATAGCGGCCTCGTCCGCAAAAAGAACGTGCTCGGCGTGATGATGCAGTGCATCTTCCTCATGGGTCTGATGACCGTGATTTGGGGTCTCTACGGCTATTCGCTCTCGTTCGGCGGCACGCGTCCGGCAGCCGACGCTTCGCCCGAAGACAAAGCCGCAGCCGGTTACTCGCCGTACGTCGGCAACCTCGAATTCCTCGGCATGAAAAATGTGCAGAGGCATCTCGTCGTGGAGAAGGACGCCGCCGGCAACGAGAAGCCGGTCGTAATCACGCCGCAGGAAGGGGCGATCCCGCGCTTCACGCACATGCTGTTCCAAGGGATGTTTTTCATCATCACGCCGGCCCTTATCTGCGGCGCGTTTGCCGAGCGGATGAAGTTCAGCACGATGGTCGTCTTCATGATCCTGTGGGGGACACTCGTCTATTGCCCGCTCTGCCACTGGGTGTGGGACGCGGGGATGCTCGCGTTCGGTCCGGGCCTGGCCGGCGGCGCACTCGATTTTGCCGGTGGCACGGTCGTGCATATCAGCTCGGGCGTCTCCGCCTTGATCTGTGCTTTGGTCATGGGCAAGCGACTCGGTTTTGGGAGCGAACCGATGCCGCCGCACAATCTGACGTACACGGTTCTCGGCGCGGGGATGCTCTGGGTCGGCTGGTTCGGCTTCAATGCCGGTAGCGAACTGGCGTCCGACGGTCTGGCTGCAAGCGCCTTTGCCGCCACGCACTTTTCCGCCGCAGCGGGAACGCTCGCCTGGGCAGCGATGGAATGGGTCACTCGCGGCAAGCCGAGCGTGCTCGGCGCGGCTTCGGGCGCGGTCGCTGGACTCGTTTGCATCACGCCAGCCGCCGGCTTTGTGCAGCCGCTGCCGGCGATGGCGATGGGCGTGGCCGCGGGGATCGTCTGCTTCTTCGCCTGCACGAAGCTCAAATCCGCCTTCGGTTACGACGACTCGCTCGACGCCTTCGGCGTTCACGGCGTCGGCGGCACGCTCGGCGCGATCCTGACCGGTGTATTCGCCACGAAGGAAGTGGCCGATGTCGCCCTGGTCAGCGGCGGCAAGCCGGTCGGCCTCGTCGATGGGAACACCAGCCTCATCATCGGCCAGATCGCGGCTGCTGGCGTGACGATCGTCTTCGCGGCGGTCGTGACGTTCGTCCTGCTCAAGATTCTTGATGTGACGATGGGTCTCCGGGTCAAACGCGACGAAGAGTTGCAAGGTCTGGACTTGAGTCAGCACGGCGAGGAAGGCTACATCTTTATCTAGTCCGCGGATAAACTAGAGAATGGAAATAGCCGGGGCCGCGCGCGAGGCCCCGGCGTCCGTTTGGAAACAGCGTCATTTGCAACAGCGTCTATCAACAGGGGGCTGCGTGCCGCCGGGCTGGCCAACGGATGGCTCGCCCCGCAACCCCGGGAGTGAATACCGATGAAGAAAGTCGAAGCAATCGTCCGCCACTTCAAGCTCGAGGACATCAAGAACGCCCTGACCGAGCGGGGCGTGCAGGGAATGACTATCAGCGAGGTTCGCGGCTTCGGCCGTCAGAAGGGACACACCGAGATGTATCGCGGCACGGAGTATGCCGTCGATTTCGTGCCGAAGGTGAAGCTGGAGGTTGTCTGCTCGGATAAGAACCTGTCGCTCGTGATCGACACCATCATGCGAGCCGCCCAGACCGGGCAAATCGGCGACGGCAAGATTTTTGTCAGCGAGCTGGCCAACGTCGTCCGTATCCGGACGGGGGAAACGGGCGAGGACGCGCTGTAGATCCTGGGCCAAGCCGTAACGCATGTCGCATGCCCCTCATCTCAGCCCGGCGGTCATCGCCGCCCGCGAGCAGCTTGCCGAGGGGCGCGAGAAGCTCCGCAAGCAGCACGCAGCCGGCTCGCCCGGCGTGCAGGTCTGCGCCCATTTCACTGACCTTCTGGAAGAGATCGTCGTCAACCTGTTTCGAGCAGCGCTGGCCGATCAGCCGGAACCCATCCAGAAGCAAATTGAGCCCAGCACGGCCCTTCTCGCCCATAGCGGCTTTGGGCGGCGCGAGATGGCGCCGTATTCCGACCTCGACCTGATGCTGCTGCATTCGTTTGCCAGCGAGCAGACAGTGCTCCCCTTGGTCCGGCGCTTCTCGCAGCATCTGTACGACTTGTCGCTCGACGTTGGCTTCTCGGCTCGCACCCCGGCGCAGGCGTGTAGGCTGGCGATCGAGGACGCGACTGTTCTCACCTCACTTACCGAAAGCCGGCTGATTTTCGGCGACCAGACGCTCTACGAGCGATTCGACGGCCGCTTCCGCCGGATGACGCATCGCCGGATGCGGCGGCTGGTCCTGGCGACCGAAGCCGCGCGCCGCGAGGAGCGGAGCAAATTTGGCGAGACCGTCTTCCTGCTCGAACCCAATGTCAAACGCTCGCGCGGCGGCCTGCGGGATTTGCAGCTCATTCGCTGGCTCGGCTTCATTCGCTATGGCGATGCCGAGTATGACGGCCTGTTTCAAGCCGGCCATTTGACGCGCGACGACGTGCGCGTGCTGAAGGATGCCCGCGACTTTCTGCTGTGGCTCCGTAACGACCTGCATTTTCATGCCGGCAAGGCGAGCGACCTGCTGGACCGGCCGGAGCAAGTGCGGCTGGCCGAACTGCGCCACTATCCACCTGTCGAGGGCCTGCTCCCAGTCGAGCAGTTCATGCGCGACTACTTCCAGCACACGACGGCGGTTCGCGAGATTGCCTCGCACTTTGCTGCCGGCGCTCGTCCGCGACCGCTCTGGAAGTGGTTCGTCGAGCCCCTCTTCAGCCATCAGTTCGAGAGGGACTTTCGTGTCGGGCCGACGGCGATTTCGGCCACGAAGCGAGGCAAGGCAAAGCTCAAGGGGGATCTGGCTGAAGTGCTGCGGCTGCTCGACCTTGCGAACCTGTCGAACAAACGGATCGACCACGACACGTGGCAAACGATTCGCACGGCAATGAAGGAGCGCGGCCCGGCCGACCCCAGCCAGCCGCTCCCCAAGGAGGTGCGCGAGCGGTTTCTGTCGCTGATGTCGCAGCCGCCGCGGCTGGCCGAATTGCTTCGCAAATTGCACGAGCTGCGCGTGCTCGAGCAGATCATCCCGGCGATGTCGCACACCCGCGGCCTCTTGCAGTTCAACGCGTACCATCGCTACACGGTCGATGAGCACTCGCTCCGCGTCGTCGAAATGCTCACGGCGTTGCAGCAGGATATGAGTGTGCCGGGAGAGGTGTATCGCTCGCTCAAGAACAAGCGGACCGTGCATCTGGCCGCCCTAATTCACGACTTGGGCAAGGGATATGTCGAGGATCACAGCGAGGTCGGCTTTCGACTGGCGGATGAGACGGCCCGGCGGCTCGGCCTGCCGGAGGACGAAGCGGAGACGCTCAAGTTCCTCGTCCACAAGCACTTGCGGATGTCACACCTGGCCCAGCAGCACGACATTCACGACAACAACGTCGTCGTGCCGTTTGCCGTCGAGGTCGGCTCGCCCGAGCGGCTGAAGATGCTGTACGTGCTGACGCTCGCGGACCTGGCGGGGGTCGGGCCGGGCGTCCTCAACGAGTGGAAACGGGAGCTGCTGACGGACCTTTACAGCCATACGCTGCAGATTCTGGCGAGCGATTCCCCCGCCGATGCCGCCAGCGAGCGGCTGGCCGACCGCCGCGAGCAGGTGCTCGCCTTGGCCCGGCGGCTGGAGAGCGTCGGCTGGTGGGAGACGCAGATCGTCTCGCTGCCGGCGAGCTGCCTCTTCGCCGCGCCGCCGCAGCAGATCGTGACCGAACTCGAACGTCTGCGGAAGCTGCCGCATCGCGACGCAGCCACTTGGGCCCGCCACTTGCCCGAGCGCCAGGCCGTCGAATACACGATCGGCACTTACGAGGAGATCACCCCCGGTATCTTCCACAAGCTGACCGGGGCGCTTTCGGCCCGCCGACAGCAGATTCTTTCGGCCGACATCAATACGCTCGCCGAGGGGCTCGTCCTCGACCGGTTCTACGTGCAGGATCTCGACTTTGCCGGCCCGCCGCCGCGCGAGCGGATGGATGAAGTGGGGAATGCTCTCGTCGCCGCGCTTAAAGACGCCAGCGGCCAGCCCCCCGTGTTTCAGAAGCTGTGGCAAGAGCGGTCGCAAACGGCAACGCAAACGATCCAGCACCTGCCGACGCGGGTGACGATCGACAACAGCACGGCCGAGAAGTTCACGATCATCGCGACCTTCGCCTACGACCGCTTGGGCCTGCTCTACGCCATCTCGCGGACGCTGTTTGAACTCGGCCTCTCGGTGAGCAAGGCGAAGATCGGCACGCACCTCGACCAGGTCGTCGATGTCTTCTACGTGACCGACCAGCAAACTGGTGGCAAGATCGTGGACGACCGCCGCCTGGCCGAAATCCGCCAGCGACTGATGGGGGCGATTGAGGAAACGGAGGCAAAGTAGTCGCCGAGCTACGGCTTTGCCTGGGTGGCTGTGGTTCGCGAAGTGAACCACAGCGTATGGGCATCCATTGCCGGGGTCGGCTGCGCCGGCCACAACCACCCGAGCCCCTCCCCTGCCCTGTTTCAGTCTCTCTTCCCTGCCGCTTTACGCAGGCGATCGACGATTGCCGCACCGATGCCGGTTTCTGGCGGGAGTGTGGCGAGGATCACGTCGCAGCCGGCGGAGTCAGCCTGGCGGAGAAGCGAATAGATTTCGCGGGCGAACTGTTGGAGGTCAGTTGGAGGAGACAGAACGACGACGCGATTGCCTGCGGCCGTCAGCGCCTGCGCTCGCGATGCGAGTTCGCTGGCAGCTACAAGTTCGACAATCGCTCGCGGAGCATAGTGGCTTTCGAGGCTGCCGGAGACGCGCGGGGCGTCGGCCTGCGAGTCTTCCATCGCACTTCCTAGGACTCGCTCGATTTGCTCTGCCGTGATGCCCCCGGGGCGGAGTATCGCTGGCTGGCCGCGCGTGACATCGACGATCGTCGATTCCAGGCCGACTTGACACGGACCACCGTCGAGGATGATGTCCACGCGGCCGTCGAGTTCGCTAAACACGTGATCCGCCGTCGTCGGGCTGACCCGGCCAAAACGATTGGCTGATGGGGCGGCAATCGCACCGCGAAACTCCGTGAGCAGCCGTTGGGCCACTGGATGACCGGGCACGCGCAGGCCAACGGTGTCGAGCCCGCCGGTCACTAGATCGCTCGCTTTGCTCGTGCGGCGGACAATCAGCGTCAGCGGGCCAGGCCAGAATGTCTTGGCCAATGCCGAGGCCGCGGGAGGGATCTCCGCGGCCCAGTCCTGCAGCATCGTCGCGCTCCCTAAATGCACGATCACTGGATGGTCGGCCGGACGCTCCTTAGCGGCAAACATGGCCTGCACGGCTGCCGAGTCTTCGGCATTGGCCCCCAGGCCATAGACCGTCTCCGTAGGAAACGCGACGAGTCCGCCACGGCGCAGCACGCGAGCAGCGCGGCGGACTCCGGCATCGTCGGCAGGCAGAGCTAGTGTCATCCACTTGATTTTAGCAAGCAAAGGCCCGATTCGGCCGTAACGGGATTGACGATTCGCGTCATAGCAGGTTCGGGTGGCTGTGTTTGGCGACAGCCAAACACGGCAAACCTCACGATTGGAGCAACTAGCCGTGGTTTGCTGCGCAAACCACAGCCACCCAGAACGACAACCACCTTGCCAACTTGATTTACGCCTGCCGCGTCCGCCGACTAGAATACAACCTCCCGCCTGAACACCCTCCCCTCCCCTGCCCCGCCTATGACGCTGGCCGCTCGCCTGCCTCTCGCGCTGCTGCTGGTTGGTGCTGTCGCCGCTCGCGCGGACGAAACACCGCCATCGTTTCGCCAAGATGTGCTGCCCGTGCTGACGCGATTCGGCTGCAATCAAGGGGCGTGCCACGGGAAGCTCGCGGGGCAAAACGGCTTTCGGCTCTCGCTCCGCGGTTACGCTCCCGAATGGGATCACGGCTGGATCGCCCGCGAGTTCGATGGCCGACGAATCAACCGGGCCAGTCCGGCCGACAGCCTGCTGCTGAAGAAAATCTCCGGTCAAGTTCCGCACGGCGGCGGACGCTTGCTGCCGCCAGAGAGCCCTGGCTACAAAGTGCTCTCCGACTGGATCGCCGCGGGTTCGCCTGGACTTGTCGCGGACGAACCGTTGGTGGAGCAGATTGAGATTTCGCCCGGCGATCAAACGCTGCCGATCGGCCAAACAGCGCAACTCGCGGTGAAGGCCCGTTACACCGACGGCCGCGAGCGCGACGTAACGTGGCTCGCCAAGTTCTATTCCAACGACGAAGGGACACTCGAAGTCTCGCCGGAGGGAATCGTCAAGCCGCTCCGGCCGGGCGAGACAGCCGTTCGCGTTCATTTCGACGCGCTGGTGGCGGTAGTTTCGATCACGACGCCATTCGACCAGCAGGTTGATCCGCAACTTTATGCCGAGCGGAAAAACGTCATCGACGAGCACGTGCTCGCGAAGCTGGCGGCACTGCACATCCCCCTGTCGGCCGCGTGCGACGATGCGACGTTCCTGCGGCGGGCGTATCTCGATGCCATCGGCACTCTGCCAACCGAGGCCGAAGCGACCCGGTTCCTGACCGGCACGGCGAGCGACAAACGGACACGGCTGATCGACGAATTGCTCGAGCGTCCCGAGTGGGTCGATTACTGGACACTGCAACTTTGCGACGTGCTCCAGAATCGCAAAGAGCGGGACCACGACGTGCGCGGCACGAAGGGGGTCCGCTCGTTCCAGGCGTGGGTTCGCGAGCAGCTCACGAAAAACCGCCCGTGGAACGAACTGGTGCGCGATGTGCTGACCGCCACCGGCGATGCGTCCACCGTGCCGCAAATCGGCTACTACATCGTCACCGTGGGCGAGCACCGGCGGGCCGATGAATCGGAAGCGGCTGCCGCGGCTGCTCAGGCGTTTTTGGGTGCGCGTATCGGCTGTGCCAAGTGCCACAATCATCCGCTTGAAAAGTACACGCAGGACGACTATTACCACTTCGCGGCGTTCTTCGGCCGCGTCGGCTTCGACCGCAAGGAATGGAAGGACGGTGTGACGGTCCTCAAAGTCGCCACGGAGGACGAGCAGAATCGGATGCGGCAGATTGCCGAGCACGAGAAAAAGCTGTCCGAGCTGCAAGGGCAACTTATCGGCAAGAGCGGCGAGGAGGCGGCAGCCGTTCAGAAGCAGATCGACGAGAGGCAGAAGCAACTGGACGACGAACGGAAGCGGCTGGACGAATCCCGCTTGCGTCCGGTAACGGTGAATCAGCCGCGAACGGGAAAGCAGCTTGCACCGCAGGGTCTCGACCGCGTGCTGGGGGCGATCGAGCCGGGGAGCGATCCGCGTGTGGCTCTTGCCAAGTGGATCACTGATCCGACTAACGAGCAGTTCAGCGGGGCGATGGTCAACCGGCTCTGGAAGCATTTCTTCTCGGTCGGACTCGTCGAGCCGGTCGATGACTTGCGGGCGAGCAATCCGCCGTCGAACCGACCGCTCTGGGACGCCTTGAACAAGGAATTCGTCACCAGCGGTTACAATCTGAAGCACGTGATGCGCCTCGTGATGAACTCGCGGACGTATCAGCTCGCGAGCACGACGCTGCCGGCGAATGCTGCCGACCGGCGGTTCTATTCGCACTACTATGCCCGTCGGCTGCCGGCCGAGGTGCTGCTCGATGCGCTCAGCCAGGCGAGCGGCGTTCCCGACGAGTTCCCCGGCTATCCGCTCGGACTGCGAGCCGTACAACTCCCCGATCCGGCAGTCGATTCGTACTTCCTGCGGCTCTTCGGCCGCTCCAGCCGCGTGACCGCCTGTGCCTGCGAGCGGATGGGAGACGTGACGCTGCCGCAGTTATTGCATCTGCAATGCGGCGACGGCCTCTTGGCGAAGCTCGGCCAGCCCGATTCGACGCTCAAGGCGTGGCTGGCTGCCGAAGCAGATGACAAAGTGGTGACACAGAAGATCTTCCTCGCCACACTGTCGCGTGAGCCGACGGATGTAGAACTGGCCGCGGTGCTGGAAGCGATTGCCGGCAACGAGAACCGTGAGGAGGCGCTGCGCGATCTGTTTTGGGCCGTCGTGAACGCCAAAGAGTTTGGATTCAACCACTAGCGACAGCTTTCGAGAGTCAGAGATGCTCGATGTTCAGATTGGAAGAGCCAGTCGCCGCGATTTCCTCCGGGTCGGCACGATCGCGCCGCTCGGCTTGTCGCTGGCACAAGTCCTGGGAATGCAGCGCTCGCACGCGGCGGAAGCAGCACCCAAGCGGCGGGCCAAGTCGGTGCTGCTCGTGTATCTCGGTGGCGGCCTCTCGCATCACGACAGCTTCGACATGAAGCCGGCCGCGCCTGAGGAAATTCGCGGCAAGTACAAGCCGATCGACACGAACGTGGCCGGGCTGCAAATCTGCGAGCTGTTGCCCAAGCTCGCGCAGTCGATGGACAAACTGGCCCTCGTCCGCTCCGGGGCACACAACAACGACCATCACGAAACGGCGACGAACTGGGTCCTATCGGGCCGCTTCGGCTCGGCCTTTGGCGAATATCCGGCAATCGGCGCGGTGGTCGCCCACGAAACGGGTTTCTCCGGACAGGTTCCGCCGTACGTCGCTGTGCCGCAAAATCCATCGTTCACGTGGGAACTTGGCCGCAGCGCGTTCCTCGGCGGGCGGTACGAGTCGTTCAAGGCGGGCGATCCGAATGTCGGCAACTACAAGGTCCGCGACCTGGCCCGCGGCACTCCGGTCAGCGAGCCGTCGCTCGCGCGGCGGAACAAGCTGCTCGCCGCAGTCGATTCGCTCGCCCGGCAGATCGACGGCAACGATCAGCTCGCGACCTACGACGAATTCCAGCGGCGAGCCGCCGAGATGATTCTCTCGCCGCAGGCGCAAGCCGCGTTCGACATTGAACGCGAGTCGGCCGAGCTGCGCGACCGATACGGCCGCACGACGTTTGGCCAAAGCTGTCTGCTCGCCCGCCGCCTCGTCGAAGGGGGCGTCACGTTCGTCACCGTCAACTACGGCGGCTGGGACCACCACAGCAAGATTTTCGAGAACCTCGACAAGAAGCTGCCGGAATTCGATCAGGGCTTCTCGGCTCTGATCGGCGACATGCACGACCGAGGCCTGCTCGACGAGACGCTCGTCGTCTGCATGGGTGAATTTGGGCGCACACCGAAGATCAACAAAGACGCTGGCCGCGACCACTGGGGGCCGGCGGCATCGCTGCTCTTTGCCGGCGCGGGAGTGAAGCCGGGGCAAGTGATCGGCGCGACCGACGAGACGGGCTCTTACGTGACGAAACGACCGTTCGCTCCGGCCGACGTGGCGGCGACGATCTTCACGGCCCTGGGGATCGATCCGCGGAAGCAGATCCACACGCCAGACGGGCGGCCGCTGGAAATCCTCGATGAGGGGCGAGCGATTGAGGATTTGTATGGGTAGTCGTCTAGGATTTTGGCTAACGATGGTCGCTGCGACGATCGCTGGCGTCATCGTCTCCGCCCGAGAGAAGCCCGAGCCGCCGCGAGTGATGATCGTTGCCCCGCTGGCGATTGCGCCGGGCGAAATGGCAAGCGTGCAACTGCGCGGAATGAAGCTCGATCAAGCGACCAAAGTGCGCATCGAAGGCTCACTGGAACTGGCCGATTTGCCGATCAAAAAGAAAGAGAAGGCCGGCCCTCCGCCGCAGGTCGATGCGAAAGAGGCAGGCGATTCGCTCGTTGAAATCGAACTGAAGCTGCCAGAGAGACTTTCGGAACCAATCGTCAAGTTGATCGTCGAAACGCCGGAAGGGACCACCCAGCCGCATGAATTGATCGTCTTATCTAGCGACAAGCTGACGGTGGAGGGGGAACCGAACGAACGATTGGCCAAGGCCCAGCCGGTGGAATTGGGACGCACGATTCGGGGCGCGATCGGCCAGCAGCGGGACGTCGATGCCTACCGCATCGCGGGCAAAGCGGGACAGACGCTCGTGGCCGAAGTCGTCGCGGCCAGGCGTGGTTCGGTTCTCGACGGAGCGCTGACGCTCTACGACAGTCGCGGCGCGATCGTGGCCAGCGTTGATGACGGACCGGACGGCCGCGATCCTGTGCTCCGAACCGTTTTGCCGCGTGACGGCGACTACGTCCTGGTGCTGATCGACGCACAGGATCGCGGAGGCACGACGCATCCGTACTTGTTGCACGTGCGCAGCGAGTGAGGCGAAATTGAGTTGCGGCGAGTTCCTTTAGCGAACCGGCGTGCGGGAAATGCTGGACTGTGCATTTGCGGCTGCGTTCTCAAGCACCCAAGGGGATCGGAGCGAGCTCCAAAGCGCGATCGCGACGAGCAATCCACCGAGCCACGGAGCCGGTCCGACCGCCAGCCAAGCGAATCCTGCGGCAGCAGCGACAAGTGCGCCGTGCCGAGCGAGCCAGGAACGGCCCAGAGGACTTGCCAAGAGCCACCATCCCGCCAGCCCAGCGCCCAATGCGGCGCCGGCCAGAATGAGCCGCCAATCTGCAGGAGAGTTTTGACTAGCCGCCACGGCAAGATCGACGGACGGCACGTTTTTTTCGCTCACAAGCTGCCAAACGCCTGGCGATGCTGGGGCGGAGGGACGTGACGGCGGCGCGGCAGCCGGCAGCGATATTCCCGCATCCACGAGCTTCTGACGAGCGGTTGACAACTGATCGGCTGCCGCACGGGCTCGCGCCGCGAGCGGAGCGGAAAGGTCCGCGGGAAGTTGCGACTCGGCTGCGCGAAAACGGTCTTCGCCGGCTTCAAACGCTTGTCGCAAGGCCGCCGGCGGTATGTCGCGTGCGGCGGGATCGGCAAGTGCTTGGGCCGCAGCAGCCAGAGCCTCCAGGCGAACGACGGCCGGTGGAGTTTGCTCCGCACGCTGGCCGCTCGTCTCCGCTGCACCTTCCACCGTCCACAGCGACCGCACGGCCTTGGCCTCCACCAGCTCGGGGACTTCTAGTATCGCACGATCGCCGAGTGTCCTGGCCGACCTGGCAAAGACGATCTCAATGTGCTGTGGTACGCGAGCCCCAGCCGCCCTAAACGACCACTGGCCTCCGCCGCGCTCAACGAGCTGCGCAGGTGTACCCTCCACGCTCACGTGCAAGAGTCGCTGGCCAGGGGGAACGGCGAGCGTCGCTGTGCGTAGCCCGCCGGGGAGCAAATCGAGCTGGCTCGTCCCCGTGAGCAGGCCGCCGGCGTGCAACTGAACGTGATGATCGGCCAGTAACAACGTCGGTCGAGGAGCCGCGGTGGTGCGGACCTCGGCGGCAACGGATGGCTTGTCGGCAACGACCTCAAACAGCTCGGATCCCGCCGGGAGCCAATCAGCCGGGAGCGACGGGTGAGCCGCATCCACCGCTTGCAGGCCGCTCGTGGCCCATTGCAGGCGTCGCTCTCCGTCCCGCTGCGGCAGCGCGACGAGGCGACGCACCTTGGGCCAATCGAGCAGTCCCGCCAAGGGAATCGAACCGCCGGCATCGGCGGCTGCGAGCGGGGTGCGCACCTGCATGGTTAGTTTGTCGGCAGCAGCCAACTGGGGACGGACCAGCAAACGGCGCGTCGCTTGCCCGGCCAGCGTCGTCCATTCATGTTCGGCTGCCGGAGAGATGGCTGGGGGGCCGCTAGCATCGGTCGGCAGTTCCCAGCGCACGACATCAAGCTGGCCGCCGGTGATGTCGAGCGCACAACGCAAGTCGAGTTCCCAATCCCCCATTCCTGGGACGAGCCGCGCGAGGGACAGGCCGGCGACTTCGGGAGCATTCGGCAGGATGGTCACTTGCAAATTGGCCGGCGGCTGGCCAGGCAAGTGACGAAAGACGGCAACGAGTCGACCTGCGGCTCCTTTCCACTCGCCGACTTTCGGATCGGACACTGGTTCCCAGGAACGCGGAGGAGCATTCACGCTCAGCAGCACCGACGGTTGGCGAGCGATACTCACCAACAAATTGCCGGTCTTCGCCCCTTGATACTGCATCAAGGGAGCCGCGTGACTGCCGACAGAGCGAGGGAGTGCCAACTCCCCCTTGGCCTCGATCTGGATCGCAGGAGGGGGCGGTTCCGCAAGTTGCACATGGACCGCTCCTCTTGCCGCCTGGAACCACTGCGCACGGAGTGGGCGCTCGCCGTCGCGAACGACGACGTGGGAAATCCGCAATCCCCCTGTCGCCGTAAGCCGATGCTGAAAGCCGTATGCAGGCACTCCCTCGAGTGAGGCAGCGTACTGCACAACCGCCGTTTCCAACGAGTAGCTGCATGTGACTTCCTCATCGGCGTGAAGCTGGGACGGCGTCGGTGCGATGGATAAGGCCAACGCGCCACGACTGGCGGCTTCGGTCGCTACGGTATCGAGCGCGAACGTGCCAGCCGGCAATGCCTCTCCCCAAACCGTCGAGAAATCGGCCGCTGTGGGGTCGCTGGCCTTGCGCGACGGAGGCGACTGCCAATGCAAGCCGTCGGCAAGCGAAACGGCGGTCCAATCGCGAGCGTGTTTATCGCTGCGGAGCCTGATAGCCGGCAAGGAATAGTCGCCGATTCCGCTGGCTCCTGACCAGGCGAAGGAAACGGCAAGCGAGACCTCAGCGGCCGCTGCTTCGCGCAGCGACAAGTGCAAGAGATTGCGGCCGTTGGTCTGCGTGGTCCATTGCCGCGCCACGGGACTACCCGGTGCAAGCGGCAGTATTCGCAATTGTGGATCGAACTCGATCGTCGCTTCGGTAACTTGCCCTCCCACAGGGCGCAAGCGGAATCGCCCCTCTGCCGCGACCGATCCGGGACGCACCGTCCAAAGCACGAGCTGTTCCCCTTCGACGCTCGCCGCGTTGATTGGAGCATCCTTGGGCAGCGGCGGAAGAATTCGGAGTCGGTCGATCGGACCAAGCTGCCATTCCCCGGTTCCCGCATTGGCGGGCAGCAGATTTTCTCCACGATCGGTCGCAACGCGGGGCATCTCACCTGATGTGGAGAACGTCAACCGGCTGGCATTGACGGCAGGGATGGCCATATCGATGAGCGACATCTTGCCACCGCCCGATGCGGGCGTAAGCGTCAGTTCCAAGCGGTGCCTGCCCGCCTGAGGGATCGTGACCAGCAGTCGCTCGTCGGCATTCCACTCGATGATGGCGGCCTTCCCGTCCAGCAGCGACCGACCCTCCACAAGGCGCACCTCGCCGCGTGCCAGCGGCAATAGAACCGTCTGGTCGCCGGCAAATGTTTCCAACTCCAGTGTTGCCTGGAGCGCTTCGAGCGTCAGACCGTCGTTCGCGGACGGAGCAAACATCGGCCGGTATGCCGCCGAGAGCAGCATCCAGCCCGGTAGCGCCGCCGTCTCGCGATCGGTCAGGCGGAGCAGTTCGTCGTAAAACTCTGGTTCAAGAAAGACGTATTCGCCCACAGGCTGCTGCTCGTCGTCCACGGCAATGACGACCCGCCGCCACCGACCTTCGCCAGGATTGGCGGCGGCCTCAGGAGCGGCACCATCCGGCGGAGCGGCGCGGGCAATCACCGCGACTGCCGCGAGAGCGAGAAGCAGCAGGACCGCGGTTTGCGGCCGAAGGACGCTGGGCGTAGCGCGCGAACCGCTCGACCGGTCGCGAAATGAACGTCTTCCAGACAAGTACGGTCGCACAATTCCTATCGCTGCGCCCAAGGCGACTCCCACCACCGTGCCCCCGGCCAGCGAGGCACCAACCGGCGGCAGAAGCAGCCACAGAGCCGCGAAAAGTCCCGCCAGCGCCGCGAGCCAGCTTGCACCTGGCGCGGCGACTCGCACGATAGCAGTGGCCACGAGCAGCGCGATTCCCCAAGTGAGCGCTGACACCGTGCTCGTACGATAGACGGGTACCGTTGCCGTCGGTCCCCCTGGCGTCCACAAGTCGTGCCATGTGCCCCAGGCGTCCGTCGCAGTCGTCGCACCCTTGTCCAGCAACCTGGTGATCTGCGAATTAGCCCCGCTCGCGGAATCGCGTAAGGCGAGTCCAGGGGCAAGCTGCAACTTCCAATCGGAGCGGAGCACTGGTGCTGCGAATTGCGGCCAGGGGACGGTGATGTCCGCAAAAGGGAGCCAGGCCGACGGGACGGGAGGGGTCGTATAGGCAAGCCGAATCGCCAGCTCACGCTGTGCGGGGGGGAGCGGAATGACGCATTCGTTCGGCTTGCGGCGGGCCAGATTTCCGAGCAGGCGGCGTCCCTGCACATCGACTTGTAAATGAGCCGCAGCCGGGTCGAGCACTACGATCAGCTCGCGCTGCCCAGTGTTGGTGACTTGCAAATGGAATTCGTGATCGCCGCTCCCTCCGATCGCAATCTGCGAGCGGGCCGACAGCGAATCGATCCAGAGCCGCGGCAGCTCTCGTTCCGCGGGTCGGGAGACAACGCGGAGCTCGGTTGCACGATCCGGCGGGAATTGATACGTGCCTCGCAGTGTGGCGATTTCCGTCGCGCGACGATCGAGCGGCGGTATTGCCCGCATTTCCGCCGCTTCGATTGCCACGGGAACGTCGCTCGGCGCGTGAATCTCGACGATCCCCGTTTGCGATGCTGCACCGGGGAGCGAGGCGAGTGGGATTGCGTGCGTGGCGACAAAAGGCTGGGAGAAGCGAGCCAGAATCTCGACGGGGTTGCGTCGCGGCCGCTGGAGACGCAGGTCAAACACCGCCTCCGCTGGATTGGGAACCGGCGGCACGATCCGTTCGACGACGAGCTCGCGAGCGTCTTCGCCGACAATCGACCATTCCACCGCGCCTTGCGGAGGCGGGCTCATGCGGACGGTTAGTGCAGCCACCAGCGAGTCGTCCGGGCGAACGAGCAGACGGCAGGTCTGTTGTAAAACCTCTTTGTCAAATTCCGCTCGGATCGCTACTTGCGCCGCAAAACGGGGAAGCGTCGGGGCAAGTCGCACGCGGACCCCGTCGGCCCGCGAGCTGTCGTCCAGCAAGATGCCTGTGGGCGGCGTATCGAACAGCTTCCGATCTGTTGCCGCGAGCGATGCCGGATCGAGTCGCCGCAAATGGGTATCGCCGGCCAGCGTCAATTGCACGGCTGGGTCGGACGAACGGAGTTCGATCAGCCGCCGAGAATCCCCCACGTCGGCCAGTCGCCACAGCGTCCAGGCATCGCTGGCCAGCGACTGATCGTCGGCAGGACGGCGACGATGGGCACGAACGACAACTCCCAACGGTCGGCCCGGCGTGATCGGCTGGCGCAAACGCAGGCGTAAGAGCTGTGGTCCGGTCCCTTGCGTTTGCAGTGTGCGATCTTCCAGCCAGTCGGCCGGTTGCACCTCGACCGCATCGACGATCCAGTTCCGAGGAATGCGGGCTTCCACTTCAAACTTCGGTTGGTTCGTGGCAGCCAGTTCCGCCGTCAGCGTGGCTTGCACCTGCGTGGGCTGCACCTCCAGCACCAGGCCGCTCCGCTCCACAAGCGTCGGCAGCGTCCGGACCGAAGCGACTTCAATCACAGCATCGGCCTGCACTTGCTGAAACCGCCACGTTGCCACCGAGCGGGCGGGCGCGGACTCAAAGAATCCGGTCTGCCAGCAGCCGGTTTGCGGCGTCACGTCGAGCGGCAAGTCCGCGGGAGCAGTCAGCGTCGCTTCGCCGCTTTGCCAGAGCGCTTCCTCCACGCGCACCCGGGGGAGCGGCTGCTTCGTCTCAGCATTCAGATTGCTGACACCACTGAAACTGACCGCGATGTCAGTCCCGGCGAGTGGCTCCGGAAAATGGACGATTGCCCGCCGCTGTGACTGGAGCGTGGAGAGTGGTGACCACGCGAGCACTTGCGATCCCAAGCGAACTTGCGCGAGCGTCAGTGACTCATCGTAGGCGATCGTCAGTTGGCGAATCGGCTGTCGAAAAATATCGAGCTTCAGCGTCGATTCCAAATCGATCGCCGACGCCTGCACCTGATATTCGTTCGCCTCGCGGACCAGCACGAGCGGCTCGGCCGGAGCAGACTGGCTGCTCTGGACGACGTGCAGCACGAGTCGCGAAGCACCGCCGGCTTCGATGTGCCACCGATTGGCGGCTCGATCGGAACTGGCCGAATCGGGCCGCGAAGCGATTCCTCCTTCGACGGCCAGCGACATGCCGGGCGGCAAGTCCAATTCCAGTCGAGCCACGGGAACGGGGGGAAGAATGATTTCAAAGGAGAGCGAGCCCCGCTCATCGCGGCGGCCCGCCAGCGACCAATCCAGCGAGAGCGTTCCCGACCGCGGCACGACACACCCAAGCCGCCCATCCGGCAGGTTGCCAAGCTGCGCCGGTTGGGACATCGTCCCGTTCCAGATCGCCCGTTCCAGGGGCAGATTGCAATGGCCCAGCACAAGCACCGCGGGATCTAGATTGCGAGCGGAAATCGTCAGCTCGGCCGTGCCGCCAACGAGGGAGTCCTTTTCAACCCGGGCGCGATAGACGGCCTGCTCGATGCGGGCTTGCGTGATCGCGCCCAAAGCCTGCCCGCGCAGCTCGGCTTGCGCGATCCGGCGATCAAACTCGCTCCGCTTCAGCGGCAACAGGCCCCGGATTTGTGCGTCGAGGTCGGCCTGCTGAACATAGATGCGGCGATAGCGTAACGGAGCAGGCTCGGCAGCCAAGGCAGGATTCGCCAATGGCAGTAGCGCACTGAGGACCGTGAATAGTACCAGCGCTGCGCGATGGGAACGGCTCATAAGCTCGATTCCCCCGGGCTTGCACCGGCACCGGCAGCGGCCGCGGCGGCCAGCGTCGGCGTTCGCTCGTCGCGCAGCGGTGTACGCTCGTCGCGCACTTTCGGCGCCTCCGTCGAGCGAATCTCCGACGGGGGGCGAGACGCCGGCGCCGGTAGCGGAGGCGCCGTTGGCCGAGTCCATTGGACTCGGCCGGAAGCGACCCACATCCATAAGCCCACCACCGCTGCGACTGCCAACCCCAGCACTGCCGTTTGTCCCACGAGTGCCGCAGCATCGGGCAAGGCAAGTCCCAGGGTGACGATCAGGATGGCTGCCACGAGCAAGGTTTCGGCGCGGCGCAAGGCCGCGATATGCAAGAGTGCCAGTCCCAGGATCAAGGCAATTCCGCCGCCTAGAACAAGTAGTGTTCGCCGTCCCATCGTCGTAAAGCCGAGCGGCGGCGACTGTCCCAACGTGCTGAAGAGGTACTCGTTCGTCCCGCGCGGCAGCGAATCCTGTCGGCTGGCTCCGATCCAGGTTTCGAGTTGCTGCTGATCCATGGTTGCCGACCGCGCGGCGAGCCATCGGTTGCCCGACCAGCGCATCTCGGCGGCAAGCTGAGGCGGCGGAACCACGAGGTGCTCGTCGGCCGGTAGGGCGAGCTGCCAATACATTCGCCGGGCGGGCGCGGCCCCTTCCAGAACCGGCGGCCGCAGATTCGCCGTGCTCGCAACCTGCGAGTTTGTCGGCTCATCGAGTTGATACCACAGCTCGACAACGCACTCTTGCCCGCGGACAGCGGCCGGGAGCGTGATGAGTGCGGTCGCTGGTTCGCGAATCGTGGCGGTTTGCGTTTGGCCATTGATGCCGACTTGCACACCTCCTGTGCCGGGACTGGCCGGCAGGCGAAATCGCAACTGGTCCTGGTCCGTCGTCAGGCGAAACACGGCCCGGTCCTGACGCACATCGCCAGCCAGCCACGTCTGAATCCACTGTTTGGCGACGGCAATGGACGAGGGCTGGCCGCCGTTCTCGGACTGAATGGTCCAGCGGGTGAGCGGCGTCGCTCGCGATAGCGAAAACTGTTGGTGCAATCCGCCGGCGATCGGCGTCGGGCGTGAAAACTCGTCGCTCCCTTCCGCGGCTGGATCGAACCGGCTGCCGTCGGCGGCAACAAACTCAATTTGCTGCCCGCCAATCTGCTGGTGCGATTCATCGGCCGGAACCACGAGCGGCAAGGCGAGCGGCAGCGGCTTCTGGCGATCCCACTTCGCCAGCGGCACGGCATACGTCACGACCAGCTGGCACAGACCGATCTGATCGGTCGGAGCGACGACCTGAAAACGAGTCGAACCAGTCGTCTGCGGAGCGTCGGTGACCGGCGTGGGAGTGAGCGGAACATCCCCGAGCCGCACCTGAAACGGCCCGCCGACGAGCACGCCGCGCGGAGCGAGAATCTCGAACGACCGCCGCCGCTCGTAGGCGATGCGATAATCGAGCCGCTGCTCCACCTGAAGTTGATCGCGAGCCAGCGTGATAATCGCTCGCGCTCCGACCGTCGTCCACTGTGTTCGCACGCGAAAGTCCGCCGCGAAAACCGCCGGTTCTTCGGCCCCCAGGTCGCGATAGACGAGCGGCGGCTGCTGGCGCGAGGCGATGCGCGTGGTTGTCGGCGTTGGGTCGAGCGAGAGGCCTGCAATCTTCGCTGCCTGCGGCGTGAGCTCCACATTATCAGCCGGAGCGATCAGCACGGTGGCCGGTGCGACGACATCGCCGATCGGCCGCGGCAGCGTGAAAGCCAGTTCCTCGGCCGCGGGATCGAGCGGACGATGGGCCTCAATCTTCAGTTCCAGTTCGGCTGGCAGCACCGCGCCGGGACGAAGCGCGAGTAATCTGCGGGTTCCGTTTTTCCCCGCGATCGGCGGCAGTTCCAAAAGATCGCTTGGCGTAAGGCGGTCGATCGTCCAATCTCCCAGGTCAAACTCCAGCCCCTCTGCCCGCGCGCCGCGAATGCGATACTTGAGCGTGCTCTCCAGCCGGACTTGCCGATCTTCGATAAACGCGATGTGCACCGGCTCGACGCTCACGCGCGACGGCCGAGCCGTGATGTTCACGTGCAAATTGCACGGCTGCCGGGCGTAAGCGAAGCGGGCGGCGAGCTTGGCCGAAGCGGCATCGGAGGCGAGGCTCAGCCGCTCGACCGTCCGATCGGGTTGCCAGGCGAGTTGCCAATCCCCTTCGACGACGAAATCGATCGTGCCACGCTGGCGAACGGCCCCGATCACGTCGAATCGGGCCGGCATCCACGCGCCGGTTGCAGATGATCCAGGCACGGCGACTAGGCGAAACTCCGCGACACCGGTCATTGGTCTATCGAAGGTGACTTCAACGACCTGCCCGTCGGTCGCTGCGGGCTGTGCCGCGGGCGAGAGGGCCGCGAGGCGATACCCGACGGCATTGGTTTCGATCAGTTCCATCCCCGGCGGCAGCCGCACCCGCACCGATTCAAGCGGTCCGGCATAGCTTCGGACGCGGAGCTTGGCGTCGCTCGTGAGGCGGTTCTCTCCTTCCACCTTCACCGTGATTTCGCCGCTTGCTTCCAAAAGCGCCGGCCCCGGAGCGACGGGCTCTCGACCCGGTTGCCAGGCGAGAACGAGATCGCCGGCTGGTCCAAGCACGCTGATTTCGCTCCGCTCGCCGTTTTCGGGACGAACCGCAACGATCCCCTCCCCTCCCGCCAGCGATGTATCGAGCCGCTCACCGGCCGTGGTGATCCGCAGCGACGACTCGGTCGCGTGCGGCAGGCCGATCGACAGCCGCGATTGACCAGCCGATGGTTCGACGGCGGCCGAGAGTTGCAGCGTGAGCGTGTGCGGCCGAGCGTCGGCTCCGCTGAGCCAGCAGACGTAGCCGTCGTCGGCATCGAACGTGACGACGTGTTCGCCGGGGCCTTGATATTTCGCACTCTCGCGAAGCGTCGCCTTGCTAAAGCCGAGCGGCACGCGGACCCAGCCTGCGCGGCGGACGCGAATCGTCAGCACCGCCTGCAGATTGGCCAGATCACGGCCGGCCGTGCCAGAAATCGAGAGCGTGTCGAGCGAATAAGCCGGCGGGTCGGGAGCGGCCAGGCCCCGCTTGATCCGCAGCAGCCGCTCGAACTCGTCGAACGGCATGTTCAGTACCGGGACGAGGTTCCCCTTGCTGTCGCGAAGGAGAAACGTGTCGAGCTGGCTTGCCTCAACCGCCGGGCCGGCAACCGGTTTGGGCGAATCCGGTGCGGTTGCTGGCGGAGTGGTCGGCTGTGGCGCGGATGGCTGCGGAGTGTTAGGTTGCGTCGCAGCTGGCTGGGAAACAGTCTCCTGGGCCACTGTTTCCTGACCGCCGTCTGGCTGCACGAACAGACTGCCAGCCAGCAGGGCCAGCGAGGTCGCCGTGACAAGCCAGAACCGGAAGCGCAATGGACCGTCCCCCGATGGAACGAAGGGCAGAAATAGACCGTTTTCGAGAAGAGAGGGACGACAGCTCTATCTTACCCAAGCCGAAAGGATTCACCAACTTTTTCCCCTTCGGACGGGTGGTTGGCGAATTGCAGCTGGGGCCGAGTTGGTGCCGCCACCTTCATTTACGTAGCCGCCACCCGCGCCGGATCGAACAAAGTAGTCCTGCCAGGCCCTTGTCAGGACAGCGGGGGGAGAGAGGCGTTTGGCTCACGAGAAGGAATCGCCGAGGAAAGTCTGGCGGCAGCATTGCTGGCAAGCGAGGGCGTGGTGCTTTCCCAGAGCGTTTCCTAGAGAGCAGAAAGCGTTATCGAGCGAGCGATGCCAATTCCCAACTCCGTCAATCGTTAGGCTTGTCTTGGTGGCTTTCGGGTAAGCTTACGGCGGGCATCGTTCTCGCCACTCGGAAACCGTAGTTGATGTTACGTGAGGTTGGCAGGGCGTTGGATCGGTTGGCGGAACGGACGAGCGAGGCTTGAACGGTGAATCCACCGCCACGCACCGCACGGCTCCGATTGTCGGCAACCGGCGTTTCATCCAGCGAATCTCCGACCGGCCCAAGCGTTCGCTGCAAAAGATTTGGATAGTCCCCGAACGGGCTGTGTGTCCACTCAAACGAGTTCCCCAGCATGTCGAATAGCCCCCAGTCATTCGGTTTTCGACTGCCAACCGGCCAGGTGCGGTTCTGGCCATTCACTTGATACAAGGCATACTTCTCCAACAGCGGCTCCGAAAAGCCGTGATATCGGCTCGTCGTTGTCCCGGCCCGACAGGCGTATTCCCATTCCGCTTCGGTCGGGAGGCGATAGCCCAAGAGCTCGCCGGCTTTGGGCTTGGCCTTCATTCCCGCCTCGTATTTGCTCTCGGCGTTTGGCTCGTAACACCACTGTTCCTCGCTCAAGCCGTCCTGGGCACTGAGCCAGTTGCAATATGCTGCTGCTTCGTACCAGGTCATTCCCACCTGTGGCGAATCATCAGTTTTCACCGATAGCGTTGTATTCCATCTGCCGATCTCCGGCTGCTGCGTTTGAAAAACCGTGAACTGGGCTCGTGTCACTTCGTGCGAGGCCAGCGCGAACTGCCGCTCGATCAGGCGGTGGTGTTGGATTTCATACTCCGTGCGGCCTGGCTCGGTTGTCGGCGAACCCATCGCGAACTGGCCCTTCTCAATCATCACCATCGTGTGGCCCTGCGAATTGACGAACCAATTCCGCTTTTCACCGGGCCGCGGCCCGCTTCGCTGCTCCTGACTCGTCTGAAGTTTCTTGAGAACCTCCTGCAGCTTCTTCCCTTCGCCCCACTGCCGAAGCAGCCATTCAGCAGCTGCATGCAAGCCAGCATCTGGATCTGTCTCATACAGAGTCAGCAGCTTTGCGGCCAGCGGCTCCCGCTCGGTAGCAGACAGTTGCGATGTATCAAACTCTCCCAGAGTCAGCAGCAGCGCCTGGCGGATAGAAACGTCGGGCTCGACTTCCAATCGTTTGATAATCGCACTGGGGCTACCGCCGAGTGGCCTGAGCCAGTGCATCAAATAACATCTGGCCCGTGGATTGGGGTTGTATTTGAGAAGCGGCCAAGCCTGATCGGCGGCCCCCATTCTGACCAAGGCAACGGCCGCGTTGGCCTGACGTTTGGCAAGTTTCTCCGCTTCGTCTTCCGTCGCATTTTTGGCGGGCTGTAGTGCCAGTTCCGATGCCACCAGCGGAATCGCTGCCGGGTCGAGCTTGGCAAAGATCATGGGATACTGGAATGGCTCGGCATCAGCGAGCAAGTCCACCAACACCGCCGGCTGGTCCGCGGCATAATCAACCAAGGTTTCGGTCGCGAACACGCGGTATTGCCGCTCCTGAGCCGGATCGCGATAAACGGTACTCAGCGGCTTGATCAGTTGCCGTTTGGCCGGTCTCAACGCCTCTCGCCAAGCCACCAGATCCGAGGCCTGTCGCGTCACCAGATGCAACGCCACCAGTTGATGGACCTTGTCCCATCGCTTGTCGATGGGTGCATAGGTGGCCAAGGCGCAGGCTGCCTGAAACCGGCTGTCAATCGGTTGTTTCTCATCCGCAGCTACGTCCCATAGCGGTTCCACCAACTGCTCTTGGCGCGAAAGCAAGGCGTCACGCAACACCGTAAACTGGCTGGGTGAAACGACAAGTAATTGATCTCGAAGATAGCTTGTCTGAGATTCGTCCACTGGCAGCAGGGCCAGCGAAGTGTGAAGCTTCTGGTTCGATCGGTCTTTGGAATCCAGCAAATTCTGACGAAGGCGAGGCGCAGCCCAACGGCGGTAGCCGTCAAGCTTTTCCACGATGCTTGGCACTTGAGCAATGTCAGCGTTTTCCAGTTCGGCGACGAGCCCCGCGGCACGAATTGCATTCTGCCGTTCCCAGGATACGAGCGAACCGGCCACCGCAAGCACGACGAGCAACAGTGACATGACGACCAACGTGGGCCGCCGTTTGCACCACAGCCATCCTCGTTCAGCCGAACTCACTGGACGGGCCAAGATGGGTTTGTGATCCAACCAGCGACCCAAGTCGGCAGCCAGTTCTGCCGCAGTCCCATACCGCTTGGCGGACTCTTTCCGCAAACACTTCAGGCAAATTGTTTCCAGGTCGCGGGGGATCGCTGGGTTCAGTCGCCGCAATGCTACCGGCTCGGAACTGAGCACCTGCTGGATGGTTTCCGCCATCGAAGCGGCTTGAAAGGGAGGGCGGCCAATCAAAGCGAAGTACAGTGTCGCTCCTAAGGAATACACATCGGATGCGGGGCCAATCTCGTCCAGCTTCCCACTCGCCTGCTCAGGCGGCATATAGCCGGGGGTGCCCATCACCTGCCCCGTCGCAGTGAGTTCGCTCTGCCCCGCCACCTGCTTGGCCAAACCGAAGTCTGTCAGCCGCGGCTGGCCGGTTTGATCGAGCAGAATGTTCTGCGGCTTGATATCGCGGTGGATGATTCCTTTTCCGTGCGCATAATCGACGGCTTCGACGACCAACTTGAGCAAGCCAGCGGCGCGCTTGGGAGGGAGAGGTCCGTCGTCTTTCACTCGGTCGTTGAGGCTCGTGCCGACAACGAGCGCCATCGAAAAATAATGTTGATCGTTCGCTTCACCAACTTCGTACACCGGTACGATGCCTGGATGGTCGAGTTTGGCTGCTGCTTCGGCCTCGGCATAGAAGCGTTTGACCTGCTCAGCGTCCGCCAGTTCCCCCGAGCGAATCATCTTGAGAGCAACCAGCCGATTGAGCTTGGCTTGTCGAGCTCTGAAGACAACGCCCATACCGCCGCGAGCAATTTCTGACAGTAGCTCATACTCGCCAAACCATTTGTTCGCGAGCGGTCCCTTGCCAGGCCTCGGAACAAGAGACACCGTTTCGTCACCGTCATGCCGACCAGGGGACTCGGTCGATGAAACGGGCAAAGCGGACAGACTCCGCTCTGGGTTTCCGTTGTGCCTGGTAACATGCCGTGCGAGTAGTGCTTCGAGGACTTGTCGGTCTTCTGAGGCAAGTGCCCCGCTTTCCACCAAAATGTCGGCGAGCGAACTAGAGCCGGCGGTCTGCTGCTTCTGGATCGCTTGGTTAATCTTCTCTTGGTCAACAAAGTCAGTAACGACAGCCAATCGCCCAAAGAGAGCGTCGTGGAAGCTGCTCGGCCCAGCGTCAGTACAACTTCGAGGAGCCACGGATACGGTGCCGTCGAGTGCAGCAGGTTCCTGCATACAACCAATCCGATCTAAGGGCTGAAAAGATGTGGAAGGTTGACAATTCCCATTGGGTTGAGTCTGGAGCGGATCGAGGCTCGCAATGCCTCGCAGTTTAACATCGTGCCGCATTGAGCAAACGGCTGGCAGCCAGGGGGTAGCTCCCCGAGAAATTGGGGAGAAGGCCTGGCGCCTGGAACAAGGTGGTTGGAAAGAGTTGTCAGCAACCTTACTGAGGACTGGAGGAGAAAAAGGGAAGAGGAAAAAAGGAAGAGGAAAAGAAGAGGAAAAGAGGAGGAAAAGGGGTCAGGCTTGAATGCCACGAAGATAAAGCGTAAGTCATTGCTGTAGCAAGCGTTTGCGAAGTG
>CAYLLN010000020.1:0-97033 GCA_964384375.1 uncultured Pirellulaceae bacterium
ACGGCGTCGTCGATGCCGATCTTGCCGATGTCGTGCAGGAGGCCCGCCATGTACAGTGTGTGCAGCAGCTCCGGATCGCAGTCGAGCTCCTTCGCCAGCCGCACGGCAATGCGAGCGACGCGATCGCTGTGACCGCAGGTGTAGGGGTCTTTCGCGTCGATCGCCGACGTGAACGCTCGGACGACGCTCGCGAGGAATTCCGATTGCAGGCGATACAGATCGCGATTGGAGCTGTGAATGCCGAGCATCGCGCCGATCGAGTTGAGCAGGCTCGCCTCGACCGTGCCGAACTCGGCATCTTCGTTGTGATTCAGGATCGCCAGCCAGCCGAAGACGCGATCCCCTTCGGGCATCGGCACGACGACGAGCTGCCGCACGTCGGGGAACGGCCAACCGTCGGAGGCAGTGAAGCGGCGATTGACGACGCGCGGTCCGCCGGTCGGCTGCAGATGGAGCGCGTCGATCAGTCGGCTGAAGTCACGATCATCGACCGGGCAATCGCCGGCGGTAAACAGAACGCTATGCGTGCGAGCCTTGTATGTGATCTGGCCTTCCTTGGCAACCGGGAGCAATTGAATCGCCGCCGAACGGGCGTGGACGCAGTCGAGCACGCACCCGAGCACCAGCCGGCAGAGCTGTTCGTCGTCGCTGCGGAGGCGGAGGTTCTGCGTCAGGCTGTGGAGCAGGCAGATTTCTTCGTAGGTCGAAGCGAGGTTGTCGGAGACCTTTTCGACTTCGGTTTCGAGCTGCAGATTGCGGCTTTCGGCGGCAATGCGTCCCTGCACGGCAATCGCCAGCCGCCGGAGGGAATCGATCGTCCAGACGGATTGGCTCCGAATCCAGGCTTCGGCACAGGCTTCGTCCGAAGTGAGCAAGACGGCAGCCGGGCCGGGCCGCTCGTGCTCGCCAAGTGGACGAGTGACGAACGCCGCCGTGGCGACGATGTTGCCCACCTGGCGGACCGCCAGCGGAACACCAAGGACGACGACCACGTCTTCGTCGGCAAGGAACTGCGGTTCGCTGCCACGAACGGCTCGCGCGAGTTGTCCGCGGAGCGGGTCGTTGCATCCCGGCTGCTGGACGGAGGCGTGAACGAGTTCTCCCGTTTCGGCATCCCATAGCGAGAAGGTCACGCCGAATGCGTCGCACAGCGCGCCGGCCAAGCGCGAAAGCTGCTCGGTCTGCTCCTGTTCGGAGGGACCGGCCGCCGTGAATCGCGCTAGTTCGGCCGTTTGCAACATGGGACTACGAAAGGAACATCGACAGATCAGCGAAAGAACATGCCAACCAGCAACCCTAGGTCGAACATTCGGGGGGGCAATCCCGTCCCGAGGCAATGCCGAAACGGCTCGCCGCATTTTCGCCGCGAGCCTGACAGGGCTTGTCGTCCTCGCCGGCGCGACCGGCGTAACCGATACAAACTGTTTGACCGGTGAAGGAGCGAGTGTGCGGTGCTCGCGCAAGTCCGCCCTGGCGCAATGGCGCGCCGCCGATTTGCGCACACGCCTGGCCGCGGGACCAATTGCTTCAAGCGCCCGCGCCGTAACTCCGATAGATACAGCGACTTTAAGCTGCTCGGCGGGGCGGCCCATGCAATGCCATTCCTAGCCCAAAACTGGCCCCTGGTGGTCTTTGTGGTCGGGGCGATCATCGTCATCGCGCTGGCGATGTTCGCGCTGCGCGATGGGCCTCCCCCTTACGAACGCCGCGGCGTGCTGCTCAGCCCGGCGGAAATCAACTTCCTCCGCGCTCTCACCTCGGCGGTTCGCGAGGACTGGCTCGTCTTCAGCAAAGTGCGGCTGCCGGACATCATCAAAGTCCGGGCGAAGACGCGCAAGTCGCACGCCTGGCAAAGCCGCATTCAAGGGAAGCACCTCGACTTCGTGCTGTGCGACTATGAAACGCTGGAAGTGAAGCTGGCGATCGAACTCGACGATGGGACGCACCCGCGTTCCGATCGCGATCGGTTCGTCGATGTGGCTCTGACCGCTGCCGGCATGACGCTCTTGCACGTTCGGGCGCAGGAGAAGTACGAGACGGCGGCCCTACGGAAGGACATCGAAGACGCGCTCGGGATCTTGCGGAAGAAGAAGCGGGCGTAGCAGGGAAGCATTACCAGGCATACGGCAGTAGGGCGGTTGGGAATAATGTCGTCGTTCGCTCCGCGAACGAACGTCCTTTCGCGGAGCGAAAGGCGACAATTACGCGGCTGCCGTTTGAAACTAACACACTACCAGCAATACCCAAGGGCAGTTGCGAAACCACGTTGGGGAGTAGAGAAAAGAGGTTTGGAGAGATGGCTGGATGCCTCCTCCACTCGATGTCGCGCTGCAAGCGGCGGCAACTCTATGGAGAAGACGAGATGCGATGGTTCTTTGCCCTGGTAGTTCCTGCCCTCGTAGTTGGTGTGCTTGTAGTTTCTGCCGCGCTCGCGGGCAAGCACAACCCTACGCTCAGCATCGGCGACGCCGCGCCGGAGTGGTCAGAGCTCGAAGGGACCGATGGGAAGAAGCATTCGCTGGCCGACTTTGTTGATAAAGAAGTTGTGGTGATCGCGTTCACGTGCAATTCTTGCCCGTACGCAACCGATCACGAAGGGCGGCTGAAGGAACTGCACGAGTCGCTGGCGAAGAGCGGTAAAGGGGTGCTGATTGCAATCAATCCGAACCAGGTGAAGGAAGACCTGCTGCCCGCGATGAAAACGCGAGTCGAGACGCGCGGGCTGCCGTATCTGTACTTGCACGATGCGACGCAGCAGGTGGCGAAGGCGTACGGCGCGACGTGGACACCGGAGTTTGTCGTGCTCGATAAGGATCGCAAGGTGATCTATCTCGGCGCGTTTGACGACAGTCCCGAACTGAAGAAGCCGGTGACGAAGCATTACGTCGAAGACGCGATTGCAGCGGCACTCGCGGGAAAGAAGCCGGAAGTTGCGGAGACGCCGGGGGTCGGCTGCCTCGTGCGCTATGTGAAAGAACGGCGGAAGAAGTCGTAAACGTTAAACGCCATCCCTATCACCTAACGACGTCCACCACAGTAGCAATGATCGCCATGGCCAGGACCAGCGAACCGAGCAATCCCAGCACGATGCCGATGATTGCCCGACCCCAGCCGCTCAGTCGCGGGTTCCTGCGCATCTCGGCGATGGCGACGATCCCCGTGATGACCGCGAAAGGTCCTAGAAAACAGAGTGCCAGCGACAAGAGGCCCAAGTAGCCGGAGGCGATGGCCCAGACCGATTGCCCCACCGGCAGGACCCAGCGCATCGCCGGATCGTTGGCGATGTCCGGGGACTGCATGTGCTGCGACGCGATGCCGCCGGGAGCATAGGGATCGCCGTAGCCGGGCTGGGGCTGATAGGGGGGCTGACCGTAGGGCTGGTCTCTGAAGGGATTCGGCGGCTGCTGGGAACCGAACGGATTTTGAGGAGGCAGGTTCTGCGGAGGCTGGTTCTGAGGCGAGGAGGAATGCGACATGCCCCGCATCGTGGCGGACGGATTGGCGGCGGTCAAGTTGCACGGGCAATTCGCGCCTCGTGCGAGATGGCTTAGGTTACGAAGGATGACAACGAACGAATCGGACGAACTTCCTGAGTCGGCTGCACCCGCGAACGATACGCTGGCGGCAGCATTGGCCCGGCATCAGATCGACTTGCCCGCCGACCAAGTTGAGCGGCTCGATCAATACTGCCGACTAGTCTGGGAGTGGAACGAAAAGCTCAACCTGACGCGGCACACCGACTATGAGAAGTTCGTCAGCCGCGATCTGGCCGACACGCTGGCCCTGTCGCCATTTCTGAAGAGCGGCGAGGAGGTGCTCGACGTCGGCAGCGGCGGCGGAGTGCCCGGCTTGGTGCTGGCGATCGTGCGGCCCGACTTGCAAATGTCGCTGTCCGATTCGGTCGGCAAGAAGGTAACGGCTCTGCGCGATATGATCGAGAAGCTCGGCATGGAGGTCACCGTCTATCCGATCCGTGGCGAAGAGCTGCTCGAAGATACGCGGTTCGACGCAGTCGTGATGCGCGCGGTTGGTCCGCTCGACCGGCTGCTCACTTGGTTCCGGCCGCGGTGGGAATCAATGCGGCGGCTGCTGGTGATCAAGGGTCCGAAGTGGAACGAAGAACTGAACGAAGCAAAACGGCGCGGCCTCGCTCGCGACTTGGAAGTGAAAGTCGCTGCTGAATATCCACTGGCGGGAACCGAGTCGAAGAGCGTGGTGTTGAAGATCTGGCCGAAGCACAGGCCGGAGCGATGATTTTATTCGCGCTGGTTTGACGCCTCCCCGTTCGCGACGTAGATATTCTTTACGCATGTTCCGAAGCATTCGATTCGGAACGGCATCGCTCGATCCCGACTTTCACGTCGGCGACATTTCATCGCCGAGCCGCTTGAGGGGATAGGGGTCGCAGGTTTGCACCGATTGACGCGGGCCGCTTCTGGCCGGCGTCTTGCTCGTCCGTCCGACTCTCTTCGTCCTGCCGCTTGCGCCCCCCGTGGCGAAGCGACTGCTTGCGATATCCACTCGTCCATCCAGGTGTTTCGTAAGCAGGCAGCAGGCATGAGCAGTTTGACGTTGGAATCGTACCTTCCTGCCCTGTTGCCGTCCGTTGGGGCAACGGACGGCAAGGGGCAGGGGGACCCGATCGCGGCGGTGGTGGAGCAGGCACTCACGGCCACGCACGCCGCGCGGAAGGGTTCGGAGCGCCGCCACGAGCAGCGCTTTCCGTACCCGCACCCGATCTATCTCACGCCGCTCGATAGTGACCCGCGAACGCGCAGCGAGACGTTCGTCGTCATCGGCAAACAGATCACGCTGCACGGCGTCGATTTCTACCACCGCGAGCCGATCGCCCATCGCCGCGTGATTGCCTCGCTCGACGCCGGCGAGCACGGCTGGATCGGCCTCTTGCTGGAGCTTGCCTGGTGCCGCTTCAGCCGGCACGGTTGGTACGACAATGGCGGGCGGTTTTTAGCCGTGGTCGATTCGCCGCTGGAGATCGAGCGGCGGACGTCGGCGTAACGTCACATCGCACACATCCGCTCGAACAGCTCCAGGTAGTTCGCCATGCACTTTTCGAGTGAATGCTGGGCCCGCATCCGCTCGCGAGCTTCCGCGCCAAGCGAGACTGCTTTGGCCGGGTTTTCGAGTAGTGCGAGGAGTGAAGTCGCAATCGTCTTAGAATCGCCCGGCGGCACCAGCGCGCCCGACTCGCCATCGGCAATCCATTCGCGGTGACCGGACAGGTCGCTTGCGATGACGGGCAATCCTGCCGCTAATGCCTCGGCCAAGACGAGCGTCGGCCCGTCGCTCGCTTGCGGCTGGACGAAAAGGTCCGCGGCGGCAAGCAACTCGTCGTGCTCGCCGAACGTCCCCGGCAGATGCACTCGCTGCCGCAGGTCGAGGTCGCCGGCAAGCTGATAGAGTCGCTCGTGGAGCGGCCCATCACCGACAATCCAGAGCTTGGCGAGCGGGAAGCGAGGGGCCACGCTCTTCCAGGCTTTGATCAGCTCAGCAAAGCCGGACGACGGCGTGAAACGGCCGCAAGCAACCACAATTGGCTGCTGCGTCGTGGCGGCCAGGTCGTGATTGGCCGTCGCCAGCGACTCGCGAGCGGCATCCCGCGTCGTAGCGCCGTGCGGGGGCGGAATCGGCACGCCGCGGGGAATGACCGTGGTCCGCGTCGCGTCGTAACCCGCAACAGATAGTTCGTGTGCCGCCACCTTGCTCGTCGCGACGAAGGCCGTCGCCTGTTTGCAGCGGCTCGCGATTCGGCTGCCGAACGTGGCCGACTGCTGCCAGGCGATGTCCCCTTCAGGACCAGCTCGTTCGGCCTGCAGGATTACCGGAACGCCCGTACCGGCCAGCGCCCGCACGGCACAGTAGGCTTCGTATCGCAGCGACGACACGAGCACCGCATCGAACGACTCCCGCTCCTTCGCCAGCCAACTCGACAAGCCGTACATGTAGCGCAGCGTGCGGAAGCCACCGGTCGGAGCGCCTCGCAGTCGCACGACCGGCAGCTCGCGGATGACGATCTGCCGCGGCCAGTGGCTTTGCCAATTGGCAGTAACGATCGTGACGGAGCAACCGGTCCGGCGAAACTGCTCCGCCAGCCGCAAGAGGTGTGTCTCCGCTTCCCCCGCCAGCGGCCAGAACCGCGGCGTGACGATCGCCAGTCGCAGTCGGCTTGTCCGGAGAGTCACGAGGCTTGCTCTGGTGCGATGTCGGCCGGTTCAAGTGCCGCCAGGTAAGGCAGGTTGCGATACTCGTCGTTGTAATCGAGGCCGTAGCCGACGACGAAGACGTCGGGAATCTCAAAGCCGACGTACTCGGGCCGCCAATCGACCTGCTGCTTCCCTTGCTTGAGGACGAGAACTGCAGAGCGGATCGACCGCGGCTTATGCTCGCCGAGGAGGGCGATCACTTCGGCGAGCGTATGTCCCGTGTCGAAGATGTCGTCGATCAGCAGTACGTCGCGGCCGGTGATGTCCGGCAGCATCTCGACGTTAATCGATAGCTTCCCCCGCTCAGTGCCGTGGTAGCTGCGGGCTTGAATCACGCCGACCCGCATCGGCAGATCGAGCAGTCGGATCAGATCGGCCAGAAAAATGATGCTTCCCGTCATGACGGCAATGACGGTAAGCGAACGCCCCTCCTCGCGGCGGCGAATCTCGGCGGCCAGCGCGTCGATCGACTGGCGAATCTGGTCGGCAGTGACGAGGACTTTCACGCGGAAGGGGAGCGGGGCTGGGGGTCAGGATTCGGAACTAAGCGTAGTGTAGCGGCCCTGCAATCGAGCTGGCAGATACTACGAGGTCAGCGCGCCGCAAGGACGCTACGCAGCGCCTTGCCGGTCTCGTTTCCTTCAATCGTAGCCAGTTCCTCGGGCGTGCCTGTCGCGACGATCTGCCCGCCGCGCGAGCCGCCATCGGGGCCCAGATCAATCAGCCAGTCGCACGACTTGAGCACGTCCAGATTGTGCTCGATCGTGATGACGGTATTGCCCCGATCGACCAGTCGCTGCAGCACGTCGAGCAGGCGGCGAATGTCGTCAAAGTGCAGGCCGGTGGTCGGCTCGTCGAGCAGGTAGAGCGTCTGTCCGGTGTCGGTGCGGGCGAGTTCGGTCGCCAGCTTTACGCGCTGCGATTCGCCGCCGCTGAGCGTTGTGGACGATTGGCCGAGGCTCAGGTAGCCGAGCCCCACGTCGCACAGGCTGGTGAGAACGCGCTGGATGGCGAGAAAGTTCTCGAAGAACGCGGCCGCTTCGGCGATCGGCATTTCCAGCACGTCGGCGATCGACAACCCCTTGTATCGCACGGCCAGCGTCTGCCGGTTGAATCGTTTCCCTTCGCATGCGGGGCACGGCACAAACAGGTCCGGCAGAAACTGCATCTCCAGCCGCTTCGTTCCCTGCCCCTGGCACTCTTCGCACCGGCCGCCGGCCACATTGAAGCTGAACCGGTTGTGCTTGAAGCCCAACTGCTTGGCTTCCTTCGTCGCGGCAAAGACCTTACGAATTTCGTCGAAGGCTCCGGTGTATGTCGCTGGGTTACTCCGCGGCGAACGCCCGAGCGGTGACTGGTCGATCGCGATCACCTTATCGATCTGGCTCGCACCACGTAGGCCGGTGTGCGAGCCAGGTTTGGCCGCAACGCCACCCAGCCGGCGAACGAGTGCCGGGGCGAGCGTCTCGTTGATGAGCGAGCTTTTGCCCGAACCGCTCACGCCGGTAACGCCGATCAAGAGTCCCAGCGGGAACGTCGCCGTCACATTCTGTAGGTTGTTCGCCGAGGCCCCTTCGAGCACGAGGCTCCGGGTTTTGGCCCCCTTGCGCCGCAGCCCCGGAACGGGAATTGTCAACGCACCACTTAGATAGCGGCCGGTGATGGATGCTTCGTCGGCCATCACTTCCGCAGGCGTCCCTTGGGCGACGATTTGTCCACCGAACTGACCGGCGCCGGGGCCGATATCGATCAGCCAATCCGCCTGCCGCATCATCGCTTCATCGTGTTCGACAACGATCACGCTGCTGTCGTGGTCGAGCAGCGCCCGGACGGCGTCAATCAGCCGCTGGTTATCGCGCGGGTGCAGGCCGATCGACGGCTCATCGAGGATGTAGCAGACGCCGGCAAGTCCGCTGCCGATCCCAGTGGCGAGTCGGACTCGCTGCATCTCGCCGCCGGAGAGCGTATCAGCCGGCCGGTCGAGCGTGAGGTAATCGACGCCAACGCGTCGGAGGAAGCTGAGACGGGCGGTGATCTCGGCGAGAATCGGCTCGGCGATCTCGCTACACAATACCTGTTCCGCGGCTCCCCCTCTCCCCCTTTCCCCCTCTCCCTCTCGTGTGCGGCGAAGCAGCTCCCCAAACCACTCCCCTGCCTCCGCGACGCTCAGGTCACACAAGTCGGCAATCGAGCGGCCGGCGACCTTCACCCCCAGTGCCTCAGGCCGCAGTCGTGTCCCGCCGCAGTCTGTACAGACTACGTGGCCGCGGAATGCTTCGAGTTGCTCCTGGCGGGCTGGATCGACAGCCGTGGCGTATTCCTGCTCGAGCAACGTCAGCAATCCGGGAAACGCTTGCCCGTCGCCGTGGTATAGCTTCTCCAGCACCGTCGGTCGCATCTCGGCAAGAGGCGTATCGACCAGAGTTTTCTGTGACACCAAGAACGTCTCTACCGCCTCCGACTGCCCCCTGAATCCTGACCCCTCCCCTTTCTTCTGACTCCTGGCTCCTGACCCCTGACTCTTCGCTCCTCGCCATGGTGCGATCGCTCCGCTTGCCAACGACAAGCTCGGATCGGGGACGACGAGTTCGGGATCGAATTGCAGCCGGTAGCCGAGTCCTTCGCACTTGGGACACGCGCCGTAAGGGCTGTTGAAACTGAAGGTCCGCGGCTCAATCTCCTCGATGCTGAGCTGGCAGTTCGGGCAGGCGTAAAGTGTGCTGAAGAGACGGTCCACCCAAAACTTTTCGCTGCCGTTGCCGGCCGCCCGGGCTTGTTCCTCGGCAACCGGATCGAGGTAGCAGGCGACGACGAGTCCCTCGGATTGCTTCACCGCTAATTGAATGGACTCGGCCAGCCGGCCGCGCGAGCCGGGGCGGATGATGATCCGATCGACGATCGCCTCGATCGTGTGGGCCTTCCGGCCGTCGAGCGGAGCGACCGCATCGAGGTCTTGCACCGAGCCGTTGACGCGGACGCGGACCTGTCCCGCCTTGCGGATCGTCTCGAACACTTCCTGATGCTGCCCCTTGCGCCCACGGACGAGCGGCGCGAGGAGCATCAGCTTCGTCCCTTCCGGCAGGGCCATCAGGGTGTCTTGAATCTGTTCGACCGACTGCTGACGGATCGGCTGGCCACATTGATGGCAGGTCACTTCGCCAACGCGGGCAAAGAGGAGCCGCAAGTAGTCGTAGATCTCGGTCGTCGTCGCAACCGTGCTGCGGGGATTCGCTTGCCCCGGTCGCTGGTCGATACAGATGACAGGGGCTAGGCCGGTGATCTCATCCACATCGGGCCGCGCCAACTCGCTGATGAACTGCCGGGCATAGACCGACAGGCTCTCCAGATACTGCCGTTGCCCCTCGGCAAAGAGCGTGTCGAATGCCAGGCTGCTTTTGCCCGAACCGCTTGGCCCGGTGATGACGACGAACTTACCGCGTGGGATGTCGAGATCGACGTTCTTCAGGTTGTGCGTGCGGGCGCCGCGGATGCGGAGGGAGTCGGCCGGGGCAGACTCCGCAGGTGATTCGGACGACAGCAAGGCGGCACTGGTCATCGGCGGCGATCTTAAGGGGAGACGAATCCCTCATTGTACACAAACTTGGCCGGTTCCGAATTCGCGGTCCGCCTCCAGCCGGCAGCCGTAATTCCAATCCCCACCATGATTTGACACGCCTCGCTTTACGGCCGATGATGCGCCACTGGCGGGCAAGATTTGCCGCGGGCGAGCGAAATACTGGCAAGCTCCTCCTCATCAGCGTCCCACCATCGGGGGCCGAACTATGGAAGCCGCATTAGCCTGGTTGTTTCTCGTGCTCGCCGTCGTCGGCGGAACCGTGCTGATTTGCCAGTTTGTGCTGACGCTCGTCGGCCTGGGGGGCGATCATGGCGTGGACATCGGGCACGACGTGGCGACCGGTTATCCCGGTGATTTGGGTCACGATGTTCATGCCGCCGGCTCGCATGGTGCGGAAAGTTCCGGCCACGACGGCGACGGGGGCTACAGCTCTTCGTGGTTCTTCGCGGTCATTTCGTTCCGCACCCTCGTTGCCGCGGCGACGTTCTTCGGCCTCGTCGGTCTGGCGGCCCAGTCGGCTGGCCAATCGATCGGCGTGCAACTCGTCCTAGCCACTGCCGCGGGCCTTGGCGCAATGTATGGCGTACATTGGATCGTCCGTAGCATGGGCCGGCTCGGCGAAGACGGCACGGTCCGCATCAACCATGCCGTCGGCAAGGAAGGGACCGTATATATCCCGATCCCCGCCGCCAAGGCCCAAGCGGGCAAGATTCAACTGAAACTGCAAAACCGACTGGTCGAGTACGAAGCCGTCACCAGCAGCAAGGAGCGGCTGGCCACCGGCACGAAGGTCCGCGTGGTTGCCGTCGCAGGCACGACGCTCGAAGTGGAACCGCTGCAAGTAACCAGTACGGTCTGAACGCCGCTGAATGTTCCAAGTTCAAAGTTCCACGTTGAGTGCCCATCGCATTTTCAACGTGGAACATTGAACCTTGAACTTTGAACCTGTATCCGGGGGGGACACGCTCATGTTGTGGAATGCGCCCGTGCTGGCCCAGATGTCCGGCGAAATCTTCGCTGCGCTCATCGTGCTGATCATCGTCTTCGTCGCGATCACGTTCTTCGCATTCGTGATCGTCTTCGTCCGCGGCTTTAAGCGTTGTCCCAGCAACCGCGTGCTGGTGATCTACGGCCGCACAGGCAAAGGGGGGCACGCCAAGACGATCCACGGCGGCGCCGACTTCGTCTGGCCGCTCATTCAGGACTACGCGTACCTGAGCCTGGAGCCGATTCAGATCGAAGTCCCACTCCGTGGTGCTCTCTCGACCGAGAACATCCGCGTCAATGTCCCCAGCGTCTTCACTGTGGCAATCGATACCAAGCCCGAGGTGATGCAGAACGCCGCGGTCCGCCTGCTTGGACTGGCCGTGCCCGAGATTCGCAAACAGGCCGAGGAAATCATCTTCGGCCAGTTGCGGCAGGTGATTGCGTCGATGGGGATCGAAGAGATCAACCGCGACCGCGACAAGTTCCTCGAACACATTCAGCACTCGCTCGAGCCGGAGCTCGCCAAGATCGGCCTGCAGCTCATCAACGTCAACATCACCGATATCACTGACGAGTCGGGCTATATCGACGCCATCGGCCAGAAGGCGGCTTCGCTCGCCATCCAGCAGGCTCGCGGCGACGTGGCCGACAACGAGAAGATGGGTGAAACTCGGGTCGCCGCTGCCGAGCGCGACAAGTCGGTGCAGGTCTCCAACGCCCGCAAGGAGCAGGCAATCGGCACCCGCGAAGCCCAGCGCGAACAGGCGGTCCGTGTTGCCACGCTCGAAAAAGAACAAGCCATCGGCGAGAAGACCGCGGCCTTCGAGAAGGACGCTCAGGTCAAAATGGCCGAGCAAGCGATGCGTGTGCAGGTGGCCGAAGCCGACGCCACTGCCATCGATGGCGAAAATCAGTCGGCAGCCCGCGTCGCTGCCTCGCAGGCGGAACTGGCGATCAAGAAGGCGGAAGCCTATGAACGGGGCGAAGGCCGCCGGAAACAGGCCGAGGCGATGGTGCTCGAAGTGCAGAACAAGGCTCTGGCCAAGGCCGCCTTGGCCGAAGCCGACCGTGTCGAAGCCGAGCAGCGAGCCAAGCTGGAAGCTCCCGCCAAGGCCCAGAAGGCGAAGCAGATCGTCGATGCGGAAGCGGCTGCCGAACAGCGGCGGATTTTGGCTCAGGCCGAAGCCGATGCGATTTACGTGAAGCTCGAAGCCGAAGCTCGCGGCCAGTACGAAATCCTGGCCAAGAAGGGTGACGGCCTCAAGCAGATCGTGAGCGCTTGCGGCGGCTCGACCCAGGCCTTCCAGATGCTCATGCTCGAACACCTCGACAACCTGGCCGACGCCTCGGCTCGGGCGATCTCGAACATCAAGTTCGACAAGGTCGTCGTCTGGGAAGGGGGCGGGCAGAATGGCCGCAGCAGCACAGCCGACTTCCTCAGCGGCATGGCCAAGTCGATGCCTCCGATGCTGCAGGTGATGCGCGACATCGGGGGAGTGGAACTGCCGGAAGCCCTGGTGAAACTGGGGACCGACGACAAAGCAGCCGTCGCTGCCGCGGCCAGTAACGGGCCCGCGCCGGTAAAGAAGGCGTAAGGCGAGCGGGGTGCGTCAGCACCCCGATGATCGTAAATTGCGAGCGGACCTATGCCATCGGGAGGCTTACACCTCCCGCTCGCCGTAACCCTCGCTCGGCAAGCGTGATCTACTTCACCCGCGTCATCTCAAACAGGTTCGTTGCCTGCGGGCCGAGGAAGCCCTCAAAACGAACCTGTTTGCCAGTCGCCGGATCGGTGACGGCGTCGCGTTGGGCCAGCTCAAAGTAGGCATACGACCAGGGCATCGTTGCTGGCAGCCCGTTGTCAGTCACTTGGACGTCGATGTTGACCGCCTCCGTCGCACTCTGTCGCAGCTTGCTTCCTCGCTCCCCTTCGATCTCCTTCTTCATGGGGACGCCAGCCTTTGACAGAGCGGCGATGGTCTTTTCGATGCCGTCGAGGGCCGCGACGCCGTGCGAGTTGATCAGCGACGTGAAGTGGTTGACGTTGTAGCCGTGGACCAGCACCCAAGCGGCATATTGGCTCACCTTATTCATCGCAACGACGTCCTCACGGCGCGGCAAGAGCCAGGGGAGTTGCTCGAACTGGGCGACGACCGGCGGGAGCAGCGAATCGTCGGGGGTTCCCTGCTGATCTAGTCCATTCAGAGTTGCCAGTACTGCTTCATTAACCGGCGGCCGGTGGCTTCGCACCGACCGATTGATGATCTCCCTGGCGGTCGCCGGCAGTTCCCATGTCTTCAGCTCGGAAATAAAGAGCTTGGGAAACTGCGGGTTCGCGTGCTGGAAGTGGATCGCACTAAGCTGCTTGTCCTCGAAGTGGTAGCTGCCCGCCGCCCGATAGCCGAGGGCTTCGAAGATTCGCGAGATTGACGCAATCCCCGTCAGCGGCTGCTGGCAGGCCAGCGTGCGAAAGGCGATGTGGTCGTTGAAAAACGTCGCCCCCGCCTGCCGGATTACCTGCTCGTAGGTCTGCACGTACGAGACGCGGCGGCGATACGTGTCCCACAGGGCATCGAACAGGCGAGCCAGGAACCGCTCGCGGTGCGACTTCGTAGGAAGGGAGGCGTGCGGTCCGGCGGTCATGACTAGGCTCTCCGTCGATCCCTTGATCAACGCAAAGTCGCGAAGAAGCAAAGGTCGCAAAGGAAGGGAAGAGATTGTGCCTGCACAACAATTCTACGGCTGCCAACCGTAGATGGTGCAAGCCGATCTATGTCTTTGCGAACTCTGCGACTGTGCACCTTTGCGTTTAAGACGTTGGATGCTGGCCGCACAGCCAATTTAGCCGTCATTTTCGCTCTGGGCCGCAGATTCCTTGCTCGCCCATAATGTCGGCATAGGATTTTGCAGGAGGAATGGCCATGCTGCGTCTTCACGATGAACTGAAAGTCCCCGAACTTCGCACCGACCTGCCCGGCCCGCGCGGCCGCGAGCTGATCGCTGCCGACGAGCTGTACACGTCGCCGTCGTACACTCGCGTTTATCCGCTGGCGGTTGAGCGGGGCTACGGCGCGGTCATCGAAGACGTGGACGGCAATCGGTTTCTCGACTTCACGGCCGGGATCGCCGTTTGCGCCAGCGGCCATTGTCACCCTCGCATCGTCCAGGCGATCCAAACGCAAGCTGCCAAGCTCATCCACATGTCGGGGACCGACTTCTACTATGCCCCGCAAGGAGACCTAGCGAAAAAACTGGCCCAGCTTGCGCCCGGCCCCGGAGCGAAGCGAGTCTTCTTCACCAATAGCGGGGCCGAATCGGTCGAAGCCGCTTTCAAGCTCGCCCGCTACCATACCGGCCGCCAGCACATGATCGCCTTCTTCGGCGCGTTCCACGGCCGGACGATGGGCGCCCTCTCGCTCACCGGGAGCAAGGTGGTGCAGCGTCGCGGCTTTGCGCCGCTGATTCCGCTGGTGAGCCATGTCGATTATCCGAATTGCTATCGTTGCGAAAAGAGAGGACAGAAAACAGACGACAGAGGACAGGGACTCCCCCTAGCCACTAGCCCCCCGCCCCTAGCCCCTTCCTGCTGCCTCGAATCGCTCAACCAACTCGAAGACCTCTTCAAGCGGACCGTCGCGCCACAAGAGGTCGCCGGCCTCATCGTTGAGCCGATCCAAGGCGAGGGTGGCTACATCGTTCCGCCACCGGAATTCCACCGCGAGCTGCGGCGATTGTGCGACAAGCACGGAATTCTGATGATTGCCGACGAAGTGCAATCCGGCATGGGGCGGACCGGTAAGATGTTTGCCATGGAGCACTGGGGGGTCGTCCCCGACATCGTTTGCCTCGCCAAAGGAATCGCCAGCGGAATGCCGCTGGGGGCGATCATCGCTCGGGCCGACATCATGGACTGGGGCCCAGGCTCACACGCCAGCACCTTCGGCGGCAACCCGATCTCGTGCGTTGCCGCGCTGGAAACGATTCACCTGCTCGAAGAGAGCCTGATGGAAAACGCCCGCGTCGTTGGGGAGCACCTGAAGCAGCGGCTGCAAGAGCTGGCAAGTCGGCACCGCCTGATTGGCGACGTTCGCGGCCTCGGCCTCATGATCGGCATGGAACTCGTTCGCGACCGGGCAACCAAGGAAATGGCCTCCACCGAGCGGGACGAAATCGTGCAGCTTTGCTTCCGCCGCGGGCTCTTGCTCCTGGGCTGCGGCATGAGCACGATCCGCTTCTGCCCGCCCCTCGTAGTCACGAAAGATCAGTGCGACGTGGCAGTGAGGATTCTGGACGACGTACTCGCAAAATGGGACTGAGTGGCTGCTTAGCCGTAACTCTCCCGATGAATTCGCTTCGGCGGCACGCCGATCGCCTGCAAGGCCGCCAGGGCTGATTCCAAAAACCTCGGTGCTGGCTGCTCGCCCCGAGCGCGGGCGGCATCTTTGTCGAACTTTGTGATGCCAGGGCCACAGCAATAGACCACTACGGCCGACGGATCGTGGACTACCTCTTTAAGCATGGCCTCGTTCACTCGCCCGCTGCGACAGTTGGGACCATGAGCGGCGACGTTCGGCTCGCGGGTCAGGCTGTGGACAATCGTTAGTTGTTCCGGATACTGGGCCGCAAGCTGCTTCAGATGCTGGCCGTAGATCACATCACCCCAAGTCTTGTTACTGTCGATCAGGATATGCTTCAGCTTCGGCCGCTCGGTCAGGCAGTGCTTGATGATCGAGTAGTTCGGTACGACGCCCGATCCGGCACAGACGTGCACGATCGTATCGGTCTGGTCTTCGATGTTCGCTGGCAGCGTGTACGGCCCCGTGAAGCCGGTGATCGGGAGGCGGCGGCCTTTGTGCATCCGCCGGACGAGCAATGGCGAAAGGAGTGGCGGATATTTCGTCTGTCCGCTGATGTACCGTTCTTCTTTGACGGTGATCGCCAGGTATTTCTCGTGCGGCGCCGAGGCGAGCGAATAGGCCCGCGGCGGCTCCTTTTTCCCCTTCACGTCTTCGAGGTAGGCCGTGAACCGCTCCAGTTCCGGGAAGTCGTGCGGGTCGATCGTCAGGAAGTGTCCCGCTTGATACTCCAGCCGGTCGTTGCCGGTGAAAAAGACGATCGTCGTCGTGTCGTGCGTTTCGACGATCGTTTCGGCGACCATCACTTCCAGCTCGCGAATCCGGCGGCGCTGGCTGACGACATGTTCGGTGGTGTGCTGCGGTTCGGGTACAAGCGTGGTGGTCATGTTGACTCGCGGCAGATTGTCGGAGTGGCGATTGTAGTCGGGCTGTCTGGAGTGCCCAAGCGGCACGGTCGCTAATTGACCGATGCGATTGCGACTCCCCGCACCCATCTTTGCCAGCAGACGGGCGGAACCTTTCGGACAGGGCGGGGTTGGAAATAGTTGCTGCTTGGGAAACTGGCGAAACTCCGGTGGAATCGGGCTTGATTTCGGGGCTGGAAAGAGCGTGACAGCATCCGGCCAAGGGGTTAGAATGCATCGGAGTCAGGCGATTTGTGGCCGCTAGCGGCCGCGAGTCTCCTGCTCGCCCGCCACGAGCGATAGCAGCCGCGATATCTCCGCGGCTCCATCGCACCCGCCAGCAGAACACCCGCAAAGGGGTCCGTGCATGATGAACGCCTCTCCACGCTTCTCGCGTACACGCAGTAATAGCTTGCGTACTCGCGGCATCGGCTCGCGTCGTCGCGGCAATACGCTACTGCTCATTCTCGCGGCTGTGATCGTGGTGATCATCGGCGCGGTGCTGGCCTGGTGGTTCCTGGGCCGCGGCAGCGGCGATAGTGCGCCGCAGGTGCTGGTCAATCGCGTCTCACGCGGAGCCTACGACTACGTCGTGATCGAGCAAGGGGAAGTGGAAAGTGCCAGCAACATCGAACTCCGCTGCGAGGTCCGCTCACGTGGTGGTGGCGGTGGTGGCGGCAGCAGCGGCGGCGGCGGTGGCACAACCATCATCGACGTGATCGCCGAAGGGACCCGCGTCACCGGTCCGGCCGTCGCAGAAGACCCCGTGATTGATCCACAGGTCCGGTTAGAAGATCTGCCACCGCGCGACCTGCATCTGAATGCTTCCGAAGCTGTGAGGAGCAAGTTTCCAGGAGCGACGATCAAGTCCGTCCAGCGAATCATCGCCCCGAAAGATCAGAAGGACCCGCCCTACGACTATCGCATCGTGATCGACACAGCCGAAGGGCGAGAGGCGACGCTCGGCGTGAAGCACGGCATGCGGCTGGTGTTGCTCGATTCGTCCACGCTCGATCAAGAACGGGTTACGCAGCTCATTAAGGTGAACGGGCAGAAGGCGCTCCTTGCTCAAGCCGAGAACACGCTGAAGGCAGCCAAGATCGCTCTCCGCGAATATGAGGAAGGGACGTACCAACAAGAAAAGCGGGTCATCGACGCGGAGATTCTTGTCGCCGAACAGGCGATGCGGAGTGCTCAGCTCGCATTTGAGTCTGCTCAGCGATTAGCGGGTAAAGGCCTGCTCACCGGCTTGCAGCTCGAAGGTGAGCAGAACGCCGTCGATAACGCCCGCACGACGCTGGCCATCGCCAAAGCGAAGCTTGACGTGCTCAACAACTACACGAAAGAGAAGATGACGACCACGCTGAAAAGCGATTTGTCGTCGGCTGAGGCGAAGGTCGCCAGCGAGCAGAGCAGCCTGGCCCTGGAAGAAGACAAGCTCCGCGACATCGACGATCAGATTCGAAAATGCACGATCTATGCCCCGGCTGATGGGCAAGTCGTTTATGCCAACGAATACGACTCGTGGCGTGGCAGCTCGCAGGCCGAGTTCATCGTCACGGCAGGAGCTACCGTTCGCGAGCGGCAAGCGATCATCCGGCTGCCAAACTCGAACGAAATGCAGGTGAAGGCGACCGTGAACGAAGCCCGCATCACGCTCATTCGGCCCGGCTTGCCGGTGACGATCCGCGTCGATGCCCTCAAGGACGACATGCTCCAAGGGGAGATCATCCGCGTCAATCAGTACGCAGAACCGGGCGGCTTTTCGAGCGGCAACATCAAGAAGTACGCCACGTTCGTCCGAATTCTGAATCCGCCGCCGGCCCTCCGCAGCGGCATGAACGCGGAAGTGCGGATTCACGTCGAGCGGAAGAGTGACGCCCTGCAAGTACCCGTGCAGGCGGTCGCTGAGCACAAAGGGAAGTTCTTTGCCCTCGTGCAGAACGGGACCAGCTTTGAGACCAAAGAGGTACAGGTCGGCTCGTCAAACGACAAAGTGATTACGATCGAAAGTGGCCTGGCCGAAAATGACTCGGTCGTGCTTAACCCGCGCGGCCTCGGCAGCCTGTTCGATCTGCCGGACCTGCCCGATCCGACGCCGACTCAGCTCGCCGAGATTGAGCGGACCAAGCCAGGCGAAGCAGCCGTGCGGCCCGCTTCCGTGGCTGGAGGCGGAGGACCCGGTGGCGGCGGACCCGGTGGCGGCGGACCCGGTGGCGGCGGACCCGGCGGCGCGGAAGGGGGCAAAGGGAAGGGGAAGGGTCGCGGTGGCCGAGGCAACTTCAGCCCCGCGATGCTCGTCGATCGGTATCTTGAGTCTGACGCCGACAAGGACGGCAAGCTCTCCAAGGACGAAATCGCCACGATGGACGAAAGGGCTAAGCAAGGTATCGCTGATGCCGACAAGAATTCCGATGGCTTCCTCGATCGAACCGAATTGATGACGGCTGCGGCACAGGCGATGGCCCGGATGCGCGAGCGGATGGGAAGTGGCGGCGGCCCGCCCGGCGGTGGCGGCGGTGGCCCCGGCGCTCTCGGAGGGGGCGAATGAGCTACGCGGCCCGCCTGCAGGATATTCGCAAGGACTACGTCCTCAAGAGCGAGACGGTCCGCGCCCTCCGCGGCGTCAGCTTCGACGTGCCGGCGGGCGACTACGTGGCGATCATGGGCCCGTCGGGCTCTGGCAAAAGCACGTTGCTCAACTTGCTGGGCTGCCTCGATAAGCCGAGCTTCGGCCAGTTCTTTTTGGGTGAAGACGACGTCGCTCGGATGAGCGACGATCAGCTCGCCTTCATTCGCGCGTCGCGAATTGGCTTCGTCTTTCAATCGTACAATCTGATCCAGCAATACACGGTGCTTGAAAACATCGAAGTGCCGCTCTTGTATCAAGGCAAGCTCTCCGCGGCTGGACGCCGCCGCTGCCGCAATTTGGCCGAGATGGTTGGCTTGGGCGAGCGTCTGGGTCACCGGCCGAGCCAGCTTTCGGGCGGACAGCAGCAGCGTGTTGCCATCGCCCGCAGCCTGGTGAACGATCCGTTCTTTATCCTGGCGGATGAAGCGACGGGCAATTTGGACTCCGTCACGAGCGAAGAGATCCTCGCCCTCTTCCGCCAACTGAACGACGAGGGGCGCACGATCATCATGGTCACGCACGAAGACGACGTGGCCGCCAACGCCAAGCGGATCATCCGCTTGCGCGATGGCCTCGTGCAAAGCGACCAGATCAACGAACACCGCCGCACGCCCGCTCCTCGCCGCCCGCTGCAGTCGGCCGACGAATGGCAGGCGGCGTAGTTCCAGCACACTTATGTTCTTCCTCCGCACCTTCCAACTCGGCCTCAAGAGCTTGCTCTTGCACCCGATGCGCTCGCTCCTCACGGTGCTGGGCATCTTCATCGGTGTGGCGAGCGTCATTTGGCTCTTGGCCATCGGCGAAGGGATCAGCCAGGAAATCCAGCGGCAGATCGCGGGCCTGGGAGCGGACAATATCATCATCCGCTCGATCAAGCCGCCGGCAGAGGTCACGGCGTCATCGTCCGGACCGGTGCCTTATGGCCTGAAGCGTGAAGAGTTCGATCTGCTCGTCAAAACGATCCCGACGATCAAGTCGGCCCTGCCGATCCGCGAGGTCCGCCGCACGTTCACGTTCAACGGGCGCAACTTGGACGGCCGCCTCGTTGGCTGCACGCCGGAATACTTCGACGTCACGCGCCTCGAACTCGATCGTGGCCGCCTGCTGACGGAAGCCGACATCAACGAGAAGCAGCCCTACTGCGTGATCTCCAGCGGAGTTGCCGAGTCCTTATTTCCCTACGAAGATCCTGTCGGCCGCCGCGTCTATCTGAACGAAAGCAAAGACTTCTACCAGATTATCGGCTTGCTCAAGTACCGCACGCCGTCGGCGGCGATCGGCGGCTCGCTCGAAGCCCAGGACTTCAACAACGACGTTTATATCCCGATCAGCACGATCCGCCAGCGCGTTGGCGATTTCGTCTATACGCGCCGCGGCAGCTCGCGCACGGCCGAGATCGTCGAGCTGAATCAGATCACCCTGCGCGTCGATTCGATCAACAACGTCAAGGCGACGGCGGACCTCGTCCGCAAAACGCTCGGTGTCCGCGACGAATCGGCTCTCCGTAAGGCGCAGGAACTGAAGAAGGGGGTGGAGATCAACACCGCTTCTGCCGTCATCGAATCGCCGCCGCGGCTGGACGTAGCCGTTACGGTTCCCGAAGAACTGCTCGAACAGGCCCGCACGCAGAAGCTCATTTTCATGTGCTTCATGGGGCTGATCGCTGCGATCTCGCTGCTCGTCGGCGGCATCGGCATTATGAACATCATGCTGGCGACCGTTACCGAGCGGACTCGCGAGATCGGCATTCGCCGCGCCCTTGGCGCAACGCGGATGCACATCATCCTGCAGTTCCTCGTCGAGACGGTGACGCTTTCAATCGTCGGCGGCTTGACCGGCATTCTCGCCGGCCTGCTCTGCCCCGTCGTCATCATCGGCATCCGCTGGCTGATGAACCGCTATGCCTCCGACCTGATGGCGAGCCTGCCACCGGAGGTTAACAACATCGAGCCGCAGATTGTGCTCCTCTCCCTGCCGCTCGCCTTCGGCATCTCGGTAGTCGTCGGCGTCGTCTTCGGCATCTATCCGGCCTTCCGCGCGGCCAAGATGGACCCGATCGAAGCGTTGCGGCACGAGTAGGACGTTACGGCATGGAAGGTCGCTGGACCGGGCAGATCGCGAAAACGCGAATGAGGCAGAAAGCACGAAGCAAGTAGTTCCTGGGAAATGCTTCAATCCCCTTGTCTTCGTGTTTTCACCATTTCGTGTTTTCGTGATCGTTTGGTCCAACCACCTTTCCACGGCAGAACACTTCCAAGAAACGAACTCGCCCGCAAGCCTCGGCTGCCTGCGGGCGAGTTGACGTTATCGTGCTGGACAAGCGGGACGCTCGTCCTTCGAGGTTAGACCGTCCGGCCCGCTGCGGCGAGGATCTCGTCGATAGCGGTCGGATCGATGCCGCCCGCGACAAGCAGGTCGATCAGCTCGTCGTCGCAGTCATCGTCGCCTGGCACCGGGGTTTCATCCGGATCGTCGCTCGGTGTGACGTGGATCGTCACGGCGGCCAGCGAGCTATACAGTTCGCCGTCGAACACGCGGTAGAGGAACGAGTCGATTCCCTCGAAACCCTCATTGGGCGTGTAGGTGAACGACCCGTCTTCGTTGAGCGTGACCGTGCCATTCGCGGGACCGGTGAACAGCACCGCGATCAAGGCGTTGCCATCCGGATCGGAGTCGTCTTGCATGACGCCCCCACCGGCTGGAACTTCCAGCACGCCGCCTTCTTCGACGGTGTAGCTGTCGTTGCCGGCGCTCGGCTTGCCGTTCTCGACCACACCGCTGACTTCGATCGACACCGTCGCGATGTTGCTCACGTTCGTGCCGTCACCGGCTTGATACGTGAACGAGTCGCTGCCGGTGAAGCCCTCGTTCGGCGTGTAGCTGAACGAGCCATCAGCATTGACGACAAGCGTGCCGTTCGTCGGGCCGGCAACGAGCGTCGCCGTCAGGGCATCGCCCTGTTCGTCCACGTCGTTGGCCAGGATCCCCGGAGCTTCGACATCGAGCGTAGCGCCCACTTCGACCTCGTAGGCGTCGTTCTCAGCCTCGATCGGCACCGTCGTCCCTTCGGGCGTGACGGTGAGCGTCACCGTGGCGACATTCCCCGGACCTTCGCCGTCGCTGGCCTGGTAGGTGAACGTGTCGCTGCCGGTGAAGCCTTCGTTCGGCGTATAGCTGAACGAACCGTCGGCATTGAGGACCAGCGTGCCGTTGGCCGGTCCGGCGACCAGCGCGGCAGTCATCGGATCGCCTTCGGCATCGGTGTCGTTGGCGAGCACGCCAGGAACCGACACGTTCAGCGTCTGGCCGGTTTCGACGGTGTAGCCGTCATCGACGCTCACCGGGAACTGGTTCTCGGTGATGGCGCCGACGTGGATCGTCACCAGGGCGACGATGCTGTTGGCCTTGCCGTCGTTGAGCTGGTAGTAGAACTTGTCGTCCCCTGCAAAGCCGGCGTCCGGCGTGTAGGTGAACGTGCCGTCGTTGTTGAACGTCAGCGTGCCGTCGGATGGACCCCACAGCAGCTTGGCCGTGAGCGTATCGCCGTCGATATCGCTGTCGTTCCCCATGACCGTGCTGTTGAGCACATCGCCGGGGCGAATGTTGTACTCGTCGGCCTGTGCGACCGGCATGTCGTTGAGCGGCTCGACGATGATGACGGCTTCGGCTTGCACCGTGCCGCCCGCGGTCGAGGTCGCTTCATAGACGAAGGTCGCTGTTCCGTGCCAGTTCGCCTCGGGGACGTAGCTGAACGAGCCGTCGGCATTGAGCGTGAGCGTGCCGTTGGCCGGCCCGGTCACGAGCGTGGCCGTCAGAGTCCCGCCCGCCGCGTCAAAGTCGTTCGCGAGGACTCCCATAGCGAGGTCAGCCGTGAGAGTAAGGTCCTCGCCGGTGGAGTACGCGTCGTCTGACACGACGGGGGCGGACTGAAACGGATTGACGGTGATGGTCACCGTCGCCTCGCTTTCCGATGTGCCGTCGCTCGCCTTATAGGTGAACGAATCGGCGCCCGAGAAGCCGGTCGTCGGCGTGTAAGTGAACGACCCGTCGGCATTCAGCGTGAGGGTGCCGTTGGCTGGCCCAGAGACCACGGCCGCGGAGAGCGCGTCCCCTTCCGGATCGGTGTCGTTGCCGAGCACACCAGGCGCGTCGATCGTCAGGGCGGTGTCCTGATCGGTCGTGTACTCGTCGGCTACGGCGGTCGGGCCGTCGTTACCAGCGGTCACCGTGATTGTCACCGTCCCTTCATCCGACGAAGTGCCATCGCTGGCCGTGTAGGTGAAGGTATCGGTGCCGCTAAAGCCGGCATTGGGTGTGTAGCTGAACGAACCGTCGGCGTTCATTGTCAGCGTGCCGTTGGCTGGGCCGGAGACAACCGCCGCCGAGAGGACATCGCCATCGGCATCGGTGTCGTTGGCGAGAACGCCAGGCAGGGCGACATTGAGCACTTCGTCCTCAGCGACGGAGTACTCGTCGTCCACGGCAACCGGGCTGTCCGCAAATGGGTTGACCGTGATGGTCACCGTGATCGGGTCGGTTGAGGTGGTGCCGTCGCCGGCCGTGTAGGTGAAGCTGTCGCTGCCGCTGAAGTTCGCATTCGGCGTGTAGCTGAAGCTGCCGTCCGCGTTCAGAGTCAGTGTGCCGTTGGTCGGACCGGCCACGAGCGTCGCGGTGAGCGGATCGCCGTCGCCGTCCGTATCGTTGGCCAGAACGCCAGTCGCTGCATCGACCGTCAGCGCCGTGTCTTCATCCACCGCGTAGGCATCGGCCTCGCCGACCGGGCTGTCCGCGATCGGGTTGACCGTGATGGACACCGTGATCGGGTCGGTGGTCGTCGTGCCGTCCGTCGCCGTGTAGGTAAAGCTGTCGCTGCCGCTGAAGTTCGCATTCGGCGTGTAGCTGAACGAACCGTCGGCATTCAGAGTCAGCGTGCCGTTGGTCGGACCGGCCACGAGCGCCGCGGTGAGCGGATCGCCGTCACCGTCGGTATCGTTGGCCAGAACGCCAGTCGCTGCATCGACCGTCAGCGAGGTGTCTTCATCCACCGTGTACGCATCGGCTTCGCCGACTGGGCTGTCCGCGATCGGGTTGACCGTGATGGTCACCGTGATCGGGTCCGTGGTCGTCGTGCCGTCGGTCGCGGTGTAGGTGAAGCTGTCGCTGCCGCTGAAGTTGGCGTTCGGCGTGTAGCCAAACGAACCGTCCGCATTCAGAGTCAGCGTGCCATTGGTCGGACCAGCCACGAGTGCCGCAGTGAGCGGATCGCCGTCACCGTCCGTGTCGTTCGCCAGAACGCCAGCCGCCGCATCGACGGTCAGAACAGCATCTTCATCGACTGCGTAAGCATCGGCTTCGCCCACCGGAGCATCGCTTACCGGATTGACGACGATCGTCACACTGGCCGCTTCGCTCGATTCGCTTCCGTCGCTGGCGACGTAGCTGAAGCCATCGACGCCGTTATAGTCGGCATTTGGCGTGTAGGTGAACGAACCGTCGGCGTTGAGCGTCACCGTGCCGTATTGCGGCTGGTTGATGATGCTGATCGACAGGCTGTCGCCATCGGCATCGGTATCGTTGCCGAGGACGCCCGGAGCAGCAATCGTCAGTGGCGTGTCCTCCTCGGTGGTGTACTCGTCGTTCACCGCTTCGGGGATGTCGTTGACCGGGTTCACCGTGAGCGTCACGGTGGCTTCGGTCGTGGCCGTGCCGTCGGTGATGCTGTAGGTGAAGCTGTCGTTGCCGTTGAAATTGGCGGTCGGCGTGTAACTGAAGCTGCCGTCGGCATTGAGCGTGAGCGTGCCGCTCGCCGGGCCGGAGACGAGCGTCGCGGTGAGCGGGTCGCCGTCGGCGTCGGTGTCGTTGGCCAGCACGCCTGCTGCCGCATCGATCGTCAGCACTGCGTCTTCATTGACCGCGTAGGAGTCGTTGACCGCAATCGGATCGTCGTTCACCGGATTGACGGTGATCGTGACCGTGGCGACGGCGCTGTCCCCCGAGCCGTCGTTGGCCATGTAGCTGAAGCCGTCGATGCCGTTGAAGTCGGCGTCGGGCGTGTAGGTGAACGAACCGTCGGCATTGAGCGTGAGCGTGCCGTGCTGCGGGTCGCTGACGAGGATCGACGAGAGCGGATCGCCATCGGCATCGGTGTCGTTGCCGAGGACGCCCGGGGCTGCGATGACCAGAGCCGTGTCTTCGTCGGTCGTGTATTCGTCGTTGACAGCGGCGGGAGAGTCGTTGACCGAATTGACGACGATCGTCGCCGTGGCCACAACGCTATTCCCCTGACCGTCGCTCACGAGGTAGCTGAAGCCGTCGATGCCGTTGAAGTCGGCGTCGGGCGTGTAGCTGAAGGTGCCGTCGGTGTTCAGCGTGAGCGTGCCGTGCTGCACGTCGGATTGCAGCGAGGCCGACAGCGTGTCGCCATCGGGATCGCTGTCGTTTGCCAGGACCGAGCCACCGGTCAGTTCCGTATCTTCGTCAGTCGAGAACGAATCGTTGACGGCTGTCGGCAGGTCGTTTACCGCGGTGACGGTGAGATTGACCGTGGCGACGTTGCCGGAGTTGACGCCGTCGCTAGCGATGTAGGTGAAGCTGTCGCTGCCGGTAAAGTTTGCATTGGGAATGTAAGTAAAGGAACCGTCGGCATTCAGGGCGAGTGTGCCGTTCGTGGGGCCGGTGACGACGGCTGCCGAGAGCGGGCTTCCTTCCGTGTCGGTGTCGTTGGCGAGCACCCCTTCGGTGAAACCGATGTTCATCACCGCGTCTTCTTCGACGGTGTAGCTGTCGTCGTTGCTGACCGGGGCTCCCCCTTCGCCCGTCACTTGCAACGTGACAGCGGCCAGGTGGCTGAACGACGTGCCGTCGTTGGCCAGATAGACGAAGCTATCGGTCCCAGTGAATCCGGCTTCGGGGGTGTAAAGGAACGAGCCGTCGGCTTGCAGGTCGATCGTGCCGTGGTTGGGTCCGCTGAAGAGGAGGGCCGACAAGGTGTCGCCTTCCGCGTCAGTATCGTTCGCGAGCACGCCCGCCGTGGGGCTGATGCTGAGGGGTTCGTCGATGATCGCCTGATACAGATCGTTGACGGCAATTGGCGAAGCACCCGAGAGGACCATGCGGTCTTCGAGGCGTTCCATCCGCAGGAACGAACGCCGTTCATAATTTCGGCGACGCGTGTTCTGGCGAGCTTTGAGGGTATTCTTCATCTCGAAACAGCTCCTTCTGAGGTCCGGCGCGCTGGCGCCGTGAGCGAGAACTGAGCGCCCGACCGGCGCGCACAATCGGCGCACCAGCCACAAGTCGGGCGATCAACGGGGGACGGCTTGCCCGTTCCGGAGGGCACGCCACGAGGAGCGGGACGATGGCCGCACCGACGCGCCTTCCTGCGAGACGGGTGCGAACGAATTTCGTCCCGGCGGACTAACCTTCACCGCGTCTAACCATTCCCTGAGCGGTGATTGCTTGGTCCGCCGGCAGTGCGGGGGACCAGGCGTTGCAGACGCCTTGCTCGACCTGAGCAATCCATGCGCCCGCGGAGCGGCGATTCGGTCTTGAATAGCGTGAGTAGGGCCGCTGCTGGGCGATCCACGTTCGCCGCAGCTTTGGAGCAATCTAGAAAGGACTCGCGAAGATGCAATGGGGTGGGGCGAGAATTCCTGAAAAAGATTCGCTGCTGTGACAGCGTTTGTTCGCCAGCAACGTCTGCGAGCGGCCGAAATCCGATCAGGATTGCCGGCGATCGAGAGGGGGTCGCCGGAAGCTCCGTCGTGGGGATTTCACGATTTCGACAAAAAATGTCGCACCCAGGGCCGGATTCTGACCCGCCTTACGATTCACAAAAGGGCGGAGCATCGCGCTCCCCTCACTCCGTTGCTCCATACGCACGATCCACCGACGAAGGCGGCCAGCATGTTCCGAGGGACACAATGACTACGGAGACGAGGACGACGGACACCACCCCCGAAACGACTTCGGCGGCAGGCGCAACCGATGCGGACCGAACCGGCGGAATGGCGGTTTCAGCCATTGTGCGGACTCAGCGGGCCCTGCAAATCCTGCAGACGTTGCAATCGGGTCAGGTTTGGAGCGCCGCCGAACTGGCCGCTCAGTTCAACTGCTCGACCCGCACCATCTTTCGCGATCTGCAACTCCTCCGCGAATGTGGCATCCCGATCGACTCGCCTCGCGGCGAACGGGGCTTTCGCCTGGCGCACGACTTCTATTGGCAACCGGTGCGGCCCAATCTCGACGAAATGATCGCGCTTGTCGTGGGAGCGAAAATGGCGGGTGAGGCGATGCCCAAGGAGATGGCCAAGAACCTCGACTCCGCCATGGCCAAAATCGTCGGCTCCGAGCGGCCTGCCATTCGCCAGCGACTGGCTGAGCTGAATATGCGGATCGACGCGCCGCACGTGACGGCTCAGCCGGCTTTGCCCGATGTCGGATTCCTTCAGGTGCTGCTCGAACACATTGTCGCGCAAACGCCGTTGCGGATGAAAACCGGAACGCCCGAAGGGGGCGTCGGCGAGGTCAGCATCATTCCCTTGCGGCTCACGTTTACCGAAGGGCGATGGGTCCTCGCTGCAAGCGTGCTCAACGCCGCTGGCGAACGGACGGCCGAACGGACCGTGCCACTGGATGCGATCGATCAAATTGAAGCAACGCCAACGACGTAGCGATTGAGCCGAGCTACAATGTCTGCGAACCGCCAATGAGGCAATTCGCGGAGGCTGTGGCATGTTGCAAATCGCACTGGCCGTTTGGGGCGTCATCGTCCTCGTGACGGGCAAGCTCAAGATCTCGCAGAACAAGATCGTCACCGGCACGGCAGCCCGTTTGCTGGCGATCCTCATGCTCGCGCCGCTTCCCGTTGCGTTCATGATTGGCATCGGCGTCGGCGTTTGGGCCGGCGCGAACGGCAAGGGGATCGAAGACATCCAGATGCCGCTCATGCTCGTCGATGTGGGACTCGTCATCGGCACGGCTCTCCTCGTGGTTTGCATCGCCCACGCCATCGGCAAGCCACCCGAGCAACCGGGGATGCCGCCGGCCTGGACCGGATACGCGCCGCAGTCGCAGTTTCCGCCCCCTGGGCCGCCCAGCAAACCTGCCGATCCGAACAACCCGTACCATCCACCGCAGGTGTAACTCCAGTCGCTGCTACGTGGTCTGCCGTCGCAGGACGATCCGCTGACAACGGCCGAGCGTCGGGCTGTCTGTCTCGCGCCCTAGCTCGTCGAGCAGCTTGACCGACCAGCGACGCTCACGAGCCAACGTCAGAAACTCGACTACCGGCCCACGTCCTGCATCGGCGATCCACACATCACCGCTCGGTGCGAGCATCTGCTCAAGCGTTCCAAGCAATGGGTCGAGAATCGTGCGATCGTACGTTACATCTGCGGCAATAATCCGCTCGAACTGCACATTGGGGGGCGACCGCCAATCGAACACGAGGCCGTGCGAATTGCCAAAGCCGTTGCGAGCCGCGTTCTCCTGCGCGAGCTCGACCGCTTGCGGTACATAGTCGGCAAATGTTACGTCCCAGCCGGCCCCAAGCGCGGCGATTCCCGCCAGTCCGCTGCCGCAGCCGAGTTCAAGACAACGGATCGAGTTCGTTCGGCCATTCGCAGCGTTCAGGATCGCTATCGCCAAGTGCTCCGCCGCCGGCCACAGCTTGGCCCAGTACGGATCGGCCAGGTGCGGCTGCGATGAATCAACTGGCTCGACGAGGTGGTTCAGGAACTCGTCGGGCTTGGCCGGCACGAGCAACTCGAATGCGTGCGTGCCGACTTCGATACGTCGCGTCGTCCAGCCGCCGGGGATCGCGAGGCTGGCCATCGATTTGGGGGCGGGGGCGGACATGGCTGCCTGACTTTGGCACGCGCCGCACGTTCTGGCAAGCCGCCGTGGTCGGCTGTCGCCAACCACAGCTACCCAAGCCAATACCTTGCCCCTACGCCGCTTCTCGCTTCTCCGTCTGCTCGGCGTCCTCATCAGTCGGTGCCGCGATCTTCAGCGTCGCCTTGCGCGAGATACGCCGCTCTTGCACGAAGCCTCGCTTGCCAGACTTCAGGAACTCGTGGAAGGCCGCCGCCGGTCCGGTGCTGAAATCGGCTTTGAGAATCGAGAGCACTTCGTTCCACCGCAGTCCCTGCCGATAGATCACGCGATACGCCTCTTTCAGTTGCAGGATTTGCTCGTTTGTGTAGCCGTTTCGCTTGAGGCCGATCTTGTTGAGGCCGACGACCTCGGAACAACCGTTTCCTTCAATCATCACAAACGGCGGCACATCCTGGGCGATTTTGGCCAGGCCGCCGACAATCGCGAGCCGGCCAACTCGACAGAACTGATGGATGGCGGTGCCGCCGCTGATATAGGCTCGATCTTCCAGAAGGACGTGCCCACCTAGCATGCAGTTGTTGACAAGGATGCAGTTGCTGCCGACGCGGCAGTCGTGGCCGATGTGCGAACCGACCATGATAAGACAATCGTCCCCCACGCTCGTCGTCGCGTCGTTCGCCCAGCCACGATGGATCGTGACGTTTTCCCGAATCCGGTTGTGGCTGCCGATCGTGAGCGTACCGCCCGGATCGTGAACGTGAACGTGCTGCGCTCGCCCGCCGATCACTGCCCCTTCGCCGATCTCGTTGTCTTCGCCCAGCGTCGTGCGGCTCTTCACCATCGCTCGTGCCTCGAGCCGACAGCCGTTTCCGATAACCGCTCCCGCTTCGACAATGGCGAACGGACCGACGACAACGTCCTGTCCAAGCTCTGCCCGAGGGTCCACAACCGCGGTGGGATGAATCTGGGCCACGGTGATCCTTTCATGCGGCAAGCTTCCGTGCCTGCCGGGATCGGGTGCTGAATCGTACTCGACAAACCGCTGCGGGCGATTCACCGTCAAGGCGACGGGCAACACCTCCTGTGTCAGCCGGGCGTCAACCTTTGCCTGCCTGCCGCAGCGTCTTGCTGCCGCGGCCATACTTAACGCAATTCAGCATCGGCCGCGCGGCAGCGTCCACTTTGGCGAGCAGGGCGGATTATGGCGATTTTGCCAAACCTGTCGAGTTCGGTTTGGCGAGGAGAAAACTTGAGCGAACTTGGCCGCGCAAATCCACGCACGCACAACTACCGCCGGGCGAGCATCAGCCGCCGCTCGTCGGTCAAAAACACTTCGCCCGTGTCGAGGTCGCGGAGGCCGCGCATCTTCAGTTCGGGGCACGGCACTCGTTCCATCCGCCGGTGCGACACCATCAGCTTCTCGAACTCGGTCGCGTTCACCAAGCGGCCAGGCAATTCCTGCGTCATCGTGGCGGACTCAAGGGTGGCTGATAAATTGCGGCAGTCAGAAAAGCTGGGGGTCTTCATGACGGCGACTCCGTCGCTAGCGTCCAGTTCTAAACTTCCAACGCGAAGATTCTAAGTCCTGCGGTCCGGCCCGTGAAACCCCCCGGCTGTGGATTCTGTCGCAAGTATTTGCTAGGAATGGACTTGCGGAAGCCCGCGGTGCTCGTTTTTGCTCCCCGCCACAGGCCATCTGGTACGCTATCGGCTTCTGCTTGCATCATCGTTCTACGCAGTTCGTTCACAAAACCCCAACGACTTTGTAGGAACACCAGCCAATGTCACCACAAACTGTTCACGAAAGGTTAGCAATTGCCGGACCAGCACATCGGGAACTAGCCCGCCGCGAGTTCTTGCAGACGCTAGCAGTCGCGGGTGCAACGCTCGCCGTCGGCACGCCACACATCGGGTGGGCCGCGGCACCAGACGCTCGCTTTGCGGTCGCGACGTTTCAGGCCGATGTCACGCCGCCGCTCAGTCATCCCCTCCTCGGCGGACTGCGCGGGCCCGCCATCAGGGTCGCCGATCCGCTTGAAGCTCGCGGCATCGTCCTCACGGGAACCGATCGTCCTCTCGTCATCGCAGCACTCGATTGGTGCGAGCTGAGGAACGACGCCTACGATCAGTTTCGCGACGCTCTGGCCAAAGCCGCTGGAACGACTCGCGAGCGGGTGCTCCTCTCGTGCCTCCACCAGCACGACGCGCCGTACTTCGACCTGACCGCCCAGCAACTGCTCGACGAGGCTGGATCGCCGAAGCTGATGTTCGATCCTGCGTTCTTCGAGCAAGCGGCAAGCGCTACCGCCGCCGAGCTGACGAAATCGCTTGCCAGTGCTGAGCCGGTCACGCATCTAGGTCTGGGCGAGGCGAAGGTTGAGTCGGTTGCCTGCAATCGTCGCGTCGTCGGGGCGGATGGAATCCCGCGTTTCAATCGCTACAGTTTCGTCAAGGATCCGGCCGTCCGCGACGCGCCAGAAGGGGAGATCGACTCACTGGTGAAAACGATCAGCTTTGCCAGCGGCGAGCGAACGATCGCTGCCCTCAGCTACTACGCGACGCACCCGATGAGCTATTACGGCAACGGCGAGGTCTCGTGCGATTTTCCCGGTCTGGCCCGCACGATTCGCCAGCGCGCCGAACCGAAAGTGATGCAGATCTACGTCACCGGCTGCAGCGGCGATGTGGTCGCGGCCAAGTTCAACGACGGCACGCCAGCCGGACGCATCGCCCTGGCCGACTCGCTCGCTCGCGGCATGAAGGGGGCCTGGGAAACAACTCGCCGCGTGCCGCTGGAAAAGATTACGTTCCGCTGCGCCAAACTCGACTTGCCGCCGCCGCACGATGGGCCGCTCGACAAAGAGAAGCTCGCCGCGACGATCGCCGACAAGGCCGCGGGAGATTCGGCCCGCATTCACGCGGCGATGGGGCTCTCATACCGCCGCCGCTGCGATGCCGGCCAACCGATCGACGTTCCGGCGATCGACTTCGGCCCGGCCCAAATCCTCGTCCTGTCGGCCGAGATGTTCGTCGGCTACCAACTCGCTGCCCAGAAGCTGCGGCCCGACCAGATGATCCTCACCGCCGGTTTCGGCGAGTGTGCTCCCGGATACATTCCCACCGACCAAGCCCGCCGCGAAGGCTTCGTCGAGGAGCACGGTTACTGCTGGAATCGCCCCGGCTCCGAGCAACCGATCCTGACGGCGGTGAAGCTGGCGCTAGGAGCGAGGTAATGTGGGGAGCACGTAAGTCATGAAGCTTTAGTGCAGTTCTTGTTTTGTCATTGGGCAATAAAGCGACAGGATGAGTTCTGTCGCTGGGAACTCTTGGTGGCGAGGCGAGTTGTGACAGTGATCGGGATCCGAGTTGCAGTAGGTCGCAGTGCATTTCGCTGCCGATTGAATCAAGCACGTGGCAAGTCGGCAGAGCGGTTCTTCATCACACGACAAGGATCACAGCGCGTTAGAATGACCGCGCATGAAAATGGCTGGTGCCCGGATAGGTCGGACACCAGCCGTATGACAAGTGCTTGAATGAAGTATCAAGTATTGTGCAATCGGCGAGTTTCCTGACAAGGCCAAGTGCAGATTTTTCGAGGAATATGCCATGACGGAAGTGTCTTTTCGGCAGGCGATCTGCTATGCAAGTACTGCCATATCGTGTTTTGCCCTGCTTTTCTCGGTCGGATCGATCTCTGCTGAGGAGCCGGCCGCCTGGGCAAAAGCTCACGTGGACAAGATCGGCGAGCTATATCGCCATTTCCATAGCCACCCTGAATTGTCCTTTCAGGAGAAGGAAACGGCGGCTCGACTGGCGAAGGAACTGAAGGCCGTCGGCTGTGAAACGACGGAAAACGTCGGCGGAACGGGGGTTGTCGGCATTCTGAAAAACGGCGATGGGAAGACGGTGCTTTTGCGGACTGATTTGGATGCGCTTCCGGTCACCGAGCAGACGGAACTCGCATACGCATCAAAAGTGAAAGTTGAACTCGATGGTTTGCCGACCGGCGTCATGCACGCCTGCGGTCACGACATTCATATCACGAACCTCATCGCTGCGGCCCGCTGGTTTGCAGCCAACAAGGACCAGTGGAAAGGGACGCTCATTTTCCTCGGACAGCCGGCTGAAGAGCGTGGCAGCGGGGCGAAGAAGATGCTCGACGACGGCCTCTTCACGAAATTCCCCAAGCCCGACTATTGCCTTGCGTTGCACTGCGATTCGGAACTCGCCACGGGCAAGGTTGGCATTCGTGGCGGCTATGCCCTGGCGAACGTCGATAGCGTCGATGTCACCCTGATCGGCAAAGGTGGGCACGGGGCGTATCCGCACACGACCATCGACCCGATCGTCATGGCGGCTCAGTTCGTCCTGGCCCTCCAAACGATCGTCAGCCGCGAAATCAAGCCGATCGAGCCGTGCGTGATCACGGTCGGCTCGATCCACGGTGGCACGAAGCACAACATCATCGGCAACGACTGCCATCTCCAGCTTACCGTCCGGAGCTACAGCGACGAAGTGCGAAAGCAATTGCACGACGCGATCGTTCGCAAAGCAAAAGCGGTTTCCGTCGGGGCAGGGGCGAGCGAGCCGAAGATCGTCTTCTCCGAAGGGACACCGGCGATGTTCAACGACGAGAAGCTGGCTGTCCGCATCCGAGAGGTATTCGTGAAACAGTTCGGCAATGAAAATATCGACGATCCCGAGCCGAGCATGGGAGGGGAAGACTTCAGCCAATACGGCCGGGCCGGCGTGCCGATTCTGATGTTCCGCCTGGGGACGCTCGAACCGGCGCGGCTAGCCCGGATGAAACAGCTCGGACAGACACCGCCGTCGCTCCACTCGCCGCTGTACTATCCCGATGCCGAACCGACGCTGATTACGGGATTGCAGGCAACGGTTGCGGCGACGCTGGAACTGCTTAAATAGAGGGTAGAGGGCAGAGAGAAAATCGTGGACAACACGAGTTCAAAGACTAATCCCGGTCCCTTTCGCTTCAGCCTGGCGTGGCTGCTGGCGTATGTGACGACGATGGCGCTGGTGTGCGCGGGGCTGGCGTATGGGCGTGCGAATTTGCTGGCGGCCTATGGCACGGAGCAGGCCCAGTCCGATTGGAAATGGTGGCGAGGCAATGTCGCCATTGAGCAGAATCTTGGAGGTTCGCCGGTTCATCGGCGTGTTCCCAAGAGCAACGAGCCACCGGCACTCGTGCTGATGCGAGACCACTTCGTGGCGTGCTTGGGATTGGCCTTGCTGCTTTCCAGCGTATTGTTTGCCACGTTGGCGTTTTTTGTTCGCGGAGCGCTGGGCAGTTCCTTCACACCGGCTCGCACATGACGGACGCCTCCGAACGCGGCGCAGCACGTTCCACGGAAAGCCCGCCGCTGGCCGCGCGCATCGGCTTGTGGGCGGGTCCGATTGCGGCGCTCACGGTGTTTTTCCTGCTTCCCAGTGGCGATGACGGATTGGCCTACGCGGCGCGAGCTTGCGGCGGTGTGGCGACGCTGATGGCCGTGTGGTGGATGACCGAGGCGCTGCCATTGGAGGCGACGGCACTATTGCCACTGGTGCTGCTGCCGCTCGTGGGGGTGTACACGACGCGAGTCGAAGCAGGGGATGTGGTGCGGATCAAGTCGTGGAATATGCCGGGAATCATCGAGCAGATTCGCGGCGACACGGCCATCGTCGCCGTCCAACAATTCGATATCCATCAGCCTTTCTTGCATGACCTACCCCTGAACGACCTCACGAAGGACAGCCCCTTCAAACGGGCTGCAGCGCCGTTCGCCGATCCAGCAATCTTTCTGTTCCTCGGCGGGTTTTTGATCGCGCTCGCCATCGAGAAGTGGGGGCTACATCGGCGGATTGCGCTGCTTACTGTTCTGGCCGTCGGAACACAACCTTCGCGGTTGATCGGCGGGTTCATGCTGGCGACGGGCCTGGTGAGTATGTGGATCAGCAACACCGCCACGACGGTGATGATGCTGCCCATTGGGCTGGCCGTGGTAGGTTTGCTGAATGCGAAACTGGCCAGCGGGGTACGTAAGCACCCCGATGACAGCAATTCGACAAGTCATGTCGAGACTCATCGGGAGGCTGACGCCTCTCGCTCGCCGGATGCCACCAACTTCGCCATCTGCCTGCTCTTGGGAATCGCTTATGCCGCGAGTCTGGGCGGATTCGCCACGCTTGTCGGGACGCCGCCGAACGTCTATTTCAAGGCGTTCATGGCCGATCGCGATCTGCCGATCGACTTTGGCCGCTGGATGCTGTTCGCGACGCCGCTGTCGGCGGTCTATCTGCTGCTGGCGTGGCTGCTGATGACGAAAGTGCTCTTTCCGGTGAAGCTGGCCGAGATTCCCGGCGGCCGCGAGCTGATACGCGACGAGTACCAAAAGCTCGGTCCAGTCTCGCGCGGCGAGTGGATCGTGCTGGCCGTGTTTCTCTGCACGGCGACGCTCTGGATCTTCGGTGAGCCGCTCAAGCAGTGGGCGGCACTCACGCGCCTCCTGCCAGCCGTGAAGGCGCTTGACGACTACCTCGTGGCGATGGCCGGCGCGATCGCTTTGTTCCTCATTCCGGTGAATCCGTCGCGGCACGAGTTCGCCCTCGATTGGAAAACGGCCCTGAGGCTGCCGTGGGGCGTGCTGCTTTTGTTCGGCGGCGGCCTGAGTCTGGCGGCAGCCATCACCGACAGCGGCCTGGCCGAATGGATCGGCCGGCAAGTGACGGTGCTCCGCTCGCTTCCCACGCTGTGGCAGATTGTGTTCGTCGTCGCCCTGATCGTCTTCAGCGGCGAGTTGACGAACAACCTCGCCGCCGTCGTCGCCATGCTGCCGATTCTGTTCGAGGTGGCCGCGGGGATGGAGGTCGATCCGCTCCTGCTGACCGTGCCGGCCGTGGTTGCGGCCAGTTGCGGCTTCATGCTGCCGGTGGCAACGCCGCCGAACGCGATCGCCTTCGCCACCGGACACATCCCGCTGCGACAGATGGTGCGGGCTGGCTTTCTGCTCGACCTCTTGGCGATCGTGCTGATCCCCGCAGCCATCTACGCCTGGGGAGCGTGGGTGCTTGGGATTCGGCTGTAACGGCTGGCTCGCGAGCGGCATCCCAAGGGAGAATGCCCTTGTTCCCTTTCTCGGAGATTGGCCGATGCGCTTCGCCCTGCTTTCAATGCTCGCTTTCGTGTTTATCGCTTCACAGGCAACAGCCGCCGACAAGCCGCCGGACGCCGGCGATGCTGCCCCCGACTTCTCGCTCACTGATCTGTCAGGCAACGAAGTGCAATTGACGAAGCTCATGAAGCAAGGTCCGGTCGTCCTAGTGATGCTGCGCGGATATCCCGGCTATCAATGTCCTGCTTGCACCGCGCAGGTCGGTGACTTCACGAGCCGCGCGAGGCACTTCGCCGAAACGAAAGCGACCGTAGTGCTCGTCTATCCCGGCAAGGCAGGCGGACTCGCCGAGCGAGCCAAAGAGTTCATGGGAAAGAGCACGCTACCTACTGGCTTTCACTTGGCGATCGATGCCGACTTTGCGGTCACCAATGCCTATCACCTCCGCTGGGATAAAGCGGGAGAGACCGCCTATCCCGCGACGTTTGTGATCGACGAGGAAGGAGAAGTCCGCTTTGCACAGATCAGCCGTACGCACGGCGATCGCGTGAAGGGGACGGCGGTTTTGGCGGAACTGAAGAAGCTGTAGTGGGCAAGGTTCTTTTTGAGCCTCCGAGCCCTACGTCGTTGCGATCAGCCGCTTCTGGATGACTTTCAAGATCTCACGAGCCACTTCAGTCTTACTTCCCGCGGCCGACAGCGCGACCGCGCCTTCGGCGTCCAGAATCTCGACCTGGTTGTCGGCCGCGTCGATGGCGGAAGGACCGTTGAGCACGATCAGGTCGCAGCTCTTTTTGATCAGCTTGGTTAAAGCCCGGAAACGCTGGTCGTCGGTTTCGAGCGCAAAGCCGACGAGCCACTGACCGGGACGCTTCGCCGCGCCGAGCGTCGCCATCACGTCTGGCGTTTCGACGAGTTCCAAGAGCAGCGGCTGGCCTGTTTTGGCAAGCTTGTGGTCGGCCACCTTGCGCGGCATGTAGTCGCACGGAGCCGCGGCGCCGATCACGCCGTCACACTCCGGAAAGAGCCGTTGGCACGCCGCGAGCAGATCATCCGTCGTCACCACGTTATGCACTTCCGCCTCGGGCGGATAGTCGATCGCGACTGGCCCGGTGACGATGACGACCTCGTGTCCCAGTGTGAGCGCGGCTGCCGCCAACGCTCGCCCCATTCGGCCGCTGGAGCTATTGGTCAGATAGCGGACCGGATCGAGGTACTGGCGCGTGGGACCGGAAGTGATGAGGATGCGGGCCATCTGGTGAATGCGGAGAGAAGCGACTAGTTCGTCGGATTGTGGCTCTGGAACAGTTCCAGCCACGCCAGTGTGATCGCGGCGGCTATCGTCTTTTCCTCTTGATACTGCTCCGGCGTCTTCCCCCAATAAAAGCCGATCCAGCCGGCGGCGTGCGGTTTCGAGTCGTCGATGAACTCGCCCAATTCCTGGGCCGAACACTTGAGCGAGAACATCTCTTCGATCACGACTGGCTTGCCGACGTTGAATCCCTTGAGCGTTTCAAGTCCCTCCGCGGCTTTGCCCGACTCGGGATAGAGATGCACGCAGAGAAAATCGAGCGGTTCGTGAATTTTGTCCGGCACAAAGCCCGACGTGAGTCCGGGCTTGTCGAGACTCCACGGTACCAGGCCGACGGTCACGAGGTGTCGCGAATCGTGCTTGCGAATCGCTGCCGCTAGTTTCTCAAGCCAGGCCTTAGCAATTTCGGGCCGCGGACGATCCTGCGCGTCGAGCGAAATGCGCTGCACGAAGTGCTTGTCCCCAAGCGGCGGGCCAAGCCAGTCGTCATCCTTTCGTTTGCCGGCTCGTTCATCAGGTCGTAGCAAAAGATCGCCGGGCTCGCGGCGCATTGCTTCGCGACCGCTTGCCAAAACGCGGCTTGCGCGTTCCAGCGACCCGCCTCGTCCAATGCGTCGTACCACGCTGGCACATCCTTTTTGTGGTAACACCCCAAGCCCGTCAGATCGATGTAAATCCGCTCTTTCTCCGCGAGCGTAAGCAGCTTGCCAAGCTTCTCGAGCGACTTCTCGTTCGGCTTGTCCGCGGCATCCATGAACTTACCGAACTGAATGTGGATGCGGACGACGTTCGCCCCCAGCCGCTTCATTTCGGCAAAGTCTTCCTCGACCTTCGGCCATTCGTCTTCCCAGTAGTCCTCGATCAGGCGACCGGTTTCGTCGTGGTCATAGTTGAAGCCCCAGGGGATGAACGGCTTGCCGGATTTCTCTAGGAGAAATCCACGCTTGTCAGCGCTCACGCGAACAAATTCCAGGGCAGGCGGCGAAGCAGCGCAGCAAGGGAATCCAATTATGGACGAAGTGAGCAGCCCAGAAACGAAAATCGGCAACAGGAATCGAGTTTTCACGTTGGCATCTTCCTCAGCTCTTTGCGACAAGGCAACAAGTCATCACTCATGGAGGGGGTAAAGCTGTCGCTTCAAATAGGCGACAAATCGCGTCACTGAGTCGGAAAACTTGCCCAAGGCCTGCTGAACTCGCACTCGTATAGGGTCGTAAAAACCCCTAAATATGTTGACAAACCATTCCATTTCCGTATGATGTGTTCGGTTTCTGTCGGCTTCTCTCCCCTTCCCATTCGCTGTAGGGGGGCCAATGTTGCACGCGATTACCTTGCTCCCACTGTGCCGCAAACCTGGCGCGACGTGGCCTTCGCTCCTTTCAGAAGTGGTGCATTCCAGCGAAATCGCACAAGCCGTAGGGTCTTGCAAGTTCAAGATCATCGCCTGCACATCGTCGGACGAAGTTATTGGCCACTTTGAGCGTCAAGAAGCGGCAGACGAAGGCAATCGCTTCATTCTGATTTCGGATGCCATCACTGAGACCCTTGGCGACAGCCCTCGGCAATCAGCGAAACCACTCGAGTGGGTCAAGGAGCATGTGGCCCCGTCATCCTGGGGCGTATCGGTCGCGGTCGAAAGTGATTCGCAGCGTATTGTCGATATTGATCGCGTGATTGCCCCCGACAGCCCGCGGTTGGAGTGGATCCAGGTGCTGGGCCAAATGTCCGCCAAATTGCTGTACTTGTCGCGACCGTCTCAGCGCCCGTCGAATTCCGACATTACGTGCCGGACAATTACCGGGCAGGGGGAATTTCACGCCTATTTTCGTCTGCGCCACAGTGTCTATTCGGTCATGGGTTATTTGGAACGCGAGGTGGAAACTTGCACATCGCAACTCGAAATCGACAGTTCCGACCCACACGCGATGCACTTTGGAGCATTCGCGGCCGGCCGCACGGGCGAAATGCTTGTGGGAACCGCCCGAATGGTTACCAATCGGCCCGCGGTTCCGGCTCTCGTTAAATCGCTCGCGCAGATGTCAGCCGGCGATCCTATCATACGCAAGCGGCTGGCAAATGAGTTGCCACTGCAGCTGCCCGTATTTCAATCCCAGCGGATGAATCCGGTGCTGACTGAGATCCTGAGTCAGGACGTTGTCTGCGGGGAGCTAAGCCGCGTAATCGTCGGATCCCAACACCGCGGTTCCGGCATCTCGACCCTCCTCGTCGATCACACCATCGAGCGAGCGCGTCATCAGGGCGTGCAGCGCATGTTCCTGGAATGCCTGCCGTGCCATGTTCCGTTCTATGAGCGAATGGGGTTCCGCGTTGTGCCAGGTCTGACTGGACAGGTGCTCGGTGTGCAACGAACGATGGGAGTGATGGAGTTGGATTTTTCGGCGCGGCCGAAACGCCCTCGGTAACGAGGCGCTGTCTCCTGCGGGGTTTCCCAACGACCTCGACGAGCGAAAACTCATGTCATCGGCAAATAAAACCAAGGTCAAGAAATCCCCAGCCTCAGACTTCGTTCTTCCGCTGCGGTCGTTTAAGGAGATTATCGAGGCGGTTACTACACCGTTGGGATTGACGGTGCTGGTCGTGCTGTTCCTGGGTTGCATCGTTGCCGTGGCAATCGGACTGGGACTTGGTGAACGAAATTTGGGCCAACTGATTACCGGCATGTTGGGGATGTTCGCGTTCGTCGTCGTGCTCGTTTTCTTGACGGCTTGGCTCAAACCGGGCGTCATTTTTCCCGGTCGGAACACGGGAGGAATTCAGACGGGAGGAGACTCCGAGGCACTGCTTCGCGAACACGAAGACGTCCTCCATTTCCGCGATGGTCCCCCCGAGCCGGACGCCTGGACGAAGGAGCTATTGCCGGTTTTGCACCAAGCCGCGATCTACACCGTGCCGACTTATTTTCTCGACACCAAACTTCGCATCATTGATTGGAATGTGGCTTTTGATCTGGTGTTTGATGCCGCCGCTAGTCTCCGCGGCAAGCATGTCAACTACTTCATTGTCAAGCTGGAGAATCGCGAGCAGGTCTTCGATCACGCTCGAGAGTTCACAATCAAAGTCGAGAAGGGACAACTGCCACTGGTCGATACGGAGTGCTTGTGCTACGCCTCGGCCGACTTCGGCGGTCAAAACGGTTTGATTGCCTTCCTGAAAGTGGCCGTGCAGCTGCACGATCCACAGGGCAATCACCGCGGCTGGTCGGTAGCTCTTTTTCCCCAGGAAATCAACTGGCCGGAATTTCAACGGCGGCTGGAAGCAAAAATCCTCGACGATAAGTTATGGTCCGTCTATTCCAGTTCCTACGATCGAGTGCTCGCCAACTTTCCTCCCTATCGCAAGTTGATTGCCGATGTCATCGGCGTGGTGCCGCCGGCTGCGCACAAAGTAGCCGATCTGGGCGCCGGAACAGGCAACGTAACCAAAGAACTGACTGCCCACGGTCACCGCGTGACCGCCGTCGAGAACAATCAGGGCATGCTCGACAAACTCCGCGAAAAGCACTTCACATCCGCCCAGGTCTCGGTCGTTAAAGGTTCGGTGCAAGGCTTGGAACTGCTGCCGGACGAATCGTTTGATGCGGCCGTCATGGTCAATGTGTTGTATGCGATTGAGGATCCGCTGGGGTGTCTGGAGAACGTCTGTCGTATTTTGAAGCGGGGAGGGATGCTGGGTCTTTCGACGACCCACGCAGAGACGCGGTTATCGCCGCTGCTTGCAAGCATCAAGAATCACCTGCAAACTTCTTCCCGCTGGAACCAACTGTCCGGCGACTACCAGGCGCTCGAGGAAGCCAATCGACATCTCGAATTGACCATTGCGCGGCGCTATTCGCGCGACCAGTATCGCGAGTGGGTCCGGCAAGCCGGATTCGAGATTGTTAACGAAATCCCATCGACGTACGAAGGGGCCGTGATGGTGATTCATGCGCGCAAGCTTTGAACTCCAACGGCTACAGTGGCTAGCCGCGCGGATTGTCGCGATGCACCAGTTCGGGAGAGAAAGCGGGCAAGCAGAACGCAATATACTCGGCGCCGTCAGGACCGGGCGTGCTGTACTGCACCCATTCGCCGCGCAGGGCAATGACGACCTGGCCGGCGTTCACGTCCATCACGTCCTCCTTCGTCGTCACTCGCAAGCTGCCGCGGAGGACGAGCGTGTATTCGTCAAAGGCGGGAGTCTGTCCCGGCTCGACCCAGCCACTGGGGCTGACCATGCGGGCGATGCTGACCGCTGCCGATTTCGAGTTGACGCGGCCAATGAATTCCTCGATCCGCTTCGGCTTATTGCCAGCGGCCTCGACGATCGTGGGAGCGGTGATGAGGTGAGGCATAATTCTTAGTTCAGGGGAGAGGATAGTAACTCGAAGCGTCAGCGAGGGAATATCGGGAAAGAGTCAGCCCCGTGCATACGCTTTGGGTTAGTGTTAGACCCTTCAAGTCCAGCCGAGCCGTCGGGACCTAAGATTCACACAAATGCAGCGGCTACCGCATTCGACAAATGTACGAGCCGCCACGGCGCTCGCGCCCGCTCGGCTGTCGTCAGCAGAATGCAGAAGCCCTGTGTCGCCGGGTCCATCCAGAGCAAGTTGCCCGTCGAGCCGGTGTGGCCGAATGCTTGCCGACCGAGCAAGTCGCACAGGGCACTGGGCGTACCGGGGCAATTCAGTTTCCATCCCAGCCCCCACGGCTCCGTGCGGCGAATCGGCTCGGGCAGGTCGGGATAGTCGTCCAGGCGGTTGGTCGTCATCTGCCGCACCGTGCTCGGAGAGACCAGTCGCACGTCCCCCACCTGCCCGCCGCTGAGCATCAATTGGCAAATGACCGCAAAATCGTCAGGCGTGCTGAACATCGTCCCCCAAGGCGCCCCGAGTTCCCGCCAGTACTGGCTGTTCCAGCCGAAATCGGCTCCGTGCCAGTCGGGCGTTTGCACGCGGACGATCCGCTGCTCGGGCAGTCCTTTCGAGCCGAGCCGCGTCGATTTCAGTCCCAGCGGGTCGATGATTTCTCTCTGCACGAAGTCGCGAATGGTCTGGCCGGTGATCTTCTGGATGATCGCCGCGACGACGAGAGTCCCCATGCTCTGGTAGCTCCAGTTGGTGCCGGAGGGAAAGAGCGGCACCGTATCGCGAATCGCCGACGCGATGAACTTTTCGAGCGGAGCGTGCTCGGTTCGCAGCTCCTTGTCATTCGGCAGCATGTCGGGCAGCCCTGACGTGTGAGTAAACAGATGCTGCACGAGCGTCCCTTCCTTGTGATGCGCGGCGAAGTCGGGCAAGTATCGCATCACCGGATCGCTCAAGTTCAATAAGCCGCGCTCGACGAGCATCAGTCCGCCGAGATAGACGACCGGCTTCGTGATCGACGCAAGCAGGAAGATCGCATCGCGGCGGATTGCCGGCGCATCGGGTTCGGATCCCTGTCGCCCGAAGAACTTCGGCTCGACGAGCTTCCCGTGCCGGCCGACAGCGATCGCCCCGCCGGGAATTGGCGCGGCGGAGCCGCTCGTCCACTCGTCGAGCAGATCGTGGGCAACTTGCAAACGTGCCGGATCGAGCCCAATTTCGTCGGGGCGGGCGTGAGGGAGAGGCATGGCTGGAGGCAAATCCTGAATTGGGCGACACGGGCTCGTGGTTGCAACTCGCAGCATGACGTACGCGTCGTCAAATGCTGGTCGCTTGCGCCGGGCCATTCTCGCGCGCGAGCGTCCGTGATGCTACCCAAGCGGCACAGCTGCTTAACCGACACAGCTAACCGAACGAACCCGTCAGGTACTTCTCGGTCAGCGGATTCTGCGGGTTCTGAAAGATCTGCGACGTGGCGCCGCGCTCGACGAGATCGCCCAGGTACATGAAGCCGGTGAAGTCGGCAACGCGGGCCGCTTGCTCCATGTTGTGCGTCACAACGAGGATCGTCACCTGCTCCTTGAGGGCAAAGATCATGTCTTCGATCCGGCTGGTGGCGATTGGATCGAGGGCTGAGGTCGGTTCGTCGAGCAGCAGCATCTCGGGATCGGTGGCGAGCGCCCTCGCGACGCACAGCCGCTGCTGCTGACCACCGGAAAGTTTGAACGCGGATTGGTGCAGCCGGTCTTTCACCTCTTCCCAGAGGGCCGCCGATTGCAGGGCCGCTTCCACCTTTTGTTCCAGCACCGCCCGGTCGCGCACCATCCGCAATCGCAGACCGTAGGCGACGTTCTCGAAGATCGACTTGGGGAACGGATTCGGCTTCTGAAAGACCATCCCCGTCCGCAGGCGCATCTCCATCGGATCGACCGACGGGCTGAGGATATTGGTGCCGCTCGGCTCCAAAATGATCTCCCCTTCGTAGCGATTGCCCGGATACAGGTCGTGCATCCGATTAAAGCAGCGCAGCAGTGTGCTCTTGCCGCATCCCGACGGGCCGATGAGCGCCGTCACCGTTCGCTCGGGGACGGCCAGATTGATGTTCTTGAGCGTGTGCCGCTGGCCGTAGTAAAAATTGAGCCCCTTCACCTGTGCCTTGAGCCGTTCGCCTGCGGCATAATCGGTCCGCGCCGCAGCGACCGCGCCGGCACGCGTCGTGGGGCGAAACTCGCTCATGGCTGGCGCCTGTAACATATCCAATCAACTACCACTTCAGTTTCTTTCGCACTCGATAGCGGACGTAGATCGCCACGGCATTCATGCTCAGCGTGAAAGCAATCAGCACGAGGCCTGCCGCGGCGGCGTTCACCTGGAAATCCTGTTTCGGCTGCCGCATCCAGTTATACATTTGCAGCGGCAGCACGGTGTAGTCGGAGCCGAGCCACGCGAAACTGAGAAACGGGAATTGCGACGTGAACGGCGAATCGGGGAGGCTGCTGACGTAGGCCGACGCACCGACAACGATCAGCGGCGCCGTCTCGCCCACGGCACGCGACATGGCAATAATCGTACCCGTTGCAATGCCGCCGAGCGAATACGGCAGAAGGTGGTAGCGGATCACCTGCCATTTCGTCGCGCCAGCGGCATACGACGCCTCGCGAATGCTGGCGGGAATCGCCCGCAACGCTTCGCGCGTCGCGACGATGATGACGGGGAGAATGAGCAACGCGAGAGTCACGCCGCCGACCAAAATGGTACTGGTTCGGCTCAGGCCAACGACCGAGCGGAAGAACCAAAGCGCCATGAGGCCATAGGTAATAGACGGGACGCCCGCAAGATTTGAGATGTTGATTTCGATCAGATTGGTGAAGCGGTTCTTCTTGGCGTATTCCTCCAGGTACACGGCCGCCGCCACGCCCAGTGGCACCGCGGTGAGAAAGGTCACAACGACGACCGCCAGCGAACCGACGAGGGCCGTCTTGATGCCCGCGCGCAGCGGCCGACGCGAATCGTTGTTCGTCAGAAACGGCATGCGGCTCGCAGTGCGGCTACCGGCCTCCGGCGTTTGTGGCACCAGCCGCGGCGCGCCCATGATCGCCAGTTTCGAGAACAGCACGACCAGCGTCGCCACGCCCACGAAGGTGCAGACGAGGCCAACGACGTTGAACGCCGCGTCCTCCCGTTTGCGCCGTCGAATGAGAGTGGTTACGTCCTGCATGTTCAATTCGCCCGATCAATAAGCCTGGTGGAACCTCCGCCGCAACTGGTAGCCGAGGACATTGAAAAACAGCGTGAGCACGAACAGCATCAGCCCTGCCGCAAAGATCGACCGAAATTCCGTCGAGCCATACACGAGCTCGCCGTCAAACACCGACACGATATAGGCGGTGATGGTCTGAGCGGCGTCCATTGGGTTGAGCGTCAGCTTCGCTTCGGTTCCGGTGACGACCGCCACGATCATCGTCTCGCCGATCGCCCGCGAAATACCGAGAATGTAAGCCGCCCCCATCCCGGACAAAGCCGAGGGTACCACGACGCGCCACGCCGTGAGCAGTTTGTTCCCTCCGAGGGCATAGGACCCCTCGCGGAGAAGCATCGGAACACTGCGCATCGCGTCTTCGCTCAGCGAGCTGATATACGGAATGATCATCAGCCCCATCACGATCCCGGCGCTCAGCATGTTCTGCAGCGGCAATTCGAGTGTGCCGAAGCTGATGATATCGAACAGCCAGCGGAGGACCGGCGACACAACTTGCAAGGCAAAAAAACCGTACACGACCGTCGGCACAGCGCTCAATAGCTCAAGCGTCGGTTTAAGCACCTCGCGCACGGCAAACGGAGCGAATTCACTGAGGTAGATCGCGATGATCGTGCCCAGCGGCAGGGCCACTGCCAGGGCGACGCCGGTCGTTACGAGCGTGGCGCAAAGCAGCGGCAAAATGCCGAAGCTCGGGTTTTCGTACAAAGGCGTCCAGCGCGTGCCGAACAGGAACGCGAAGACATTGACCTTGCTGAAAAAACCGGCCGACTCGATCACCAGCACGCCGACAATCGCCGCCGTAATCAGCACCGACGACAGCGCCGCGGCAAGCAGCGCCATGTGAATGATGGATTCCCGAATCTCCCGCCACTGTTTGCGCGCGCGGCTGGCCCCTTGGCGGTTGCGCAGTCGAACAAACTTCGTAGGAGCAGTGCTCAAACGGACTCTCGCTGGGCTGACCTAGCGCGCTGGCGATCGTTCGCCTTTACTTCACAATTTCGTTTTCCGTCTTGCCGACCGCGGCCTTGCCGCCAAACTCCGTCCCCGTCTTCAGTTCGGCAAAACGCTTCTTCACAAGCGGATACTTGTCGGCATTGAAGGGGACGTACTGCACCTCTTCTGACAACTCCCCGGCATGATCGAGGTAGAAATCGACGAACGCCTTCACCTCGGGCTTCTCGGCTGCCTTGCGGTTCACGTAGATGAAGAGCGGCCGGGCGAGCGGAGTGTAGGAACCGTCCTTCACCGCGGCGGCGCTGGGAGCGACAGGCCCCTTGCCGGCGTCGATCGATAGGGCCTTCAGCTTATCCTGGTTTTCTTCAAAGTAGGCGAAGGGAATGTAGCCAAGGCCATGCGGATTGCCGGCCAGATTCGTGATGATCACGTTGTCGTTCTCGTTGCCGCCGTAGTCCTTGCGGTGATTTCCCTTCTCCTTGCAGATCGCTTCGGTGAAGTATTCAAACGTCCCCGAGTCCGCCCCGGGACCAAACAGAGCAAGGTTCGCATCGGGCCATTTCTCGTGGCCGGGAACCTGATTCCACTTGGTGAGCTTCCCTTCCGCGGGCGCTTCCCAAATCGCCTTCAGGTCTTCGACCGTTATCGAATCGACCCAATCGTTCGACTTGGGGACGGCAACCGTGAGCGCGTCGAAGCAAATCGGCAGCTCGATGAACTCCACGCCCGCGGCAGTCGCCTTGTCGATTTCATCCTGTTTGATTGGCCGCGAAGCGCCGGTGATGGCCAGTTCGCCCGTCACAAACCGCTTGAAGCCGCCACCGGTTCCCGACGACTTCACAGAGACTTTTACGTCGGGATGGTTGTCGCTGAAGTCCTCGGCCACGGCCTGGCTGAGGATATAGACCGTGCTCGATCCGTCGATCTCGACCGAGCCGGCAACGGCCTCCGGTGCGGTGCCCTCGGTTTCCGTCGATCCGCCGCTCGTACCGGTCGTAGCTCCGCCCGCTCCCGTGCCTGTGGCAGGCGGCGTGCTGGACTCGCATCCAACCAGGCCGGCCAAAGCCAACAAAGCCATTGCGGCGGGAACCCCAAGACTCCAGTTTGTCTTACGCATGATGAATCGCCCCAAATACTTGCGAACAGATGGTTTTCCAACTTCAGCCCGCCACGCTACCGGCCAATTATGAAGATCGTGTGAAGAAACGCGGTAGATTCCCCCGTCTGCGGCACGCGAAACTGCCGCAATCTGCCGTCAACTTAGCCGAGCCGCAGCCAGGCCGGGAGGCGGGTGACGCGGCCGGCTTTGGTCACACAAGCGACCGTCGTCCGCGCGCGGACGAGCAACTCGCTGCCGCGATACAGCTCGTATTCGTGGACGACGCGTGCCCCCTTCGCCTCGATCACCGTCGTCGTCAGCCGCAATTCGTCGTCGAATCGTGCTGGCAGGAAGTAGCTGAGGTTCGCCTCGGCCACGACCAGCATGATCCCTTGCTCTTCCAGTTCGCGATAACTGTGTCCCGCCGCACGGAGCAATTCGACGCGGCCCAGTTCGAGCCACGTCAGATAGTTGGCGTGATGCACGACTCCCTGCGCGTCTGTCTCCTGATAGCGAACGCGAATCATCAGTTCGTGCGTCGTCAGCATTCGCTCAGTTCTTCCCCGGCAGCGTCCCCGCCTTCATCAGCTCGCCGAATGTCTTGCCGTCGGCGTTCTTCTCCGCTTCGGCGGCTTTGAGGGCGTCGGCGACAAACTTCGTCGCGGCCGCGGCCTGCTTGGGATCGTCCTTCTCCTTGTTGGCCGCCATGAAGTCCTTGTGCTTCAGGTGCTTGTGCACCGCTTCGCCAAAGTCGTTCAGGCCGTGCCCCTTCGCCTTCTTGTCGGCGCCTGGCTTGTGGCAGGCGTCGCACTTCATTTTCATCCCGGCAAAGGCCTCGCTGAACTTCGCGAAGTCGGCCTGGTCCTTGTAGTGCGCGGCGACATACGGCGGCAGCGGCGGCAGGGCGAATGCGGTTGAGGCGAAAGCGAGAACCGAGAGAGAAGCGAGAGAAAACAACAACGTGCGGTGCATCAGGGCGTCCTATTGAAATGAACTAAAATGGAGAACAAAAAATGACCAATGACCGAGCCTCAATGACCAATGAACTCCGCATCCCATTGGTCATTGGGGTTTTTGACATTGGTCATTCATTCGTCATTTGACTTTCGACCTTCGTCATTCGTGTCTACTACTTCCTCCCAGCCGTCACCATCGGAAAGCTGTCCGTCCGGAACGGCGAAGCTGGCAGGCCCGCCTTGTTCAGCAGGTTCGGCTCAGCGATATCGTCCCACGCGAACCGCACGGCGACCGGCTTGGGCACATCCGGCGAGCTGACGACGATCGTCTCGCCGTCGATCTTCGCCTCGGCTGCGACAAACTTCTGGTCCTCGCCGGCAATCTGGAAGTGCGAGAGCGGCTTGTCGCCGTGAGCGACGAGTCCGCCGCCAACGTGCTTGAACTTGATCCGAATCTTCGCGTCCTCGACCGCCATCGAGTCATACAGCGGCCCCGAATAGACGAGGTCTTGTTTGCCGTAGGTCGTGCCCAGGGCCCACAGAGCGAGCCGCAGCCCGACGTCTTGCTTGTTCGGCGGATGGATGTCGCCGATCGTCGTGATGTCGGTCGTGACCGCCATGCCGGTGTTCGGCGACACGGCGAGGGTCTTGGACTGCGCTTCCCACAGTTCGGCAAGCTGTCCCGTGTTCGAGATGTTCTGCCCCCGACCGTATTGATACGGAGCGAGCTGCACGAACAGGAACGGAAAATCCCCCTGGCCAAACGCCTTCCGCCAATCGGCGATCATCGCCGGGAACAGTTTCGCATATTGCTCGGCCCGGCCGACGTTCGATTCCCCCTGATACCAAATCGCCCCACGAATCGCGAGCGGCACGAGCGGCGCGATCATGCTGTTGTAAAGCACCGCCGCCTGATTTGGATTGCCGGCTTTGAATTCCTTGCTCCGCTCCAGAATCGGCCCGAACCATTCCGGATCGGCTTCGAGCGCCTCACGGCTCGTCCACGCATCGGCCATAGTGCCCCCCCAGTTCGTGCTGACGATGCCGACCGGCACCTGCAGCTCCGCGTTCAGCTTACGGGCGAAGAAGAAGCCGACCGCCGAGAAGTCGGCGACCGTCTCGGGCGAAGCGATCGACCAGCCGCTCGTGGCATCCTTCGGAATCGGCACGAACTTGAAATCATCGAGCGGCTTCTCCGACGGATTCCGCCCAACTTTGATCATCCGAATCTGCGGATGGCTGCCCGCTTTGATTTCATCGGCCGCATTGGACGATGCCCGGACCGTCCACTCCATGTTCGACTGCCCCGAAGCGAGCCAGACCTCACCCACGAGCACATCGGTCAGCTTGATCTCATTCTTCCCCTTCACGACGAGTTCCAGCGGCCCGCCGGCCGCCGGCGTCGCGATCTTCACCTTCCACTTGCCGTCGGCCCCCGCCTTGGTCGTGGCCTTCGTATCGCCGAGCGACACGGTCACTTCCTCGTCGGCATCGGCCCAGCCCCACACCGGGGCCTCGGTCTTCTGCTGTAGGACCATGTGATCGCCGAAAATGGCGGGGAGCTTCACGTCGGCCCGCGCGGTCTCGCTCGTTAAACCGAGCGCCGCCAGGCCGATCGCTGCGAAACAAATCACCTTCTTCATGGAGTCGGCTCCTGTTTGTGTCTGTCGTTCATCACACAACTCGACCTGCGAATTCTAACTTCCCCGTGGGGCAGGCTTCCAGCGTGGGAGGGCGAGTCATTTGGGAGGGCGAGGCTCCCGCCGAGCCGACGGCCTCCCGGTCCATGAGTACACTCCGAGTGCGTCGGAGGACTATTTGATGGTCGAATTACGTCAGGCGATGAAGCAATGTCAAACCTGTGACAACCAAGCCGGCCAAACCTCCGAGCAAAAGCATACCGCCCATCCCAAACCAGGCGAGATTGGAACCGCTGACGCCCGGTTCAAGCACGGCCTGCGCCGGATCATTCGGGTCGTAATAGACGGGATGGACCGACCCTTCGGGGTATCGACGTGCAATGTCCCGCACGTCCCTCCCAACTTGTCCCGCGCCGTCCACACGATGCCCCACAAATTCTTGACCGTTGACCGAATAGGTGTAGTCAATTTGCAGATTGTAAGTACGTTGGCGGCGAATCCCGCCCCTTGCGATGACCACGCACTTCGTGATCGTCGCTGTCGTTTCCTGCCACTGCATGGAATCGGAACTCATTTGCAACGCAAAGAATCCAGCAGCAATCAATAGGATGCCTGCAAGAAATCCCCCGAGCGAAAAGAAACTCGCGACCAGCACCTGCCACGTTTGCATTTTGCCAGCCAGTTCATACCCAAACTTGGCGCTGGGAGGCTGGACGACTTCCTCGCGCTGTCCCCACGCAAGAGTCTGCGGCGAAGGGGCGAGCGTCGAACCCACCGCCGTTGGCATCGCCAGCGGTGACTCCGCAAGCGGCGATAGCACGTCGTCATCGGCGACAATTTCTAGCGCCGAGCCACACCGAGGACACGGCACCCGCTTCCCGCGCAGCTCATCGCGAGCACGAAATCTGGCTCCGCAGGTGCAAGAGACATCGAGCGGCATCAAGACCCTCACTCGGCAAGGTGACTCGCAGCCACTCTCCATAGCTGCGAATGAGATGTCAAGCGCGACGTGACATGGATATCGCGTCGATGGCGCGCCGCTAAGCCGCCCCGCCCCCTGCCGCCTCCTCGAACCGCTCGGCGTACCGCGCGTGGTTCGTTCCCATCAGGAGGTCCCAATAGTTGAAGTAAAGACTGAAGTTGGCCCGGTTCGTTTCGTGGTGCTGGGCGTGGTGGGTAGTCGTGTTGAAGACGCGGCCGAGCCACGAACGGACGAACCACCGCGGATAGAGCTCGTAGCCGCAGTGCCCCAGCACGTTGAACGAGATTTGCCAGAGCATGAATGTCGAAAACGCGAGCGGGTGCGTGGGAAGCGTGAAGAGGACGAGCGGGGCGATGCCCGCTTGCACGAAGGCTTCGAGCGGGCTGAACGAATACGCGGCCCACGGCGAGGGGCTCGTCGAAAGGTGATGCGTCCGGTGAAACAGCCGGAACAGCCGCGGATGATGCATCATCCGATGCGTCCAATAGAAATACGTGTCGTGAATCAGGATGATCAGCCCGATGCTGACGAAGAAATACGGCCAGCCGAGCTTCTCGATCGGATGATAAATCTGCGTCCAGCCGGAGAAATACGCAAAGACGATGAAGCCGCCGACGAGGCCGTAGATCACGAGGCTGCGAAGCGAATAGAGCACCTCGCGCCCTATCTGGCCGAGCGTCGGCACGCGGTTGATCCGCCGATGAGCGAGCCAGCGAGCGAGAATCACGTGCAGCGTGAGATACGCGAAGCCCGCGAGCGAGAAATAGAGAATCGCCCGCTCAAGCGACGCGCCGGGAATCGCGATCAGAGCAATGCGGAACTTATCCGCCAGCGACATGTCGGCAAGGAGCATGGTTCCATCCCGCGACTAGAGGTCCGATTCCGTTGTCATACCCGACGGCGGAGCGGGAGGCTATCCCGATCGAATGTGGTCGCGGCGAAACTGGAATGTCCTGAATGATACAATCAGGGTATGGAGCCGAAGTCCGATGAAGCGACGAGAGCTGATGAAACCACGCCGTGGATCGTTTGGCGCATCGACGACAACGGAAACACGTTCGCCGTGCAGGACGGCTTGACCAAGCAAGCGGCGGATCGGTTGGTTGAAGAATTCACCGCTCGCGGTCACAAGCAAACGTACTGGGCCGAACGATCGACTGGCGACTAACCACTTCATGCGATGCCGACCGCAAATCAACCGAAATCTTCTAAATTCAAAATGGCACAAATCCTTTTAGCGATGAAACCGGCATCCGACTGGAATGAGACGCCCTATCGTGTCGCGATTTCAGTGGTATTGCTGCTCCTTTTCATGTCGAAGGCCACCGCGCAGCAGCCACCGTATGATGTTTTCCCGCCGGCCGAGCCACCTTACTTCCGCGTACGCTACGAAGCCTCCAAAGAATCCGGCCAACTTGCTTTCCCAGTCAATTACACGGTTTGGGTTCCCCCGGGCGTCAAGCTGCTGCGGGGGGTGATCGTGCATCAGCATGGTTGCGGCGAGGGCTCGTGCAAATCGGGTCTGACTGGCGCCTATGATCTCCACTGGCAGGCGCTCGCGAAAAAACACGACTGCGCCTTGCTGGCGCCCTCGTATGAGCAGCCGGAGAAAGCGGATTGCCAAATGTGGTGCGATCCGCGGAACGGCTCCGATGCCGCGTTTCAGAAGAGCCTGGTCGAGTTGGGCGATCAGTCTGGGCATCGAGAGTTGGCCAAGGTGCCGTGGGCCTTGTGGGGGCACAGCGGTGGAGGTCATTGGGCCGGCGGCATGGTATTGCTGCACCCAGAGCGTGTTGCCGCCGCCTGGTTGCGCTCCGGGGTTCCGCTTCTCAAGGCCGATCCGGGGCGAACCGGAATCAAGCCCCATCTCTTGCCCGACGCGGCGCTGCACGTGCCCGTCATGTGCAATCTCGGCACGAAAGAAGGTGTGACGGTTAAGGACGATCGCTTTGCAGGTGTGTGGCCGGCGAACGAGGCGTTCTTTGGCGAGGTGCGGGCCAAGGGAGGATTGATTGGCGTCGCGGTCGATCCGCTCTCCAGCCACGACTGCGGGAATCAGCGTTATCTTGCGATTCCTTGGCTCGATGCTTGCCTGAGCGTTCGTTTGCCCAAAGCCAGCGGTGAGTCGCTTGCGGCAATGCCGACGGAGGATGCCCACCTTGCGGAGCCTGCTGGCTCGGAGGCTCTCCCGGCAGCGAAATTCGCTGGCGATCCATTCAAGGCTGGTTGGCTGCCCAATGCGTCGATTGCACAGGCATGGATGGAATACGTCAAAGACACGGCCGTGGCAGACACGACTCCGCCACCTTCGCCAACGAATGTCCGTGTGAGGGACAATCTTCTGAGCTGGGAGGTAGAAGCCGATCTGGAAAGTGGTCTGGCCAGTTTCGTTATCGAGCGCGACGGCAAACTCCTGGCCACGGTCCCTGAAAAGGGGAGCAACCCGTTCGGTCGGCCAGTCTTTCAGAACCTGCAATACAGCGACACTCCACCTCAGCCTTTGGCGCCGCTGCGATATGTCGATTCAAACGCGAAACCAGGGGAGCAACACGTGTATCGCGTCATCGCCGTGAATACCGTTGGAATGAAGTCGAAGACGAGTGCTGAAGCGGTAAATTCCACTCGCTAACGTTGCCGCGCATGTGAGCGCGCACGCGGCCGACACGAAGGACAGACCTTTCTTGCCCATCACCGAGGCTCTGTCAGAGAGGGTAGCGCTACAAACCGCTACAAACGGGCTCTTTCGAGCGACGGCAAGAAGCGCAACTGCCAGCGTGACAACGACTTGCGTCACGCGGGCAGTCAGTTTAGCGGAGAGGACAGGATTCGGAAGTGCCCAGATCACAACTCCTTATACTGCAATGCACTTGCTGCCCTAAGTGCGTTGGAGACCGACACTTGTAGTGTTGCGTTTGTAGTCACCGAGAATCACGGATTCTCACCTGTTGTCACCGCGTTTGTCTCACTGGCACAAGCAAACTTCAAGCTGGGACAAACCGCCAGCTCTGCCACTCGTGAATCGGCGTGGCGAAACTGGGCTGTGCGCACTCGTCTGTACGACAATCGTGCCTGGCCGACTCGTGCCCATGGCGTTCCGCCGCAAGGTCCAATCAACCTTTTGCCGAACTATTCCGCGACGGCCCCGCCAAGCACAAGTCAGGGCATTGCCGCGATCCGGAGATCGGATCAGCGACGCGAACCTAGTTTTCTGGCAGAGTCTTCTACTACCCCGGAGGTGCTGCCATGAGACTCATCGTCCCAATTGTTCAACCCGCCGGGCAGGCGCAGTATCTGGTAGTCCAGTCACTGGCTGAATTTCGACAGGAAGATGCTACACAAGCTAAATCCTCTCTGGAATGAGCAACTGAACTGATTGGGCAGGCTTTTCCTGGTGGTCCGGCGAACTTAGGTGACGGTTGGGTCGAGTGGATGCTGTTCGAGATTCTTCGTAAGGAAGCCGAGGTGTTGTTTGACGGTGAAGAACCTCAAGAACCGAATAGCTCGCCGAACTCAGATGCATGACGGACGTGGCCGCCACGGATTTCGTTGGCCGCGGCGGTCAGTGGCAGGAATTGGAAGGCGTTGTGGCTTTGGTAGTAGCCGGTGAGGTTCCAGTGGCTGGCGGGGCAAAGTCCAAGTGGCGTGGTTAATCGCCGGCGACTCGTTAGCGAGCACCTCCTCTTCGGGCTTCCAGTACAGTGCCGACGACTTATCGGCTGAGCCAGCGCTCGGCTACGCGCATGATGAGTGCGCCCATGCCACACAAGACGCAGCCCCAGGCCACGTCGGCCAAGGTGAGTCGCAAGGGCCAGTGGTCGAGGATCGAGCGGTTCGTGAAGTCATAGACGCCGTACAGCACCAGTCCGAAGAGGGCGCCCCACGCCAGCGCTTGAAGCGAGGTTGCATTGGCGCCCATCGCCGGCCGCACAAACAGCACTAGCCCCGCGGGAATCAGGACATAGACCATGATGGCAGCCGGCCAGCGCGGGGCGAGCGCGCCGTCGATGCGACGCGCAAAATCGCCAATCTCCGCCTGATAGAAGGACTTCATCACGACTCCGAGCCAGATCAGGTCGATCACGAGCACGGCCGGTGCAACGATCAGCCAAAGTTTCCAAGCCACGTTCGTAGCCTCCTTTTTCACAACATCTCATTCGTCGCGCCGTCCAGAGAGTGCTCATAAAGGTGCCGCAACTTTTCCGTGGCGCGCATCTCCAATTGACGGACTCGCTCTTTGCACACGCCCAACTCTTTGGCCAAGCTACTGAGCGTGCGGCAATGGCCAGGGGCGCCCAGACCGAACCGCCCCGTCAGAATGAAGCTCTCGCGCGGATCGAGCTTTCTCACCAATTGCAACAACAACTGACGGCGCACGTCCCACTCCTTGCGAGCATACTCTTCGGCCACATCTGTGTTGGCTGCTGCCAGTTCGGCAAAGTCAAAGTCGAGAATATCCCGCCGCTGGCGAGTCGCCTGCCGGAGTGAACGCTGCAGGGACCGCGTGATGGCCGTCGTGGCGTACGTGCTGAAGCGAAATCCCCGGCTAAAATCGAACTTGTCAACCGCCCGGATCAGCGTTTCCATCGCTTCGCTCAGCAGTTCATCGAACGTGCTGATCCAACCGGCGTACCGCTTCGTGATGGAGATCGCCAGCCGCGTATTGGCGCAGACGATCGCATCACGATCACTCCGAGCCAGCGCCAGGAGCTTTTCGATCCGCTGCACGACGGCGGCATGAACTCGCCGCGACGGCAGCCGCCGGCACAAGCGTTGGGCTTTGTACTTGGCATAGTTCATACGGCGAAAGCGGTGCTGCTCCTCTTTGGCGGTGAGCAACGGACGCTCGCAAAGCCGTGCCAAGTGTGCCGGAAGTCCGGCCGGAACAGCCGAGGTGGGTTTGCTGCTCGTCCCGTCCAGGTCGAGAAGAAACTTACCGGCCGAGCGTTCGTGGAACGACTCGTGGAACTGATATTCCAACTCCAGTCGGGCGAGCGAGCGGGCTCTCGCTTGCAGGCTCGTGGTCGCTGAGGTCGTCATTACGCTCGGCATAGCGATGGCCTTTCTGACTTTATTGTTGACCTGCCGCGGGGGACTGCTTCGGCTTCTGCGCACGGCAGAGCGATCGTCAGGGGATCAAATCGACACTCCGGCTTGGCCAACAGCATCTGCACCACGTTCACTTGCCGCTCGGCGAATGCCGCTTCGCAGTAGCGGAGGTAGTAGTCCCATTTGCGGATGAACGACTCTCCCAGGCCCAGCTGTCGAACCGCGTCCATCTGCTCCCAGAAGCGGTCGCGCCAATGCTGCAACGTGCGGACGTAGTGCTGCGACATCTCCTCCAGGTGTACCAGCCGCAAGTCGGAGGCCCGCGTCATGGCCTCGCACAGCGCGGTCACCGAAGGGAGGCAGCCGCCGGGGAAGATGTGTTGACGGATGAAGTCGGCCGTGCGGAGGTGGGCGGCAAAGCGCTGGTCCTTGATGACGATCGCCTGCAACAGCATCCTGCCGTGTGGAGCGAGCAGGGCGCTGGCGCGGCGGAAAAACTCGCTGAAATACTCGTGCCCCACCGCTTCGATCATTTCGACCGACACGAGTTTGTCGTACGTGCCGTCGAGATCGCGATAGTCCCGGTTGAGGACGTGCACCCGGCCGTCCAGTTTGGCATCCCTCACGCGGTCGGTCGCCACGCGCTCCTGGGCCCGCGAGATCGTCGTCGTGGTCACATGGCAGCCGTAGTTCTCGGCGGCATAGACGGCCAGACCGCCCCAGCCCGAGCCAATCTCTATTAACTTGTCGCTGGGCTGTAGGTCGAGCTTGGCACAGGCGCGGAAGAGCTTGGCCCGCGAAGCCTCGCCCAGCGTCGCGCCGGGGCGCTCAAACACGCCGCAGGAATAGGACAGCGTGTCGTCGAGAAAGAGCTCAAAGAATTCGTTTCCCAAGTCGTAGTGCTCGTGGATATTGCGGCGGGCGCCCAAGCGGGTGTTACGCCGCCAAAGGTGGTGGAGTCGCGAAACCAGGAGCGCCGGCCAGGAAAAGAGCGAATGCAGGCGTCCGGCCAGATCGGGATTCCGGAGAAAAATCCGTACCAGACGGGTCAAGTCGTCGCACGTCCAGTCGCCGTCGATCCAGGCGTCGGCCGCGCCCAGATCACCACCCAGCAGCACGCGTCGATAGAACCGGGAATGGTGCACGACGACCGTAGCGCACAACTCGCCCTGGGGATCGCCGAACGTACGCACCAGCCCGCCATCGACCACACGCACGCAGTCGCCGCGCAGGCGGTCCAGGTTGCGAAACAGCTGGCTCGCAAAGATGCCAGGCGATCGGACCATATTTGTCATGGTGTTTTCACGGATGCGGTAGGGAGTTCTGGCGAGCCAGCAGCTCTGCTGTTGGGATGCGGATAGACGGGGCAGCCCTTCCACCAGAGCTTCCAGGCTTGCCAGTAGATGGCGGCGGCGACTCGCTGGGTCATCAGCGGATAGCGGCACAGCGAAGCTAAGAGTGCAGTCGTTGTCCACTCGCGGCGCGACAGGCGGAGCGTGGCTTCAAAAACCGCCTTGCCCTGTCGAAAGTTCTGAATGCGGACGCCCAGCTTCCGCCCCGGCCGCGACACCTGCCAGCGATACTCCATGTCCATTGGCAGAAAGGGAGAAACGTGCAGTTCCTTGTTCGCCCGCGGCCGGGGCAGCCGCGCCTCTTTGTCCGGTCGCTTGGTCTCCAAGACGTAGGCGTGACGTTCCTTCCACGGTGTGCTGGTGACTTCTGCCACGACTGCCTCCAGCGTCTGGCCGTCCGAGCCGAAGCAGTAGTAAAACGACACCGGATTCATCACGAAGCCGAAGTAGCGTGGCTGCGTGAGTAGCCGGACAGGCCCTCGCACGTGGCCCAAGCCGGCCGCGGTCAGAACGCGGCGAACGCTTTCCATGAGCGAAATGCGAGCATCCCCGAGATAATCCTCACGCCAAAACGACACAACGTTTGCGATCCCCGCGGACCAGAGCCAGCGCCCGCGAAAGGCCGCTTCGATTTCCTCCAGGTCCAAGTACATGAGCGACAGTCGGTAGCGAAAGCGATGCTCAACCGGCGTGTGCCGGCGATGGCTGACCCAACCTTCGTATAGACAGGATTGCAGCATTGATTTTCAGCCAACGACGGATGCGGCGGATCGGCAATTCAGGCCGCTCAAGCTCGGCAAGGCATTCAGCTTGCGGCAGACGGCGAGGGCACTGTTCACACCGTCCTCGTGAAAACCGTTGCCCCAGTACGCTCCACAAAACGAGGTGCGCTCTGGCCCGATCAGCTCGTCGTGCCGCGATTGAGCGGAGTCGCGCGCCGCTGTGAACACCGGATGGTGATAGACCATGCGCGCGAGCACACGCTCCGGCCGAATCGCCTCATCACTGTTGAGCGTCACCAGAAACCGCTGCGTCGTGCCAAGCCGCTGCAGCCGGGTCATGTCGTAGGTGATCGTCGCCGGCTCGTTGCCATCCCCCGCGAGGCGGTAGTTCCAACTCGCCCAGGCCCGCCGCGATTTCGGCAGCACGGAAGTGTCGGTATGCAACACGGCACTGTTTCGCTGGTAGGGAAAAGCGGAGAGGATTTCGCGCTCCGCTCGCGTAGCCTCGCGGCCGAGAATGGCGAGCGCCTGATCACTGTGGCAGGCAAACACGACGTGATCGAAGGACTCCGCATCACAGCCGCGGACCTGCACGAGGGCCTGCTCAGCCGTGCGGAGCACACTGACGACAGACGACCGGGTGCGCACCTCTCCGCGGAACCTTCGCAGAAGCGCCCGGACGTAGGTTTGCGAGCCCCCCTGGATCGTCCGCCACTTCACACGCCCGGGAAGCGCGAGCATTCCGTGGTTGCGGTAAAACTCCAGGACGAAGCGCAGCGGAAACTGCTCGAACGCTTCCCGCGGGCTGGACCACACGGCCGAACCCAGCGGCAGGAAATATCCCAGGCGAAACCAGTCGGAATAGGCGTATCGGCGAAAGAACTCGCCGACGGTCAGCTCGGGATCGAGCTGATCGATGATCGCCGCGGCATGGCGGTTGAATCGACGCCAATCACGGAGCAACTGCCAAAACTGGGGCCGCAGAAAGTTACCACGCTGAGCAAACAAGCCATTCAATCCCGTGCCGGCGTACTCCAGACCTGCCTGATCCCAGCGGACGCTGAAGCTCATGTCGGTCGGCTGCGAACGGACGCCGAGTTCGTCCAGCAGTGCGACAAAATGGGGGTAAGTCTCGTGGTTGAAAACGATGAATCCCGAGTCAATTGCTAGCTGCCGCCCTTCGTGCTGGATGTCGTGCGTGTGGGTGTGACCACCGACATAGTCAGCGGCCTCGAAGATCGCCACCTCGTGGCGCGACTGCAGCTTCCAGGCCGCAGTCAGCCCTGAAATGCCAGCTCCGATAATTGCCACACGCGCCATGACCGTGATTCGCCCAATCACAAAAACGTTCAAATCGTTCATTTACCCTACCGGCGATACGCGGGCCTCACAACCGGGGTTCGCCGAAAAATGCGAACTTTTTGCCAATGGGACTCGCCAACGGCTGTCGGCGGTTAGAATGAAATAGGTCAATTCGTTCAGTTGGTGGTCCCGATGTCAAAAGCCCTTACTCCCAATCAGGTTGAGCGGGCGCTGGACGTCAGCGAGTCGTCGCTTAAGCGGTGGTGCGACCGCGGCCTCATTCAGGCCTCCACGACCAGCGGCGGCCACCGGCGCGTGGCGCTCGACTCCGTGCTGCGATTTGTGCGAAGCTCGGGCAAGCAACTCGTTCACCCGGAGCTGCTTGGCTTGCCCGCTCGGACGGGCCAAGGGCCGCGCACCGTTCGGCGCGCCGCCGAGGACATGCTGCAGGCGCTCTTGGCGGGGGACGAGATTCGCGCCAGGCAGGTGCTGCAGGATCTGCACGCTGCCGGAGTTCCTTTCAGTAAGATCGGCGACGAAGTCCTCGCGCCGGCGTTTCGAGCCATCGGTGCGGCCTGGGCATGCGGCCAGGCGGAGGTGTACCACGAGCGGCGGGCGGTCGAGACTTGCTCCCGGGCTTTGCACGACCTGCGGCAGATACTGTCCGCCGCCCCGGCTGGCGCCCCGCTGGCAATTGGCGGAGCGCCGGACACCGACCCCTATTCACTGGCCGGCGCAATGGTGGAGCTTGTTCTGCGGCAGCGTGGCTGGGACGCGCATCACCTGGGCTCGCGCCTGCCGCTGGCTACGCTGGTGCGGGCCGTTGATCAACTTCAGCCGAAGCTGCTCTGGCTCAGTGTTTCACATATCGACGACGAGCAGCGATTTGTAGCGGAGTACAGTGAGTTCTGGCGACAAGTGAAGGGGCGAGTTGCCGTGGTGCTCGGCGGGCAGGCCCTGCACCTGGACCTGCGGCGTCAGATTTGCTCGTCGGCATTTTGCGACACCCTGGAGCATTTGGAGGAGTTTCTGCGGGTTGCCCAGTTGAGCGGCGATCAGGGCAAACCAGCGCCAAGCGCAGAGCAGCCGCCAAAGCCGCGCCGAGGCAAACGAAAACGCTAGGTACGCCGCTTCGGTGGCCAAGGAAAGAACGCACTGGTCCGGTCCATATATTCGCGGTAGCCGCTGGTGCGATTGGCGAGTGAGCGTTCCAGCAGCGTGACGCCCGAGATGCGCATGAGCAACACCGACATCACGAGGGGGCTGACGACGACCCACCAGTTGCCGCCTCCCGCGAGGGCCAGCAGATACAGTCCCCACCACACTAGGAAGTCGCCGAAGTAATTCGGATGCCGCGTATAGTGCCACAGCCCGCGATCCATGACTTGTCCGCGGTTGGCCGGGTCGGCTTTGAAACGCGCGAGCTGATAGTCGCCAATCGCTTCGAAGCAAAATCCGATGGTCCAGAGTAGCACGCCCAGCCCATCGAGCCAGCCGAGCGGCCGCGCGCTTGCCGCCGCGGAAGCCAAGGGGAGCGAAATCACCCAGATCAGTCCCCCTTGCAGGCCAAAAATCAGCGGCAGGCTGACAATCCAGAACCGGTCGCCATACCGCTCGCGGAAGGCTCGGTATCGGCGGTCTTCCGGCTTTCCGATGCTTCGCCAGAGTAAATATCCAGCCAGTCGCAGTCCCCAGATGGTTGTCAGCGTAGCTGCCAACCAGGCTCTGGCCTGGACCTTATCCGCCAGAAACAGACTGCCCCAAGCCGTCGCGACGAAACCCAGGCCCCAGAAAATGTCCATGATGCTCGCGTTGGCCAGCGGCAGACTGATCAGCCACGCCAGCAGCATCAACGCGGCGATTGCTACCAGATTGGCGAGCAGAATGGCGTCCAAAGCTATTGCAGCCCCTCAAGCAAGTATGGCTCGCGCCGCGCGATTCGACGGCGGCAAAACAGAGCACTCTATGTTTGCCGTCAAGCGGCGGCCCATCCCGGACTCCCTATGATTCGCTTTGGCCTGTGCTGTGCGTTTCGCGAGCAGCCGATCAAGCTCGTCAATACAACCGCGGCGGCTGTCGAAAAGTTATCGCGCGCGGACGCGCTGGCAAAACTCTCGCGCCTGTGCCGGACGAATGCCGAATCTCTACTGGCAGCCCTCGACTTCTGCGCCGGTCACGGCATCGGCTGTTTCCGCGTCAACAGCCAGATCCTACCGCTCAAGACGCATCCGCAACTGGGATACAATATGGACGAGTTGCCGGACCATGAAGAGATCGTCGGTCTGTTCACTGACTGCGGCCAGTTTGCGGCCACACACGGGCTGCGCACCTGTTTTCATCCCGACCAATTCGTCGTGCTGAACTCCCAACGCAGCGAAGTTGTGACGGCTTCCCTTGCGGAATTGGAATATCAAGCGGAAGTGGCGCAGTGGATCGGCGCCGACGTGATCAACATTCATGCCGGCGGCGCTTTCGGCGACAAGCCGCGGGCCCTGGCCGTTCTGGAGAAGAATCTCGACCGGCTCTCATCGGCGGTTCGGGAGCGCTTGACCTTCGAGAACGACGACAAGATTTTCACACCCGCCGATCTCTTGCCACTCTGCCAAAGGGCGGGAGTGCCGCTGGTTTACGACGTCCACCATCATCGCTGCCTGCCCGACAGCCTGACAGTTGAAGAGGCCACGCGGCAAGCCGCCGCGACATGGAATCGCGAGCCGCTCTTTCACCTCTCCAGCCCGCTGGAGGGCTGGGACGGACCCCGGCCCGAGCGGCATCACGACTATATCGACCCAGCCGACTTTCCTGGCCGCTGGAAAGACCTCTCCACTACCGTCGAAGTGGAAGCGAAAGCGAAAGAACTAGCCGTCGAGCGACTCATCGCAGATCTGAATGGAGGAGGTTTCCTAACTCCAACCCATCGGAGCTCTGCCTGAGGTGGGACTTGAATCACTCGTTCACTGTTTGCCCTGTGTCCAGGTGGGCGGTCAGGCGGGCAGGAGAGTTCTTGCCCCGATTCACCCCGATGCCATTTTTTCCTCCGCCAGAGCCTGCCTACAGTGGCATAAAGGGATGCGGCAACAACCCCGCCTGCACTCAATTGCTCATGACCCGCTTGCAGCCTGCGACTGAAATCCCTCACCCCGTGGCGGAAACCACCGTCGCTGCCGGCAGCGATCGCGAGCTTTTGGCCCGGTTTCTGTCCGAGCGCGACGAGGCGGCGTTCGCCGAACTGGTCGTTCGTTATCGCGAGACGGTGCTCGGCGCGTGCCTCAGGATCCTGCGAAACGCTCAGGATGCCGAGGATGCGAGCCAGGCCGCCTTTCTCGTGCTGGCCCAGAAAGCCCGCTCGGTCGCCGGCTACGCCACCCTGGGGGGCTGGCTGCACGAGGTGGCGCGGCGAACGGCACTCAAGCTGCGAGGCCGGCGGAAGGTGATTCGGACGCTCGCGGACGAGCCCGCCGCCAAGTCGGCCACGCTTTCGGACGTTTCGGAGGCGCTCGACGAGGAACTGCAAAAGCTCCCCGCGCAGTTTCGTGAGACGCTCATCCTCTGCTGCCTGGAAGGGCTCAGCCGAGCCGAAGCCGCCCAGCGACTGGGCGTTTCCGAAGCTGCCGTGAAGGACCGGCTGGAGCGCGGCCGCGAGCTGCTCAGGTCGCGCCTCGTGCGGCGCGGGCTGACGCTATCGGCCGGCTTCATGGCCCTGTTCCTGGGCGGCACGGGAACGGCCATGGCCGGACCGCCGACTGCGGGCTGTGTTGCCGCCACCGCTCATGCGGCCACGGTGCTTGCGAGCGGCGGCTCGCTGGCGGGGATGGTCCCCGTCGCGGTCATTTCCCTTACCGATGGAGTTCTCAAGGCAATGCTCTTTCACAAAATCAAAATCGGCGTGGCGGCCTGTTTGTCCCTGTTGGCCGCGGGCTTCGTCGCCCAGGCCATGCTCATCGACAACCCCGATCGCTTCGAGCAAGGGTTGCGCGGGCATGTCGTGGATGTGCAGCTCGTGCAGCCCCGCTCGCTGACGTTCACCATCGAGGAGCACGAGGTGGTGCTGAATCTCGACGTGGCGACGGATGCAGCAGTGACGCTGGCCTATGAGAAGGCGGAGCTGGCCGACATCAAACCGGGGATGTTCCTGGCGGTGAAGCTCGCTTCGGACCACCGGACGATCCGCGAGATCAACGTGCTGGGGACGACGAAGAACGGTCGCATCGCCAGTTACGACGCGGCGGCGCGGCTCGTCACGGTCGAGGTGCAGAGCGACGATGACGACGAAGATCAGCCCCCCAAGCGCGAGTCGTACACGGTGGCTGCGGATGCGATCACGAAGTTCGACGAAGGCCCCGGCCGGCTGGACGATTTGGAGCCCGGGTTGGGGGTGACGCTCGAACTCGCCAAGGATCTGCGGGTCGTCAACGCGGTCTCGGCCGAGTGGCGGCAAGAGGGGGATATCGACGCGGAGGTGACGGCTCGCGATCCGGCGACTGGGAAGCTCACGATCCTCGCCGACGACACCGAGTTCCAGCGGCAGATCACGTTCGCGGCGGCTGCCAAGGTGTTTCTCGACGGCAAGCCGAGCAAGCAAGAGGAGCTGAAACCGAACGATCAGCTCGTCTTGCGATTCTCCGCCGATAACGGGGAGGTCGTCGCCTGCCGGGCCACGCGGCCGGTGCCGGAGAAGGACGAGGAAGAGAGCGAGTAACGCAGCCGCTGCTCGGAGCCACCGGGCTTTGTGCATTCCCGCTTACTCTTGTTCACGCGAGGAGATTGCGATGCGTTGCCGCTGGATTTGTGGAACTGTCGGGGCGCTACTGGCGGTCGCGCTTCCCATCGTGGCGTATGGGCAAGAGCTGGCTCGCTGGTCGTTTGAAAAAACCGCTGTTGTCACCGCCGAGGCATCGGTCGCCAGCGGTGAATCCCGTCGAGTCGATGGCTCGGCACTAAGCTACAGCGACGCGGTTCCTGGCGAGTTCATTTACGACCCGCTCACCCGCTCGTCGCGCAAAAACGAGGCGAGCGCCGTCTTTACCGGGAAAGAAGGCCAGAGCGACGCGTTGGCGACGACGCTGAAGCTGCCCAAAGAAGGCGAGAGCCTCACGATCGAGGCGTTCGTGCTGCCCGATGCACAAGCCGGGGGGAATGCCTGGCTCGCCGGCAAATCGCGGACGAGCGATGCCGCTGCGGAGCTGGCCCTCGAGTGGCACCATCTGGAAAACCAACGACAGACTTGGCATGGCGCCGCGGTCGCGCCGCCCGGTGGACGCGCCGAGCGCTGGCTCGCGGGCCACTATTCCTCTTCGACGCGGCTGCACCCCGAAGTGCGCGACTGGCGGCATGTGGCGGTCGTGTACGACGCCCAGGCCAAGACCGTCACGTGCTGGGTCGATTACCACCTCGCACGGAGCGTCAAGCTCGACTCACCGCTCGCATGGGACGATGGGCCATTCTTCATCGGCGGTCAAGCGGATCGTTGGGGGGCGGCAGCCCTGATCGACGAAGTGCGCCTTACGCGCGGGGCGCTGGGCCCCGCCCAGTTCCTGCGGGCACGACGCGACGCGATTGAGAACGTCTCGTTCGCGTCCAGCCAAGAGGTTGTGCCGCGCGATGCCGGTTGCCTCGACGTGAAGGAGCATTTCGGCGCGGCAGGGGACGGCCAGACCGACGACACGGACGCGCTGAATGCCGCCTTCCGGCACCTGACCAGCCGCGTGCCGCTGGCCTACCACACGCTGATCATCCCGCCGGGCGAGTACCGAGTGAGCGGGATGCTGCACTGCTCGCGGTTCATCGACGTGAAGGGAGCCGGCCCGGGGAAGACAATCATCCGCCTGGCGGACGGCACGTTCACCGACCCCGCCCAGCCGCTCCCCGTCCTGCGGATGAGCAGCACCGCGGGCGATCCCGGCTCGCACCGGGGAGTGAACGGCAGCAGCATTTCGCTCTACTTGGATGGCCTGATGATCGACACCGGCAAGAACAATCCCGGCGCGAAGGCCCTCGAATTTCACGCGAACAACGTCGGCCGGCTGGAGAATGTCGTCCTCCGTAGCGGCGACGGGACCGGCGTGCTGGGCCTTGATTTGACCCATCACGACGTTGGTCCGGCACTCGTGAAGCACGTCACGGTCGAAGGTTTCGACCTCGGAGCCGCGATCCGGTATCAGGAATACTCGATGACTTTGGAGCACGTGACGCTTCGCGGACAACGCGTCGCCGGAATTCGGAATCAAGGGAACATCCTGGCGATCCGCAAGCTGACCTCCGAGAACGCGGTCCCGGCGATCGTCAGCGAGGGGGCCAACTCGATGGTCTCGCTACTCGATTCCCAGCTGCGCGGCGGCGCCGCCGACCAACCGGCGATCAAGAGCGACGGCGCGCTCTACTGCCTGCGGGTCAAGACCGAAGGCTACGCGCGGGCCATCGCCAAGCGAATTCTCGTCGATCAGAAAGAAGGGGGTGTGTGGAAAGAAGTGAGCATCGCCGGCCCAAACCTGGACGAATACATCGGCGACCGGCCAGTCGTCGGTCACGGAAAGCTTGCGGGGGCGCTGAAACTGCCGATCGAAGAAACCCCGGAGCCGCCGCTGCCACCGGTGAGCGAGTGGGTCAGCGTCGCCCGCTTTGCGGACAAAGTCAAAGAGGGGGATGCCAGCCCGGCGATCCAAGCGGCCATCGACTCCGGGGCGAAGGTGATCTACCTGCCGCGCGAGTTTCCCCTCAACCTGCGCTCGCCGATCCGGCTGCACGCTCCGGTCGAGCGGCTGATGGGCTTTGGCGGTGAGCTGCGCTGGTCGGCAGAGGTCTGGAAAGGTGACGGTCGCCGGGAACAGACCGATGCGGCTGCCGCCCCGCCGGCGCTCTTGATCTACGACGAACAAAGTCCGCGGCACGTCGTCGAGCTCGACCGGCTGGGCTGCCAGCACGTGCAGCACGCTTCGCCCGCCACGCTCGTCCTGCGCAGCAGTTCGCCCGAACGCTACTCGACGGCGATCGCCGGGGGGAAGCTCTTTGCCGAGGACATCGGCGGGGCCGACTGGCATTTCGACCATCCGCAGCAAGTTTGGGTCCGGCAATGGAATCCCGAAAGCCATGCGGCCGGGCCCTGCATCCACAGCCGCGGCGCGACGATCTGGGCCCTGGGTTTTAAGACGGAGTACGAGAGCCAGAAGCTGCTGGCGGAGGCGGGGGCAAGCACCGAGATTCTCGGCTCTTTCATCTACCCGCTCGGCAAGATTCCGCCGGATCGGCCGATCTTCGAGAACCGCGATTCGCGGCTGGCGCTCGTCTATGGAACGAGCGTCTATCAAGCCAATCACAAGATTCAGGTGCGTGACGTGCGCGGCAGAGAGGTCAAGGAGATCGGCAACGAGCAATTGAACTGGGCCGGCTCGCGAGCGCGGATGGACTTGTATGCGAGCGACGGGCGGTGAGCTACCGTGGGGAGAATGAAAAGCCACGGTACGTTAGGCCCCACGGTTCTCGCGCAAGCTGCGTGGCTATTCGGGTTGCTCGTTGTAACGTTCATCGCTGCTGCCCTCGGCAGCGCGGTGACCAGCACTTCACTCAACGACTGGTACGCTGGGCACCAAAAACCGGCGTGGAACCCGCCCAATTGGATCTTCGGTCCCGTCTGGTTCACGCTTTACCTGCTGATGGCCGTTGCCGCGTGGCTCGTGGTTTGGCGACGCGGCTGGAAACCTGCTGCCGCGCCGCTGGTCCTCTACGGTTTGCAGCTTGTCCTCAACGTCGGCTGGTCGGCCGTGTTCTTTGGGCTGTAATCTCCGGGGTTAGCGCTGGTTGAGATAGCGATCCTCTGGCTGTCAATCGTTGCGACACTCGTTGCCTTCTGGCAGCACTCGCGGTTCGGGGCGCTGCTTCTGGTGCCCTATCTAGCCTGGACCTCGTTTGCCGCCGTGCTCAACTTCACGCTGTGGCGACTGAATGCCTAATTGACGAGCACGTTATGGATCAAGCGGATTCGCCGCGGTGGCTGCTCGCAGCGCTGCCTCGGCCTTGTAGTAATCGGCCAGGGCCTCGATTTCAGCCAGTGCCGCTTCGATCGCGGCCGCCTCTTGCAAGGCGACGCGTAGCAAGTCGCTGTCTTGCGCTTCGAACCGCTCGCGCTCGGCGGTCACCAGTTGCCAGGCGAGCTGCGTGTTTTCGCGGGCCCGCAGGTAGCGCTCGCGCGACGTGGCCAAGGCCGAGCGGGCGTCTTGCACTTCGATCGTGATCTTGTTCTCGACCAGCCGCCGTTTGGCCGCAAGCTGTGCGAGCTTCCCTCGGCTTTCGCGGAGCTTCCCTTGGGCCTTGTTTCGCTCGAGCGGCACGTCGAAGTAGAGGCCGGCCGAGAGCTGGAACGGAGTTTTGTCTCCCTTGGGCGTCGGCGCTCCGACGTCCTGCGCCGCATCGAGCGTTGCCGTAAGGTCGGGCAAAAGCAGATTCTCAGCCTGCGCCAAATCGACCTCGACTTGCTGGCGGACGATGTCGATCTCGCGGAGCTCAGGGCGATTGGCCAGTGACGTGGCGATGACCGGGGCTTCGTCGTCCTCTGTCGCGGACGCGGGATCGGGGAACGACACCGGCAACAGGTCATTGACGGGGACGAGCGGTTGACCCGCTTCGTCGCGGAGGTAGAGAGAAAGCTTGATCGCCGTCGCTTGCAGCTTCCGCTCGGCTTCGATGAGCTTCGCTTCACGCGAGGCGACAAGCCGCTGATTCTGCACGAGCTCGACGCGCGGCAGATCGCCGGCTGCGACCCTTCCTTCATAGACTTTGTTTCGCTCGACGGTCACGCGCAACAGCTCGCGCTGTACGTCGTACGAGCGGCCGGCCGCGACCCACGACCAGTAGGCGTCGGCCGCGTCGCGCACCAGTTCCAGGAGGAGGGCCTGCACGGCTGGCTCGACCTGCTGGCGGCGGAGAGTCGCCTGAAAGATGTCGGCCCGCCGCTGGTCGATGGCCGAGTTTTGCAGCAGTGGCCGGAGGACGCCCACTTTGAACTCCCCCCCGTCGTTGGTTTCCATCCCGTCCCAAGTCGGATAGTTGCCGCGGCCCAAGCGATATTGCCCGTAAACGCCGCCACCGTGCCACAGCGCCTGTTCGAGCTTCACGGCGTTCTTGTAGGTTTGATAGAAGCCGAGTGCGTCGGACTGGCTACCCGCCTTGAGCTTGAGGTCGAATTCCCCCTGGGCCGCTTGCTCCTTGCCGGCGGCAATCTCCATTTCTCGCATCGCCGCTTCCAGGCCGGGATAAGCGTAGTACACCGACGTGGTGACCTGGTCGAGCGTCAGCGGCTCGGTCGTGCTGGCCGCATCAGCCGCGGGATCGCGGAGCGGCGGCGGCAGCGTCATGTCTTGCGGAACCGGCTCGAATTTTGGTGGCGGGAGCGGCTCCGGCCCAGGGCCGGGCTGCACCACGTCTCCCACAGGAGCGCGCACGGTCTGACAGCCGGGCATCCCTGCCACGCAGCATATGACTCCCAGCGTCAGAATCCATTCCGCGTGTTTCATTTGGGCAGCTTCACCTTCTTGACGTCCTTGTCCCCGCCCTCCTTGCCATCGCCGGCAACTTCTTCCCCATAGACCGGCGGAAAGCCGTTGAGCTGGCGCCACAGCTCGTAGCCGAGCGTGACGCGGTTGAGCAGGACCCAGCCGTTGGCCCGCACCCCTTGGCGGAGAAACCGCTCGTCGGGCCAGGCTTCTCCCGCGACCGGCCGCGCCAGCAGGCGGAATTTTCCTTTGCCGTTGTCGGTCGCGTCGATCGCCACGACCTCGCCGGCGAACGTACCCGCCGCCACCTCCGGCCAGCCTGCGGCAAACTGCACGGCGGGATACCCCTCGAACTGCAGCCGAACATGGCGTCCGCGCGTCACCAGCGGTACGTCATTCCCCGCGATGAGCAGCTCGACGGCACGCTCCGACGTTTCCGGCACGATCGTGAAGAGCGGATCCCCTTCCTTGAGCATCTCTGCCTCCTCATTCGCAAAGAGCCGCAGGATGATGCCGTCGCGCGGAGCATAGATCGTCCGGCTCTCGAATTGGGCCTGCTTCCCTTCGAGTTCGAGCAGCTCCTTTTTCGTCAGGGCGACCTCCCCTTGAGCTTCTTGTTGCATCGCGCGGGCGTAGTCGATCTTCGTTTGTGCCTCGCGACCCTTCTGCTGCAGCTCGGCCTGTTTCGCCGCGAGATACTTCTCGGCCGCCGCAACATATTGCTCGGACGACTTCACTTTAGCGATCGCTTCCTCGTGCTTGCGCAGTTCGATTTCGGCGTTGACACCCGAAGTGAATCCCTTGGCATACAGGGACTGCTGGCGATCGTTGTTTGACCGGGTCTGGCGCTCGGCGGCTTCGGCGGCGACGAGCGCCTGTTTCTCGGCTTCGAGCTTGCTCCGGGCCTCGGCAACCAGCTCACGGCTCGCCTCCAGGATCATCTCGCGGGCCTCGGTCAGATCGCCCACCTGCCGGCCGTAGGTTTCGGCCTTTAGCTCCGAAAAACGGAGCTTCTCGCCCGTCGCGGCCACCTGGCTGGCGAGACGGCTGGCGCGGCCGGCATCGTTGTCGCGGATTTCGAGGATGAACTGCCCCTTTTTCACGGCCGCCCCTTCGACGATCCCCTCGCCCCAGCGGACGACGCGGCCATAAATGGGCGATTCGACCGTTTGCGGCCGCTCGGTCGGGAAGTAAGCCACGACGCGGCCGGTCCCCTTGGTGGTTTGCTGCCAGGGGATGAAGAACATGCCGCCGATCGCGACGAACAAGAGCACGAGCAGCGTATGCGCCGCGCCGCGCGCGAGGCGCGGGGAGCGAACCATCTGCATGGCACTCAGCGTAGGCGGGTTGTTATAGATCAGGGCGAGCATGGCGGTCAAAACGGTGCGGGGTTAGGCGAGCGAAGCGCCGTGGGTCGAAGCGTTCGATGGCTGCGCATCTGTGGAAGTTTGCAAGAATCCGGCCGGCATCGGCGACGTGATCGGGATCACACGATGGCACAGCCGCGCGATGTCGCTGCGTCCGGTGGCGATAACGATCGTCGTCGCGGGCGTACGGCGCGATAAAGCCTGTAGCACGTCGGGCAGCACCGCATCGGGCAAGCCGTCGAGCAGGGAGTCGATGAGCAAGAGTCGCGGCAGGCCGAGCAGGGCCCGGGCGAGGACGACGCAGCGGGCCTGCGCGTCGGTAAGCGGAATGCCGCCGGGCTGCAAGACGGTTTCCAAACCTTGCGGCAGACGGCGCAGCTCGTCCCCCAGGCCGAGTTCTTCTAGGCAGTGGCGAACATCGGAAAGCGTCACGCCCGCTCGGCCGAGGTGAACGTTGTCGCCGAGCGTGCCGGCGAAGATTTCGCAGTGGCGAACGAGGGCGACCTGCGAGCGGAGCGAGGCGGCCTCGAGGGCGCTCACGGGAGCGCCGGCGATGAGCGGCCCGCCGTGCTCGGCGTGGCTGAGGCCAAAAGCCACCGCCAACAGCCGCGACTTGCCCGAACCGGGAGGCCCGACGAGAGCGACCATTTCGCCAGGGGCGATCGCCTGGTCCAAGAGCCGCACGGGCAAGCCGCGCGTGGCCGCGGGGAGCATCTCGCCGCTGTGGCGCTCGACGGGGAGGTCGAACAGATGCCCGAGCTTATCGACCGCAGCCAAGAGGTCGTAGTACGCTTCGAGGTGTTTGCCGAGCTTCGTGAACGAACCGACGATGAGGGCGACGATCAGCTCGGCCGCCACGAGCTGGCCGAGCGTCAACTGCCCCTGAATCACGAGCCAGCCGCCGACTCCCAGCAGCACCGAACCCGCGAGCGCCTGCAGGCCGAGGGTGAACGCGATCTGCCGGATCAGAACGGCAAAGTGGTCCTGACGGGTGCGGAGGTAGGTGATGGCCAACTGGTCGGCATGTTCGCTGGCCCGGTCGGCCCCGCCCGCATTCTTGAAAGTCAGCGGGCACAGAGCGAGCTGTTCCAGCCATGCGGCGACGGCGTACTTGGCTTTCGATTCCTCGATGCTCGTGGCCACGCCGCCGCGACCGAGCACCAGGACGATGAACGCGAGTGCTGCGAGTAGGGCGATGTCAAAGCCGAGCAAGAGCGGGTGATAGAAGGCGAGAACCGCCATGCCGACCGCCGTTTGCAGGATGATGGCGATCCCGTCGAGCACGAGGAGGGCGGCCGACTTCTGCACCGTCATCACGTCGAAGAAGCGGTTGAGCAGCTCGGGGCCGTGGACTCCCTCGTAGGCGTCCTGGCGGACTCGCGGCAGCCGCTGCGAAAGATCGGCCACGACGCGAACAAAGAGCCGCCGCTGAATCACTTCGCCGATGTACGCCTGCAGCACGCGAATCGCGGCCGCAAAGCCGAGAAAGCCGAACAGCACGAGCGACAGCACCACGACGGGCTGCATCAGGCTGCCGAAGGCGACCGTGTTGACGAGCGCTTCGACGGTGACCGGTGTGGCCAGCGCGAGCAGGCCGACGATTGCCGAGAAGATGGTGACGACCCAGATATCGCTTGCTTCGGGGCGGAGAATGGCGATCAGCCGCCGGAGCGGCGAGGGGTGTGCCGCGTGCTCGTCCTCGCCGTGAACCTCATCCCCAGAGGCGGAGCTTCCCGCCACAGAACTCGGTGACGAACAGGGCAAAGCCGGCTCGGCGATCAGCCATGGCAAAAGCGTCTCGCTGTCGGCCATGTCAAGCAGATCGGCCAGTTGCTGCTGAGTGATCCAGAGATCGGCGCCGTGCTCGCAGGCGACGCGAACCTTGCTCAGGCCCGCCGAGCGAATGAGCACCCAGGCGCGGTCGTGGCCGGCGTCGGCCAGCGGCGCGACGAGGCTTTCTCCTCCGCGGCAGACATCTATTGCGTCCGCTAGGCTGAGCTGCCGGATGCGGCCGACGAGGCCGCAAGCGGTCAGAACGTGCTGCAAGCGAGCCAGCCGGTCGGCAATCGACGCGGCCGGAGTCGCGAACTGCTCGCGGAGTGCAAGGCGGGCGCCGGCTCGATCGAAGCCGACGGCGTTGGCCTCGGCCAAGCGTCCGACGAGCGCCAGCGACGACAGCACAAAGTCGGGCTGGTTGGAGGGAGTGCTTGGCACGTAGGAAATCGAATCGTTCATCGGTGGACTTTGGAGCATGGTGGTCCGCCATCACGATTCGAGCTCGGGCGAGCAGGCCGAAAACTTCGCGTGAGCGGTAATATCGGCACAGTTTTCCCAGTTTGTTGCGAATCGGACGCCGGAATTCTCGAATCGTGGGTGCTAGCTGCTACCTGCAGACGCACCAGAACGACGCGCGAAACTTCTGAGGTCAACTTCCAAACCACACTCTTTCTATACAGCCTGAGTGTATAGTTCTACAAATAGAAACTTTGGAGATAATCATTCGGTTTTTTGGAAGTATTGGAATTCGCTCGTGGAATGGCTCAATTACCATCACCTGCTTTACTTCTGGGTCGTGGCCCGCGAAGGGAGCATCGTCCGGGCTGCGACCCAGTTGCACCTGGCCCAACCGACGGTCAGCGCGCAGATCTCACGCCTCGAGCGTTCGCTGGGGGCCAAGTTGTTTCAGCGCGCCGGCCGAAACCTGCAGCTCACCGACACCGGGCGCGTCGTCTATCGCTACGCCGAAGAGATTTTCACGCTCGGACGAGAACTGTCCGACGTGGTGAAAGGGCGTCCCACCGGCCAGCCGCTCAGGTTCACCGTCGGCGTGCCGGACAGCTTGCCCAAGCTGATCGTGTTCCGGCTGCTGCAGCCCGCCCTAGCGATGCCGGAGCCGATTCGTCTGGTTTGCGAGGAAGGGAAGTTCGACGATCTCGTCGCAGGGCTGGCGACGCACGACCTCGATCTCGTGCTTTCCGATTCGCCGATGCCGCCCAACGTGCGTGTAAAGGCGTTTAGCCACGCACTCGGGCAATGCGGCGTGGCGTTCTTCGCATCTCCCAAGCTCGCACGCCAGTTCCGACGGAACTTTCCGCTGTCGCTGGCAAAGGCGCCGCTCCTGTTGCCGAGCGATACGACCACACTCCGCCGCCTGCTCGATCAGTGGTTTGACGAGCACGGAATTCGCCCACGAATCGCCGGTGAGTTCCAGGACAGCGCGCTCCTTAAGGTGTTCGGGCAGGAGGGCCTGGGCATCTTCCCCGCACCGGAGGCCATTGTGGACGAAATCCAGCGGCAATACCGCGTCCGCCATGTGGGGACGCTCAGCGACCTGCACGAACGGTACTACGCGATTTCCGTCGAGAGACGTCTCAAGCACCCTGCGGTGCTGGCGATCTCCTCCGCGGCAAGGTTACAGCTCTTCACGCATTAGTGGGCCGCGTCACGGCTCGATGATCAGGGAAGCAGCGGGGGTTGGATTTGCGATACTGCCCCGAAGTCGTTGTCGAGTTGTAAGGGTGTGATGCGATCATTGACCGAGCAACGACGCGCGACAGGTGGCCACAATTCGCCGAGATCGGCGTTTGGTGAAAATGAATCCCTCAAGTGCAAATTATCGAAAATCCCGTGACACTGTCTGCATGCCGCTCAACCTGGCCGATAGGTCTTCCAGCCTGCTCGCGACGACATGGATGACTGATTCGCGAGACTCCAGTACGCCGTGTGCGATCCAGGCGGAGGAGCAACGGGTAACTGTATAGAAGCGCTCCCAGATTTGAGGCCGGATGACTAGGTTAGCCGCTCCGGTTTCGTCCTCGATCGTCGCGAAGGTGATCCCTCGTGCTGTCCCCGGCCTCTGACGTAGCAGGACTATACCCGCTACGCGAACCCGATCGCCGTGGGTGAAAGACGAGAGCTTCCCCGCGGGAGTGACGCGTAGGCGGTCGAGCTGCTCGCGTAGAAACGAGACTGGGTGCGCCTTAAGCGAACAACCTGCCGTGCGGTAGTCAGCCAGAACTTGCTCGAATGGCGGCATCGGCGGCAAACCGGCCGGCGGCTCGTCATCGTCGAGGTTGGCAAACAGCGGAACACGGCGGCGATCCTGGTTGAGTGACTGCCAGAGTGCGGTGCGACGGTCGAGCCGCAGCGAGCCAAACACATCGGCCTCGGCCAGCCGGGAGATAAGCGACTTGCCCAGTTCTGTCCGCCGTGCGAAATCATCCAGAGAATGAAACGGCCGGGCGGCAATGATCCGGTCCACAGCCGCTTGAGGAATGGCTTTGAGCAGGCGGAATCCTAGCCGCTGCGCTCCGCCCTCAAGCGTACAGTCCCAATCGCTGGCATTGACATCGACCGGCAGGGCTCGAACGCCGTGCTCGATTGCGTCGCGCATCAATTGCGCGGGGGAGTAGAACCCCATCGCCTGGCTGTTGATGATCGCCGCGCAGTATTCCGCCGGGTAGTAATGCTTAAGCCAAGCGGAGCTGTACACGAGCAGGGCAAAAGACGCGGCATGAGATTCGGGAAAGCCGTACTCGCCGAAACCACGGATCTGGCAGAAGACTTGTTGGGCGAACTCAGCGGAAAGGCCGCGGGCAGTCATGCCGTCGATCAGCTTCTGGCGGAAGCGCTCAATGGAGCCGGAGCGCCGCCATGCCGCCATCGCTCGGCGGAGCTGGTCTGCCTCGCCCGGAGTGAAGCCAGCGGCGACAATCGACAACCGCATCGCTTGCTCCTGAAACAGCGGGACGCCGAGGGTCTTCTCCAAGACGGCTGCGATTTCCTGTGAGGGAAACGCAGGGACAGGTCCACCATTGCGGCGGCGGAGGTATGGATGGACCATGTTCCCCTGGATCGGACCTGGGCGGACGATTGCCACCTCAATCACCAAGTCGTAGAACGTCCGCGGTCGCAGTCGCGGCAGCATCGACATTTGCGCACGGCTCTCGATTTGAAAAACGCCAATTGTGTCGGCCCTGTAGATCATGCCATAGCGCTTGGATCTTCGGCGGGAACCGTTGCGAGCGTCAATTTGCGACCGCGGTGCTGCTCGACAAGGGCGAAGCACTTTCGGATCGCCGTGAGCATGCCCAGACACAGACAATCGACCTTGAGAATGCCGATAGCGTCGAGATCATCCTTATCCCACTGAACGACAACACGTCCCAGCATCGTGGCGTTTTCGAGCGGTACGAGTTCACAGAGCGGTCCCTGCGTCATCACCATGCCGCCGACATGCTGACTTAGATGCCGGGGAAAGCCGACCAGTTCTTGCACCAAATATAGGAACCTTTGACCCAAGGGACCATTCGGATCGAGGCCCGCCTCTGTACATCGACGCGGGAATGCGTCGGGCAATTGCTGGCGTCCGGGTTGCGGGGCTTCGTGCTTGTCGTCTTTGGGAGGATCTGCGCCTGCCGGGCGCGGGACACCGTCGTGGCGGCGCTGGCATCCTCGGCGGCGATCCGTCTCTCCAGAGCGGCGGCCAGGGCGCGCCGCGACATGTTTGCGAGCGGACATACGCTGTCGCAGAACTTTTCTCGGCGGAAGACAACGCCCGTGGTGCGACTGCCAATCACGATCCGAAGAACGGCAACCAGTTCGTCCACGAGTGGGATCGAACGTTCACGCCCTGTCTTAATTCTCCAGCCCAGTTCGTACTTGTTGCAGATCTGGATCCAGCCGCCATTCAGATCGACGTCTTCGACGAGCAGATGGGAAAGCTCGCCGGGCCGAATTCCGGTCTTGGCCAGCGTGAAATGAATCGGAAAAGCCCAGTCAGCGGCCGCCTTGAAAAACGCCAGCTCCGTCGCTGACTCAAATACAAAGACCGGCTTGGCGTCCTCAATCCGGAAACGTTTCCCGCCAAGCCCGGCAAAGGGGTTCTCGGCATAGGGCGGCATGTACCGCTTCTTGGCCGCAAACCCGTAAAGGGACCGGCACGTTTCCAGGATGTAACGAATTCCCTTGTGCCGCAGCGGCCGCCGGCGGGTGTGCGAGTGCCCGTTGGAAGCGACCCGCAGTGCTCGCAATTAGCGAACAAACTGTTCGGCGTCGAGCAGATGGGCAGGCCGATTAGCTCCCTGCGTGCGTGCGAAGTTTTCCAAGTGCCGGGTAGCCGTGCTGTACCGGCAGACCGTCGGCAGGGAGGAGCCTAGCACCTGCTCGTGATAGTCAAGGAAACGCTTCCGCAGCTCAGCCACCGGCAGCGGCGTGAACGCGAAGAGCGTGGGCGCTTCGACGGACAGTTGGGCATTGACCTGGGCGGCCAGCTGAGCGGCGGCTTGTTCCGTGTCTCCCGCACGCCGCCGAATCTGCTTGCCGGCCTCGCGGTAGTAGACGTGCCAACTGCCGTTGCGGAAATAATACGAGACCTTCCCGACCCGATGGCGGCGGGAAGCTTTACCACTGCGGCGGGCCATCTGCGCTGCTCCTGGCGTGCACCGCGTGTGCACCAAACGTGCACCAGGAGGCCTGTTTGCCGCGCAAAGAAAACGCTAAGCCATTCACTCGGAACAACTTAGCGCATCGGCATGTTAAGAAAGCGGAGAGGACAGGATTCGGCAGACGCCGATTCTCAACTCCTTGTCTACAAAGCACTTGCGGCTCTAAGTGCCTCGGCGACCAACACTTGCAGTGTTGCGTTTGTAGTCACCGAGAATCACGGATTCTCACCTGTTGTCACCTCGTTTGTCCCACTGGGACAAACGAACGTCGGACTGGGACAAATCGCCAGCGCCGCCACTTGCGAATCACGATGGCTGCATGCAACTGCATGGCTCGCTAGAGATGGCGGCCGAGCGGGGTCCATCCTTGCCATTCTCTTCTCGTTGCACGTTCAACCTGATCGATCAGTGAACAGCGCGGTGGCGATACCGCCATGCACGGCCGAGGGCATGGCAATCTTCGGCAAATCGACTCAGCGTCGCAAGTCCGATTCGGACTCCCCAGCCCATTTCCCGGCAGACTCCACTGCCATCCAGGAGGTGCTGCCATGAGACTGGACGTTCCGATTGTTCAACCCGCCGGCCGATTGCTTCGCGTCCTGCTCTATGCCCGGTACTCAACCGACGAGCAGAAGCGCTCCAGCATCGCCGCCCAGTTCCGCGGCTGCCGGAAACTGTTGTCAACCTGGGGCATTGAGAACCCCGAAATCCAGGAGTTGTTTGATTACGAAATGTCGGGCGAGCTGCGCAACCGCCCCGGGATCGACCAAGTGCGTTTGGGCGTTCAGAAGCGTGCCTGGGACCTGATTGTCGCCGAAGATTCCAGCCGCCTGTTCCGCGATCCACCGGCGTGTTGTGAATTAGTCGGAGAAGCGGTGGACCTCGGAATCCGTGTCCTTCTCCCGGGCGACAGAATTGATACGGCGAACGAGAACTTCATGGAGGTTCTCCAAGATGCGCAAATACATCACAGCCGCTCCAATATCTATACCCGCAATCGCATCAAGCGTAGTCACGATGAATTGTGGGAGTCCGGTGCCGCAATCGGGATGATCAAGCCCGGCTACTTGCGGCGTCCAACGGTGCCGGCTGCAAAGGGGCGTGAGGCCGAAGGGCCTTTTTTCGACGAGATCGACCCGAAATGGTTGCCGGTCATTCACGAAGCCTTTGCAAGAGTTGCCCAGCACCAGCCACCTTGGATTGTCGCAGAATGGCTCACCGCTGCAGGCCTTCCCAAGAGTGCAAACGCCAAGAGCCAGCAATGGAAGGATCGAAACGTCCTAGAGCTCATCCGGCGCACGATTTACCGCGGCGAGGAAGAGCGCCGCAAAACGGTGGCCAAGAAGGTCCACCGCTCGGGTAAATCCAAGCTGGTCCGCAACGATCCAGAGAAGGTCGAGACGCGGCTCATGGAGCATTTGCGGATGGTCGCGGACGATCTCTGGTACCGGGCGAATGGGGCCATCGACGGCCGAACCACGAACAAAGACACTCCGCAGGGGTTAGATCATAGCCTGGCGGGAATTCCTCGCGATTCGCGCGGGCCCCTGTCCATTATCTTTCTCTGTGGCGCCTGCCAGGAAAAAATGCACATGCAGGGGAGGAGCGACGGCGGCTACCGCTGCAGCCACGCTAAGAACGGACCGTGCTGGAACCGGGCAACGGCCTATCGCAAACTGACCCACGAGAAAATTTCGGAGCGGGTCGTCGCCGAGTTGTTGGCCGCCACCGGCAGTCTCGACGCGCTGGTCCGGCACATTGAATCCCTTCTGGCGAGCGACGAACCGAGAAGGCGTCGCGTCGAAGAATGGACAAAGCTCGTGAAAGAATTAACTGAGAAGCGGGACCGGCTGCTTGCGGCCATTGAAAACGCCGAGTCGGATTGCGAATCGCTTGTGGAGCGATTGAGACAACGCGAGGAGGAACTTCGCCAGGCGAAAGCGAACCTTGCGGCTGCCCAGCAGGAGATCGCGATCGTACGGTCCATGCCTTCCCGCGACGAGATCCAGCGTCACATTCAGGACAAAGCCAAACGCCTGTTGGGAATGGACCGGGAGGCGGGGGCGATTCTACAGAGGCTGGTCGAGGGACCTATCCTGGCGGTTCCTTACCAACAGTTCGGCAGTAACAAGGTCGTGCTCCGGGCGGAGTTCAAACTCCGCCTTGTCGGTCTGTTGCCGGACGAGCTGTTTACCCTCCTGCAGCAACTGGCAATCGAGCCCCGCGACCTCCCTGGCGAGGTTCGCCCAATGACCGTCGATCTGTTTGACCCGTCGGGCGTGCCACAGCATGCCGTGCAAGCCTGGGCCATGCGCGAGGCGGGAGTCAGTAGACGGGAGATCTGTGAGTCCCTCCGGATCACCAAACGGATCGCGTGCCAAGCCATTAAATTAGGCAAGAAGCTGAAAGAGGCCGGACTCGTTGATCCCTACATCCGACTGACGGAGCCGCCCGCCTCGGCTAGTCGTTGGAGAACGCGAAATCGCCGAGCGGCGACTGATGGTTCTTTGCCAGGCCGCCCGGACGCAGCCTGAAGTCTCTCGCAAGGCGCAATAGGTAGTCGGTCACCTTCTCGGGCCCATTGTCACCGTCGTGACGTCTCGCATTGCCGAGTCCGCAGTCCGAATGCGGCGGCTCCTCTGGTTCTCCTTGGGCATGCTCCGGCACGACTACCTCCCTCATGCGCTGGACGGCAGGCAGTGAGCCATCCGCACTGCCGTCGTTGTCGCTAGTCACGCCGATGTGGCGTTTTTCATGTTCCTTATGGCTCAACCAATAATTAGCTGCCCTGTCCCCAGACAAGTACCCATGTCGATGCCTCAGTTTGAACCCGATTCCGTTGATCCATTGGCGCCCGTTGAGTCCGGCGCGACGCTGGAAACTGACCAGCCGGCGGTTGACCCGAGTCTGCAGGTTCGCTTCCTGCAAATCCTCGCCAGCCAGGTGGTCGAAGCGCTCCGCGAGTCGCCCCACGCTGAACCGCTGCCCAGCAACCGGCCCCCGCGCTAGCGCCGGAGCCCGACGCCGCGACAAGCGGGAACGCCGGAACCTCAATTATCGGCAATTCCGCGACATAATAACCTGGAGGACGTACTTATCTTTTGTTCACAATCCCGCTTCTAGAAGGAGGCCTGCTAGTGCTGTTCTACCTTGCGCTTGCTGCCGGCGCGTTGCTTACGGCGGTCCTGGCTCTGGCGCTAGTTCGCGAAGTCCGCCTGCGGCAGGCTTTGCAAACATTGCTACGCCAGATCCTTACGATGTGGAGGAAGCGAAATGCGCCAAATGAGTCTGAGCGACGGCGTTCTGCTGATCGTGATGCTGATTCTGATTAGTGGCTGTGGATCCCAAGACCAAAGGCTGGTTGACTATGCTCAGCAGGCGACCGAGCGGCAAGCGGAACAGAACCGGGCCATCGCTAGTCAGGCCGAGAGAGTCGCCGAGCAGTCCCAGGAACTGGCCAAGACGGCCCATGAGCTTGTCGAGCAGGATGCGATTGCCCGGCGCGAATTATTTCAGGCGAGGGATCGCAGCCAACAGCGTCTCGACGAACAGCAAGCGGGGCTGGACCAGCAGCGCGAAGCGCTGCACGCGGAGCGTCAGGCAGTCGTCCGAGACGCCGTTCGCGAACCGGTTATCGCCCGAGCGTTAATCGTGACCGGACTGATCCTGGCGACGCTCCTGCCGCTCATTGTGACAGCCTACGCGCTCTACCGGTTGCCAGACTCAAGTCCCCAGGAAGCCCTGCTGTCGAACGCCCTGCTGGACGAACTGGCGGCGATGCCTCCTCGCTCGCTGCCGCCGGTTCAAGAGGCGCCAGGGCGACCAGAAACGCCCGCCCCACGCTTGCCTGGCCCTGGTCAACCCGGAAGCTCACTCCCTGAGCCTCCGTTGCCACCCGACACGGATAGCCGCGGAGTCAGTTCCGATGAATGACGATATGCATGATCTCTGGCGCCTGGCTGAGCAGATTGGCGAAGACTCTATTCTGGACGAGTTGCTCCATGAAACAGCTCAGGAAGTAGGTCTTGGGGATCTGAATGAGCTGGCTGCCGCGGACGCCCAGGACGAGCACATTACGGCGATCGAAGCTCAGGCGAGCGCCATCAACAACGGTGGCTTCGAGCGCCAGATCGAATACCTGCTCCAGGCGGGCGTGCCCAAGGAAGAGATCGAGAAGACTCTCCGGCGCGGCCGTTCCGACCAATCCTATTGAAAGTGAGGTGACAATGGGCGCCGATATGACGCTCGCGTGCGCGCCGGCCTGCGACCTGATGCCCCAGCGTGTCAAACAAATCCAGCAGGTTGTGCAGGCGATTCCTGAAACGGATGAGGATTTCCGCGAGCTTATGGAATCGCTGGGCTACGACGATCCAGCCCAAGCTAAAAATCAGATCATGCGGTGCAGTGTGGAAAGCCAGGAGGAGGGCCGCGAAGTGACGACCCTGCACCTCCCTGGCTGTCCGTATCCGGTCCACGTTTCTGGGGGACTGTCATGGGGCGATCCGCCCACGGAGTCGTACACGGTGCTGGAGCACGTTGCCCGTTGCCCACAACTCTGGCAGGTCCTGGAGGTCCGCCCGAGCGGACGCCGCCGCCGCGGCGCTGAGACTCACCAGTACACACACCGTCGCGGCCGAGTCGCAAAACGTCCTCGTCGTCATGACGAGTGACGAGTTTGGCAATGAGTATTTTCACTACCCGTCGCTCACCGAGGCGGTCGGTGCGGTTCGCCGCCTTGTTCTCGCGGCCGAGCAGCAGTTCGACGGCGTCGAGCGATTGATCGGGATCGCCGTGAACGCGGGCAAGCGGTTCGGCGATCCAGAGCAGGACGCCGATAGTGCGGGCACGTAGCTTCGTGTTTTTTCTCTGATAGCGGAGGCACACATGCCCAAATTCTTCATGAGAACCTACGGCCAGTCGGCCGGCTTTGGGGACGCGTTCACCAGCGACATGGACACGGCCATCCTCGACGTCACGCCGGACCTGATTGAACTGTGTCGCCAGCGTTCCAAACAGATCCAGCAACTGGCTGCCAAGGACGAGTCCCTTTGGGAACTTCACTTCTGGGACGCCGGGCGCGTCTCTTGGTGGGAGTTCTATCCTGAGGAGCTGATTGAAAGCATGGGGCTGATCGGCGCCGAGGAGGCTGCCGACAACGGCGAATTGGTCGAACTGACCGACAGCACCGCGCTCCAGCTCGACAAAGCCTGTGCCGTCGAATGCGATCAGATGCGGGTGTTGGTCTATCGCCATGCCCGCCGCCGCACCATCTGTGAGTTCGGCTGGGGCGCGTATCGCAAGCACTCCGAAGTCTGGGTGACGACGCCCAATTTCACCATCGCTGACTTCGAGGAGGCGCTGTCAAAGGTTTCTACCTGAACTGTCCGTTTGCAAAGGAACGAGCCGTGAAAGCATCGGAGCAACTCAAACACGATCTGATCGCCGAGATGCGAAACACCGCTGCTGGCCGAGAACTCGACGTAAGTCTAGCGCAGGTCGAACTAGATTTTGCGGCTGAGTTGCCCACGGAATACGAGGGCTGCCGGTCGGTTTACACAGCCAAGGTTGTGAAGGTCGCGAGCGGCCAGTTAGTCGTCGTGGCCGACTGCACGAACGACGAGACCACCTGCGACGAGTCCGAACTGCTGACCAGAGCGTGGAAACGATCGAGGCTCTCGCCGAGGCAGTCAACGCTGCTGCGACGGGTGCCTAGCGGAACGATCCTTCGCCCGCAGCCAGCTGTGCCAGCTCAGCGGCAGCCTATTCCAATCCCCAAATTCCTAGCAAGGAGGTACTCCGCGCGTGTCGCACATTGTCACGATTGAAACCCAAGTTCGCGACGCTGCGGCGGTCGCAGCTGCTTGCCAGCGACTGGGGCTGCCGCCCCCCGCTGAACGCACTGTTCGGCTCTTTAGCGGCCAGGCAACCGGCCTGACGGTCGAGTTGCCCGGCTGGAATTATCCGGTCGTCTGCGACCTGACCAGCGGAAACCTGAAATTCGACAACTACGAAGGCAGTTGGGGCAACCGGGCGGAGCTGGAAAAGTTCCTGCAAATGTATGCCTGTGAAAAGGCCAAAATCGAAGCTCGACGCCAGGGCCATAGCGTCACCGAACAGCCGTTGTCTGACGGCTCGATCAAGCTGACCATCCAGGTCACGCGAGGTACCCCATGACCGGCCGCACCATCGAAGTGATCGTTTCGCCGAAGGGCGAAACAAGAATCGAAACCCGCGGCTTTGCCGGCAGCTCTTGCCAGGAGGCCAGCCGTTTTCTGGAACAGGCACTGGGAACGAGGGCGGCCGAGCAATTGACCGCCGAGTTCTACCAGCCGGCCGTCCAGACTCAGCCGCTCCAGCAGCAAGGAGGTCAGCCATGAGCGCCGTACGACGACGCGTTCTGCGCCGGCCCGGCCAGGTTTCGACAGTAACCGATCTCCGCAAGGCCACGCGCTCTGCCCGGCAGCGGGAACGTCTGGAAAAGGACCGGAAGGCGCTCAAGCGTTGGCTGACCCGGCTCAAGCGGGCCGCCAATACGGTCACCGACCTGCACCAGCGGATTGCTCGCCTGGAAGCCACGATTCGTGCGGCTGATTAGCCGTCTTCGGGTCGCGCCGCCAACGGCCCGGTATGTAGCGGCCATTCGGTCGATGGAGCTTTGCGTTCCCGTGTCTTAACCCCAAGGAGATTTGCTCGTGAGATTAACGCAGCTTCTGTCCGAATACATCCAGGCCTGCTTCACGGGCCTCTGGATTGAAAGTCACGAGCATGACGACGCTTTGTCCGAAATTGCCCAGCTGGCCAGCGCCGAGCAGTGGCGCCTGGCGGTCTGGGATCTGGAACAGGGACTGCGGATCGCGGGCGCCAAGGCCGCCGACAACTCCAGCAGCGATCCGCTGGCGGCGATCCGGGCGATCAATGCCCTCGCCCAGCCTGAGAGTTCGGCGTTGTTGGTCTTGGTGAATTTCCACCGGTTCCTGCAATCGGCCGAGATTGTGCAGGCGCTGGCCCGGCAACTGGCGGCCGGCAAGCAGAACCGGACCTTCGTGCTGATTCTTTCGCCGCTCGTCCAGGTTCCGGTCGAACTCGAAAAACTGTTCGTCGTCGTCGAGCATCCGCTCCCCGACCGCAGCCAGCTGGCCGAGATTGTCCGCGGCGTCGCCAGCGAGCAGTACAGCGCACCTGCCGGCGTGGAGCTGGATCGCCTGCTTGATGCGGCCGTGGGTCTGACCCGTTTCGAGGCCGAAAATGCCTTCAGCCTGTCGCTGGTGCGCCATGACCAATTCGAGGTCGCCACGCTCTGGGAGCTGAAATCCCAAATGCTAAAGAAAAGCGGCCTGGTGACGCTGCACCGCGGGGGCGAGAAGTTTGATGGCCTCGGGGGACTCGAATCCCTCAAGGAGTTCTGCAAACGGGCGATCCGGCCGCACTCGGCGGATTGCCGGGCCCGGCCGCGGGGCGTCTTGCTGCTCTCGCCGCCAGGCTGCGGCAAGTCGCAGTTCGCTAAGAGCCTGGGGAATGAGACCGGCCGGCCGACGCTCGTTCTCGACATCGGCAGCCTAATGGGTTCGCTTGTCGGCCAAACCGAGTCTAACATCCGCCAAGCCTTAAGAATCGCCGACGCAATGGCGCCGGCCGTGCTGTTCCTCGACGAGTGCGAAAAAGCACTCAGCGGCGTCGCCTCCAGCGGTCAGACCGATAGCGGCGTCTCGGCGCGGCTCTTCGGCACGTTCCTGTCGTGGCTCAACGACCATGAGTCAGACGTATTCGTCGTGGCGACCTGCAACGACATTTCGAAGCTGCCGCCGGAATTCTCAAGGGCCGAGCGATTCGATGGGATTTTCTTCGTCGAATTGCCGGACACGGCTCAGCGGCGGGCGATCTGGGAGATCTACCTGGCCCACTACCAGCTCGATCGGTCGCAGAAACTGCCGCCGGACGACCTGTGGACCGGCGCCGAAATCAAAGCCTGCTGCCGGCTGGCGGCGCTGCTCGATGTCCCTCTCACCGCGGCGGCGCAGAACATTGTCCCGGTCGCCCGCACTTCGGCTGAATCGGTCGAGAAGCTCCGCCAGTGGGCCAGCGGACGCTGTCTGAGCGCCGACAATGCCGGCATCTATCAGGGCGGCCAAGCGGCTACCGCTTCTCGTCGGATCGCAAGCTCCCCTTCGACCGCTGGCATGAGTCGAAGTACGAGATTCCCTGCGAGCTGATGGTCTATTGGCCGGATGGAAAACTGCGGTTCTTCTTGACCGACTTGGAGGGCCGGGTTGTCGTCAAGGCCCAGCCGCTGCTGGAACTGGCAGACCTGTTGCAAGAGGCGCAGCAGCTTCTGCAGACCGATGGCAGTCAGCGCGCCCTGAAGGCCTTGCGCCGCTGCCAGCGCTTGGCCCGCCAGCACTTGCCACCGGCGATTCCTCCGCTGCCCGCCCTGACGATGGTCGCCCGCTAGGCGGTTGCATTTCTCGTCTCTCGTGTCTTGGAGAACTGCCTATGCCTGATTTGTCCGACGGCGAGTCGGTGGAAGTCACCGGCTCGTCGGGAACAAAGTACGTCCTCAAGAATGTTGGCGGCGTCTATTCGTGCTCCTGCCCTTCATGGCGCAACCAGTCGCTGCCGATCGACCGGCGCACGTGCAAACACCTCCGCAAGCTGCGGGGCGAAGCGGCCGAACAGGAGCGATTGGGCGGAGTGATCGCCGCACCTGTCAAAAAGGCTGCCGCCGCGAAGACTGCTCCACCGCTGCTCCTGGCCCACGCCTGGGACAACGAACAGAACCTGACCGGCTGGTGGATGAGTGAGAAGCTCGACGGAATAAGAGCCCTGTGGACTGGAACGGGTCTCGTTTCGCGCCAAGGGAATCCGTTCTGTGCGCCGGCCTGGTTCACCAAGGGTCTGCCCAAGACCCCGCTCGACGGCGAGCTGTGGATTGACCGTAAGCGGTTCCAGCGCACCGTGAGCATTGTCCGTCGTCAGGACGCGGGCGAACTGTGGCGGCAGGTGCTGTACGTCGTGTTTGATGCCCCGCAGGCCGGCGGGCCGTTTGAAGAGCGCCTCCGGGTCATGGCACGGGAGGTTCGGGAAGACCGCTGCCCGTTCGTCCGCGTTCTCTATCAAGCGATTTGCGAAGGGACCGATGGCCTGCAGAAGGAACTCGATCGAATCGAGTCCCTGGGCGGCGAAGGGCTCATGCTCCGCCAGCCTGGATCAATCTATGAAGCGGGCCGCTCGCACACGCTGCTCAAGGTCAAGCGTTTTCAAGACGCTGATGCCCGCGTCGTCGCGCACCTGCCGGGGGCCGGCCGCCACAAGGGCCGACTGGGAGCCCTGCTGGTCGAGCTGCCGAACGGAACCCAGTTCTCCGTTGGCACCGGATTCACCGATGCCCAGCGCGAAAACCCGCCGCCGATCGGCAGCGTCATTACGTTCCGCTTCCAGGAACTGACCGACGGCGGCGTGCCACGATTCCCGTCGTTCGTGCGCGTGCGGACGGACCTCTCGGGGAAATCAACACCGCGCACGCTGCTGGAGGCCTTCGATGCTTGAGGTGCTGGAGGTCGGCTACTGGGCCTTCGGCGGCGGGACACTGCCGGCCCACCTCTGCGAAGGGCAGATCACGAAATGCCGCTGGTCCCGCATCGTCTTTTATGTCCGCGAAAACCTGGATGGCGGCTGGTCATTCTATATCAGCTCGAATGAACGGCTGTCGAACAAAGGGAGCGGCCGTGGGCGGGGCCGGCCAGCTTTGCGTCGCAATGTCCTCGATCTTTGCACGCCGCACGAGGCGAATTGGGCCATCGCCGCCGCCGTCGTGCGCAATCTTGACGCTCTGAAGCGTCCGGTGATGCTTAACCGGCGATTCACCGTGCGCTGGGCTGAAGCGGCGCTGGCCAAGTACAGGCGATCCGTCGAAGTTCGTTTCCTAAACCCCCGGAGAAATCCCTATGCACCGTCGTTTTGAGTTCGTTGAAGGCTCCTCGAGCAAGTTCTACGAAGTGGCCGTGGCCAGCACGTCGGTCCGCGTCACGTTCGGGCGCATCGGCACGGCAGGCCAAACGCAGACAAAGCAGTTCGCCGACGCGGCAGAGGCCCAGAAGCACGCCGAGAAGCAGATCGCCCAGAAGCTGAAGAAGGGCTACGTCGAGCAGGTAGCGGCGTAGCGTCCCGGCAGCCCGATCTGTTTCGAGCCTTCGAGGAGTTGCAGATGCCCAAAGATCAAATCGTCATCGATATCGAGCGGGGGATCGTCAGCGTCTACGCCAGCGCACCAGAGCGCCTGGAAGTTTCGCTGGTCGATTGGGTCAGCCAAGGGGTCGATCCGCGCTCGCCCAACATGGTTCAGGTCCAAGCCGGCCGCCATACACTCTCAGCCTTCATCCAAGATGTGCCAGTCGAAACCCTGAGCGAACTGGCCGGCGGATTCACCGAGCGGGCCATTGAGCTGGCTTGCGAGCAAGGGGCGCTGGTCGAATCCCAGGGAGGCATCCCATGCTGAACGATCGCGAACTGGCGCTGGTGCTGGCAGCGCTGCGGCACTGGCAAGAGTCCCATGACGGCCGACTGACTAACGGCGCTTTGTGGGAGATCGCTACCGACGGCGGCAAATTCGAGGCGCTCGGCTACGAAGAGATCGAGCGGCTCTGCCAGCGGCTAAACGCGGGAGATTCTGACCTGCCCAACGCGCCGCTGGCTGAGATGTGCCGCAAGGTGGCGGAGTCGGCCGCCAATTGGGCCGGCTGCTCGGATTGGCGCGAGGCCCGGGCCGTATTCCAAGAGCTGGGCGCCGAGTGCCGCAGACTGCTCCAGTCAGCCCAAGCTGACCTCCCTCAGCGCTACGTCCTGTACGACTTCGATGGTGGGCAACTCATTTCGACGCAGGTCTATGACGATTACAAGGAAGCTCGACAGGATGCCGAGCAGCTCCAGGACGTGCTGATTGTCCCGATTGCCGTCGGTCCGCGGCCCTCGGTGGATGCTGAAGCGGCCGAGGAGCCGTGCGCCTGCGAGCAGCCCAGTCCGTTCTGCTGCGGCATTCCCGGCATTCTCGCCCACTTCGAGAACGGCCGATTGTCGCCGGGCGCCACGGTCGAGCGCTGCGATCAATGCCAGCGCTATCCCAGTGACGAGGCGGCCCTCGCCCAGCTCAAGCAGCTTGGGTTGGCCTGAATGCAAGCGCTCGCACTCCGCGTTGTCGCTCCGCCCAATGTGTCACCAGCCCGGGCGGGACGGCTCGTCCTCGCCCGTACCTGTTTCCCCATTCTCACCCCAAGAGGTCAACCCCATGAAAATCCTGTTCATCAACAATCACGGCGGCGGCTTTGCAGACACGATCGACGTGGCCGCGGGCACCACCGTCGGCAAGCTGTTCGACGACAAGCTCGGCGGCAAGCCGGCCGACTACCTGATCCGCGTCAATCGCCAGCCGGCCAGCGCCGACCAGGTGCTCCAGGAAAACGACCGGGTCTCGATCACGCCAACGAAGATCGAAGGGGCCCGCTAGGCAATCCACCCAGGCAACCGGTCCGCGCGGCACGCTTGCGCGCGGAGCTGCTGCCCCTCGATGAGGAGACTTGCCGATGACGACTCCAAGTGATTTGCGGCGGCTGGCCATCCGGGCGGCTGCCAAGATCCATGAGCGACTGCGTGTCTGCCCGCGGCTGGACTGTGTGGACCGTCTTCCTGGCGGCGGGTGGGAGCGCCTGCGCAGCGCGGTCTGGCGGCACCGCAAGGTGGATGTCCGCGGCTGGCACGCTGCCGCCGCGTCTCTGGTGGACGACCTGGACTACCAGACAGGGCTCCTGATCACCGAGCTGAAGCACTTTCGCGACCAGCTCTCCGCCGCGGCGCATCCCCCGCGGATCGCTGGCCCTCACCAAATCCTGGCGGACCTACTGGCGCTGGAAAACGAGTTCGAGTCGGTTCAGATCGACCTCCAGGAGGGGACGGTCACCGCCCAAACCGAGCCGATCGAGCTGGAGGGGCTGTGGCTGGGGCCGTTCAACATCTGCCTGTGGTGGGAGCGGCTCGGCGCGCGCCGGGCGTATGCGGTGATCGCCACCGACCCGCAGAGTCCGTCCAAGAACGATTCAATCACCCACCCGCACGTGCAGGACCGGCAGCTCTGCGAAGGCGAGGCCACGCTCCCGATCAAGGCGGCGCTGACGGAAGGGAGGCTGTTCGACTTCTTTCTGCTCGTCCGCCAAACGCTGCAGACCTATAACGAGTCCAGCCCCTATGTCCGGATCAGCGAGTGGGGAGGCACCTGTTGCAAGGACTGCGGCTGGAGCATGGACGCTGATAGCGCTTCGACGTGCGGCCGGTGCGATGAACATGTCTGCAACGAGTGTTCCCGTTACTGCCGAAGCTGTGACCAGTACGCCTGCAGCGCCTGCACTGAGGAGTGCGCCGAGTGCGAGAACACGTTCTGCAGCGAGTGTCTGACGCTCGACACGAGAACGCGCCGCCTGCTCTGTCAATCCTGTCTCGACCAAGGAGCCTCTGATGAAGACGAAGACCAATGCGAGGACGCTGCCCCTGCGGCTGACCCCGTATGCCTGGGCCAAACTGCAGCGGCTGCGTGACCTGGGGGACACCGAAGTCGGCGGCTTCGGGATTTCAGCGGCCGAGGATCTGCTGCTCGTCGAAGATGTTTGCCTGATCCAGCAGCAGTGCAGTTCGATCACCGTCAAGTTCGACGACGAAGCGGTCGCCGACTATTTCGACCGGCAGGTGGACCAGGGGCTCGCGCCCGAGCGGTTCGCCCGGATCTGGATCCATACCCATCCGGGCAACAGCCCCCACCCCAGCAGCACGGACGAAGAGACCTTCGCGCGGTGCTTCGGCAGTACGGACTGGGCCGTGATGTTCATCCTGGCCCGCGGCGGGCAGACCTATGCCCGGCTGAGGTTCAAGGCCGGTCCTAGCGGCAGCCTGATCCTGCCGGTGGAGATCGACTTCTCGCAGCCGTTTCCCAGCAGCGAATGGGGAGCCTGGGACGCCGAGTATGCCGAGTCGGTCATGCCCGAGCCGGTGGTCTGCCAGCCGGAGCACGAGCGGCTGCGCCTCGGCCCGGCTGCCAAGGAGTTCTACGACCCGGCGCAGGACGAGTGGTGGCATCGCCCGATGTGGGACGACGCACCGCAGCTGGCCGGTCCGTTTGACGATGAGTTTTCCTTCCATCCCCGGAGACTGAAGATGAGTACTTTGGCGCCCCGTTTTGAGCGCCAGGCGGGCCTGGTGCCGCGCGAGAAGCTCGCTGGACTGGCCGTGACCGTGATCGGCGTCGGGGCGATCGGCCGGCAGGTCGCCTTGCAGCTCGCCGCCCTGGGCGTCCGCAACCTTCAGTTGATCGACTACGACCGGGTCGAACCGACGAACATCACGACCCAGGGCTATCTCGAAGCCAACCTGGGCTGGAGAAAGGTCGAGGCGACGGCCAGCGCCGTGCGGCAGATCGATCCCGAGATCACCGTCACGCTGGTCGAGGACCGCTACCGGCCGCAGCACAAGCTGGGCGAGGCGGTCTTTTGCTGCGTCGATTCGATCGACGCTCGCGCGGCCATCTGGCGCACCGCCGGCCGCCGCTGCCGATTCTGGTGCGATGGCCGGATGCTGGGCGAAGTGATGCGGATTCTGACTGTGGCCGACGAACAAGGCCGCGCCCACTATCCGACGACCCTCTTCCAGCAAGCCGAGGCCCAGACGGGCGCCTGCACCAGCCGCGGCGTGATCTACACGGCGGCCATCGCCGCCGGCATGATGCTGCACCAGTTCACCCGCTGGCTACGCGGTCAGCCGATCGATGCAGACTTATCCTTGAACCTGCTGGCCAGCGAGCTGGCCGCCGGTTGACCTCGTTCTGGAGGGCCACAAGAACAATGTCCGAGCCGATTCCTGCTTGTATCTCGATCGGCGGCAAGCTCACCTGGAAACTCGTCCCACAGCTCTGCGAATCAATCCAGGCCGATGGCCTGTCGCTGGAGTGGGGAGACGCCCTCTTCCGCCCGAAGACGGCCGACGAGCTGATGGAATCCTGCCGGGACGAAGAGGGGATCAATGTCCTCTGGCTCTGCGACGATCAGGCCAACTGGGGCCGCCTGCCCAACCTGGAGGATTTTCTGACAAAGGTCGGCAAACTCCCCTTCGACCTGCGGTCGGATGGAAAGCTGGGTTTTGACCCGGACGTGATCTTCTCCCGTCCGGGCCAGCAGCCGGTCCAGATCACGACCAATGCCCAGGGCAACTCTGTGATTGTTGCCGAACTGCTCGCGCCGATCGTCAAGATGCTCGCCAAGGCGGCCAGCGCCAAGCAGAAGCAGGCTTGGCAGACCGGCGCGCAGCGCGCACTGAAGCGGCTGCAGGCGGTCCTGCCGCCAGCCATCACGCCGTTGCCGCCGTTTGAGATCGCCTAAGTGATCTCCCCGCCGATCAGTCTTGCACTCAGCCGCGCGTCTTGCCGCGCCCGTTTCCCGCATTCCTGTCACATTCTCCCTTGGAGCCCTGCATGCCCACACTCCTCGATCCGCCGGCCACTGCGGCGGCCAATAATTCGCACTTGAGCCAGGCGGCGGCCGAGCGCTTGCGCTCGCTGATGGCCGCCGTGCGGCTGTCATTCATTTGGTTTGGCGTCAGAAAGACGCTCACGCAGGAGCAGAAATCTCAGGCCGCCGATGCCTTTGGCGCCGAGGGAGAATACCTCTCTGCCGCCAAGAAGCTGCTCGACACGTCGCATCCTGCGTACCGGGCTGTTACCGGTGTGAAGAGCCGGATCGTCGCCTACTGGCGCGGGATCTCGCTCCCGTACCCGGAGCCGGGCATCCGCCTAATCCGCCAGGATGACGTGCCGACTTTTACCGTCCAGCTCACGACCCTGCAGGCCGAATTGGCTGAAGCCGTCGAGGCGCTCAGCAACCAGTATCAGGAGCTGAAGTCGGCCGCCCGCAATCGGCTCGGGAGACTGTTCAATAGAGCCGATTACCCGTCCACACTCGTGGACCTGTTCGAAGCGAGCTACGACTTCCCCTCGGTCGAGCCGCCCGATTACCTGCGGCAGCTCAGCCCGCAGCTCTACGCCCAGGAAGCCGCGCGGGTTACGGCCCGGTTCGAGGAAGCGGTGCAACTTGCCGAGCAGGCTTTCACCGACGAACTCTCGAAACTCGTCAGCCATCTGACCGAACGCCTCGCCGGCAGCGAAGACGGCAAGCCCAAGGTGTTCCGGGACTCGGCCATCGACAACCTGCAGGAATTCTTCAACCGGTTCCGGCACCTCAACGTCCGTTCCAGCCACGAGCTGGACGAGCTGGTCGGCCAGGCGCAGCGGATTGTTAGCGGCGTCCAGCCGCAGCAGCTCCGCGACAACACCGGACTCCGCCAGCAGATCGCCACGCAGCTTTCCGGTGTGCAGTCGGTTCTCGACGGACTGCTCGTCGATCGGCCGCGGCGCAGCATCCTCCGCCGCCAGCGGCAGGACGGCTGAAGATGCAAATTGTCATCGAACTGGCCGGCAGGGTCCGCTGCCTCTACGGCGAAGCAATCGAATTGTCGGCCCTGGGCCCACTCGCCATCCGCCGCGGGTCACACGTCGAGCCAACCGCGGATGGGCGGTGGCTCTGCGATCTGTCGCCCGTCTCCGGGCCGGTGCTGGGGCCGTTTGGCTGCCGCAGTGAAGCACTGGCCGCGGAAGTGGTCTGGCTCGAAGCGTATTGGCTCGCGCCGACCGCTTGACGCCGGCATCTGAATCGAATTGCAGCGAGTTTTTCCCGGCCCGCGGTGCGCGCGAGCGTGCGGCGGGCTGGTTCCATTTTCTTGCCACGGAAAGGACTGTCTGTATGACCCAACAGCAACTGGACCGGGAGGTCGCCAACAAGACGGGCGAATCGGTCGGCACGATCCGCCGCCACGGGTTCTCGCTCTTCATGCCCCTGTCGATCTTCGATCCCGATGCCGAGGAAATGGCCCAGCCACAGATCCTCGACTGGGACCAGGTCGAAGCTGAGCGCTACGCACCGGCCGCGTGAGCTGCTATTTCGTGCGGCGCAACTCCAAGGCGGCAGCAGCCTGCTGCCGCCCATTCTTCCCTTTCGCCACAGGAGCGTTCGCCTTGATGGAGATCACGAGACTACTGGCCAAGCAGCTGCGGACGGTCATTCGAAAGCTGCTTGGCAACGTGCGCCCCGACCTGCTCGTCCGCACGGGCGACCTCGGGCTGATCACCCAGGTCCAGGGCTACGAGCACGCCGTTCAGTACCACGACCCGGCGGTGCGCGAGCCGGCTGAGCTGATGCTGCCGTTTGCCGTGCTGGACGATATCCAGGGCCAGAAGACCGAGCCGGTCGTCGTGACCAGGCCCAAGAAAGACGTGCTGGCTGCCTCCTGGCAGGAGCGGGGCGTGGCCCGGTTGATTCAGTACGACCTGCCCAAGTGCCGGAGCGACGCCTTTCCGGCGCTGCCCGAGTCGCTGGCCACCAATCCGCCGGCGCTGCTGGCTGCGCTGCACCAGGCGTTCGAGACGACCGACATCGGCAGCACGCGGTATGCCCTGGGCTGCATTCACCTTCGCGGCAAGCTGGGCCAGATCACCGCCACGGACGGGTCGCAGCTCTTGGTCCAATCGGGCCATAGACTCGGCTTCGACGACGACGTGCTGGTCGCCAAGACGGGCGTCTTTGGCTGCAACCTGTTGCCACAGGACCAGCCGGTGCTGGTCGGCAAGACCGAACACCACGTGACGGTCCGCGTTGGCCCGTGGACGTTCGCCCTGTGGATTCACAAGGATGGGCACTTTCCCAAGGTCGAACATGTGATTCCGGCGACCGGGAGCGCCCAGACGACGCTGGAGCTGGCGCCGGCTGACGCCGAGTTCTTCCTGGACAACCTCAACCGCCTGCCCAGCACGCCGGACGACCACGCGGTGACACTGGACCTGACCAGTTCGATTGCTGTCCGGGCCAAGACGTATGAGGTCGAGCGGCCGACCGAACTGATCCTGTCCAACTCCCGCCGGACCGGCGATGACGTGCGGATCTCGATCGACCGCCGCTTCTTGGCGCGGGCCGCCGCAATGAAGCTGCCGCAGGTTTACCTGTACGGCCCCAAGGGGGCACTCTTGGCCCAGGATGCCAGCCGGCAATACCTTTGGATGCCGCTCGACCCCGAAGGCACCGTCAAACCCAGCGCCGACTGCCTGCGGATCGAGTCGCTGCAGGGCGCACCGCCGGCGGCACGTGTCCGTCCCGTTTCTCCAGCTACCGTTCCCATGAATACCAGCCCAACCGTACCCACGCCGGCCGCCGCGCCGAAAACGAACAACGCGAGCCAGCCCCAGCTGTCGCGCCGGCGGCGCGCCAGCAAAACGGCCAGTGCCCTCGACCAGGCCCTGGCCGTCCGCGAGCAGCTTCGCGGCGCCCTGACCGGCACCAATGAGCTGATCCAGGCCCTGAAAACCGAGAAGCGCAGTCAAAGGTCGCTGAAACTGGCCCTCGACTCGCTCAAGCAACTGCAGGCAGTAGCGTAGCAATCCACCGAGGTTGGTCTCTGAACCTGACAATGCTTTGACCGTGAGGAGTCCTTAATGAATCCTACTTCTGATCGATTTTGGGGGCAGGAGCCCCTCGTGCCGCAGGGCCGGTTGGCGGGGCTGGAGGCTTCGATCATCGGCGTCGGTGCGATCGGCCGGCAGGTTGCCCTGCAACTCGCGGCCTGGGGCGTGCCGAAACTGCGACTTGTGGACGTCGCCAACGTCGAGCCGATCCACATCCAGGCGCAAGGCTATTTCCATGATGACATCGGCCGGGATAAGGTCGATGCGACGGCGAGCGCCATCTGGCAGATTGATCCAATGGTCGACGTGGAGACGACCGCAGACCGCTACCACCCGCGGCTGGAAGTTGGCGACGTCGTGTTTTGTTGCATCGATTCGCTGGAGACGCGCGCCGCCATCTGGCGCGCGCCGGGCAACTGCGTGAGCTTTTGGTGTGACGGCCGGATGCAAGGGGAAACGATCCGCATCCTCACCGCGTGCGAGCCGCAGGGCCGGGAACATTATTCAACGACGCTGCTGGCACCCCCGGAAGCTCCCGTGGGCAGCCGGAATTCACCCGGAAACATCTTCACCGCCGGCATCGCCGCCGGGCTGATGGCTCACCAGTTCACGCGCTGGCTGCGCGGCCTGGCGATCGACTTCGACCTGTCCCTGGATGTGTTGGTCAGCGAATTGCACGTGGCGAGAGCGAATCCACCAGCCGATCGGCGACTTTGAATGAACAACGCAGAGCGGGTTCCACGGCCGCCGCAAGGCGGCCGCCGGGGCCCGCTTTTTTACCTATTGGAGAGTTGCCGAGAGGCTGTTCGTGCTCATTGTTCTGTTTTAGGACTTGGACCGTGCCGTGCCGATTGGCTCGCGGCGTCAAACGACAGAGGGGAGTTGGGGAAGTACACCTTGACGGTTGCCCGCGAGTAGTTGCTCCCGTCGAGCAGGGTGACCGGATTCGCTCCGTGCGGAAACTGTGGTCGGTCGTGCTGCACAATGTAGGTCGCTCGCCCAAAGTTCCTGAAGGGCGAATCGCGGAATGAGAGAACAACGCCCTTGCCCACGACCTCAGCGGCAGCCGCTGCCGTTGGACGGACAATCCAATCCAATTCCGGTTGCACGATGGCGCCGCCCACCTGAATGCAGAATCCGCCAGCTCGACAAGCTTCCAACACCAACTGCTCCTGCTCCGGTGTCATTTCATTGTCGTCGACCAGATCCAGCGCCAGGGTGTCACCGTCCTCGACCTCAAAGGGAAGCTGAACGAACCGGTACTTGCAGCCCCGGAAGCTGCCGCGGTTGACCGGCAAGATCACCTGCACGTCGCTTGGAAAGCGGCTGGACTGGACCGACAAGTACAGTTCAGCGGTTCCCAAACCGCCATGTTCCGTATCGTCCAGTAGCTCGACAAGGACGGCTGGACGGGCGATGGACTTTCCGGAGGCCGGCGTGTGGAATACCGGATGGACGGACGCATATGCCGGAGGGGCAATCAGCCACGCGAACGCGGCGCAAACAAGTCCGACAGCAGACCAGGTCGTCCACCGCACCCTAATGGCTGGGGATTGCTCACGTGCTGCCAGTAGGAGCGTGCTGACGAATGTCACGAGGAAGCTAACTGAGCACAGGTTGAGTAACCAGCGCAAGGGCTCGACCCAGCGCGCAAGAAGTGCGGCCACTGCAATCAGCACAAAGAAGGCGAACAGGGCAGTTTTCCACTTCGGTAGGCGAACAAATAGACTCCCCTCGCCAGCGGAGGGCCGTTCATTCTCGGCACCGTCCCCGTCAGTCCGGGAGAAGGATGGAGAACAGGCAGCTGTTATCCAAACCACGACGAAGCTGCATCCCAACACGAGAACCGGCAGCCAATACGAAAATACCAGCCCCACCCCCATCGCGATAACAAGGCTCGCGACACTCGCCACGCTTACTAGTTGCCGCCGATCCGCCGTTTCGTCTACGGTGCCAGCGGCCAGCAAAGGAGGGCTCTGGTTGGACATGGAGGTTGCTCCCGAGATGAAGCGATACAGACGATCGTATGTCATAGTATCGTCTGTAGATTGATGGTCTGCAACTGGCGAAGCTGGCCGCCATGCAGAACATCGAGGTTGCCTTCGGCATGGTGGTGCGGAAGCGCCGGTTGGAACTGGGCCTGTCGCAGGAGGATTTCGCGGACAAGGCGGGCATCCATCGCACCTACGTCAGCTCGATCGAGCTGGGAAAGGTCCAGGTAAGCATTGGCATCGCGCAGCAACTCGCCCGGGCTCTGGAGACGCCGCTCAGTAGGCTTTTGAAGCAGGTCGAAAGCGAGTAGATGCATTTCGTCTGCACTCGCCGTGCAGCGCAAGCTACCGCAGGTGTGGACCAACTGTTTTGATACTAGGGTTTCACCGCACCTGGAAGCGCGGGCCAGCCAATCGCTCGGAATAGCTGAAACTGGGCCTGATCGAATTCGACAATGGCGCGCACATGCTCGCGCTGAGCCTGGGACAATGCCTGAATCGACTGGAGCACCTCCAGCGGCAGGCCCTGAGCGTTCTGAATCCGCTTTTGATTGCGTTCATAGGAGTCGCGCGCTACCTTCACGGCTCCCTGGGTGATCTTGATTTGACGCCTGCGGGATAAGATTTGCTCGCGGGTCTCAATGATCTCTCGCGCCACTTGATCCATCGTCGCCACCTGACGCAGCTGGGCCTGGTCGACGCGCGAGCTGGCTGATCGCCGCGCCGCCGATTCGCCGTATCCCAAATTGCACAGTTCCCAATAGGCCACCGCGTCCGCGTCTAGTCGATCGCTGAAGTGATCAATCTGTCCGCCGGTGACAGCTGCGAAACTCGGCTGCTATCCCCTGCTTCTTGGCGTCGGACAGACGATTGCTTCGATGGCCCGTAGTGGCGGATCAGCGGTCACTTCTTGGCGGGTGCCCGCACATTGTCGCCAATTGTTATAGACGGACCACTTGGCGAGGGTTGGCGGCGGTGACCGTGTAGCAGATGTAGCCAACATGCGGAAAGTGCCGAAGAAATCGGTGATGCCTTGGGGTAGCAAACCCTGGCGGCAGCCCACCTTATCCCCCGGCGGGATCGGCAGGACGCCATGCTTCGGTTCGTCATTCCAATTCTCTTCTTGCCGGCATTGTTCGCGGCCTCCGCAGGATGCCAGTCGGATCGGCAGCGGCGAGGCGAGCCGAACCTGCCGCTGTCGCAGCGACCCGCGGTAGCGACGCCGACTGCGGCGGTGAGTTCGCCGCCTGAGTCGGCAGTGCAATTGGCGGCCCACCAGTCGGCAACCGAGCAGCCAAACGCAGGGGCACACCAGCCATTGCCGGCTCCGCTGCAGGCGCAGGTGGAGGCGATCGAGCCAGGTGCAGTAAGCGAGCACGCCGAGACACTGGAGTCGCTGGAAGTCTCGGCGCTGGCAAACAATCCAACGCTTCGCCGTATGCAGCACGAGGCGGCGGCGGAGTGGGCTCAGACGGGCTATGTCAGCAAATTGCCCGACCCGACGATCTCGTCGATGTTCTACCTGCCGCCGATGAATTACGAGCCTGATCGCCTGGTGGCCGAGCTGCAGGTGATGCAGATGATTCCCTGGG
>CAYLLN010000021.1:0-91393 GCA_964384375.1 uncultured Pirellulaceae bacterium
CAGTCCGCCGCGCTATCCGTGCGCCCTCTTGACAGAGGGAGGCCATAGAAAGGTTAGCCTGCGACGATTATCTGTATCGCTCTATCTGCATCTTTCTGGTCTTTGGTGTCTGCGGTCGAATCACGAAAACTCGTGAGCGCCGCGATAACTTCTCCACGCAAATCTGGATGGTCTCGCGTCAACATCGAAAGTGACCGGCACGCAGTCCTACGAACCTCTGATGCTGAATCGCGCAGTGCCGCGAGAAGTGCTGGTAATCCCCGGCGGTCTCTCAGCACGCCAAGCTCGTCCACCGCCCAAAGCCGTGCCCCGGGCTGCGGCGAAGCCGCAGCCTCGACGCAGAATGGTGTGAGTGCATCGTAATCGGGTGCAACGATCGCCTCCAGCGCATGGCGCAAACCTCTCATCGTCTCTCCGGGATCGCCGTAGCATGAACGTCCAAGCAAAAGAGGAATCGCAGGGCGAAGCCGACGCTCTGCTGCGAGGTCAGCCAACGCGGTGAATCGCTCGGCTGTCTGCCACCACTGGCTATCTACTTCCCAAGCATCGCTGTCCTCAGCGGGAAGGATGGGCAGTGCCTCCAACTCCCGCAAAAGGTCAGCGTCCGACCGTGAGCGGAAGTCATCCTTTACTCGTTCGATTGCTTGTGCGGGTGATTCCATGTGGCGTGGGTCTCGCAGGCTAACGACCAAGTTCACCTGCCGCGGCGGCTGGTGAGACGTTGAACCTGGAAAAACCGTCATGCCGCCGCGGTCAGGTGCAACGGCTGGTTATGCATCCATCGCATCCGCGTCTTCCCAGACGCCATTCACGAAGAACAGAACCATGCATTCGTCCGCGTCAAGAACATCGCGTCCGGGGGCGAACAATGTCACGTCTGCTTCGATCATGTCTTGCTCGATGTACCCAAACTTAATCTCACAAGGCCGCGAAAGCAGCGCAAAATTGTCGAAGCGCGGCGAGCTGCCATCGGAGCGGAACGTCGAAATCAGAAAGTCATTTTCTGCCACCAGCTCCAAGTCCACATCGAATTGCGACTTGAACGCATCGATGGCTGCATCAAACTCTTCTTGCCTCGCCGTGCCGAATAACCGGACGTAAATGGCGTGGCCTTCGTAGTAATCGAGGTTGCGCCTCAGCAAGTACTCGGACGCTGAGACTGAACCGACGTCGAAGAGCAACTGGCAAAGCCGCAGAAATTCCTCTTTGGTTTCCTCGCCGCGGTTCATGAGGTCTTCCAACCGCGCGATCTCCTTGGTAGCCGCAAGGTTGGTCTGGGCAATGGCGACCAAGTCCGTGTCCCCGATGTTCGCGGCCGGGATCGCGCCCGCGTCTTCGTCGTCCATGGCGACGGTGCCCTCTTGATGCATAACGGAATGCCGTTCACTGGCCACGGCCGCGCCGACGGCCATCAAACTACGAGAAACGTTCCGCGGCCGCGGTCCAGTGCAGCGGCGGGTTATGCGACCACGCCGTGCTCTCGCAGGTAGCGCACACGCTGGTCGCCCGCCAAATCCATCGACGCCATCGCACGCTCGATAAGCGAGAATTGGTCGGCCGTGATCTTGATCTCCAACTCGCTGAGCTGATCGATCAATGTCTCCAAACCCAGACCCCACTCGTTGTGCCGGTTGATGTAATCGAAGACGTCTCGATAGAGGTCCGCCGGGATGTGGGTACGGACCGACTCCAACGCCGCGTTGCAGAGGTCGATGGGGTGTGGAACTGGTCGCATAACGACCAAGTTCACCTGCCGCGGCGGCTGGTGAGACGTTGAACCTGGAAAAACCGTCATGCCGCCGCGGTCAGGTGCAACGGCTGGTTATGCATCCATCGCATCCGCGTCTTCCCAGACGCCATTCACGAAGAACAGAACCATGCATTCGTCCGCGTCAAGAACATCGCGTCCGGGGGCGAACAATGTCACGTCTGCTTCGATCATGTCTTGCTCGATGTACCCAAACTTAATCTCACAAGGCCGCGAAAGCAGCGCAAAATTGTCGAAGCGCGGCGAGCTGCCATCGGAGCGGAACGTCGAAATCAGAAAGTCATTTTCTGCCACCAGCTCCAAGTCCACATCGAATTGCGACTTGAACGCATCGATGGCTGCATCAAACTCTTCTTGCCTCGCCGTGCCGAATAACCGGACGTAAATGGCGTGGCCTTCGTAGTAATCGAGGTTGCGCCTCAGCAAGTACTCGGACGCTGAGACTGAACCGACGTCGAAGAGCAACTGGCAAAGCCGCAGAAATTCCTCTTTGGTTTCCTCGCCGCGGTTCATGAGGTCTTCCAACCGCGCGATCTCCTTGGTAGCCGCAAGGTTGGTCTGGGCAATGGCGACCAAGTCCGTGTCCCCGATGTTCGCGGCCGGGATCGCGCCCGCGTCTTCGTCGTCCATGGCGACGGTGCCCTCTTGATGCATAACTATGTTTATCCGGCTTTGCCAACTTGTTAGTTTGCCGGAACGTCAACTAACGCCAATGGTACGATCGTGGGGGTTCTGCTCCCAAACTCTTTCCAGTGTACACCTTACGCGATCCCATTTGGAGCTGTCGATGTTTTTAGGCGACGGAAAACGCGCCGTCTAACACCGAAATCAGTCTGCCTTCTCCAGTTCTCCCAGACTGTCGAGCGGACTGCGAACGCCGCGGCCACCTTGGTTGAGGACGTGAGTGTAAATCATCGTGGTGCTGACGTCCTGGTGACCCAGGAGTTCTTGAATCGTGCGAATGTCGTAGCCATCTTCCAGCAGGTGTGTGGCGAAGGAATGGCGGAAGGTGTGGCAGGTGACACGTTTGGCGATCCCGGCGGTTCGCGTCGCATGCTTCACGGCGCGGGCGATTGCCGATTCGTGGGCGTGATGCCTCCGGCGGACCCCGCTACGCGGGTCAGTTCCAATGTTTGCCGAAGGAAAGACGTATTGCCAGCCCCACTCGCGGTCCGCATTCGGATACTTTCGGTCCAAAGCGAATGGCAATTCGACTCGGCCAAAGCCAGCCTGCAAGTCGGCTGCGTGCAGCCGCTGCACCCGTTGTAAATGCTTCGCCAGTGGCTCGTTGGCCGCACCGGGCAACATCGTGACGCGGTCCTTTTGCCCTTTCCCTTCGCGAATGGTGATCTGGTTCTTCCCAAAATCGATGTCCTTCACGCGCAATCGGAGGCACTCGATTTGGCGGAGGCCGCACCCGTAGAGGAGCGTGGCGATCAGGCGATAGGTCCCGCTGAGGCGACCGAGGATCGCGCGCACCTCATCGCGAGTGAGGACGACAGGGAGACGGTGAGGCCGCTTGGCCCGAACAACACCCTCGAGGCGGTCGAGCGGTCGATGGAGGACTTTTTCGTAGAGGAAGAGGAGGGCCGCGAGGGCCTGATTCTGCGTGGAGGCGGCAACGTGCTGGGTGACGGCTAAGTCCGTCAGGAAGGCGTTGACTTCGGCTTCACCCATCTCGGCGGGATGGCGCTTGTTGTGAAACAGAATGTAGCGCCGGGCCCAATGGACGTAGGCCTCTTCGGTCTTGAGGCTGTAGTGCAATGCTCGGACGGCGTGACGCAGCTGATCGAGCAGCTTGGGTTTGGCCGGCTCGGAGACGCGGGGAACGGCAGGTTGGACGGCCGTGGGAAGAACGAGAGCGGACATGGATGCCCCCTTGGATCGGCTGGCAAACGCGTGGCGTCCGACTCGAATTGTAACAACCTGCCAGTTCGATGCAATAATTCTGTCCAGTAGTGCGTCTAACCTAGTTGGCGACGGCTTGTTCCTGCGGGCAGGCCGGAGGTTCGCTCGATCTTTGGCAATTTGGGGAAGATGGATGTTGCGCGGGGGAGCCTCGCTTACGCGTCGGGCTTTCCAGGAAGATCCTCGCTGACGCTTCGGGCTTCCGGTTCGCCCTCGCTTACGCTTCGGGTTTCCATGCGGCCGGCTTGGCGTGCATAAGATGCATATCGTGCATACGTGCATATTCCGAAAATGTGGCGCAAGGCGTTTGCTGGCAAAGGTTTAGTGATCGATTTGCGCCGGAACTTTTCTCACGCACTTATGCACGTTCAGCGAAACGGACGGAATCGCCTGAGGCCGTGGTAAGTGGAGATGTCGCGGACAAGACCGACATCAGCTAGGGATCGTTTGGTTCGACTCGGCGTGTGCTCACTGGCAAGGGTGGTGTTCAGCCAGTTTTGGCATGGCTAATGAGTCGGTCATACGATTCATACAGCCCCCTGCGGTCATGAATTCGCATGTACGGTCAGAGCAAATACTTACGGCAGTTATGAATGTGAGTTTCCGACGAAAACTCGCCGAAAGTATTAATTTGGACGCGGATCGCGAGTGAGTGCGAGAGGTGTTCAAGCGGCGGATGATGAAGGAGGGAATCCGCCGGTAGGGGTGGTTGGCGATGGAGGCCGCGGCTCAGCAGGAGCCTCGCCCTCCCGTGTGCAGGCCAACTCCCGTGTGCAGGCCAAGTCATCGGGAGGATGACGCCTCCCGCTCGCCGAGTGGCGCGACCAATGGTCGCGGCTATGTGAGGGCCCGCGCGGCAATTAGCCCGTCCAGCTCGCTTCGCAGGCGGCCGAGAATCTGGTCGTAGGGATACGCGCCGAGTTCTTCGCTGCCGCGCTTCAGGTTCACGAAGTTCGGGCCGCACCAGAGGCCGAGGTCGGCGTCGTCCGTTTCGCCGGGGCCGTTCACGCGGCAACCCATGACGGCGATCGTGATGGCGTGCTCCTTGGCGTAGGCGGTCATTTCCTTGACCTGCTGGGCCAGCTCGATGAACGCCTGGTTTTCGACCCGCGAGCAGCTGGGGCAGGCGATGATGTTCAGCGTCGGCAGGCCGTAGGTCACGACGCTCCGGACGCGGCCGGCGGCAATGTCGGCCAGGATTTGCCGCCCCGCCTCGATCTCTTGCGGCTTCTTGTCGTTGGGGACGGTGAGCGAGACGCGGATCGTGTCGCCTAGCCCTCGGCTGATGAGCTGCTCGAAGGCGATCCGCGTTTTGATGATGCCGTCGGGGGGGAGGCCCGCCTCGGTCACGCCCAGGTGGAGCGGCACGTCGGGGCGGCGCTCGGCGAAGCGGCGGTTCACCTCGATCACCTTCTGCGGGTCGCTGTCCTTGAGCGACACGCAGTACCGCGTGAAGCCGAGCGAATCCAAGAGGTCGCAGTGCTCCCAGGCACTTTCGAGCATCGGCGTGATCGAGTCGTCCTCGTCGTACATTTCCTTCTTGGCCGGATCGACGCTGCCGCAATTGACGCCGACGCGGAGAGCACAGTCGTTGTCCCGCGCGACGGCGGCGATGTACCGCACCTTGTCCTGCCAGGGGCGGGTCGGCTCGTGGTGATAGAGATGGCCGGGGTTGTAGCGGACCTTATCGACGTGCGGAGCGACGAGTTCGGCAAGGCGGTAGTTCTCTTGCAGATCGACCGAGAGGTTCGCCTTCGTCTGCCGGCGGATTTCGGCCAGGGCGTCGGCGTCCTTCTTGCTATCGACAGCAATTCGGACGACATCGGCCCCTGCCTCGTGCAGCAGGTTCACGAGCCAAACGGTGGCGTCGATGTCCTGCGTGTGCGTGGCCGTCATGCTCTGTACGGCGATCGGCTGGCCACCGCCAATGGTGGCGGTGCCGATGCGAACGGAGCGGGTGGGGTTGCGGGTAAGTTGCACGGGGAAACAGCAGCGCAGGGTGGAAATGCGAGGCGACTATGCCATTCTGAAGAACCGCAGGAAGTCTGGCAATGTCACGGGGCGTGTCGGACTACGCCAAATCATCCGGCGGCGGCACGCTTTTGAGCGGCCCGCTCGCGGGACTATAAAACTTCGTGATGTCGATGCCGCCGCGGGCTTCGTCTTCGAGCAGCTTGACGCGCGTCTCCAGCCGATCGACCTGCGACTTGAGGACCGGAACGAGGGCGTCGAGCGTTTCGTCGCGGCGCTTGGTGCGCGGGACGGCGGGATAGCCCAGGTGCCGCTGGAGGGCGGCAAAAAGATAGAGCGGGTCTTTGCGGCGGTTGGCCCAGGCGATTTTGCCGTCCTTTTCGCCGAAGAGGACCGGCTTTTCGGGCTCCGGCGGCGGCTGGTTCGGGCGGGTACGGTGGATGATGTTGAACTGGCTCCGGACGTAGATCATGTCGGCAAAATCGACCATGCCGATCCGAAACCGGAGTTCGCGAATCCACTCCTGCCAGGCCGCGTCGTAGAGCGGGTCGCCGGCAATGGCCGCGAGGCCCGGATCGTACTTCAGGCGATTGCGGCAGAGGCACTCGAACTGGTACATGAACATTGCCTGCGGGATTGGAGACTTGGCCCGATATTCCGCCTCGAAGCGGAGGATGTCGATGGCGACCCGCATGTCGAAGCGGCCGCGCTCGGCCTCGGCTTCGCGCATGATGTACGTCTGAAACGGCGAGAAATAATGGGCCAGACGAGCCATTGCCCCGGACATCATCCCCGTGTGCTTCAGTTCCGCCAGCAGAAAGTCGATCGCCATCGGCAGGCGCGTCGTCGCGAGGACTTCCTGCTTCACATGGTCGAGCAGTTCCTGCACGGGCGTTCCTTCCGACAGCCGCTCGCCAAGCGTGCGGAAGAGGTGGGCCTGTTCGACGTATTCTTCGCGGTCGAGCATGGGGAAGGGGCTAGTGCTAGAGGCTAGGGTCGGCCGGCTGAACCCCGAACCGCAAACCCTTGCTCCCGTCTATAATACCACCATGTCCGACTTCTCTACCGTGCAAGCTGCCGTCGATGCCATCGGTCGCGGTGAGGCGATTATCGTTGTCGATGCCGAGGATCGCGAAAACGAGGGGGACTTCATCTGCGCGGCTGATAAAGCGACGCCGGAACTCGTCAACTTCATCCTCTCGGGCCGAGGGCAGTTTTGTACGCCGCTCTTGCCCGAGACGGCTCGCCGGCTGGGGCTCGCACCGGTCGTCGAAACGAACACCGCTCCGCTTGGTACCGGTTTTCTGACGCCGATCGACCACAAGAGCGGCAAGACGGGGATCACGGCCATCGAGCGAGCCCGCACCGTGCAAGCGATGGCCGATACAGCGTCGATCGCCGGCGATTTTGTCCGGCCGGGCCACGTCCATCCGCTGCTCGCGAAGGAAGGTGGCGTCCTCCGCCGAGCGGGACACACCGAGGCCGCTGTTGATTTGTGCCGCATGGCGGGTTGCGCTCCGGTCGGCGTCTTGTGCGAGATTCTCGACGAGCGGGGCGAGCGGGCCACGCGTGATCAACTGCAAGCGATCGCCAAGAAGCACAACCTGAAGATCATCTCGATCGAGCAGCTCATTGCTCATCGCCGCGTCAGCGAAAAGCTCGTCGGCCGCATCGCCCAGGCGAGCCTTCCCACGCGCGACTATGGCGACTTTACGATCATCGCCTACGAAGTGAAGTTTGAGAGCCAGCAGCCGATGGTCCTCGTCAAAGGAGACCTGTCGCAGGCCGAAGCCCCGCTCGTGCGGTTGCATTCCTCGTGCTTCACGGGCGACCTCTTGGACTCGCTCCGCTGCGACTGCGGCAGCCAGTTGCAAATGGCCCTGGAGATGATCGAGGCGGCCGGGGCCGGCGTCCTCGTCTATCTGCCGCAGGAAGGTCGCGGTATCGGTTTGGTCGAGAAGATCAAAGCCTACGAGCTGCAAGAACGGGGCCTCGACACGGTCGAAGCGAACCACGCCCTCGGCTTCAAGGCGGACATGCGCGACTACGGCGTCGGCATTCAGATTCTGAAGGATCTCGGCCTGCGGAAGGTGCGGTTGCTGACGAACAACCCGAAAAAGATCGACGCCTTCATCTACGACGGCTTTGACCTGCAAGTCGTCGATCAAGTGCCGATCGTCGCGCCGGCAAACCCGCACAACGAGAAGTATCTTTCGACGAAGCGCGAAAAGATGGGGCATATCCTTCCGGCGTCGTGATTCAGGCCAAAGCGGATTACCACGAACTGCTCATCTTGAACGCCTACGACGTCATTGTGATCGGCGCCGGCGCTGCTGGGCTCATGGCCGCAACAACGGCGGCGGAGCGCGGGCTGCGAACGGTGCTCCTTGAAAAGAATCGCCGGCCGGGGGTTAAGATCTTGATGTCCGGCGGCACGCGGTGCAACCTTACGCATGCGACCGACAAGTGGGGCATCATCCGGGCCTATCGCGAGCAGGGAAACTTCCTGCATTCGGCACTGGCCGCGCTCGGCCCGGCGGACCTGGTCAAGCGGATCGAGGACGAAGGAGTGCCGACGAAGGTCGAGGAGACCGGCAAAGTCTTTCCAGTCAGCAATCGGGCGACGGACGTGCTCGAGGCGCTCTTGAAGCGATTTCACCGGAGCGGCGCAGAACTCGTGCTTGATTCGCCGGTCGCTGGAATTGAGCGGCAAGGAGAGGCATGGCAAGTTCGGACGCAGTGTAGGTCTCTGACGCCGTCAGGAACCAGCGGCGACGAATCGTCCACTTCCGATTCAGGTTCCTCACGGCGAGAGGGATCTACTTTTCTTGCCCCCAAAGTCATCGTGACCGTCGGCGGACAGTCATATCCCGGCAGCGGAACGACGGGGGATGGCTATTCCTGGGCAGCAGCACTTGGCCATACCATTGTGCCGCCGCGGCCCGCGCTCGCGCCACTCACCACCAATGCCGCGTGGGTGAAAGCGATCTCCGGAGTAACGGTGCCGGATGTTGCACTGCGACTGGTTTCGGGTGGCTGTGGGTCGCGCAGCGAACCACGGCCAGCCGGGGTTGCCATCCAGGCAACCCCAGCCACCCCGAATCAAAGGCCACTCGAACAAAAGCCCCTCGACGAGCGCCGCGGCTCGCTACTCTTCGCCCACTTTGGCCTCTCCGGCCCCGTCGCCATGGACATCAGTCGGGCGGTGACGGCAGTGCCCGATCCCACGGCGCTGACGCTGGTGTTCGACTTCCTGCCGGGCGTTAAGGCAGAGGCACTGGACAGCGCCATTCGCGAAGCGGCCGCTCGCGAGGGGAAGCGACAGGTTGCCGGCTGGCTCGCTCCGGAACTGCCGCGACGGCTTATCGAGCAGCTTGTCGGTCTGGCCGGTTTGCCCGCTGAACTGCGGGGAGCGGAACTATCGAAGCAAGTACGTAGTGCCTTGGTGCAAGCGATCAAGGCGACAAACATCTCGCTAACCGGCACACGCGGATTCGCCAAAGCGGAAGTGACCGCGGGGGGCGTTTCGCTCGCCGAGATCGACAGCCGCACGATGGAGAGCAAACTCGTGCCGGGGCTATATTTCGCGGGCGAAATCCTCGACCTCGACGGCCCGATCGGCGGCTACAACTTCCAAGCCGCGTTCAGCACGGGCTATCTCGCGGGTATGTCAGTATAGCGCGAACCTGCTTACTCGCTCGATTTAGTCGGCTGCGGCACCACCTGCATGTGCTCGATCACCTTATCGACGAGGCGATACTCAGCGGCCTCCGCGGCCGACATGAAGCGATCCCGATCGGTGTCGGCCTCGATCTTCTCCAGCGGATGACCAGTGTGCTTGATCAGAATCTCGTTCATGCGCTGCTTGATCCGCTTGAACTCCTTCGCGTGGATCATGATTTCCTCGGCCGTTCCCTGCATACCGGCCAGGGGCTGGTGAATCATGATGCGGGCGTTGGGGAGGGCGAACCGCTTGCCGGGAGCGCCGGCCGTGAGGAGCACGGCCCCCATCGAGGCCGCCTGGCCGATGCAGTACGTTGCGACGTCGCAGGTGATGAATTGCATCGTGTCGTAGATCGCCATGCCCGCGCTCACGCTGCCGCCGGGCGAATTGACGTACAAGTGAATGTCGGCCTTCGGATCGTCCGACTGCAAGAACAGCATCTGGGCGACGATCGCATTGGCGACTTCGTCGTTGACCTGCGTGCCCAGAAAGACGATGCGGTCCTTGAGCAGCCGGCTGTAGATGTCGTACACCCGCTCTTCGCGGCCGCTTTTTTCAACAACGTAGGGAATGAGAGGCATATCAATTGTTTCCAGTTTTGCGGCTGTATCTGACACAAATGACAAATGACTAGTGGCAAGTGACGGTCATTTGTCACTTGTCCCTGGCCACTGGTGGTTACTCTTTATCTTCCGTCGCGCCCGGCATCTTCTGCAGCACTTCATCAACGACGCCGTAGGCCTTCGACCCTTCAGCGCTCAGGAAGAAGTCGCGGTCGGTGTCCTTGGCAATTCGCTCGATTGGCTGACCCGTGTGCTTCGAGAGAATCTGATTGAGCACTTCACGATAGCGAAGGATTTCCTCGGCCTGAATCTCGATGTCGCTGATCTGCCCCTGCACGCCGCCGTAAGGCTGGTGCAGCATGACACGGGAGTTGGGCAGGGCGTGCCGCTTTCCCTTCGTACCACCGGCCAAGAGCACCGCGGCGCCGCTGGCCGCCTGTCCCACGCAATACGTGGCGACCGGGCAGCTCAGAATCTGCATCGTGTCGTAAATGGCGAGCGTCGCGGCCACGTCGCCGCCGGGCGAATTCAAATAGAAGTGAATGTCCTTGCGGCGATTCTCGCTCTGCAAATAGAGGAGCTTCATCACTACTTCGTTGGCGTTGCCGACGTAGATTTCGCCCTGCAAGAAGACGATGCGGTTCTCGAGCAGCAAATCGCCGAGCGTCAGTTGCCGCTGCCGCTGATAGCTTTGGTACGACTGCGAGTCGAAGACCGGGGGAGGAAGGTGCGGACTCATGCGCAAGAGGAACTCCGGGGGCAAGTTGCCGGCTTGCCGGATCGATCCATCACAGGCGGCGAGGCTGGCGACCAGCCGCTACGAAAGCATTATTCCCCTGCGCGGCGAATTGGGCCAGAGCAGCAGGCGAATGACCAATGACCAAATCCCAATGACCAATGGGGACGGTTAGCATTGGTCATTGAGGCTTGGTCATTGGTCATTTGAGATTGCGGACAACCTTCCATGACCCAGTCCTGCCCTACTCCTTCTCCTCCTCCGGCAGCTTCGGCGAACCGGGCTGCGGCACCGCTTCACTGAACTTTGCGTCCGGAATATCCGCTACACCCACGCCCGCCAGCGAGTAGTTCACGGCCGCTACTTCGTCCTTTTGCGGCTTGTGCGGCACGTCCTTGAACTCGGCCTGAGCCTGAATCAGCTCGATCGCCTTCCGCTCGATGATCTGATTTCGCAGCGTGTCCATCAGGCCGCGCTTTTCGAGGCGGGCCCGCACACGGCGGGGCGATTCGTCCGCCTGCTCGGCGATTAGCTCGACCTCGGCATCGTAATCCTCCGCCTCGGCTTCCAGCTTTTCGTCCTCAGCGATCCGCTCGAGGATGAAGTGCTCCTTCAGGGCCCGGGCCGTCGAAGCCAGGGCGTTCTGCTGCACGTCGTTCATGTAGGCCCGGATCATGTCGTCCGTAAAGCCGCTCGATTGCAGTTCCATGACCATGCGGTCCCGCTCGCGGGCCGCCTGGCGGCGAAGCAGGTCCTTGGGAAGTTCCCAGTTGGCAGCGACCGTGAGGTTGCCGGTAATCTGCTGCCGCACGCGCCGCTGCTGGTGGAACTTGAGCTGCCGTTCGAGTTCCTTGCGGACCTCGGCCATGAGCTCCGCCTCGTCCGCAAAGCCGCCGATCTTGTCGAGAAACGCTGGCGTGAGCTCGGGGAACTTGCGGACTTCGACCGCCGCCACTTCCATCGTCAGCGTCACTTCCTGGCCGCGGAGGGCTTCGTTTTCCGATTCTTCGGAAATTTTCACCTTCGTCTCGACCACGTCTCCCGGCTGCTTGCTGATGACCAGCTTGTCGAACCCTTCGAGCTTCGCATCGGCGAAGCTGAGCGTCGGCTTTACCTCGATTGTTTCTTCGGTGAGCTGCGAAATCTGCTCGCCGTTGTGAATCACCCGGAGCGTGAGCGTGGCAAAGTGGCCCGCTTCAATTGGACCGTTGTGATCCTCGAGCGTCGCGTACTTCACGAGCAGCTTGTTCAGATGCTCGCGGACTTCCGCGTCGGTATATTCGTGCGTCGGCCGTTCCAGCTTCAGTCCCTTCCACTGCGGCATGTCGAATTCAGGGCGGACTTCGATGTCGAACTCGAAGTGCATCGGCCCGTCATCGGGCATCTGGATCGACTCGAAGTCGAAATCGGGCTCGCTGATGGCCGAGAATTCCTGGTCGTCTCCCATCTGGGTCAAGCTGTCCATGAGCAGCTTTCCCTTGACGCGCTCGACGACACTTTCCTTGAAGCGTGACTCGACAAGTTTCCGTGGGGCGCGGCCGGGACGAAAGCCGGGAACCTCGGCCTTCGGGACCAATTCGTCGTAAGCCTCGTTCAAGTATCGCTCAACGTCCTCGCGAGCAATCGACACGGCCACGTGCCGTTCGCAGGCCGAGGGCTTGTCGATCTTGATTTCCATCTGCAGCTTCGGCTTTTCCTGCTGCTCGTCGCCGGTGTCGGGAGTGTCTGCGGTTTCGGTAGCCATGGTCGTTTTCGGGAAAGGGGCTCGCCGCGGGCAGGAACAACGAACCCGAAGTACCGGCAGTCGAGCCAGAACTTCGGGCCATGATGTGGGTCAAAAGCGGGTGATGGGACTCGGACCCACGACCTACACGTTGGCAACGTGTCGCTCTACCAACTGAGCTACACCCGCGTGGAACGAGTTATTGTGCCAAAATCGGCTGGGTTGTAAAGGCCGCGTTCTCGTCGGCGTCAACGGGCGGGCTTCATCCCAAACAAGGCCAGGGAGTCTCCAGCGAGCATTTGCAAATCAAAATCGTGAAAGCAGTTGCGGCAGACCCCGCTACCAGATTCCGACAACAAGCCGGCCAACAAAGGTAGGGCCAGACGCGCCAATCGAACGACGCCATCCCAGCGAATCGAAAAAAACGGAATTTTGGTTTGCACAGCCGTGATCTTCTTGGATGCACCGGCTAGAATCGCGATTTCTGGTGATCGCTTTGGGCAAACGGTTCCCCAAACGGCAGAACGTGAGAGCTTTACCATGAAGATTTTCAAGTGGGTTTGCATCAATCTTTTGGTTCTCGCAGCGATCCTTTACTCGCTGGGGTACGCTTTGCCGCGGCAGTATTACCTGGAACGGAGCATCGTGGTGAATGCCTCGCCGCGGACGGTTTTCAGCCACGTGGACGATCTCCACAGCTGGCCCACTTGGGCCGCTTGGACGGCTGATTCCACGGCGGCGAACTTGGCGTTTGGCCAGGACGACAGTGGCGCGGACTCCAACTACACCTGGAAAGACGCTGGCGGCGGTGGCACGATTCGTCGGACGGGCGGCAACATGGGGTATGGAATCGGGTATAGCGTGGAGTTCCAACCCAGCCTGGAGCAATCTGCAGGCATCATCCGTTTTGTTCCGGAGGGTTCCGGAACGAAAGTGATTTGGACGAATGAGGGTACGTTGGCCAGCGGGTCACTTGCTGGTTATTCCGGATATTTTAAAGAGTGGACGCTGGGTCCTGACCTTGATGCAGGCTTGGCCAATCTTAAGAAGCAAGTCGAGGCGCTCCCCCCATCGCCCCCTGGCGAACGTGGAGGACGGGGCGGTCGAGGTGGTCGGGGTGGTCGCGGAAAGGGAGGGACGAAATCGAAATCCGATGTTCAGGAAGCACGTCCCGATGAGTCCTCAGCACCGTCCGAGACTCCCGCTGGCGGCGAGGCCTCTCCACCGAATGAAGCGGCAGGTACATCCAAATCATCAACGGAGAGTGTGCCCCCGGTTGAAAATCCAGATTCCCCATCGCCTGATCCCGCAGCAGCTCCTACCGACAATCCGCCTAAGGACACAGCGGCATCCAGCGAGTCAAAAGGAGCCGAAAAGGCAGTTGCCACTCCTGAAGAAGGGCCGCGCGCCAATCCGTAGCTCTCGATGGGCCGCAATGCGACGGCACAGTCGGATCTCCTCCGAAGCAAATTGCATGAGAAGGGTGATTGGACAGAACTAAGTCACCCATTTCTTTGGATACCCGTCGAGGGCCGAGCCCTCTGGCGGCTTCCAGAGAGCAATCTCGGTGATCCGCTTCGCCAGTTCGATGTCGTGCAAGGTCAGTCCTTTCACCGCGTGCGTCTGCAAGAGCACCGTGCAAACCGCGTAGCCGAGCTTCAGGTCCGGGTGGTGATAGGCCGCTTCGGCCAGGTACGCGATCGTGTTGGCCAGCATGAGCGTATGCGCCCAGCCGGGGGTGTTGAACGTGCGCCGCAACCAGCCGTCGCGGACCTCCCAACCGGGAAGCTCGGCAAGGGCGGATTGGAGTTGTTCGTCGGTCAGTTCTTCATACGCCATGACAACACCTCCTAGGCTGCGACAACTCGTCGCGAATGAATTGACTTAAGCGCCAGGCAACTCAAACATCAGGTGATGTGCAAACTCGATGCCTTGAGCGATTAGCTCTTCAGGCCCGGCTTCGTCCTTGTGATCGTAGTCGAGATAGGCATAGAAGGGGGCAATGCCCACGAGCGGCAGGAACTTGGCAAGCGTCTCCTCGGCGAAGGTGGTCTTCGTGTGGAGGACTTCAGCCACTTGATCGTCGCTAGCGTCCGCAACGAGCAGCGGCCGAATCTTGTCGATCTGTGCCTGCACCGCGGCACGCTTGGATTTCGCGGACTTTCGCTTCTTCTTGGGCTTGCTCTTCGTGGCAGGAGCAGTTGCCCACTGCGAATCGATGAAGGAACCTACGAATTCTTGCATGAGTGATGACAGCCGGGGCGCCTGGCTCATCAGCCATTCGTTGTATTGCTGAATATTCTCTACGTTGAAGTTCCCGCTCGTCACTTGGGCATGAATTTCCTGGATTTCAGGCGGAGCTTCGGCCACGATCTGATTCTGCAAGTCGGCGATACGTTGCTTGAATCCACTGTCCGCGAGTCGGGTTTGTATGTCGGCAAGCCGAGAAAAAAGTTCGCTCGATCCATCCGCAAACTCGCTTGCGTCGATTGCGAGACTGGCGCTATCAAACTTGTCCACGATCCCATTGCGATCGGCGAGGGAATACATCCATGAATCACTGTCGTTGACCATGCAAAACAGCGTGTGTGCATCGAGTTCGGCTGCCAGTGGTGGAGACAGACCCGTCGCGCCGGCGACATCGCTGTCCAGGATGCTCGTCCATCCAGACACCACATTAGAAATCCAAAATGCCCGACGATTCGACGACCTTCCCCAACGCCGCGAATTCTCCTCGGGCGGAGTCGTCGATGGCCGCCATCCCTTAGCGACGAGAACCTTGCGAATGCCGTCGGCGACACGATCGGATTCGTTACATTTGGCGTGCAAGTTGAAGTTGAAACTTCCCACATTGCCTCCCTCGCCGATCATCGCGCGTAACAACGTGCCGTTGAGCAAACGGGCGTCGCCTCTTACAATTCTCCGCTTCTAAACGCCGATTGCAATTCGATTTACAGGCTCGGAGGGGGCCTCGCCCTCCCACAAGCCGCAACGATTGGAGCCATCGACATGGAACGCACACTCGTCCTTCTGAAGCCCGACTGCGTACAGCGCCGCATGATGGGCCGCATCATCAGCCGTTTCGAGGAGAAGGGGCTGAATATCATCGCGATGAAGATGCTGCAAGTGACGCCCGACTTGGCCAAACAGCACTATGCCGAGCACGTCGCCAAGCCGTTCTATCCCGGGCTGGAGGCGTTCATCACCGCCTCGCCGATTCTGGCGATGGTGGTCGAGGGGCTGGAGGTGATTCGCGTCGTCCGCGAGATGCTGGGGGCCACCAGCGGCCTGAAAGCAGCAGCCGGCACCATCCGCGGCGACTATTCCAGCAGCCGGCAGATGAACCTCGTTCACGCGAGCGACGGGCCCGAAGCGGCCGCTCGCGAAATCGGCCTCTATTTCAAGGCGGGTGAGGTTCTCCCCTACGAGCCAACGCTTGTTGGCTGGTTGAAAGCGGGGGATGAGAAGTAGATAGACAGAATCATGCGGGCAGAATAATGGGCAATCGAATGCCTCAGATTATTCTGTCCTCATTGTTCTGTAAATTCTTCAGTTACCCTTTCTCGACGACCAGCACGCGCACATCGCAAACGTTCGTGTGTGTCGGCCCCGTCTTGATCAGCCCGCCAAGCTTGTCGAAGAACGTGTATGCGTCGTTCCGCCGCAGAAAGTCGCGCGGGGCGAGGTTGGTCGCGGCCAGACGCGCGAGCAGTTCGTTGTCGATGATCGCGCCCGCAGCGTCCGTCGGGCCGTCTTCGCCGTCGGTGCCGCCCGAGAGGAGGCAGAATTTAGGATTTCGGATTTCGGATTTAGGATTTAGAAGTTCACACAGAGCGGCCAGGACAAGCTGCTGATTGCGTCCCCCTTTGCCGCGGATGCTTGGCGGTGCGAGACGGACAGTCGGTTCGCCGCCGGTAATCAGGGAATCGGGTTGGGGCTTCGGTTGATTGGCCATCTGCTGCAGCATCTGGGCGAGGTGAACGCCAATTTCTTCGGCCGGACCTTCCAGCGTCGTCGCCGCGGTCATCGCTGGGGAGTATCCGCGGCGTACGGCTTCCTGCCCAGCTGCATCGACCGCCAGCGCGTTGTTGCCAATGACAAGATTCCTCACAAAGCCCCGACTAGTGGTCGGGGTGTTCGGCTGCTCGGTGCTGCTCTTCAGATAGTCGATAACCGACTGTGGTGCGTCCCCAAATCGCTGGACGATCGCCAGTGCATCGGCTGCCGTCGTCGTGTTCTGCACCGTCGGCCCCGACGCGATCACGTCGAGCGGATCGCCGAGCACGTCGGAAATGATCAGCGATACCAGCCTGCCGGCACAACAAGCGCGTGCCAGTCCGCCCCCTTTGATCCGGCTGAGTTGCTTGCGGACCGTGTTCAGTTCCTGAATGTTCGCGCCGGCAGCGCTGAGGTGCCGCGTGAGTACCTGCTTATCGGCCAACGAAACACCGGGCACGGGAGCGGGCATCAACGCCGATCCGCCTCCAGAGATCAGGCAAATGCATAAATCATCTGGTCCAAGCGAGCTAGCGAGTTCAAGGATCTTCTCCGCCCCCTCGACGCCCGCCTCGGTCGGCTCGTTGACTCCTGCCGGCCGGGCCGCGTGCAGGTGAATATGGCAGAGCTTCCGCACGCAGTCGGCAGGCACATTGACCCAGCCGGTGACGTGCTTCTCGGCCAGCAGCTTCGGCCCCAGCGCCTGCTCGAATCCGGCGGCCATTCCCGCGCCGGCCTTCCCCGCGCCAACCACCACGATTTGGCGAATCGAGGCAAGCGAAAGTTCGTCGTCACCAATCGTCAGCCGGTCCCCTTCGATACGCAGGCTTTCGCGAACGAGGCGGTCGCTTTGGGCGGCGGCAACAGCGGCGCGCCAGATGGCAAGGGCGTCGTCACGCAAGTCGCGTATTGGGGAACTCATTGCGGTGATTGTACTGCGTACTTGGTATTCAGTACGGAGTACCAAGTTCACCGCCGCCCGTATTGTCTGGCACGAGTCTCCCGCTCACCCTCTCTCCCCCTCTCCAGAGCAAGTCCCGCCGAGCCGGCGGGACCTACTGGGCCCGCAGCGGCTCTGGCTCAAGGACCGACACGGCCAGATCGTCGATTCGCGCCTCGCCCAGGCCGGAGAGAGCGAACGTCACGGTCAGGTCGCCATTCTGCGGCACCGCGCGATACAGCGTCACTTCGCGCCAGCCGCGAGTCTGCCGAATGCGGTCGCCCAACTCCCAGCCCCCTGCCGAGTCGAAGACGACGAGGCCGTCGTCGCTGCCGGCGAGCGGTCGCGGCACATCGACCCAGGCGTGTATCCGCACAATTTGCCCCTGGCGCACGCTCACCGGGCTGCTCGTGATCCAGACCATCGGATGCTCGATCACTTGCGGGGCAAGCTGCTTGTCGGCAGCCCACGCTTGCAGGCGAAGCTGTGAGCGGCCGGCATGCGGATCGGCTAGCGACAAACTCACGTCACAATTCACACCGCCCGGCGGACGCCGCTCTTGTTTCCAGCCCGCCGCGAGCATTTGCTCGAGCGATTCCATGTCGCCGGCCGCCTGCGAATTCGGTCCGAACTGGCTTCGCTGAATTCGCTGGGCCACCTGCCAGTGCAGTGGGAGCGAAGTGTATTGAGCCAGGCACGGGCTGGCGGCAGGCGAGGGGAACGGCGATGCCGTCGTTTCCCACGCTCCGCGGCGGACCTTGGCCAGAGCGATTTCGCAGCGATCGAGAGCGATCTGATGATTCTCGAAGTCGCCGCTGGCCGAGAGCTTCTTGGCTTGATCGAGATGTTCCTGAGCCGTACGCAGCAGCACCGCCGGCGTCTCGGTTCGCGGTTGCTGCCCGCTGCTGGAGGCATACAGCGTGCGATGCGTGGCGATCAGTTCGCCGTCAATCTGTGTCACTCGCGCCAGCCGCCAAGTGAGCAACTCTTGCCGCAGGCGGGCCGCTTCGGCTTTCACGTCGGCCAGCGTGCGGCCCAGATGATGCAGGGCGAGCGGATCCTGCGTGATGACGACGGCGGTCGCCAGTCCCGCGTCGTCGAGCGTCAGGTGCGCGCCCCCGCTCGTGTGCGTCAGCTTGAGCGGCTTGATTCCAGCCAGCGAAATGCGGTGGGCCCGATCCGAGATGCTGACGCCGGGAATCGTGATTTGCAGGCTCGACCGGGGCGGGGGACCGAGCACGAACTGTTGCGCCGGAGCGTGCTGTGTAATCAAAAGGAGCCGCGACCGCTCCGTGGCCAGTACGCTTACCTGCACGCTCCCATCGCCCGCCGCCAGTTCCTCGGCAAAGCTGCCGGTTGCTATCCACGGCTCCAGCAACCGCAGTTCCAGATTGAGCAACTTGAGAGTGTCGGCCCGCATTGCGTCCGAGCCGTTTTGAGCCGAGAGGGGCGTGCGCGACGGAAAGACGATTCCCCGAGCACCAGCCGCCAGCGCACTATACGCCGCCAGCCGCAATTGCTGATGGTCGATATCGTCGTCGATCTCCTGCCCCTGGCTAAGCAGCACGAGTTGCTCGGAAAGCTTTTCCGGCCGCTGGCTGTGGATGGTGGCCCAGAACGGCGTTCCGGGTCGAGCGAGCCTGGGCCGCGTCATCAGCCACCGCCGCGATAGGGCCAGTTCCTGACTCGTTCCCAATGGATTGCGTTCCAGCATGACGATCGGCGCGATGCGGCTGAGCTCGGCAAGGCCCGCATCGACGCCTGCGACGAGCGGCCGCTGCTGATCGGGCTCGAAGCGGCGAATTTCACTGACGAGATCCTTCGTGCCGGCGAGGTCGAGTTCCGTCAGCCGCGAGCCAAGGCTCCAAGCGAGAACTGACGAGAATGCCTCGCGTGTCGTGGACTCGTTCCCATACGGTGGGGGCGCGATGAGCCACAATCCTAGCCGCTGCGCTTCCTTCAGTTCTTCGGCGGAGGGCGAGGCGTTCAACTTGACCGCATTGAAGCCAAGCTGCTTGAGCCATTCGAGCGATTCCCCTTGATGCTGCACGATCCGCGGCGCCAGCGGCCGGCCACGCACCAGGAGCAGCGAACCCTGCAATTCCGCAATAGGTCCGGCAGCAGACGCCTCTGGAAGCGCGGTCGGGCCCCGATCGCTCGGCACCGCGGCATTGGAGTCAAGGTTCACATAGCCCTGAATTTCCAGGTCGTCGATCCAGACATCAACATTGCCGGCAGCGCTGTAGGCGTTGATCACCAAGAGGTCGATATAGGCTTCGCCTGCGTCAAACTCGCGGCCATGCGTGAGACGTTGAGCCGCCCCTTCCAACTGCACGAGCTTTGCCGCATCGCGAATGGCCAGTTCCTGCCACTCGCCGACGTCGGTGTACATGTCGCCGCGCAAGAGAGCCGTCACGGGTTGCCCGCTGCCGCGGTCGATGCTCCGCGGAAAGACAACGCGAGCCAGAAACTGCAGGCTGGCCCGGTCGGCTTTCAGGTAGAGGCTCGGACGAAACTCGGCAATCGCCGGCACCTTGCCGATCGGCAGCACGAGATAAACGTGCGTTCCGTTGCCGACGGTCAGGCGATGATATTCGCTCGCCTGGCCGGCATGTGCATTCCGATAGTCCCGCACCTTGCCGAGCACCTTCACGCCGCAGTCGGCGCCGCCGAGGAGCCACGAGGGCTCAGGGCCTTCGAAAGAGTCGCGGTACTGAGCGAAGGTGGCGCGAGAACACGCCAGCAGCAATAGGGCGAGCACGGCGACGACAAGTCGCCTTCGATTCGCCTTTGATTGCGGTGCTACTCGCATTGCCGGTTGCATCCTGCTCACACCAACCCGACGCGCAAGCGAGGCTGCGTGTCCCTCGCTTACGCGTTGGGTTGGTATCTATCTCTGCTTATCGGCCTAACGCGTCGCCGTTTGGCAACGCTGCTGCCAGCGGCCGTGCTTTCGACGCAACTCGGCCTTGTATCAAGACTTGCGACAAGAGACCAGGGCAACTGTCGCCGATTTGCCACGTGGGTAACGCACATCCCGGATGCGAAATGCTTGTCGTAAGCTCCCGCCCCGCTTAGAGTTATGGCTATCGCCCGCTTGGCGATTCGGCTGTGGCACGAAGCCTGCTTTCCATCTCGTTACCAAGACGCCACACCGGAGCTATCCCGCATGAGCCTGCCTCGCATCGCCGCCCCGACCGAAGAGCTGCCCAAGGACGTTGCCGATCTGGCTGCCGCCGTTGCCGCCCTGCCGGCCGAGCACCGTTCCCGCCTCGAGCCGCTCATGTTCCGCGTGGTCGATAGCACGAAGCGCCGCCGCCGCATTCTGAACCTCGTGCAAGAGGCCCTGAGCCAGCTCCGGCTCGATATGAAGTATCTCGTCTTCGACCTCGAAGCGACCCGCCGCGAACGCGACTCGCTCCGTCACAGCACCGACGACGGACACACGCTCGGCGAGAATTAAGCCGTCGGCTTTCCGCCCGTCTTCTCAAGCGCCAGCGCTTTGATCCCTTTCAAGTCGAGCTTGCCCGTGCCCAAGATCGGCAGGGCCTCGACCTCGATGAAGCCGTCCGTGCCGGGGATGAAGAGGTTGGGGAGGCCCGCTTCAGTTAGTCCCTTGCGGAGTTCGTCCGGCGTCTTAACCAGCTTCGTGTGCAGGACAATCAGCCGCTCCCCCTTCTTCTCGTCGGGAACGGCAGTGACGGCGACCTGCGGCTTGCCGTCTTCGGTGGAACCGACGAGCTTTTCGAGTTCCTCTTCGATTTTGATGTGCGGCACCATTTCGCCGCCGATCTTCGAGAAGCGGCTTTCGCGGCCCGTGATGTGGATGAAGCCTTCGGAGTCGATAAAAGCCACGTCCCCCGTCTGGTACCAGCCGTCCTGAATCGCCTTGGCGGTCAGTTCCGGCTGGTGCATGTACCCCTTCATCACGTTCGGGCCGCTGATCCAGAGCATGCCCGAATCGCCGACCTTCTGTTCCGCGCCTGTTTCCAGGTGCGTGATCTTGGCCGATACCCCTGGCACGGTGCGGCCGACCGAGCCCTCGCGTCGATCGACCTGGAAGTTGTCGATGCTGCGACTCGGTGGCACGTTGACTGATACGAGCGGGGACAGTTCCGTCGTGCCATACCCTTCCACAGGTCGCACGCCAAACTTCTTCTCGAACTCGTCGGCCAGATCCTTCGGCAGTTTCTCGGCTCCGCACACGACCACGTCGAGCGTCTTGAATTCTTCGACTTCGCAGCGGCGGAGGTACGTCCGCAGGAATGTCGGCGTGCTGAGCAGCAGCGTCCCCTTGTTCTCGGCAGTCAGCTTGCCAATCTGCCGGCCATCGAGCGGGCTGAAGTGATATGCTCCCTTGATGTCGAGGGCGGCAACGCCCCACAGCGTCACCGTGTAGCCGAATGAATGAAAGAACGGCAGAATCCCGATCAGCACGTCGCTTTGCTTCAGGTGCACAACCTGGTCGATCGCAGCGACGTTTGAGCCGACGTTGGCGTAGGTCAGCATCACCCCCTTCGGCGTCCCCGTTGAGCCACTGGTAAAGATGATCGTGAGCACGTCGTCGGGCTGCATTTTGGCGAGGCCGAGCCACCCCTCCAGCATTCCAGTCGGCAGGAGGTAGCTTGACAACCAGCCGACTGCTTTGTCGATCGTCGTCGCTTTATCCTTGAAGTCCTCTAGATAAACCACTTCGGCATCCAGAGTGAATTCCATCTTCTCCATGAACTTACGGCTGGTGAGGACGTGCTTGATGCCCGCCATTTTGATGCAGGCGTTCATCGTCTCGGACGAAACCGTGTAATTCAGGTTCACCGCCACGCGGCGATCGAGAGCCAGAGCCATGTTCGTGAGAAACCCGCCGGCGCCCGGCGGTAGCAAAACGCCAACGAATTGCTCGTCCGCGGCGAGCACGCGCCGCAAAATGCGCCGCAGAATCAGCGCTCGCATCAGGGCCTGGCCGCCAGTCAGGTTGGCGCCAAGCGAGTCGGCGATCTTGCTCGTTCGCTTCCGCCCCTTGCAGCGACGGATAAACGAACGGGTGACGGTCAGCATGGTCCTGGCGGTTTGCTTGTTTGCCTCGGCTCCGAGGGCGAGGACGGCCTGGCGAATTTGGTGCGGCTGATCGGGCCGCGCGATGGCCGGCCCAAAATGAATCGACATAGGATACGGCAGCCGCTGCGGCCACTTCCAGAAAAACTTCTCCCCCTTGAAACTGAATATGCTCCCCCACAGACCTTCGAGATAAACCGGAATGACCGGAGCGTCGGTCCCTTCGAGGATTCGCATCATCCCCGGCTTGAAGGCTTGCACCTGGCCGCTGCGCGACAGGCCCCCTTCGGGAAAGATGCAGACGAGTTCACCGGCCAGCAGTGCTTCGCGGGCGACGCGCAAGGACTCGACAACTTTCTTCGGCTTCGTCGGATCGATCGGAATCGCGCCGAAAACTTCCGCGAGCCGTTTGATCCACGGGCGGCGTTCGAGGTTGGGGGCCCAGGCGACCATCCGAATCGGCCGGGAGCTGGTCAGCATCAGCAGAATGCCATCGACCCACGTGACGTGATTCGGGACGAGCAACGCGCCCCCTTCGCGCGGCAGGTTCTCGCGGCCGAAGACCTTCACACGATAGACCGTCAGGCTCAGCAGCCAGACGAAGAAGCGGATCGACGCCTGCGGCAACAGGAAGATGATGTAGAAAAAGACCGGGACCGTCATCGCCCCGGCAATCAGGAAGATTTCCTGCGGCGAATACAGTTCCTGGGTTGTGCCATTGGATGTCACCGGCATGCGCAGGATCGCGAACAGGAAAGACGCGATACAAATACCGGTGAACGTGAGCTGGTTGGCGGCCGCGAGGATCGAACCACGCGTCTGCCGCGGGCTCCGGTGCTGCAGATACGCTTCGAGCGGGACGCTGAAGAGGCCGGCACTGGTTCCCAGAAAGAACAGAAGGATCGCCGCCCAGATAAAGCCGGATGTGACGGGCTGTCCAGGCTCAAAGAGCGTTGCCGGAACTGTGAACAGAAGCAGCGAGAACAGGGCGACGCCAAATGCTCCGAGCGGCAGGATGCCCAGCTCGACGTGATCCCCCGACCAAAAGCCCGCCAGCACGCTACCGACGCAGACTCCGGCGATCAGGGACAAAAGGAGCGGGCTCTTCGCCGATTGCAGGACCGCGCCCCCTTCGTCGGCAAGTTGGTCAATGTTGAGCTGAGCCAGCGCCCCGACCGCATAGAAGAACGCAATGCCCAGCGCGACGCGCAACAGCGGCGCGTTTCCCCACAAAGCTGCCAGGTCACGGCCCATTTGCTGAGGTGCGTCCCAGGGAAAACGCCGATCCGGATCACCCGGCGGCAAGTGATTGATTGGAAAGGCGGTGAGCGTTCCCACCACCGCCAGGCCGACGATTACTGCTGCAGAAATCCACCACTGCTCCATCCCCTTCACGCCGGTCATATCGACAAGCTGATTGCCGACGACCATGCCGATCACGCTGGCGATCACGGTCGCCAATGCGAACCAGCCGTTGGCTTTGGAGATGAGTTCCGGCCTCAGCACTTCCGGGATGCTTCCCGCACGGGCCGGCGAGAAGAGGGCGCTCTGGCCGCCCATGAGTGCGACCGTCGTGAAGAGCAGACCGAGCGCCCAGGTCGCACTAAGATTGCCGCACAGAATTGCTGCCACGCCGAGGACCATGATGACGATCTCGGCCACCTTGCAACCGATGATGACGGAACGCTTCGCGTAACGGTCGGCTAGATAGCCGGCAAAGGGGGCAAGAACGATATACGGCAGCACGAAGCAGACGGTTCCGGCCATGAGCACAGCACCGATCCCTTGCTGGCTGACGTGCTGCTTGCCGATGCCGATGACCAGCCACCGAAAGACGTTGTCGTTGAGCGCCGTGAGAAACTGCGTAGCCAAAAGGCCGAGAAAGCCGGCTGAAACCAGCGATCCGCCGGCCGATTGAACGGGCGCGCTTCGCGCCTGGGCTGCATCCATGAGAAGCGAGTCGCGATGAAAGGAACGTGCCCGAGGGGCCAGGTGCAAAAGTAGTGACGCGGGGAATATACCACCGAGCCGCCACGGGCACAGCGCTAACCTAACTCAGAGGTTCGACCACACCTGCAAAGGAGCCATTGGGAATGAGTTCCACGACACGGTTCTCACCGCGAAAGGTGGTATCGAAGTATTCGAGAAAGCCGTGGATTCCTAGCAAGGGATAGTGCATTTGGACCGGAATGAACGCCACAATGGTTGTCCAGCGACAAATGTCGGTCGGCGAGTGAAGGAGAATTTCGATGGAACCAAACCGCAACGGGAAGGATGAGCCGCGCCAACGAAGTACATGCCGCGTGGGAGGAAGCAGTGGAACGCCCCACGCTGCGGCGGTTGCCAATGGGAAGATCGTATCCTGGGAACCGGTATCGAGGAGTGCTCTCGCGACTCGGTAAGTTATGCCTGTCGCAGTCCTAACTCGCAGGTTGATATACGGGCGAAACCAGCGAGCATTTCCCACCGAAACTGACGGCGGTGGCGGCGAGCGAATACCTTCGGGCAGGTACGAAAACTCGAACATCAAATCGTCTCAGACCCGCCGATGAAAATCTCGTCCGAAAGATCGATGAACTCCAACTCGACGTTGCTGATGTGCTCTCCGGCAGCCGCCACAAGATCGGCAAGCTTTGCTAGGTCGGTGTCCGCGGCAACAATTCGCGTGCCATCCAGCGAGAAAGCGGCCCATTTGCCCTCGTAGGGTCGAAGCTGCTCATCCGTAAATTTCTGGCGGTTTACTTCAAACTCGCGAAACGCCACTTTGGGTCGCGACTCAGCGGTTGCCATCGCAATTCTCCTGTCGGAGGTAACATGATTTCAACCTCCACGTCCATTCTAGCCCGCACTGGTGAACTGGTCGAATCTCACCCCGTCGGCTGCAGGATACGATGTGTCGGCACGGGGCGGCCGGGGCGGAACGATTGCGTTTGATGAAAGGTCGGTGTCGCACCCCGTTTGGCGCACGCTTTGATGACCGCTTGCTCGACGTGATCGGTCAGCGTTTCCGGGGCGGTAGCGACGCGGGCGTTGACGACGAGTTGTGCGTTTTTCACCTGTCCGTTCGACGGGAGCGAAAGCTCCGGCGGCGAGAAACTGCTCACGAGATTCGCCACACCGTAGAGGCCATCTGCCATGCCGATCGCCTTCAGGTGCGCCGTTTCGGCGTCGATTTGTGCGAGCGAATCGCGCAGCCTGGTGATGATGTCCACGAGCAAATCGTCGAGGGGAAACGGCGCGGCCGCGGATACGTCGAGGCTGCTATTCAGCCAGCCGAGTTCGGCCTCGCCGATGGCGTAGGTGTCGTAATCGACGTCCATCATCCGTTGCCCAAACTGGCCGCGCTGATCGAGCAGTTCGATGAGTGCATCGAACCCCGTCCCTGTCCTAGCCGACATCCGCAGCACTGGAACGCCGGGATGCTCCTTCGCGAGCAGAGCTGTCAGATCGTCGGCTTCAGCGGCCGAAAGCTCGTCGGCCCGATTGATGACGATCGCATCCGCTTCTTCAAGCTGCTTTTTGAAGATGTACGCGGCCTGCGGCGAGAAGCCCCCCTTTGCTTCGCCGCGCAAAATGCGGCTGCCGTGGCTCGGCTTGAGCAGCACGGCATAGGGGGCCACATCGAATTTGGCGCCTAAAAGCTGCTGCAACGGCCGGACCACCGTCGCCACCAGGTCCGTGCAACTCCCAACCGGTTCAGCCAGCACGACATCAGGGCGAGCCGATTGCTCCAGTTCTCCGACCGTTTCGGTCAGCTTGTTGAAATTGCAGCAAAAGCACGAGCCGGGGACTTCCCCCACGTCGAAACCCTGCGCCCTCAGGCTATTCGTATCGACGAGGTCCGTCGCCTGATCGTTCGTCACGATGCCGATCTTGTGCCCCTGGCTCTGATAGTGCCGGGCGAGGCGGGCGATCGTGGTGGTTTTGCCGGCGCCGAGAAAGCCGCCGAGCATGAGGAAGCGGATGGGAGGCATAGAAGGGACTCGGGGCTAGGGGCTTGGGATCAATTCCGCCTTCTGAAATCACTTCTTTGCCGCCACGGGCACATTCGCCAGCGCCGGCAAGAGCACATATTCCCACACCCCCCCGCCGAGCACCGCGCCGACCGTGGGGGCAAGGATATAGACCGTGAAAAATCCGCTGCCGTTGGGACCGGGCATGGCGGCCGTTCCCCAGCCGGCCAGGAACGAAAACAGCCGCGGACCAAAGTCGCGAGCCGGATTGAAGCAGGCCTGCGTGAGCGGTGCCGCGATCGAAATCAGTGCCGCAACCGTCAGTCCCACGATAATCGGCGCTAGATAGCTCGGCGGCGCGACCGGGTTGCGGCTGTCGGCCACGCCAAACACCACGAGCGCCAGGACGGCCGTGCAGAGCACCTCGGTGAGAATAGCCCGCCCGGTCGTTACTTGCTGCGAGAACTTCTCCCACTCGGCATCGGACCAGGGCTGGTCGTTCGGCAGGCCGCCGGAGTTGGGATAGAACTCGCCGTAGCACATGGCCGTGACGATGCTCCCCTTCTGTCCGCGAACGACGCCGCGGGATTCTTCCGTCGCCTTGAGCGGCCCGGCATACATGACAAACAGGAAGGCCGCGGCGACGAACGCCCCCGCCACCTGCGCCACGATGTATCCGGCGACTTTGTTCCACTCGAACTTTCCCCAAAACGCGAGAGCCACCGTGATCGCCGGATTGATGTGAGCGCCGCTGATGCCGCCGCAGAGAAACGCGGCGAACATCACGCCCAGGCCCCACACGATCGCCACCTGCCACAGGCCGCTTTGAGCCCCCGTAAGCACGGCCGAATGCACCGCCCCGCAGCCGAACAGGACGAGCACAAATGTGCCGACGAATTCCGAAACGAGGTACCGTGTGGTGAAGTTCATGGAGAGAAGTCAGTCTAATGTTCGTTTGATTGCCAAGCAATCCTGGGAGCATGGGCCGCTAGAACAGTGTCCAATCGCCCGCCAGGTTGCTATCTTCAAGGCGTGGATTGTAGTCGCCGGCTGGGGAGCGTGCTGCGGATGAAGGATATTCTCTCGTCAAAGGAATGTGCCGATCGGCTCAAGGCGCTGGCCGATGCCGATCGGCTGAAGATCGTGCAAGTGCTGCGCGGCGGGCCGCAGAACGTCAGCCAGATCGCGACGGCCCTCGCGGCCGACATCGCGAACGTCTCGCACCACTTGCAAATCCTCAAGCGCGAACGGATCGTCGAGACCGAGAAGCAGGGCAGGTTCGTCGTCTATCGCCTTCACCCGGAAGTATTCGAGGCGACCCGCTCCGCGAACGACTGCCTCGACCTCGGCTGCTGCAAGCTGGAACTGCCGAAGTAGCCCTCGGCTGTTAATCGCTGCTGCCGGATACGGAATCAGTTTCTATGGCCTCCCTCAAGCCCGGCGATCCCGCTCCACCGATCGTTGCGACCGCCCACAACGGCGAACGCGTCGCGCTGGCCGATTACGTGGGGCACAAGGTGGTCGTGCTCTACTTTTATCCGCGCGATAACACGGCCATTTGCACGGCGGAGGCCTGCGCGTTCCGGGATTCGTACGAAGTCTTTTCGCAGGCGGGCGCGGTCGTTATCGGTGTCAGCGTCGATTCGGCGGAAAGTCACCGGGCCTTTGCCGCCAAGCAGCGCCTGCCGTTTTTGCTTTTGAGCGACGCCGACGGTTCGATCCGCAAGGCCTTTGGCGTGAGCGACACCTTTGGTCTGATCCCGCAGCGCGTCACGTTCGTGATCGACAAAGAGGGGATTATTCGCCACGTTTTCAGCGCGATGTTCTCCGCCGACAAGCATGTTGCCGAAGCTCGCGCCGTGGTCGAGCAGCTTGCCAAGTCGTAGCGTCACGGCCACACTCGCGTTCCATGTTTGAACTCTTCGACCACACTGCCGATTTGGGACTGCGCGTGCGTGCCGCCACACTGGCAGACCTGCTGGCCGAAGCGGGCCGCGGCCTCTTGGCGATGCACGTCGTGAATCCCGAAGCCGTTCGTGTCCAGCGCGAGAAGACGATCGAGTTAACGTCTGACGATCAAAGCTACTTGCTCTTCGACTGGCTCAGCGAACTGCTCTATGCGTTTGAGAGCGAGAAGCTGCTGCTGGCGGAGTTTGAAATTGAAATCACCCGCGGCGACATCGGGTGGGAGGGCGAGGCTCCTGCCGAGCCGCTTGGCTCGCCCTATCAACTTCGCGCTACCTGCCGCGGCGAGCTTCGCGATGACAGCCGGCACATTCTGGATCACGAAGTGAAGGCGATTACCTACCACGGGCTGTCCGTGCAGCAAACAGCCGACGGCAACTGGCAAGGCGAAGTCATCGTTGATATCTGACCCCCAGAACGAGGAGCGCCGATGATGGACTTGGTTCACGTCGAACGATTGGCAGTTCATTCCGATCCGCGCGGAGCGGTCTATGAGCCGCTGCTGCCCGAACAGTTGCCGCAGCAGCAGAACGTGCATGTCGTCGTGACCGAGCCCGGTCACGTCCGCGGCAATCACTATCACACGGCCGGATGCGAACTGCTGACGGTGCTGGGGCCGGCACTCGTGCGATGGCGCGAGGGAGCTAACGCGACGTCTCCGGTGGGGGAGCAAGTGGTTGCCGCAGGGGAGGCCTATCGCTTCACCATTCCCGGTGGCGTCGCCCACGCGATTCAAGCGACGGGGCCGGGACCGATGCTCATCGTCGCGTTCAATACCGAGCTGTTCGATCGCGAGCGACCCGATGCCGTAAGGTGCGTGGTGATTGAGTAGGCATCAGGTCCGCCCCGGCAGGGCGGACCTACGCGGCGGCAGCTTGTGGCCAGGCGCGATTGCGGATAGCGAGGGCGAGACCGATGACGAGCAGGGCCAGGCCCGCCAGTGGCAGGAACCCGCTGACGATGCTCACAAGGCCGATGACGGCGAGCACGACGCCGGAGGCCATCGTGCTGAAGAGCATCCGCCAGAAGTCGCGGGCCGGCTTGCGGGCGATAAGCCACACGAGCACGATCACCGCTCCCACAATCGTCAGACCGATCAGCCGGGCGAGGAGCGTCTGAGCGACCGGGCGGGCTTCAATCTCGATCTGCCCGCGCGGTGTCGTGAAGTTGAACTCCTGCCCGCGCTCGGGGAGCGTGAAGTCGAGGCTGGCGAGGCCCGCGGCAACGTCGGAGAAATCTTCGCCGGCAGTCACAATCGCACCGACAACATCCGTTTGCGGGCCAGCGTTCGGCGCCATCCCCGGCTGATAGGCCAGCGGCGGAGTTCCCGGAGCGACGCCGCTTCCGGCCATGGCGCCTCCGCTGGGCATTGCCCCCATGCCACCTCCCATGCCTCCCATCATGCCGCTGGCTTGTCCCTGCTGCGGAGCCGCGTAGCCAAGTCCACCCGGACCGCCAGCTTGCGCTTGCCCGCCTCCCTGACGACCCGCTTCGTTATTCAAGCTGAAGAGCTCCTGCTGCTGGGTTTGCTGCTCGAGCTGTGCGCCGTAGCGAGAGAAATTCTCCCGCGACTTCGACTGCTCGGCTTGTCCCTCGCGCGACTGTTCTACTTCCTTCTGGAGCTTCTTCTGGGCTGTATCGCGTTCCCGGTCGTTGAAGAGTTGCGGATTCTGCTGCTGGTCGCCGGCCGCGTCTTTCTGTGGCATGTCGTCGGCGCCCGCTTCCTTGCCCGAACGGCTGCGGAAGAATCGCCCCCCGGGCTTGCCTTCGTTGGCAGGGGCTTGCGCGGACGCTCCAGGCTTCGGATCGCCTGCCTCCCCCTTCCTGCCCAGGGCGTTCTGATCGAAGAACCCTTTGTTAAACGCCTCGTCGCCGCGCGGCTTGCTCTCTTCGACATCACCCACCGCGTCGAAATTGCTCTTCAGCCCCGAAACGACGTTCTTCGACCGCTGCACCCCTTGGTCGGCCCAATACGTATTGATCCGGGCGCGGTTGTCGGTCCCATCCACCGTTTGCTCGGCCGCTTGCTGCTGGACCTTGTGCTCCGCTTCGGCGAGCAAATGATCGTTGAGTTCGAGCTGCTTCATGTTATTCGCCGACATGCTGCGGCTGCTGTCGAGCAGAATCTTCGCCTGTTTCAGGTTCGACTGGGCGCGAATCTGCGTGTACGGATTCGCGCTCGTGAGCATCTCGCTCGCTTCTTGAATCCGCTTGGCCAAGTATGTTTGGAAAATCTCGCCCAGCTCCCCTTCGTCACTCACCTTCCGCATCGTGCCGCGGAAATCGAACCACTGGTGCGATTCGGGCAGGAGCAGCTTTACCTGGCTTAGCTCGACGTTGATGTTGATTGTCCGCATCAGCGGGAAGCGAACCTGCGACAAGCTCGTCACTTCCGGCAAGCGGCCGCCGTACTTGAGCTGCACGGGGTAGTCCCCTTCCCCTTCGGCCGTCTTCACGAGCGGAATGCGGACCACGCCCGCGGGAGGCTCTGTCTGACCAGCGGCCGACGGCGGAACCATTGCCTTGACCGGCTGGCCGGCGACGGTCACCGTCCAGAGCCGCGAGCCGGCGGGCATCTGCACCTCGAGGAACTGCTCGGTTGCGTTCGTGATCCGGTATTCCTGCAAGGCCCGATACGTGCCAGCCGCATCGACGACCATCACCGTTGTGGCGAGGTCGATCCGGGCGGCTGCCGTTTCGGCTCGCGTCCGCTCGCGCATCTGGAACGTGAGCGTCGGCGCGGCCGCATTGTCGCTCACTTGCCACGCCTGCGTGATATTGCTGCCGAGAATGGCGGTCAGGTCGCGCCACGCCTGCTGCTGCGGGCTAAGCGTTTCCACGCCGATTTCATCGGTCGGAACTGCCTCGTCGCGGCTCGTGTTTTCGATCGCCACGAGCCGCTGGATCGTGCTTCCTGTTTCGACCTGCGGCACGGGGACGGGCTGCCTGCCGGCAGTGAGCAGGCGGTCGTGCATGACGATCACGCCGAACTCGTTGCGGACGTAGTCTTGCAGCTCCAGCTTGTACCGCACCCAGCCGGGACTCGGCTGACCAGCGGCGTTCGTGGCCGGCTCGACGGTCCTGCTTTTCTCAAGCCTCAGCGATAACCGGGCCTTGGCCAGGGCCTCGGGCAACAGGAACGAGAGGCGGCGAATCCCCGCCTGCTCGATGCGGAAGTTGAGCAGGATCGTCTCTTCGACGGCTCGCGGCGTCACCTTCACGTTCGTGATCGTGCGGACCGAAACCTGCGGCGTACGCGGCGTCAGGACGAGGCGAGCCGCGTAGTCGCTCGAACGGAAGCGAATCGCCCCCTTGGCCAGCGGCTGCTGGTCGGCGGCGAGCCACGTGACCGCCTGCATGAGCAGCACGTTGTCGGCGTTTTTCAGTTCTTCGACACGCACGTCCGTATCCGGATCGGGCAAAACGACGAGGTCCCCCTCCTGCTTCTGCACGTTCAGCACTTCCATCACGGGGGCGGGGATGGTCCGGGGCTTTGGTTCACCGTCCGGACTGGGAGGATCGCCGACGCCGACGATGCGGCCAAAGAGCGTGAGCGTGAATTCGCCGGTCCGACCATCGAGCAGATGGACCGTGAGCTTGCGGCGATCATTCTCGGTCGTTACGGCCCATTCCAAATCGCCGGGGCCGATCCGATCGAGCTCGAAGCCTTGCGGCAGGAACATTTCGACCCGATAGAGCGGCTGCCCCTGCGTGCGGAAGACGACCGCCGCATCGAGCGTCGTATCGCGCTCTGCAACGCGGAGAGCCATTCGTACGTCGGCACTCGTCGCTGCGGCAAGTTCGCTTGCGGCCAGGCGCAGCGCGAACGGCGGACGGACGTAGCGAAAGGTCTGGAACGGTTTTACGTTGAGCACGGCGGCGTCCGTGGCATCGGCAAGCTGTTCGACCGCAGTGGTTCCACCGGCAGAGTCGGCTCGCGACAGGCCAGTGGCCGAAACGGTACGCAAATCGAGCCGCGGGCTGCGGCGAACGGCGATTTCTCCTTGCTGAAGGGCCGCATCGACGACGAGGACGCTAGGCGCGGTGAACTCGGCAAGGTCACCTTGTCCTACCTTGCCACGGCGGGCGAGCTGAATCGTCACCGTCTCATTTCCTTGAGCCGGCTTGAGCAGCGTCACATCGAGCGTCTGTTCCATCGCGACAGTCTTGGCGGTCCAGCCCCGGATGTTGTCGCCAGTCACCTGCTCGACGAGATAGCCCGCGGGAACGGCAAACGTGAACGTGTCGCGAAAGGCCCGGCCGAACTCCAGATTCACCTGCCACACCAGGCGGAGCGAATCCTCGCGCACGTCGAGCACGGCGGTCGAGCGGGCCGTCAGGCTTTGATCGACTTGTCCCTCGGTCACCTTCGGCCGCCATTGCAGGTCGAGGCTGCCGGTCGCGCCGAGCGACGTTTCAATCTTCTCGTTCTCGGCCTTCGTCTCGAAGGTTGCTCGATCGGCGAGCCCCTGCTGGCGAACTTCGGTCCCCGGTGCGGGGACGCTTAGCGTCAATGCCGTCGCGGGACCGACGGGCAACTGGCCGCGGACGACTCGCCAGCCCCCCTGCCGCGTCATGCCCATCTGCATCGTCACATCGAGCTTCTTCCGCCCTTTGCCCGAAAGGTGCAGCAGCAAAAGCCGCGGCGGAAGGGGCGAATCGGGCGGGTTCGGCGCGGCAGCGGCGACCTGCTGCGGCGCAAGCTCCGCGGGCTTCGCGGCCGGTTTGGGGGTCGAAACGTGCTCGGCGCCGACAATCTGCAGCCGGGCCGCCTCGCCATCGACGGTCGCCTTCACGAGCACGCCGCCCGACAAGTGCAGCGGCACGGCAACGGGCTTGTCGCTGAAAACGTCGATCTCGATTGTGCCGCGGACGGCGAGCGAATCAGTCGCGCCGAGCGTCGCTTCGTAGGCAGCTCCGGCCAGGGCATAGTCAGCCGGCAGCGTCACCGCGGGGACGATCTTCTTGTCGGGATTGGCCCGGTTCCAGAGCTCGACGTATCGCTCGTAAGGGACGAGCAGCTTGTCGCTCGCGGGTTCCTGACCGAGCTTGTCGGGATCGTAAGGGATAATCACCGCGTCTTTGGGGACTTCGATCGGCGTTGGAGCTGGCTCGATGAGTGGCAGGAGTTCCTTGATATTCACGATGCGGACGGCATTGGGATCTTGTGCGACCGCGGATTGGCTGCCGGCGACAATGAGAAACAGGCCAACGAGCATGCCGGCGGTGGTCGCTGCAGGAGCGGGGGTTTCTGCCACGGCAGACGTTACATCCGCCGGCAGCTTCGATTTGGCCCAGCGGCCGCAAGCGAGCACGCACGAGGCGAGCGGGTAATACACGGCCAGCACGCAGCCGGCGTAGAAGACGTAGTCGAAGACCTGGGCCACGTCGTCGAAGGCGTCGGTTAGAAGCAGCGGCAGCGACGATGCAAGGAGCACGACGATCACGTAACTCGCCCGCCGATGTGCCGACTGGAACGTCAGCCCGATGCCGACGAGCAGCACGAGAAGTGCAAGCCCCCACGCAGCCGCATTGACACGGCGATTGTCGATCACTGCGGCCCGCAACTCTGGATCGGTGCCCAGGCTGCGAAACACGGCCGATTGGCCGCCGTGGTCGGAAGCTAAATCAATCCGAAGTGAACTGACGCCGGTGAGGGCGAACCGGCTTGCCTTTTCGCCTTCGTCGAGTTCAGCAGTGAGCATTTGGCCGTTCTCGGCCGACAGATTGATTTCCACCCGTTCTTCAGCCGGTCGTGGCGATTCCGGCGCGGCGGGCGCGGGAACAGGTTCCGGTGCGGCCATCGGAGGCTGCATCGCTGGCGCCGCGAATGAATCGGCCGGCACGCGGGCCGCCTCGTCGCGTACCGAATCCATCAGCTCGCTCCCTTCCATCGGCACCGCCGCCGTAACGGCCGGGGCGGGGGCCGATTCACTCGTAGCAGCGGATTTTTCGCCGTAGTATTGTCCACGAGTCAATTCCATCGACTGCCAGTTGTTGCTAACCTTGCTCATCGCCTCATCTCGTGCAGCTTCGCGCGATAAGTAGAACGGTTGAATCCCGCCCGCCAACTCATACAAGAACCGTGCCACCTTGTACGCTGCCGGGTCGCGCGGCTCGATCGCTTCGGTGAACACGGTTCCATTCGCCCGCCGAAGTGTATAGCCCGACGGCAGGTAGAGCGTCCATTCGAGGTCGGCTTGCGGAATCTCGCGCTCCGCGGGCGTTCCCGCCGCACGGACGAGCAGCGTCGGAGCGAGTGCATCGACCGTGCCGGCAAAGCCAAGCGACTGGCCGGGCGTTTCATACACGACCTTCAGGTTTCGCGCGGCGAGCTGCGCCTGGGCCGGCAGGCTGAGGAGGAGGCTCTCCCCCTCGCGCTGCGGCTTGGTCGGCTGGCCGCCCAAGGCGATCGTCCAGAGGGTCGAGCCGGGAGGAAGCTGAATTTCCAAGAGCGTCGCCTTCGTCAGCAGGTCGTACTGAGCGAGCGATTGGCTGCGGCCGGCCACATCGACCTTCGTTTGCAACTGGGCCTTTTGCACCAGGGCCGGCGGCAGAGCGTAGGGATCGCGGCGGGCGACCTGCACCGTAATCGTCGATTGATTGCCGACGTAGCCAAACGCCCCGATAACGCGGCGGCCAACCTGATAATCGGCAGCGGCGAGTTCCCCCACATCGACCGGGCGGGCCGTTGTGCTGAGCGTGAGGTCGAGCTCCTCGTCCCCCTCGACTGCGACGAGGGCCGATTGATACTCGACTTCCGTCGCTTGAATGAGCGGCAGGCCGAGCCGGCTGAGCGAGAGGTCGTCGTATCGCATCTGGAAATCGACCGCCAGGCGCACTTGCCCCAGCTGCCGCTCGGCGAGCTGCACCTCCCACCGCCGCCATGCTCCGTCGTCATTGCTGCGGAATTCGCGCACGACGGTGCTATCGAGGCCGCGAATCGCAATCTCCGTCGGCGTTTCCTTCGGCAGCAGGAAATAGAGCCGGCGGGTGCGAGCCTCGCGAACGTCGTAGTTCAGCTCGTAGTGGGCAACGAGGTTGTCGCGCTCGATGCGGAAGAACGAGAAGACTTCCGCCATGATCGACGGCGCCTTCCGCTCGATCGCGAGGGCGAGCGAAAACGGCCGCGACTGAAAGCGATACGCGAGGGCAGTCGGCAGTTCGGCGAGACCGAAGGCGGCCTTTTCGGTTTCGAGCAGAGGTGTTAAACCCGCAAGCTGGCCGGGTCGGACGATCAGATCGTCGAGCGTTTGCGCGGCGAGAGCGCCGGTATCCTGCGTCGCCCCTTCAACGACGACTTGTGGATACTCGGCTGCTTGCGTGGTCCATTCGGCGAGCCAGCCCGCGGGAGTGCTGATCGCCTCGAAATTGACGGTGGCCGATTTGCCGGCCGGAATGCCACTGGCGAGGCGGACGATGACGCGCTGGCCGCCGTTGGCCGTGGGGAATCGCTCGATGGAGAGGGGCGTGCCGTCGGGCCGCGTGACCGCCGTCACTTGCCAACCGGTTGGCACAGTGAAGCGGAAGTCAAACAGGTCCTCGGCCGTGGGACTGAGGGCAAAGCCGCCGCTGAGCGTGAGGTTGCGATCGCCAATGACGAGCAGCGTATTCGTCGCCACCTTCAGACCGGCGGGGGGCCGCGTGAAGCGGGCGGTTAGATCGTAGCTTGCCGCGGGGGCATAGTACGTCACCACTTGCCGTACGCTTGGAGCGCCAGGCTCGGCATTGAGGACGCTGGCGGGAATCGCACCGACGAGGACGTTCGCGTCGATCGGCAACAGGCCGGTCGCTTGAATGTTCTCGGGTTGCAGGCGGTCTTCGACCAAGAGGCCGACGACGGCGACCTGGCCGGCCACATCGAGCGGCTCCAGGCGGGGGAATTGCCACGTCCCCAGGGCGGCGAGCCAATCCTGATCGGCTGCCGGCGAGCGATTGGCCGAGATGCCGAGGACGATCTGATCGCTGACCGGCTCGCGGAGCGTCGCTTCGAGAATCTTGCGGCCCTCTTCGGTCTTTTCCTCCCAGCGGGCCAGTTGTGTGGCATCGACCTTGGTCACTTCAAAGCCGGCGGGGACGGCGAGGCGGAGCTTCTCGACCGCGCCGTGCAGCACGCGGTACGACACAGTCGCGTGAATCCGCTCGTACCCCTGCGTCACTTCATCGACGAGGACGCTCCGAGCCACGACGACCCGCTGATCCTGCAGCGTCCGGTTGTTGAGCGACAGGACAATCGACATCCCGCCCTTTTGCGGCAGCAGTTCTAGCCGCGTGACGTTGGCGGCCATGTCGTACTGCTGGTCGATGACGGCAGCGCCCCCTTTCACCTCCACGTTGCCAGGAACCGCCAGTTTCAATCGAGCGGCGGTGGCCGTCGGCAGCGTGAGACTGAGCGACTGCTGTGCGGCAGCCGTCTGTAGCGGTGCGGTAAGGCCAAGCGTCAGCGTGTGCTGGCCTTTACCTTCCAGGAGCAGCACGGGGCGCTGATTCGGATCAAGCGTGAGGGGGGCGGGCTTGCCGTCCAGGGTTGCCGAGCGAATGCCGACGCCGCCCAGTTCCAGCGGCAGGGCGAAGAGCCCGTCGTCAAGCACTTCGATCGTCAGGTTGCCCGTGATAACGGCACGGCCATCTTCGAGTGTCCCTTCGTATTCGGCAGCGACGAGTGCCAGCTTGTGTGGCACGTTCGTCTGCGGTTTCGTCTTCGCCTTTTCGACGAGGGCGTCGTAGTCCTGACGCGAGAGGAAGACCCGCTGCGCCTGCGTTTCGAGGATGACGTTCAGATCCTCGAACGGGACGAAGATCTCGCGTAGGGGTTGGTCGGGGGTTTGGGCGAGTGTCGTTGTCGCCAGGAACAACAAAACGACGCCGGCGAGCGGGAGGCGTAAGCCTCCCGATAGGCCTGCATTTTGCCAGTTCGACGCCATCGGCCAGCTTACGCAGGCCGCTCGCCAGAGTAGTTGCTTAACCATGGCTCGCACCCCCTTCCTGACCTTCGCTCGGTGCGGCGGGTGGCGGCATGCCGCGGTCGCCGGTTGCGAAGGGCGATCCGGGTTCTCCTTGCGGAGGTGGCGGCGGCGTTGTGCCCGTGGTCGCAGCCGCAACGACAGCAGCAGCCGCGGCAGCGCGGGCCGGGCGAGTCGCCAGCCAGGCGACGATCTTCGGAATTGCCCAGGCGAGCATTCGGACCAGCCAGACCAGCAGCACCAGGGCGAGCGCCCATTGCAAAGCTTGTCCGAGCAATGCCGTTGCCAGCGACGGCGCGAAGACTGCCGCGAGGACCAGCACGATCACCAGTCCCGCCAGCCACCAGAGCCGCACGCCGATTGGCCGCGGCGTAAGCACGAGACCCACGATCGCGACGATCAAGAAGACGGCTGCATTCACGCCGTTCTCGTGCATCGTCGTCAGCTTTAGTGCTCCGGCTGACCCCGGTTCGGGCTGCAGCGACGAGAAGAGGAACCGTTGGCCATCGGTGGCGAAGCTATCGCCTGCCGTGTCGCAGCCGACGATCCCTTGGCGAATGCGCGACAAGAGCGTCGCATCACTGGCCGATTCGGCTCGCCACGTCCGGCCCAGGAACGGGACAGACGTCTCGTCCGTCCACGGCCCGCCGACGCCAAGCACTTTCCATTCCGGCGGCAAATACGCCGCGAGGTGAACCTGCTGCACAGCCGGCCGCTGCTGGCCGTCGGGATCATCGACGAATTCGGGAAGCTGCAATTCCGCTGGTGTCCCCGCGACGGTGTAGCGAATCTCCACGAGCAGGTCCGCGTCGGGCGAATGGCCGGTCAGCGGAATGTAGAACTGCGTCGCGTCCTTTTCGAGCGGCGCCGGTTGGTTGTTGATTCGAAGTGGCTGCGTGTCGAGGTTCTGCGACGGGTTCTGCGGATCGACCCCCGGCAGCTTGATCGCAATCCGCTGACGAGCCGACCGGAGGCGATACAAGGCCTGCACGGCGACCTGATTGCTCCGCGTGACGACCATTCGGACCAATGCCCGGTCGATGCTCGTCCGTTTCACCTCTTCCAGTTCGTACCGCGTCGCCAGCATCGCCAGCGACCAATCGTCTTGGAACTCGAAGGCACGGGCTGCACCGCTCACCGTGCTGCCGGGCATCAGATCGCGCTGCGGATCGATTGGCCGCAATCCCTTCATTTCTCCATCAACGCTGATCTCAATCGTTTCGGCCTTGCTCGCCGTGATCTGCCCCCAGGCTCGATCGACCCCTGCCGGCCGCAGGTGTGGCAGGTCGATCGCGACTCCCTTACCAACGGGCAGCTCGCCAAGCTTCTTCTCCCACGAGAGGTGCAGCAATTGGTTGCCGATCAGTTCCCCTTCGCCCGTTATTTGCCACGCGACGTAACCGGCGGGAACAGGCGGCACCAGCGCCGGCTCGGCAGGCAGAGCCTGCTCGTGCATCGTCGGCGAAAGATTGCGAATGTCCGGTGCGAGCGACGCGGGAATGTCGATCCGCAGGTTCTTCACGCCGCTGAAGCGGATGTCGAAGAAGAACCAGGCGTCGTACTTCACCACGCCCGATTCGATGTTCGCCGCGAGCAGTTGCCGGGCCTCGATATACGGCCGCCGCCGCTCCCCATCGACGATGAGGCTCGCCGGCTCTTGCGTGAAGGCATAGGCCGCGAGCTGCGCCAGTTGCGGGAAGCGCCCGTCGCGCGTCGATTGCATATTCTCCAGGGCTTCGTTCGCCGAGATGACCCGCAGCCCCTTCAGTTCCTTCGGCGTAATCCGCAGGCTCTCCGGGGCATAGGCGATCATCCGCCCAGCGGTGCGAGCGACGGTCGTCGGGTTCACCCGCGGCACCGGCAGGCTGAGGACCGAAACCTTGCCCGTCGGAGCGAGCAGGTTGGCGTCTTCCTGCCGCCGCTGCAGTTCGACCCATAGAGCGACGCGCCCCATCGCCTTGCGGCCGAAGTTGACGACCAGCTTCGTCTTCACCTTCACCTTGTTCATCGGCATCGTCGGGTCGGGCGTGATTTCGACTTCTTCCAGATGATGCGAATCAACGGCAACCGCGGCCGCTCCCGCAGCGTCGCGCCCCTGCACTGCCCGAATCTCGTATCCTTCGGGGACTTCGAGCGTCGCCTGAAAGATGCCGGCCCGCTGGATGTTCAGAATCGCGAGCAGGTTCGTCGTGATCTGGTTCGGCTCGATGTACGTCTCGACGAGTTCGTCCACCTCGACCAGCGGCTGCAGCTTCTCGATGCTGATCGCCAGGTCGAATGGCAACGCCGAATAGCGATACGAATAGGTCCATTCCTGCCCGGCCAGCGGCGCGGGGAGATCGGCGTTATCGACCTGCAAGAGGCCCGTGCGCGACGTGACTTCGCCCCGTAGCGCCGTTCCCAGCCGCACGACAACGACCCCTTGCTGCCGACCGACGTTGGTCAGCTGCATCGGCACACCCACCTGCGTCGCCCGGACCATCGGTGCCTTCAGCTCCGCATTCATCATCTCCTGCGGCATTTCCTTGTCGCCGGCGAACTTTTCGAGCTCGATCGTGATGTTCTGCGTCCCGCGGGTCGGCTGAAAGAGCGTGATCGTGAGCGTTTGCAGCGGCCCCTCGGTCGCCTTCTCCCACTTCTGCACGTTCGGATCGAAGACGTTGACGACGTTGTGATCGGCCGGCACTTCCACGACGAGCTGCGTCACGTCGGCCCGAGTAATCTCGTAAGCCAGATGGGCCCGCGTCCGAATCACCCCCTCATCGACGATCACTTCCTGCCGGGCCTGCACGGTGGCGAGGGCCGCGAGTCCGGCGGCTCCTTCGGCCTTGGCGGTCCAGTCGATCCGGACGTGCTCGGCCGAGCCGACGAACGCCTGAACGACCGTCTCCTTGGCCGGCTCCGGCGGCTGGCCGGCATCGCGCGGAATATCGGCCCCCATCTCGGCCAGCGCGTCGCTTGCCGACAGGTTCGGATGCACATTCACCTTCACCCCCGCTTCGGCGATCTTGATCTGCCACCGATTCACCGGCGCCTGCGGGGCGCTGAACTGCACGCTATTGGTGCCGGGAGCTTTGTCGAACGCCTTGCTGTATTGCAGGGCCAACTCGACCCGCTCGGCGCCGGGCCCCTTCTTCTCCAGCAGCAGCCGATAGCCCGCTTCGGGTGAATAGATGATGCGAGCCGGCGCGTCGCCGATCTTCGCCGAGCGAATCGCCGAGTCCGCCAGCCGCAGCGGGATTTCGTGCCAACCTTCGGTGAGCACTTCGATTGTCAGCTTCGCATCGACGTTCATCACATCGCGGCCGACGGTGGCCGTGCTGTCGATCTGCGCGATGAGGGCTCCGATCGGCGGCTTGTAATCTTCGAGCTTCATCCCCGCTTCGCGAGCCGCCTTCCAGAGGGCCTGGAATTGCTCGTAGGGGACGAAGACGCCGCGGCCGTCCTTCTCGAACATCGCCCGCAGCTTCGTGAACGGGATGTAGATCGTCTGCTCGCGCAGCGGCGGCGGCTTGGCGGCCTCTGCGTTTGCTTCCGCCGCGGGGGGCATCGGCGGCATTGGCTCGGCCGGCGGAGCAGGTTCCTGCGCCCACGCTGCGGATGTTGCCAACAGAGAAAGGAACAACGCCAACCGGATGAGCCAAGGACTGTTCATACATCGCCCTTTGTGGATTCCGACGAGTCCGCGCACTTCACTCCCGACCGCGCGGACCTTCAGCCGTTAGGTTAGACGATCTACCCTAAGTTTTTGTTCTCGGGAGGGGCTAACGGCTGTAACGGTTTTGTAAATCTAGCTTTAAGTAAGGGCGGCGAGGGAGGGGAAATGGGCCGTGCCGCGTATGTGCCGCAACGCGGCAACCTGCGAAAGCCCAGGGCGCAGCCCTGGGTAGCGAAGGGTGTATGACGAATGAAGCCCCAACGGGGCGCGCTTGGCTTCATTTAGCACGCCCCGTTGGGGCTAACGATGTGCGATATGTTCCGCGACCCAGGCCTTCGGCCTGGGCTGGCGCAGGTCGGCCCTTCAGGCCGCACATTTCTTTCGACTCGCTCGCCCTGTTACAATCTCGCCAGGGCAGTCTTCTCCACTTCGCGGTTTCGCCATGACCGCTCCCGCTCCCACTCCGCGCCGCCTGCCGCTGCGATTCAGCCTGCGTGTGTTGCTTCTCGCCGTGACGGCGTTCGCCATCGGCTTTCCGATCTGGTATCGCTGGCCGTATGAGGAAGCGGAACCCTGGCAGGGATTTTCTTCAGTAGGACCCAACAGCATGTACCGCGTGAAGACCTGGCAGCGGCAATGGGGCGGCGGTCGGTTACAGCACGGGGAAGAACGCATCTATATCGGCGACAAGCTCGTCGAGGTTTACACGTATCGGGCCGGCAAGCGGCAGGGAAGCTTTCGTCGATTTAATCAGCCAGAGAACTACGTGAGTGAAGAGGGCCACTATGAGCAAGGCCTTAAACAGGGAGCCTGGCGTTGGCTCGATCCGAAAGGTCAAGAGCTCGCGCGAACCGAGTATCTTACCGGCAAGATCGTCCGTGCTGTGTATCGGGATCGCGAGGGCAGGGAGCAGGTCATTGAGTTTCGCAACGACGCGCGAGAGCCACGGATTGTCGCTGGCGGACGCACGCTCGAAGACCGGCTGGCTCGCCTAGCTAGAGAAGGGCGAATTGATGACGTTCAACTGTGCGAGTCGCTGCGCCTACCCATATCCGTCGTATTCGGAGAAGCACGGCTGAAGTCGCCGATAATGACCCTGGCGGAATGCGCGGAAATCTCGCTGATCCTAGACCCGCACCATGTCAATGCAGAGCGGCAAGCAGACGAGAAATTTCACGAGATACCATTTTCGGCTGCCATGACCGTGCTGACCGGCACGCAAGATCTGGCTTGCGACTATCGCTATGGCCACGTCTGGGTCACCTCGGCAGAGGACGTGAAGGGTTGGCGTGATCCGACGGGAGTCGCGGACTTGGTGCCCGCGGTGGATTCGCACCTCATGAGTGCTTGGAACGCACCCATTCAAGTAAACGCGAAGGAGCAGCCGCTCGCCGACACGCTCAAATTCCTCGCTCATCAACTGGCAATTGAGCTGGATGTTTCACAAATCGAACCCGGATGCGATGGCAAGCCCTCGTACCCGGTCACATTCAGTCGCTACGACATCAAGTTACGCCACGCCCTGGGAATCCTTCTCTACCAAACCCGTTGCCGGTGCAAACTGGAGGGGGAAACGCTGGTGATCTTGCCGCCGGAGCCGACGCCATGACCGGGGTCGGCTGGCCAGCCCGGTGCTTGACTTCTTAGGTAGTCATCTATACAGTATCTCCACACGTCGCTCGCTGTGCGCGCCGGCTGCTGGAATGGTGATTGGACTCGCTACCGAGGTTTATGCAGGATAAGGGCCTTATCGTGCATAACTTGCATATCTGCATAAAACAAAAACGAACGTAAGTCTTTTGCTAATAAAGCTTTGTGTCGGAATTCGCTGTCCCAGCATTTTTCTGAGCGGTTTGTGCATACGGCCTGCAGCACGCCGACACCTCTCTCAACCACGGACGGACGCTATAGCCCATCATGAAACTTCACTTTCTCGGCGCGTCGCGTCAGGTCACCGGCAGCCGGTATGTGCTCGAAGTCGCCGGCAAGCAGGTGATGATCGACTGCGGCATGTTTCAGGAGCGGCAGTTTGAGTATCGCAACTGGGACCGCTGTCCGATTCCGCCCGCCGAGATCGAAGCGTTCTTGCTGACGCACGTGCATATCGACCATTGCGGCCTGTTGCCCAAGCTGGTGAAGGAGGGGTTCGCGGGGCCGATTCACACCACGCGGCCGTCGGCGGCATTGGTCGAGATCATGCTGCGCGACGCGGCCGAGATTCAGGCCGAAGATGTCGGCTACAAGAAGAAGCGGCACGAAAAGGAAGGACGCGGGCCGAAGTATCCCTACGAACCGCTGTTCAACGAGATGGACGTCGATCGGACGCTGCCGCTGGTGCAAGGCGTCGGCTACGGGCAGGCGGTCGAGGTGTTTCCCGGCCTGGTCGCCCGGTTCTTTGACGCGGGGCACATTCTCGGCTCGGCGATGATTCAGCTCGACGCTACGGAGAACGGCGTCACACGGCGGATCGTCTTCTCGGGCGACATTGGCCAGAGCAACAAGCCGATCATTCGCGATCCGACGCTGCTTTCCGATGCCGACTACATCGTGATGGAATCGACCTACGGCGACCGGAATCACGAGCGGGCGGGGGACATCGAGTCGCAGCTGGCGGCCGTCGTGACCGAGACGGTCGCCCGGGGCGGCCACGTGGTGATCCCGACGTTCGCGCTCGAGCGGGCCCAGGAGCTGATCTATCACTTCGGCCGCCTCGTGCGGGCCGGGCGCGTGCCGCAGCTGCCGATTTTTCTCGACAGCCCAATGGCGGTCGATGTGACGGCGATCTACAACCGCTTTCACGACTGTGTCGATGAGGCGATGTGGGAAATGATCCACTCGAACCAGCCACCGCTCCGCTTTCCGATGCTGACGATGACGCGGACCGCTGCCGAATCGAAGCAGATCAACGGCGTGAAGCAGCCGGCGGTGATCATGGCGAGTTCCGGCATGTGCAACGCCGGCCGGATCAAGCACCATTTGCGGAACAACCTGCCGCGGCCGGAATCGACGATCCTGTTTGTCGGGCATCAGGCCGACGGCACGCTCGGCCGGCTGATACTCGACGGCCGGAAGCGGGTGCGGATTCACGGGCAGGATGTGAACGTGCGAGCCAAGATCGCCCAGATTTACGGCTTCTCGGGCCATGCCGACCACGACGGCCTGATGCAGTGGATCACGCACTTCAAACGGCGGCCGACGAAGGTCTTCCTGACGCACGGCGAAGAGCAGGTGGCCCTGAAGCTGGCGGATGAGATCAAGACGAAGCTGGGGTATGCGTGCGAAGTGCCGTATTATCAGGAGGTGGCGGAGCTGGGGTGAGGGAGGCAGGAGACAGACAGAGGACAGACGACAGAGGACAGGAAGTGACCTGTCACGCTAAGATAGACACGTCGCAAATAGGCCAGTCTATGGATCGTGTTCGCGTCATTGCGTTATCGGTTTCTGCCATCGTGGCGTTCGTTCGCTTTGCGCCCGCGAACGATGTCGCCAGCGATGCGGACCTCGCGCGGTGGGGAACGGAACTGGCCAATGGCGAGTTTCAAGTGCGGCAGAACGCGACGCGGCAGCTTGCTGAGGCGGGAAGCGCAGCCCTGCCGACGCTGGCCAAGGCGGTGCAGGTGGGAGATTCGGAAGTCCGCCGTCGGGCCGTTCGCGCGGTCATGGAGCAATGCCTCGGACCGCGGCATAGCGAGCGACAGCCGGCTCGCGAGTTGCTCGATGAGCTGGCCAGCAGCGATGACGCCGAGGTGGCTCGCGTCGCCCAGAACGCGGTTACTTCTCTCCGGGAAGCGACGGCAAACTTGGCGGCCGCAGAGCTGACGCGCCGCGGAGCCGTGGTGATGCCGGAGACGAACTCGTACATCGGCATTTACAAGGTGCAAATTCCGCAGTCGTGGAGCGGCGGCGACGACGGCCTCGCGATGCTTGCGGAACTGGGGCAGGTGACGTGGCTCTCGATCGAGAACGCTCCGCTCACCGACGAGGCCCTGCCGCACATCGCGAAGCTGACGAGCCTGCAGACACTGTATCTCGGCCAAAGCCGGATGAGCGGCAAGGGGCTGGCCCAGCTCGCCCCGCTCTCATCGCTGCGGTATTTGTCGCTCCGCCGGCTGCCGGTGGAAGATCGGCATCTGGCCGAACTGCCAAAGTTTCCGCAGCTCATGTCGCTGGGGCTCGATTCGACGCTCATTAGCGATGCCGGCCTTGCGCTCGTCGCTCGGCAGGAAGCCTTGCAGCAGTTGTGGTTGGACGGAACGCGAATCACCGACGTGGGGCTGAAGGAGTTGCGGCCGCTGGCGAACCTGCGAGCGCTTTATTTGCCGGGGACGCGCGTCGCCGGGCCGGGACTCGCCGATTTGCAGCCGCTGGCGAACCTGCGGTACTTGTCGCTGCGGGGCGTGAAGTTTGAAGCCAAGTCGCTTACGCACGTGGCAAGCCTGACGCAGCTTGAATCGCTCGGCCTGGACAACTCGGACGTCGGTGACGACCATCTCGCGAGCCTCGCGGGCCTGTCGCAACTTCGCGTGCTGTGGCTTTCCAATACGGCGGTCACCGACGAGGGCCTGAAGCACTTGAAGGGGCTGACACGGCTGCAGATCGTGTATCTGACGGGGACGAAGGTGACCGCGCCGGCCGTCGAAGAACTCAAGAAGTCTCTGCCGCAAACGCAGTTTTCTCTGTAGCGAGGCCGGGGATGGACCTGGCGGCGGAACTCGCGCGGTATGGGCCGGATTGCTGCGGCTCTATACCGACCTTGGAAGAGGCACGCGATTATTGTCGCCGATTGGCCGAGTCGCACTACGAGAACTTCACCGTCGCCAGCCGGTTGTTTCCGCGGCGTTTGCGGCAGCACTTGTGCAACGTGTATGCGTATTTCCGGTGGGCGGATGATTTGGCGGATGAGGCGGGGGACGCGGGGCGTTCGCTGGAGTTGCTCGATTGGTGGGGAGGGGAGCTGGACGCGATGTTCGAAGGGCATGCGTCGCATCCAGTGTTTCTTGCGTTGACCGATACCCTGCGCGAGTTTGACCTCGAACGGCAGCCGCTGGCCGATTTGCTCGTTGCCTTTCGCCGCGATCAAACGCAAACTCGCTACGGAACGCTCGACGACCTGCTCGGCTACTGCCGGTATTCCGCAAATCCCGTCGGGCGGATTGTGCTGGCGCTCGGACGCGGCTTGGATGACGAGAATGCGAAGTTATCCGATCAGATTTGTACTGCATTGCAGTTGGCGAATTTCTGCCAGGACGTGCGGCGGGACTACGAGCGAGGGCGAATTTATCTGCCGCAGGAGTTGTGCCGCCGGCACGGATGGGACGAGGCGAAGTTTGCAGCGGGCAAGTGCGACGACGCGTTTCGCGAGCTGCTCAAGGAACTCGTCGATCGAGCTGACGCAATGCTGCTGGCCGGGCGGCCACTGGTGGAGCGAGTCGGACGCGACCTGCGATTGCCGGTGCGCGTGTTTGTCGCGGGGGGCCGGGCCATCCTCGCCGCGATTCGCCGCGCCCAGTACGATGTCTGGACCAGCCGGCCGACAGTGGGCCGACTCACGAAACTCTGGCTGCTCGCGCAGGCGAGCTTGCCCGGCCGATGGAGCGCATGAACGACGAAGTCGCGAAGAGCTACCGCGCGTGCCGAGCGATTTCGCGGCGGGCGGCATCGAACTTCGCCTGGGCGTTCTGGCTCCTGCCGGCCGAACAGCGGCAGGGGATAGAGGCTCTGTACGCCTTCGCTCGCCAGAGCGACGATCTGGCCGATGGACCAGAACCAATCGACGTGAAACGCCGGCGACTCGCCGATTGGCGCGAAGGTTTGGAACAAGCGCTGGCCGGCCAGCCGCAGGGGGAGGTGTTTCCGGCACTAAGCGATACGGTGCGGCGGTTTGAGATTTCGCCGGAGTATCTGCGGCAGATTGTGACGGGCGTGGAGATGGACCTCGATCATGCGGGCTTTGCGACGTTCGCCGACCTGCGGCACTACTGCGAGCACGTCGCGTCGGCAGTCGGCCTCGCGTGCCTCGCCATTTGGGGCTGCCGCGACGAGCAGGCGATCCAGCCGGCGTGCGATTGCGGCGTCGCGTTTCAACTTACGAATATCCTCCGCGACCTGAAGGAAGACTCGGCAGCGGGACGATGCTACTTGCCGCGAGAAGACGTAGCAAAGTTCGACGACGGCACGACAGAGGGGATGCCGGCTGTCATTCGCTTCGAGTGCCGGCGAGCGGCTGAACTTTACGACCGGTCGGCGATCACGGCAAAGTATCTCGCCGGCAGCGGGCGGCAGGTCTTTCGCTTGATGCACGGGACATATCGCGCCTTGCTCGCGAAGATCGAGCGCAAGCCAGCGGCGGTGCTGGCGAGCAGGCAACGCGTCTCGCGGCCGCACAAAGCGTGGATCGCGATGCGGACGCTGTTGGGATAGGGGACCAGACGACAGAGAACAGACGACAGAGGTCGGAGGCCGGAAGTCAGAAACAACTATGTCCGATCTCCGACCTCCGACTTCCGACACTCCGCGCATTGCCATCATCGGCGGAGGATTGGCAGGACTCGCTGCCGCTGTGGCGCTCGCCGGCCGCGGATTGCAGGTCGAACTGTTCGAGGCGAAGCGCCGCCTGGGAGGCCGGGCCGGATCTTACTTCGATCGCGAATCGGGGGAGTGGATCGATCATTGCCAGCACATTGCGATGGGCTGCTGCACGAACTATCAGGACTTTTGCCGGCGAACGGGCATCGTTGAACTGTTTGACCGCTACCGCGAACTGGTGTTCATCGGACCCGATGGCGTCCGCAGCCGGTTTGCTCCGTCGCGCTGGCTCCCCGCGCCCCTGCATTTGGCGACGGCGCTCTGGGGGCTCAAATATCTGTCCCTTGCCGAGAAACTGGCCATCGCACGGGCGATGTGGCGAATGGTGCGTCAGCCGGCGACAGATGATGCGAATTCGCCGACAGTGCTGGCCTGGCTCCAATCGCAACGTCATCCACCGCGAGCGATCGAACGATTCTGGCAAGTCGTGCTCGTCAGTGCACTGGGCGAATCGCTCGACCGGGCTTCGCTCGCCGCAGCCCGCAAAGTGTTCCTCGATGGATTTCTCACGCACCAACAGGCGAGCGACATCCTTGTGCCGCGGGTTTCGCTCGCGGAACTGTACGACGTGCGAGTGGCGAACTGGCTCCAGGATCGTGGCGTTGCGATTCACCTCGAATCGCCGGTCGAGCAAGTCCTTGCTGTGGGTGGCCGTCTGACTGGAATCCGTTTCGCCTCCGGCGAAGAACAACCCTTCGATGCCGTAATCCTCGCCGTTACCTGGCAAAAGGCTGCCGATTTGATTCCTTCCGAACTCCGTCACCAACTGCCGCTAATCGCGCAGGCGCAGTCGCTTCGCTCCGCGCCAATCTCCGCGGTTCACCTCTGGTTCGCTCGGCCGATCACCGAACTGCCGCACGCGGTGCTCGTGGGACGATTGTCGCAGTGGCTCTTCCAGCGGCAGCGTGGCGAAGGAGGCTCCGACAACACGCATTATTACCAGGTCGTCATCAGCGCCTCGCACGATCTAGCCGGGCGCGATCGGCAAACGGTCATTGATGAAGTGCTTGCCGACCTGCGTGCGGTTTTTCCCGCAGCGTGCGAGTCCCAACTCGTCCGCAGCAAGCTGATCACCGAGCACGACGCGGTCTTCTCGGTGCGTCCGGGCATCGAAAGGCAGCGCCCTCCAGCACAAACGACGACTGCCAACCTGTTTCTCGCAGGCGATTGGACGGCAACCGGTTGGCCTGCGACGATGGAAGGGGCAGTCCGCAGCGGCTACCTGGCGGCTGAAGCCGTACTTCGACTCTGCGACCAGCACGAGCCGGTGCTGGTTCCCGACTTGCCGCACGGCGCTCTGATGCGGCTGCTATTTTAAACCGCATGATTGCAGATATTACAGGGCGGCTGGATCCGGAGATTTTTTGTCTTGGCGATGGCTCATCTGAGCAAAGATAACCGGGTCAACATCGTAGGAAATCAGATGCACCGCGCCGTCGGCAAACACAAATAAGCACGAACCGCTGTGCGAACTGCCGAAGCGCGTCTCGGGAGCAGCAGCAATATCGGCATCGATGACCGGCGGCGCGTTTCCCCACCGAATCGTGTCCCACGTCCAGCCCGCCACAAAGCCGTTGTCTTCGTCGGCCATCGTCGGATCGAGATTGGACGTAGAACGCCGCTCGCCGGCGAGGATCGTATAGGTCTGCCCGTCGGCGATATTTCCAGGTCCCGGTCGATCCGAAAAGAACTTGGGGTGGCTGGGAATGACGACTCCCGTAATGCCGTCGTTCTGTGCATCGACACTCGGGTAGGGGAGGATGCCTGGCATAACGCTCGTTCCTCCGTTACCTGCATAATCGATCCCGCCGCGCGGACACAAACCAATGCCGGCGCCCGAACCATCGAATGCCTCGGCCTGGCGACGCGAGGGGCAGTAGTAGCCAGTCACGACCAAGCCGGCCGATTGCCGCAGCTTGGCCAAGTCGGTGGCATTGGCGGGATTCAAGCGGCGAGAGTCGAAGGCCTGCGTTTGTTCGAGTTGCGGGAGAATCTGATAAGCCCAGCCCCATCCCCAAACACTCGATGCGGTGGCGTACTTCTGCTCAACATCCCAAGGCTGCGGGGCGTCTTGATCGGACGGGTTGGTCGGAGTGCTATGAAATCCGCCTCCATTGGGATAAACCTGCTGCGCCGTCGCGTGCTGCGTAAAGGCGAGACCGAGTTGCCGCAGGTTGTTGCTGCAAGAGGCTTGTCTCGATCGCTCGCGAGCATATTGCACCGCGGGAATCAGCATCGCCGTGAGCACGCCGATGATCGCGATCACGACCAGCATCTCAACCAGTGTGAAGGCGCGAGAAAGAACGCGAGCAGATTTGCCCGGTCGGAGAGAATTCATGCCCAATTCCTTGTTCCGTAATGGGCCTCGAAAGGGAATCCGAGGTGAATGCGACGAGGGCGGCCGTCACTTGCCGGGGGACTGTCTCGTGCCAGGAGACTGCCTTGTACCAAACGACAAGCCGCGGGCGAATGTTTGCCTCTTCCGTCGCCCGCCAGCCTTGGTGCCGCCAGCGCCTCAGTGCCGCCAGCGATTGATTATCGAGACGGCCCGCGTGCGGAGCAAGTATGATTCGCGGTTTTTTGGCGTTTTTGGTGCCGTCGCTGAACTCATTAGAGTTTAGAGCCAGCGTCCGTCGCCCGAATTCTGACGAATTCGGCTACCGCTTACGAGAAAACCCCTGCCGCCGCTGTTCGCTGTAACGCTCCAGGGCGTCCTCGATGATCGGCGTGGCAAAGGCCGACGGCTGAAATTCCTCGACTTCGACCTGCTTCCCTTCCAACTGCTTATAGTCCTGGAAAAACCGACGGAGCATCGTCAGCCGATGGATCGGCAGTTCGCTGGCCTCGCGAAAGCTGTTGAATTCCGGGTCGTCGATCGCCACCGCCAGAATCTTGTGGTCCTTCTTGCCGCTATCGACCATTGTCATCAGGCCAATCGCCCGGGCGTTCACCAGCGTCAGCGGATCGACCGCCTCCTGGCACAGCACCAGCACATCGAGCGGATCGTCGTCCTCGGCGAGCGTCTGCGGAATGAAGCCGTAATTCGCCGGGTAATGCACGGCCGAATAGAGCACGCGATCGAGCCGCAAGAGGCCGGTCGCCTTATCGAGCTCGTACTTCACGTTCGAGCCGCGCGGAATCTCGACTACCGTCGTGAATTCGAGCGGCAGCTTGAGGCCGGGAGTAACGTCGTGCCAGGCGTGAGTCATTGGTTCAGAAGGCAGGGGACAGGGGCAGGAGTCAGATTTACGGGAGAGGCACGAGAACGCCAGCAATGGTAGCACCGGCCGGCCAATCGCGGCATGGGGAGGGCAATGATTGCGGAAATCGGATTGCGGATTGCGGAATTGAAGTCCCCGCTGCACCTTGGCGAGGCAATTGCGATAATATAGACCGATATGCAATCGGCCTTAATTCTGAACCCTGAACCCTGAACCCTGAACCCTGAACCCTGAACCCTGAACCCTGACCGCTCCTCCCCCATGCAACCCTCTGACAATATCTTTGGTGACCGCCGCAAAGCCCTGGAAGACGCGTTCTTTCACGAGCGGGACCAGCAATTGCTGGAAAACCTGAAAATGGAGCTTGAGACGATCGAGGCTCACAAGCATCTGGCCCATGTCTCGGGAATTGTGGACGAGAAAGTGCTGATGAATCTCGTGAAGGCGGGAGTGCGAGCCGAAACGCTCACCGCAGTGACGCTTATTCCGCTGGTTGAGGTTTCCTGGGCCGACGGAGCCGTGTCCGACGAGGAACGCGAGGCGGTGCTCAAGGCGGCTGTAGAAAGCGGCATCAATCCGGGAACGGCATCGCACGGCTTACTCGAGCAATGGCTTCGCCAGCGGCCGGACGTGCGCGTCATTGCCGTCTGGAAGGAATACGTCCAGACGCTGGCGAGGCACATGCCGGCAGATGCCATTGCCAAGATGCGCGAGAATCTGATCGGTCGAGCACGCAGAGTGGCCGAAGCTGCCGGCGGTTTTCTCGGCCTGACCAGCAAAATCTCGAAAGTCGAGCAAGCCGCTCTCGACGAATTTGAGCGGGCGGCGACGCCCTAACGTGATTCGCACCATGTTTGCATGGTGCAAGCGATACAAACGGCGCCGACGACCCAGCCGTGATGCCTTTCCGCAGCGGTCAGGGTTGCCAAATCGCCACTTGTTGCCAAAACGCGTGCTACGGTTGACGGGGGGAAACAGCCTCGCGTGAGGCTGCGCCCGAAGTCGCTAGGAGCGGCGTCGCCATGCACAAATCTCTCGCGAAAGCGAAAGAGCCAAACGCGAAAGCGCAGGAGCCGGTCGCGCGAGCGATGCCGCACTGCGTCGCTTGGCTGGCGGTGCAGGCATTTGTGGCAACGCTGGCTTGCTTGCTTGCCGGCTGCCAGTTCCCCGCCATCGATCAAAGCGGCCAGCGGATTTTTTCAGGAAGCACGTCGATCGCTCATCACGACGGCGGCCTCTTTCATCATCGCCGCGATCCGGCGCCGGTTCCCGCTGCCGTCACGCCCCCCGTGGTTGCTCCGCCGACGGTTGTCGTTCCCGGCACCCCGGCAGTGGTCGTTCCCGCCGCACAGCCGCCGTGCAATCCGCCCATCGCCGTGGTTCCCGTTGTTCCGCAGCCGCCGGTCGTGGCTGTTCCGGTCGTTCCCATTCAGCCGATTGCTTGCAATCCAGCCGGCAGAGTCCAGCAAACGCCGCTGCCGCCGAAGCTGCAAATCGCCGGGCCAGCGTGTGAGAACGCCGACGCCGCATCGCAAGTCCCGGTGCTTAAGGTCACACCGTCGCGAATCGTCGCCCCCGTCGGCAGCGAGGTCGCACTCGTCGCCGGCATTTGCGATTGCCGCGGCTACTATGTCTTGCGCCAGCCGTTGGAGTGGATGCTCGCCCAGGACGGCGTGGGGCAGATCATGTGCGTCGGCCGCGAAAGCCAGCATGGTGCGTCATATGTGCTGCGTCACTCGCCGCAAAAAGTGGCGACGAACTACGTGCGGGCGCACACCTCGACGATCGAGCAAACCGTCGATCGGGGCAACGGGAACCGGGCGGATGACATCTTCCTGCAAAAGGGGCAGAGCTACATCACGGTCACGTCGCCGACCGAGGGCGTGTCGCACGTGACCGTTTGGGCTCCGAAGGAAAGCAACTGGGACCGCCGGCAGACGACGGCGACGATCTACTGGGTCGATGCCCGCTGGCAATTGCCCTCGCCGGTCAACGCCCGCGCGGGGCAAAAGCAGCTTCTGCAAACGGTCGTCACGCGATCCGGCGGCGCTCCGGTGAGCGGCTGGATTGTGCGGTACGAAGTGCTCGAAGGGCCGGAAGCGAACTTGACCGTCCGTGGCGACAAGGTGCTGGAGGTGAAGACCGACGCGGCCGGCCGAGCCGCCGTCGAGCTGTTGCCGCGGACGATGGAGCCAGGCATCACGACCGTCGGCGTGCAAGTGATTCGCCCCGCCAGCGGCCGCGGCGATCTGCCGCAGATGGTCGTCGGCCAGGGGACCACCGCCGTCAGTTGGAGCACGCCGGGCCTCTCGGTTTCGGCCCTCGGACCAAGCAGCGTTTCGGCTGACGGAACGGTGAGCTACCGGGTCGAAGTCGTGAACAACGGCGACCTGCCGACGACCGGCGTCGTCGTGAATTACACGCCGCCGACCGGCGTGACGCTGCTCAATAGTTCGCCTCCGGCGCAAGTCTTCGGCCAACGCTACCAGTGGCGAATCGGCGATCTGGCCCCGCGGACAGCCAGCACGATCGAAGTCAACTGCCGAGCCGCGGTGGCGGCAGATATTCATAGCGTCTTCCGGGCCAATAGTGCGAACGACATGTCGGCCGAGGGGAAGGCGACGACGCGGATCTTCGCGAATGCCCTGTCGGTGAAAATGAGCGGCCCGGAATCAGTCGAAGTCGGCCGCGAAGCGAAGTTCCTGATCGACATCACGAATACCGGTAGCACGCCGCTCAGCGCCGTCGTCGCTTCCGATTCGTTCGATCCGGGTCTGTCGCACGTCGGTGGCGGCGAAAGCCCAATTCGCAAAGCCTTGCCGAAGTCGCTCGAACCGGGACAGACCGAGAAGATCGCGATATCGTTCCTGGTCACGCGTCCCGGCCGCCACGCGCATCGGCTCGATGTGACGGCCGATGGCGGACACGCGGCCGGCGCCCGAGCGGTGGTGACGGGGATCGCGTCGGCGGCTCCTCCGGCAACGCCCGCCAAGTTGGAAGTGACGATGACGGGACCGAAGTCGCTCGAATCCGGCCAGATCGGCGAGTATTTCATCGAAGTTGCGAATCGCGGCTCGCAGCCGGCCAAGGGAGTGCGGCTCGACGTGCAATACGGCGCGGAATTCGAGTTCGACCGGGCCAGCGGCGCGGGCCGGACCGACGACCTCGCGCGACGAACAACCCAGTGGCGCGTCGGCGACATTACCGGCGGGCAGACCATTCGCAAGCAGCTCAACCTGCGCTCGCTAGCGGCAGCCAATTCCGCCGTGGTGCAGGCCGCGGCAACGGCAGAGAACCTGACTGCACCGCAAACCGCATCCGCGGCCACAAAGGTTGGTGCGGCCGCCTCGGCAGTAACTCCACCGCCGATGAATCCGAGCAATCCACCGGTCACGCCTCCCGCCGCTGGCGATCTAAAACTGACCGTCGGCGACCTGTCCGATCCGATCATGCTGGGAGGCAAGACGACGATCGTGGTGGTCGTCAAAAACGAGCGAGCCGTGTCGGACGAGAATGTGACCGTCACGGTGCAGGTGTCTGAAGGACTCAAAATTGCCGGCGCGACGGGCCCGACGGGCATTGCTACCATTGCGATGGATGCCCGCTCGATAGAGTTCGTCCCGGTCACGGAAATCACCGCAGGAGAGACCCTGCGAGCGTTCAAGATCGATGCGACCGGCGAAAAGGCGGGGAAGCAAACGGTCCGCGTCAGTGTCACGAGCAAACGGAGCCCGGCTGGCGTGACTGCCGAGAGCGACACGACGGTCAACATGCCGTAGGAAGAAAGAGGGTAGGGGGAAGAGGGAAGAGGGTAGAGGGTAGAGGGTAGTGGGTAGTGGGAAGGAATGGCGGTTGACTCTCGTTCCCACGCTCTGCGTGGGAACGCCAGTCTTGCCGCTCCGCGGCATATCATGCCTCCCGCTCCAGGGCCGCAGAGCGGCCGATCGTGTGTGCCCACGCAGAGCGTGGGCACGAGCCGCCCTGAAGTCTGCGCGATACGATACGCGAATGCCTCGCTTTGTCATCTTGCGACACGACATGCCGCCTGGCGGCCCGCGTGCGTCGCACTTCGATCTGATGCTCGAACAGGATGGCATCCTTCGCACCTGGGCCTGCGACGCCCTGCCACAAGCTGATTCGCCAACCCTTGCCGATCCATTGCCCGACCACCGAATCGCGTATTTGACCTACGAGGGAGAAGTCTCGGGCAATCGCGGCAGAGTCACGCGCGTCGCAGCCGGTGAATACGAGCTACTGGAAGAAACCCCGCTGCTCGTTCGAGCACGGCTATCAAGCGGCACAATCACAGGAGTGCTGACAATGGCTCGCAGCGAAGGCCAGCACGCTCATCGCTGGCGCGTGTCGCTCGATCCAGTAGCGCCTTCCTCGGGCTGAGCCGGTTGCTTCGCGGTTTCTGCCGGCGGCATGTCCCCTTCCGTACGGCCGGCAACGACGATCTCCCCCTCGTTGATCGACAGCTCCTCGACGCGCAGCTGCTTCCCCTTGAACTCCTCACGATCGAGCGGCAGCGTCACGATCGCCACGGGATCGCCGTCCTGCTCGTCCCACCGGAGCGGCAGGCCGGCATCGCCTGCCTTCTCCGCAATGTTGTCGAGAAACCGCGACAGCGGCACGGGGAACGCGCCGGCCCGGACGTGCTCGATGTGAATCGCCACTTCGTTCGGCCGGTCGGTCAGGTACGCATCTCCCGCCAGCGAGAGCACCGTCTCCACATCCCCCTGCTTGAACTTCACCGCCATCTGCACATGATCGTCTTCGATCGCCACGCGCGGCTGCGAGACGCCTGCGGGCAACGCTCCCGGAAACTTTGTCGGCAGATCGGACGCAAGCCAGCCGTTGATCTGATCCTGCGAGAAACGAGCCTCCCAGCGGCCTGGCCGGCGCACTTCGCTGTTGAGCGAGAGCACCTCCCGTTCGAGCGCGTCAGCCGCGGCCTTTTGCTCGACGGGCCGCTCGACGAGGGCCGCCTGGTAGAATTCCGGCACTTGCTGCGTAGCCCGATAAGCCGCGGTGAGAAACACCGCCACTCCGGCGATGACGAGTGCCGACAAGACTAGCGCGACGCGAAGCAATTTGCGCATGGCCGACTCACGGGGACGGGGATCGCTGCATTGTATGGTCCGCCCCCCGCTTTTTCCGCCGTTTTAGCGTAACTTCTGGCCGCGACTGGCCGTTCGCCAGGCCGACACTTCGCCGAGCACCCGCTCCGCCGCGGCCAGCGGCTCGCCCGCGGTCGCCTCGAACTCGCGGGAATACGGCGCCTCATCGCTCACCTTCATTTGGCAGTGAAAGCGATATGTCCCGCTGCCGTCAGTCGTTTCGAGCAGGATGTACTCTGCGCCCAGCGACTCCAGTTCGGTTCGAATCTGTGCCAGCCGGGCCGCGGTCGCGTTGTCCAGCGGCGCGCTCATATCGGTAGTTGTGCCTCCGGATTCACCCCCGGTCGCCAAGCGATCGAACGCCGGCAGCGGATCGAGCGGCGGAGGCGCGGTTGCCAGGCCATCGAGCCCCGCATGCGGATCGCGTTTGGCCGCCATCGGCGTGCTGATCTCGTCGTAACTTGCAGGCGAAACCCCCTCGGCAGCCGCGGACTCCAGCACGGGGGCGAGTTCCTTCCGCAGGCGGGCGTGCGGCGTGCTCTGCGGCGGCGGGCCATAGAGCCAATCGTCCAGCCGCCGCGCCACCGCCGGCAGGGCCAAGAGGGGCATCACAATCACAAAACCGATGATGAAGATCGCACGCAATGACAACGTCCGCATCGTGCCTTCCTTGGCTGCTGTATCGCGGCGAAACTATGTCGCGGCGAAAGGGAAAGGGCCGGAATCTTAACCGTCCGGCGCCCTTCGGCCTAGGCGAAAACTGGCCTCGCTAGCACGTTGCTCCGCCGGACACGGGAGGTGAGAATGATGAGCCCACAAGTCGCCAGATCCCAACGCTAAGCGGGAGCGTACTGGCACTATCCACTTCCCCCTCGGTCATTCGCCTCTCCGGAGTCTTTCATGCTGCGTTTTGCCCTGTTGGCGGCACTGCTCGCCGCTGCTTCGCCCTCGCTTGCTGCCGATCCCACACCCGAGTGGCTCTGGTCCACCAAGGACGCCAAGGACCGGGAGACTGTCTATTTCCGCAAGACGATCGACCTTCCCGCGGCCCCGAAGTCGGCCGTGTTCTCGGGAACGTGTGATAACGTCTTCACGCTGTTTGTGAACGGTGAGATGGTCGTCCAGCACGACACGTGGGAATCGCCGATTCGCGAGGACATCACGAGGCGGCTGAAGGTGGGGAAAAACGCGATTGCCATTCGGGCGACCAACCAAGGTGGCCCGGGCGCGTTCATTGGCATGATCGTGATCGAAGCGGCAGACGGTTCGAAACAGACGCTCGTAACCGACGGTTCGTGGTTGGCCGCCAGCGAACCAGCCGGCAATTGGCGGACGGCCGACTACGACGATTCGACCTGGAAGAAAGCAGCCGTCATCGGCAAGCTCGGCATCGGGCCGTGGGCCGACGTGGAACTGGCCGGCGCTCGTCCGGCCGGGCAGCTTGCAACCGATCCCGCGAAGATCACCACACTTCCCGGCTTTCAGGTTGAGCTGCTGTACTCGGTTCCCAAGGGGGAGCAAGGGAGCTGGGTCAGCCTCACGTCGGACAACAAGGGGCGGCTGATCGCTAGCGACCAGTACGGCGGCCTGTATCGGATCACTCCCGGCAAGGACGCCGAAACCACACAGATCGAGAAGCTGAACGTCCCAATCGGCGACGCGCACGGGCTTTTGTTTCATGACGGCAGCTTGTACGTCGTCGTCAACGGCGGCGCGGCGAAGGGGGACGGCCTGTATCGCGTCCGCGATACGAATAGCGACGACCAGTTCGACGAAGTGACGCTGCTCAAGAAGTTCAACGGGAGCGGCGAGCACGGCCCGCACGCCGTGCGTCTCGGCCCCGACGGCAAACTGTACGTGATCGCCGGCAATTTCACCGCGCCGCCGGAAGGTTATGCCGCAAGCTCGCCCCATCGCAACTGGGGCGAGGACCAGCTGCTGCCGCGAAATCCCGACGGTGGCGGCCACGACCCGCACATCATGGCGCCCGGCGGCTGGCTCGCCCGCTGCGATCTGGACGGAAAAAACTGGGAGCTGCTCTGTGCCGGCATGCGCAACGCTTACGACTTCGCGTTCAACACCGACGGCGAGCCGTTCACCTACGACTCGGACATGGAGTGGGACACCGGCACGCCATGGTACCGGCCGACGCGGGTGAACCACCTCGTTTCCGGCGGCGAATATGGCTGGCGGAATGGAACCGGCAAATGGCCGGAGCACTCGCCCGATAGCGTCGGAGCGGTCGTCAATATCGGGCTCGGTTCGCCGACCGGCGTCGAGTTCGGCACCGGGGCGAAGTTCCCGGCCAAGTATCAGCGGGCCTTGTTCATCAACGACTGGACCTACGGCAAGATCTATGCAGTTCACATGACGCCGTCCGGGGCGAGCTACACCGGCGAGTTCGAGACCTTTATTTCAGGCCGCCCACTGCCTGTAACCGATCTGGTCGTGCATACCGACGGCAACCTGTACTTCGCCATCGGTGGACGGCGGACTCAGTCGGGGTTGTACCGGGTGAAGTACGTGGGCGACGAATCGACGGCCCCCGTATCGGTCACCGGCCTCGCAATGGGACCGATCGAGGCCCGCGAGCAACGCCACCGGCTGGAGTCGTATCACGGGAAGCAAGACCCGTCCATTATCGAGCAGGCCTGGCCGCACTTAAACGACAGCGACCGCGCGATTCGCTATGCGGCCCGGATCGCGATCGAGCATCAGGACCCCAAACTCTGGACCGAGCGGGCGCTGACCGAGACGCGCAATACCGCTTCGATTCAGGCGATGGTGGCGCTCGCGCGAACCGGCGACAAATCCTTGCAATCGAAGGTCATCGGCAAGCTGAATAGTCTCCCGCTCGAGCGCCTCACCGAAGAGCAACTCCTGGCCGCCACGCGGGCCTACGCCCTGGCTTTCATCCGGCTGGGCAAGCCTGACGAAGCGACGCGCGAAGCCGCGGCGAAGCGCCTCGCGCCGCTCTTTCCGAATCAGAGCGAATTGGCGAATCGCGAACTGGTCGCTCTGCTCGCCTATCTGGAATCTCCTGTCGTTGTCGAGCCGGCGATGAAGTTGCTGGTGGAGGGCCAAACGCAGGAAGATCAGCTTCACTATGTACTTGTCCTCCGCAACGTCGCGCAGCTTCTCAACCCCGAGCAGCGGCGAGCCTACTTCGGCTGGCTCAATCTGGCCGAGGAGAAGTATCGCGGCGGGGCGAGCTTCAAAAAGTTCGTGCAGCGGATTCGTGAGGACGCGGCCGGCAAGTTGACGGCTGCCGACCGAGAAGCACTGAAGGACGTTTTAGAAGGGCGGCAGAAGGTGGAGGTGGTGAAGCTCGAAACGACGCGGCAGTTCGTCCACAACTGGCAGATGGAGGACCTCTTGCCGCTGGCCGAGCAGGTCGAGAAGGGTCGCTCGTTTGAGAAGGGGCGGGCGGCCTATGAAGCGGCCCAGTGCGCCAAGTGCCACCGTTTCGCCGGCCAGGGGGGCGACACCGGCCCGGACATCACCGGCGTCGGCAACCGCTTCAACACGCAGTACCTGTTCGAGTCGCTGATCGTCCCGTCGAAGGCGGTGTCGGATCAGTACCTGGGCTCGATTCTTCGCACGCACGACGGCGAAACAATCACCGGCCGCATCCTGGAAGAGAACGACAAGATCGTGAAGCTGCGAACCGATCCGTTCGCCCGCGAGCTTGTGACGATCGCCAAGGATAACATCGCCGAGCGCCAGCAATCGCGCCAAAGCGAAATGCCGCAGGGGCTCGTGAACGTGCTCAGCACCGAGGAGATCCTCGATCTGATCGCGTACTTGCGATCGGCAGGGAATGCAGCCGACGGGGCGTTTACTCAAAAATGAATGTCGGTCGACAACGCAAAGAGGCAAAGACGCGAAGGTCGCAAAGGGAAACCTTCGAGTCGTGTCTCTTTGCGGTCTTGGCGAACTCCGCGTCTTTGCGTTTGAAGAGTAAGGCCATAGCAAAGTTTCGGGTTTGTCTGGCATGCCGGGATAGAATCACGGAACGTCTGACCAACAGGAAAATGGAGCAGAGTATGGAATACCGACAACTGGGGGCGAGCGGATTCAAGGTGCCGGAGCTGAGCTTTGGCACGGGGACGTTTGGCGGCGGCGGCGAGCTGTTCAAAGCGTGGGGGGCGACCGACGTGGCCGAGGCGACGCGGCTCGTCGATGTGTGCCTCGAAGCAGGCCTGACGATGTTCGACTCGGCCGACATTTATTCGGCCGGGGCAGCCGAGGAGATTCTCGGACAGGCGATCAAAGGACGCCGCGACACGGTCATCATCTCGACCAAGGGGACGTTCCGCTGCGGCAAGGGGCCCAATGACGTCGGCTCGTCGCGGTATGCGATCATTCGCGCGGTCGAAGGGAGCCTCCGGCGGCTGGGGACCGACTACATCGACCTCTATCAACTGCACGGCTTTGACGCGATGACGCCGGTTGAGGAAGCGGTCGGCACGCTCGACGATCTCGTGCGGGCAGGCAAGATTCGGTACATCGGCTGCTCGAACTTCAGCGGCTGGCACCTGATGAAATCGCTGGCGGCAAGCGAGAAGCACGGCCTCGCACGGTACGTCGCTCATCAGGCGTACTACTCGCTGATCGGCCGCGACTATGAATGGGAACTGATGCCGCTCGCGCTCGATCAAGGAGTGGGGGCGATCGTCTGGAGCCCGCTAGGCTGGGGCCGCCTGACCGGCAAGATTCGCCGCGGTCAGCCGCTGCCGGAAAAGAGCCGGCTGCATAGCCAGCTCGTGCGCGACATCGGCCCACCGATTCCCGACGAGCGAATCTTCGACGTGGTCGATGCGATCGACAAGATTACCGCGGAGACCGGCAAGACGGTGCCGCAGATTGCGCTCAACTGGCTCTTGCGGCGGCCGAGTGTATCGAGCGTGATCGTAGGAGCACGGAACGAGGAGCAACTGAAACAGAACCTCGGCGCGGTCGGCTGGGAACTGACGTCGGCGCAGGTTGCCTCTCTGGATGCCGCTACAGCGACGACGCCGGCCTATCCCTACTGGCATCAGCGGGGATTCAAGGAGCGGAATCCGTCGCCGGTGTAGGTCACGCAACAGAAAGAGCTTTATGTGCCTCGCCCAACTGCATATTGGTGGACTGGTAGCGGTCGGCGTAGATCAGAGCGGTCGATACCTTCTTGCCGTGTCGCACTCGGGTCGCGGGGTCTTCGACACAAGCACCTGGCAGCGAATTGCCCGTGACGTGGCATTGGCATATCCGGTCAATGGCAGAGCGATGGGAATTGGTCCGCTCGCCGACCAAGAAATCCTTGTCAAGGAGATTGATTACGACAGCAGCACGCTGACGGATGCGATAGTCGGTGCGTTTCGGATCTCGTATGGCGAAGGCGATGTCGTCATCAACCCAGCCGAGACACGACCCGTCTTTTAGTGAACATTGGTGCGCAATTTGCAGAGCAGTTCTAGTTGGTGACGGGGACTGCCAAATTGCACACGGGCTAGGCTTATCGATACTGCACTTGATCGGTGGCGATTAGCCTCCGAGCCGAGAGTTATGCGTTAACTTGCATATCGTGCATACGTGCATAATCGGGAAATCGACGCAACCCATTCCTTTGCAATCATTTACGACTGAATTGCGACAAAACCGAATCTCGAAACGCATCGTGCATATGGCTTCCGAGATGCTGGGAACAATTTGGCAGGCAGCGGGCGAAGATAGTTGTGGCGGCTCGATAGTAGTTTCCCACGCTTACGCTTCGGGTTGGTATCGGGACGGCTCAGTAAGACTGGAAGGCAAGGAAGTTCGCGCAGTTTGTTGACCCAGGGACAAACGGGTAACTATACTCAAAGGGCTATGGCGGCTGCCGATCGGCGGCAGGTAATAATTGTCATACCGGCCGACCGCAGCAGATCGTCGTAAGTCTCTACCGGACAAGCGAGTGTGACGATGACTTGGTCGAAGAACCTGCGAATTGTAGTAGCGGCACTCTGCCTGGCCGGCCTCTGCGGCGCGCGCGTCGCGTGGGGGCAAGCCGCGCCGCCGATCGAGTTCGCGCCGGGCATTCTCACCACGATCCAGCCGGAACCGCAGGACGAGGAGATGTTCAGCGGGCCGCGGGCGCTCGTTGAGGTGCCAATTGCCATTGAAGGTCTGGAATATGACCCGAAGCTCAGCCCCAAGACGGCGACCGTCTTCGAGAGGGCCAAGACCGCGACGCTCCGGCGGACAATCTGGAATCTTGAGTTCTCGTTCAAGCCGCTCCGGATGATCTACGTCGATATCCCGCAGCCGTCGGGCAAGATGCAGCGGAAGCTCGTCTGGTACATGGTCTATCGCGTGCGGAATCTCGGCGGGCACATCAAGCCGAAGGAGGAGATCGAGGTCATCGACAAGCAGGCGGAGGACGACGTGCAGCACGTCAAGTTCTCGCGCGAGCTGACCGATCAGGTCGAGATGTTCGGCAAAATGACCTCCGATCTGCGGTTCTTTCCGCACTTTGTGCTCGCTTCGACAGAGTACAAGAAGGAGTATCTTGATCGCGTGATTCCGGCTGCTCTGGAGCCGATTCGCAAGCGCGAGTTTCCAGGCCGCGAGGTTGAATTGCACAACTCGCTCTCGATCAGTGAGGTGGCGATCGGCAAGACGGACGAAACCAATGACCGGAGCGTGTGGGGTGTGGCGACGTGGATCGATGTCGATCCGAAGATCGACTATTACGTCGTCTATGTGCAAGGCCTGACCAACGCGTATCAGTTCGACGATGCGGCGGGCGGCTTTAAGAAGGGGGATGCTCCTGGCACCGGCCGCACGTTCACGAAGAAGACGCTGCAGCTCAACTTCTGGCGGCCGGGCGACACCGTCGATCCCCACGAGGAAGAGATTCGTTACGGCACGCGAATCGACTCGGACGCCGCCGAGCAGGCGAAGATTCTGGCCGAATATGGCATCGCGAAACCGATCGACTACCGCTGGCTCTACCGACCGGATCAGTCGAAAGCCAATTGACGGCGGCCGAACAGGCCGGTAAGCTTCGGGATTGGCCTGAATGGGAAGGCGAGGCTCCTGCGGAGCCGCGATCGCGACGGCTCGGCGCGTTTCCGCCGGCATTGGCCTCGCCCTCCCAATCATCTCGCACCCATTCCGGAAGCAGGTTTGCTTCCCGCTATTGAAAATACGAGGAGAGGAAGCAATGGCACATAAGAAAGGTCAAGGTTCGACCCGCAACGGTCGCGACAGCAATGCCCAGCGGCGTGGCGTCAAGCGGTTCGGCGGTGAGGCGGTCACCGCCGGCACGATCATCGTGCGCCAGTGCGGGGCGAAGTTCCGCGCCGGTGAGAACGTCGGCATCGGCAAGGACTGGACGCTCTTCGCCTTGGCCGAAGGAAAGGTCCGCTTCGATCAGGAAGGCCGCCGCGTGAACGTGGACGTGTCGCAAAACTAGCGTCGTAGCGACGGGCGTCCCGCCTGTCGTCCGCTGATTTCAGGGCAGGCGAGACGCCTACCCAACGAGTTGCCAAGGGACGTTCTCCGCGGGAGAGCGTCCCTTTCGCGTTATTCCGAAGTCGCCAATTTGGCGGAACCATCATGTTCGTCGATCGCGTCACCATCGAGGTTCAGGGAGGCCGCGGCGGCAACGGCTGCGTGAGCTTCCGGCGCGAGAAGTACGTCCCCAAGGGTGGACCCGACGGGGGCGACGGCGGTGACGGCGGCAGCGTGATCGTCGTCGCCAAGAATGGCGTGAACAATCTCGCGGCTCTCGCTCAGCACAAGTTCTGGCGAGCCGAGAGCGGTTCGCACGGCAGCGGCAGCAACAAGTCGGGGCGCGGCGCCGGCGATCTGATCATTGAAGTGCCGCCGGGAACGATTATCACCGATGCCCAAGGGGGCTTCGTTATCAAGGATCTGAAGGCCGACGGCGACACGGTCGTCGCGGCTCGCGGCGGCGACGGCGGCAAAGGGAACACGCATTTTAAAACGGCCACCAATCGCGCCCCGCGCGAAGCGTCACCTGGCGGCGAAGGGGAGAAGCGGCTGCTCGCGCTCGAACTCAAGGTGATTGCCGACGTCGGCCTGATCGGCAAGCCCAACGCCGGCAAGAGCACGATGCTCAGCCGGCTCACGCGGGCCCGTCCACAGATCGCCGACTACCCGTTCACGACCAAGCACCCGAACCTCGGCATCGTCACTGTCGATGCCGACCGGCAGTTCGTGATGGCCGACATTCCGGGGCTGATCGAAGGGGCACATGCCGGCGTGGGCCTGGGACACGATTTCCTGCGGCACATCGAGCGGGCGGGCATTCTCGTGCATTTGGTCGAGCCGGCCGCGGTCGATGGGAGCGATCCACTGGCGAATTACGACACGATTCGTGCAGAACTCGTGCAGTATGATTCCAAACTTGGAGAGCGGCCGGAGATCGTCGCCGTGACCAAGGCCGAGCTTCCCGGCGCTGCCGACGTGCAAGCAGCACTGGCGGCGCACGCGGGCAAGGAAGTGTTGCTCGTTTCGGCAGTGACCGGTCAGGGACTCAATCAGCTGGTGCGGGCGATTGCCGAGACGCTGAAATCGCAGGCCGAGATTGCCGAGCAAGCGAGTGTATGAACGCCGCCCCGCTCATCGCGGTCGATATCGGCAACAGCCTGACGAAGCTGGCATGGTTTGATTTCCAAAGCCCCAACCGGCCGACGGAATTGCCACAGCCGACGAAGATCATCGAATTTCCAACGGGCCAAGCGCCGGGCGACAACTTGCCTGCAGAACTGCCCGCTGGGCCCTCCCGCTGGCGTGTCGCGAGCGTTCATCGCGAAGGACAGCGTGTCTTGGCCGAATGGGTCAATGGAAACCGTCCCCAAGACGACTACCACGCACTCGCGCTCGCCGACCTGCCGATTGCCGTGCGCGTGGACCATCCCGAGCGTGTCGGCCTCGATCGGCTTGCTGCAGCGGTGGCCGCCAACGTCTTGCGCGAGCCGGGCCGGCCGGCGATCGTGGTGCAAGCTGGAACTGCCGTGACGGTCAACCTGATTGATGCTGACGGCACGTTCGCCGGCGGCGCGATTCTGCCCGGATTTCGAATGCAGGCTGAGGCGCTGTTTGGTGGCGCGGATTTGCTGCCGCTCGCAATCCTGGAACCGCAAGGCCAGCCACCGACACCGCTCGGCACGAACACCGAGGACGCGATTCGCAGCGGCCTCTTTTGGGGCGCGGTCGGTGCGGTTCGCGAGCTCGTCGCGCGGATCGCGCAGCCACTCGCGCGCCAGCCGCAAGTCTTCGTCACCGGCGGCGATATTGCTCGACTCGCGCCGCTCGTCGGCGGAGGCACGCGTTTCGTGCCGAACATGGTGCTGGCGGGGATTGCGCTGGCGAGTCGAGACGGCTAATTGAGTCGCGGGATGGAAGCCCGACGCGTCAGCGAGGGACAGCATCGGCCCCAACTCTCCCTCGCTTACGCTTCGGGTTTCCATGAGTGACGCCGGCGGGACCTACTAAGATCGCCCCTTCGCTGCTACCTTGATTGAACCTCTCGCCGACCAATCCAGCCTCAAAATACGCAGCTAATTGCCATGTCGCTCACCGCCGACCGCGTCCTGAAACTTGCCCGCGTCCTGAAGGGTTTTGATTCTCGGCCTGACCTCGCGCTGGCTGATTACCTGCGCGACATTCCGAAGCTCGCGTCGCTCGCCGATGTACCGAGCGGCACGAGTGTGCTCGTCCGCGGCGATGTCGATGCCAAGCCGGGTGCGGAAGTGGGCCAGGGGGACATTCGCCTCCGGTCGATGAAGGACACGCTGCAGTTCGGCCGCGATCGAGGCTGGAAGCAGATCGTCTTCGGCCACCTAGGCCGCAAAGAGAAGGACAAGCCTATCGGCTCGCTGGCCAAAGTGGCGGCTCGGTTAGGCAAGATCCTCGGCTGCGATGTGCCGCTCATCACCGACTGGTTCGACGAAGCCTCGCTCGCCGTGAAGCCGCACGTTGCCGAAGCGATTGCCGCCTCGCCTCCCGGCAGCGTGCTCGTGCTCGAAAATGTGCGGGGATACGACCTGGAAACGGTGCTCTGGAAAGCGAAGGAAGACGCTCTGCCAGGCATCGCGCCGAAGCTGGCGGCAATGGCCAATTCGCTTGCCGAGAAGGTCGCCAGCGTCTATGTGAACGAAGCCCTCTCCGCCGGCAGCCTCGATGCGTCGAGCACGATCGTGCCGCTTGCCATGAAACGTGTGGCCCTCGGCCAGTACATCGCCAGCGAGTTTGAAGGACCGATGATGGACTGCCTGAAGGCGGAACTCGTCGTCTTCAGCGGCATCAAGATCGACAAGCTCGACGACCTGGAAGCGATGATCGCTCGCGGCACCATCCGCACGATCTTCTCGGCCGGTTCGCTCGCGATGGCTCTGAAGAAGGCCGACGCGTTGCTCGCGGGACGCGACTTCTGCCTCGGTGTGACCGAAGATTCGGCCCACAAGGACAAGCCGTACTACATTCCGCCCGAGCGAATCGAGCAGGCCAAGCGAATGGTCGCCGCCGGCGAGCAGCACGGCATCGAGTTCGTCCTGCCGGTCGATTTCAAGCTGGGGGATGAGCGAGTCGTCGAAACACTCGCGCCGGGGGACCAGCAGTTCGACATCGGCACGAAGACGATCGCCCTCTTCGCTCAAAAGATCGGTGAGTTCGTGGAGAAACATCGCGGCCAGAAGACCGTCGCCTTCCACAACGGCGTCTTCGGCATGTTCGAAGATCCGCGATTTGAGGCCGGCACCAAAGCCTTCATCGGGCAGCTCAAGAAGCTGAAGGAGGGCGGCGTGGCGGTCTATGTCGGCGGTGGCGAGGGTGGCACGGCCCTCGAAAAGTACGGCCAGAGCGACTGGATCACGCATTGCTTTACCGCCGGCGGCACGGTGCTGAACGCGCTAGGCGCCGAGCCAGTGCCGTATTTGGTGGCGCTGCGAGCGGCCAATGGCAAATAGCCGGGAGCAAACCTGATCCTGGAATGTGGCTGCGATTTGCAGGGATTTCGAGGAGTGTTGGGCATGGCGATTTATTCGACGTTCTTCGTTTGCAGGCCTGATGAATTGCCCGCTGGGTTTCCTGGTTGGAAACTCCCATTAGTCACTCCAGTTCGTCGCGAGGTGCGTAATCCGTTTACTGGCCAAACGACGGTCATTGAAACACGTGAGCCTGACTGGCCAGAGGAGGAGATGAACGACGAGTCTTTGCCTGAGATCCAAGTCGTTGCCATACAGGGAAACTATCAGGACTATTTGGAAAACCGTCTTCCGAAGTTCGTTCGCAACTGCAAACACTGGGCAGCCAAAGGTCTAACCGAAGTTGAGCTTGGTCCCCTTCTGGAAGCGGTTGGCACTCCCCGGAGCATGGAACAAGCGATTTACGGCCCGCCTTCCGCGGGAGCGATTGTGCAGCAATTCCCGCAGCAATTTGCGGCTTCGCTCGTGTCGCTCGAAATCAATTCGGTTGCTGGGAAGTGGGCCGAGTCAATGTCCACACCCGAACATACGCATTCGGTGTCGGGCGTGCGGTTGTCGGATGGATGGACCATCGACGAGGCGCGGTCAGCGCTCCAACCAATTGCTGAGCTCGTTCAATCAGCTGCTCCTAACCAGCGACTGTTTCTGCTGACAGAGTGGTAGGACTCCGGCCCGGTCCCGGAACCGGTTTGTTTCCGGCTAAGAACTCGCACGCCCCACTTCGTCGTCATATTCCGCACGCCCGGCATCCTTTGCGCCACCGGCCGGGCAAGGTGGAAAAAGCGACGAGACTTTGCCGGTGGCTGAAGATCGGCAAATCGGGCCGACGATAGCATCCGCAGAGACAGCACCTTGACGTGCTGCGCGGTCGCTGAGCGTCCCTGTTACGGCCTACCGCCCTTGCCGAGAGCATCGCGGGGCCGGCGGTTCCGGCGACACGTTGTGTCCGTTTCCGTCTCCCTTCGTGTTCCGGTTTATTGGAGTATTTGTCATGAAGAGCTTGTTTGGTGCGGTTCTGACCGTCGGCATGTTGTGTATGGCCTCCTCGGCCAGCGCCTTCGAACTGTTCAACTTCGGCTACGGCGGCGGCGGATGCGGCTGCGACGTTGCTCCGTCGTGCGGCTGCGACCGCGGCTGCCACCGGGATCGTTGCCACCGTGACCGTTGCTGCAAGGATCGCTGCCACCGCGCTCGCCGCTGCTGCGAGTCGGCATGCGATATGGGCTGCGCGAAGGCCGCCCCGACCTGCGAAGCCCCCAGCTGTGCCGCCCCGGCCCCCAGCTGCGCCGCTGAGCCTTCGTGCGCCGCCGCTCCCAGCTGCGGCTGCGAGAAGAGCTGCGGTTGCGACCGCGGCTGCCGCAAGCAGCGTTGCTGCCGTGAGCCCCGCTGCTGCAAAGAGCGGTGCCACCGTGACCGTTGCTGCAAGAGCCGCTGCCACGGCGGACTGTTCGGCGGCCACGGCTGTGGCTGCGAGAACACCTGCGGCTGCGAAATGGTGAAGGCTTGCGGCTGCGGCGCTTAATTGGCCAAAAACCGGCGGATCCCGTGCCGCACACACCACTGCGGCTCATCGGTCCGCCGAATCGAGATAGTCCACAGCCTCTGCCTGGCCAGGCAGGGGCTGTGGCGTTTCTTGACCGAGTCGCATGTCCACGCTTCAATTCCGCCGCCGAAAGCGACTCGCCGAAGCAATCGCCGCAACAGCCCCTAGGAATGGCATTTCCAGCCGACGAGCCAGGTGCCATCGGCGAAGTGTTCGATGTGCCTCACTTCGCCGTGCAGGACGCTCCCGTGATAGACGATCGTGGCCTCGGTGCCGACATGGTAGGAAGCCACGTCGGTCATGAACACACCCAGGCCGGTCAGCGATTCGTCATGCACCTCGACCAGCGACTCTTCGCCCGGCACTTGCCAGATAACTGCAAAATCCGTACCCGGTTCCTGCTCGAACCGCGTCGCCTCGCGGTGCTCGTCGAGCAGCATAAAATCCAAAAGGGAAGGCTTGTCGGCGTGCATGGCGGGGCTCAACTTGCCGTCAGGTGTGTGAAACGAGGGCTACCAAAGTTTAGCTTACAGGTGGAGGAACGATTCCGGATTTGAAGCTCGAGCGGCCGGTTTGGCCATCAAGGCTGCGGCGGCATAGAATGCGCCCGTCCTGCCAAACATCATGCGATCGGCCGCGGCACACACCACTGCCCGCGGCCGGCGGCGACCAAGAAGCTGCGAGACCTCCGGCGGCCACCGGAGGTTTCGTGCTTTGTGCGTCAACAAAGCCCTGACCATAAGTCAGGGTGAATCATCATCGGTAGTCCACCGTGCGATCACCCCGACCGCTGGTCGGGGCTTTACGCCAGCACGCCCTGAATAATCCGCGACTCATCCGTCGGCCCAATCAGTCGCTGATTGAGCCCCTGATACGGGAAGCTAAATCGCTTGGCGTCGATGCCCAGGAGATGCAGGATCGTCGCCTGCAGGTCGTGAACGCCGACCTTGTCCTTCGTGACGAAGTAACCCAGGTCGTCGGTCTCGCCGAAGACGTGCCCCGCTTTTACGCCGCCCCCCGCCATCCAGATCGTGAAGCAATGCGGATGATGGTCGCGGCCGAGGAACTTCGAGCCGCCGCGCTCTTCGTTCAGGGCCGTCCGGCCGAACTCGCCGCCCCAGATGACGAGCGTCTCGGCGAGTAGCCCGCGCTGCTTCAGGTCTTTGAGCAGCGCCGCTACCGCCCGATCGGTCTGTTTGCACTTGTTCGGCAGGGCGTTCATGATGTCGTCCCCCGCGCCGGTGCCGTGCGTGTCCCAGCCCCAGTCGTAAAGCTGGACGTAGCGCACCCCCTGCTCGGCCAGCCGCCGCGCGAGCAAGGCATTGTTCGCGAACGACGCCTTCCCCGGCTCGGCTCCGTAGAGCTCGAGGATCTCCTGCGGCTCTTTGGAGATGTCCATCACTTCCGGCACGGCGATCTGCATCCGGTAGGCGAGCTCGTACTGGCTGATCCGCGTGAGCGTTTCGGGGTCGCCGAATTCGGCCAGCTCCAGCTCGTTCAGCTTTTGCAAGGCGTCGAGACTGCGGCGGCGGACCTCGCGGTTCATGCCGGCCGGGTTGTTGGCATAGAGGATCGGATCGCCCACCGTGCGGCACTGCACGCCTTGATAGACCGATGGCAGATAGCCGGTGCTCCACAGGGCCTTGCCTCCAGTGGGATCGGTGCCGCCGCTGATGAGCACGACAAAGCCGGGCAGATCCTGATTCTCGGAGCCCAGGCCATAGGTGATCCACGAACCCATCGCTGCTCCCCCGTTTCGCGGGCTGCCGGTATAGAGGAACAGCTCGGCGGGGGCGTGGTTGAACTGGTCGGTGTGCATCGACTTGATGACGCACAGCTCGTCGGCCACGTCCTTCACGTTGGCCCACAGCTCGCTCATCTCGATGCCGGACTGGCCCTGCTTGGCGAACTTGTACGGCGTCCCCAGCATCTTCGGCCGGCGGGCCTTCAGATCGATAAACGGCAGCCGCTCCTTTTGCAGGATGGCGAGCAGGTCATCCGGGCAGGGCTGCAGGTTGTGTTCGACCAGTTTGGGCTTGTAGTCCCACAGGTCGTGCTGCGGCGGCGCGCCAGACATGTGCAGGTAAATCACCCGCTTCACCTTCGCCGGCAGCGGTGGGGCCTTCGGCGCGAGGGGGTTCTCGGAGTCAGCAGCGCGGGCAGCGCCCGTACCGAGCAGCCCCGCGAGCGTCATTGCCCCCAGACCGACATTGCATCGTTTCAGAAACTGCCGCCGCGTTGCCAATCGGGCAGATTCGAGCCGCGTATTCATAGTCTCATCCCTCCCTCGATTCGTCGATGATCGCCTGGCCAAATGCCACTTCCACGAGATCGCTGACTCGCAAATCCTTGGCCCACTTCGCCAGGTAGTCTCGGTCCACTCGGTTCCCCTGTGCTTCCAGCATTTCAATCACATCGCGCCACTGCCGATCGGACGATTCTCCACCCAGCCGATACCATTCGAGCTTGGTCAGAATCGCGTCCTCAACCGTCAGTACGGCTGTCGGTTCAATTTCGCCCTCCGGTACAAATCGCGTTTCGCGGCGCGCCATGACAGCGGCATCATACGGTCTTGCTTTTTGCACAAAAAAATCGACCTTGAACCCGATCAGCGTGTTGATGATGTTAAACGAGGCTCGGCGGCGATTCGCATCAACGATCGCAGGCAGACTCACATAGTAACCTTGTCCATATTCGGCCGCGAACTCCGCCTCTCGGCCCGGAAACGCAGCCACCATGATGTCCGCGTCATTCGTCGATCGGGGCGCTCCTTGCACGGAACTGGCCAGCGAGCCCCCCAACACATAAGGCACCTTCATCCGTTCGAGCAGCCGCACCGCTTTCCGGACTTCTTTCCACGCTTCGTCGCTTGCACTCATCTCGCACCCTCCGGGCCTTCTCGTACAGATCCGGTTCGAGCGTGTGCCGCAGCCAGGCATCGGCCAATTCGCGCTCGTCGGCGTTTGGATTTCGGGCACGATAGCCTGCCTCAAACAATTGCCGAGTCATCTGCCGCAAGTTGCCGACGATCGTTGCTTTGCGTTCGGGAGGCATATCACGATAAACGCGGGCAAGAACGAGCCGTGCCTCGTGCGAAGTATCGCCCAGGAGCGGCCGCTCGTGCGGTGCAAGTTTTGTCGTCATCTACTACCCCTTCATCAGCACGCCATCGAGGTTGAGGAGCACGTTCGCCACGACCGTCCAGGCCGCTGCTTCAGCCGCATCCAACCCTTCGGGCAGTGGGCCGAGCGGCTCGGTCGCGAGCTTCTTCGCCGCTTCGGCATCGGCTTGGTAGTGGGCAAGTTCGCTTTCATATAGCTGCACGAGAGCGGCCATCTGTTCAGCCGACGGTGGGCGGACGAGGCAGAGCTTAAGACCATATGCGGCTCGGTCGGCAGGCGTGCCGCCCCCTTCGCGCATGATCCGTCGCGCCAGCGCCTGGGCCGCTTCGACAAAGGCCGGATCGTTCATCGTCACAAACGCCTGCAATGGCGTGTTCGTGCGGAAGCGCCGTATGGCGCACGTCTCCCGACTGGTCGCGTCGAATGTCGTCATCGACGGATACGGAATCGTCCGCCGCCAGAACGTGTAGAGACCACGACGGTAGCGATCTTCCCCTTTACTCGTGGACCAGGTTCGCTCACCGTTGAACGCCGCCTGCCAGAGTCCCTCCGGCTGCGGCGGAAAGACGCTGGCCCCGCGCATCTTGCGCGACAAGAGTCCTGCCAGCGACAGTGCCTGATCGCGGACCATCTCGGCTTCCAGGCGGAATCTCGGCCCGCGCGAGTGCAGCCGATTCCGCGGGTCTTTGGCGACGAGTTCCGGCGTGACGCGAGACGACTGGCAGTAAGTTTCCGACGTAACGACGAGTTTCAGAAATGCCTTGATGTCCCAGGGACGATTCTGCGAAGCGTCGCTAAACTCCACCGCCAGCCAATCGAGCAACTCCGGATGGCTCGGCAGCTCTCCTTGAATGCCGAAGTCCTCCTCGGTTTCAACGAGCCCGCCGCCAAAGAGCTGTGCCCAGAAACGATTGACGGCGACGCGGGCGGTGAGCGGATTGTCGGGATGCACCAGCCACTTTGCGAGACCCATTCGATCGCGTGGCATATCGTCGGGCAGCTTGTGGAACGCACTCGGCAACGCGGGTGAAAGCTCTTCCCCCTTGCTCAGGAAGTTCCCCTTCACCATCAGCCAAGTCTTGCGCCGCTGCGCCTCAGCCAGTTCTTCCATCACCGGCACGGTCGGCGTGGCTGGCTTCGATTTTTCGAGCGAAGCAATCTCGTCGCGCACGGGCTTGAGCAGCGGGGCGATCGAGCGGTAGTGGCCGGCGAGTTGTTGTGACTGTTCCGAGGTTCGCTTGTCAGCCGGTGTATCGATAATCGCTAGAATCGCTGCCGGTACCTTCAATCGCTCTTGGGCGCTCGCGTCGCTGGTGATCGACAGACGAAACCGACCGAGCGATTCTTGCGGCTTCTCGCCCTGAAAGTCCAGCGTGAACTTGAGCAGCTTCGGTCCTTCGCCAGCAATCGGACTGCTGACGACAAATACCGCCCAGTGCGGCTTGTCAGCCTGCGTGGCAACGCTCCAGCCAGCCTTGGGATCGACCGGAGTCTTCACCAGACTCTCGATAGCGGCCCCTTCAGCCGAATAGTCGGCCGCGGCAGTGGCCAGAGTGACCGCCGCGATGCCTGAAACGGAAAGTTCGCTGCTCGGCGCGGGTACGTCCTTCGGCGACTGCTGCCATACCAGGTTGCGGCTCGCGTCGAGCACGAGCACTTTGAAGCCAGCCAACCGCCCGCCGATCGCGCCGCCCCCGTCGGTCCGGTTCCAAACGTCGATGCGCTCGATCGCCCAGTCGCTCCCCAGATCGACCTCCCACCACGGGTTATCCTCCTGGTTGTTGTGCGTCACCGATTTGGACTCGTAGTAACGACCATCGGTGTTGCCGTCGATCGCCAGCTTCGCCAGGCCGTCGAACGCAACACTCGACTGCGAAGCGGTCCCCTTGGTCGCCACGTTCTCGCTGCCGGCAAAGACCTGCACCTCAGCAAGCGACAGTATCTTCTGCGAGCCAGGAAGTTCGATCCGCACGAACCGGCCAGCTGCCGCGCCGTCCGGCTTGTCGGCCGGTTGCGACGTGACGGCAAACTTCGTCAGGCGGAAGTCGCCGCTGGGCGAGCGTCCCGATCCGCCTGTAGGCAACGACGTATCGGGAATTGCTTCCAGTCGCAGAGCCGTGATGCCGCGAAGGTCAGTCTTAGCCGTAATCGTGTACGTGTCTTTGGCGGGGTTCTCGCCGCTGGCCAAGATCGAACCGTCGGCTTGCTTCGCCAGTGTCGCACCGCCGGCGGATTTCAGCTCCATCGGTTCGAGCACCTGCCACGTCGGTTGCTGGCGGAGTGATTCTTCCCACTTGGTTTGCTCGGCAGCTAGTGCCGGCGCGGGCATGTCGAGCTTTGCCCTCAGGTCAGCGATCTGTGTGTCGATCTTGGCGACCTCGGCCTGCCACTCCGGTGTCGGCGCGGCGAGATTCGGCGAATCGTCACCCCGGTCGGCATCGGACGTTTGATTGAAGATCGCGTAGAACTGGTAGTACTCCTTCTGCGAAATCGGTTCGTACTTGTGGTTGTGGCACTTCGCACAGCCGATCGTGATCCCCATCCAGACCTGCATCGTGGTGTCGGCCCGGTCCTTGATCGCCGCGACGCGGAACTCCTCGTCGTCCGTGCCCCCCTCCGTGTTCGTCATCGTGTTGCGATGAAAAGCCGTCGCTACTCGCTGCTCGACGGTCGCACTGGGAAGTAAGTCGCCGGCGATCTGCTCGATCGTGAACTCGTCATAGGGCTTGTTCGCATTGAAGGCGTCGATCACCCAGTCGCGATACCGCCACGCATTCGGCCGCAAGGGATCGCTCCCGTAGCCGCGCGAATCGGCATAGCGGGCCTGATCGAGCCACATCCGCGCCCAGCGTTCGCCAAAGGCGGAATCGGCCAGCAGCCGATCCACGAGCAGCTCGTAGGCTTTCGGATCTGCATCATTGACGAACTCTTCCACCTCAGCAGGTGTCGGCGGCAGGCCACGCAGGTCGAGGCTGACGCGACGGATCAGGGCGTATTTGTCCGCTCGCGGCGACGGCGCGAGGCCTGCCGCTTCAAGCTTCGCCAGCACGAAGTGGTCGATGCCGTTTTTCGGCCAATCCTTTTGCTTCACTTCCGGCAGCGGCGGTCGTACGGGCTTCACGAGGGCCCAGTGCGGTGCGTACGACGCTCCTTCGTCGATCCAGCGGACCAGCGTGGCAATCTGCTCGTCGGTCAGCGTGATGCCGGTCTCCTTTGGGGGCATGCGCTCGCCGTCGTCCTGCGACTTTAGGCGGCGAACCAGTTCGCTCGCTGTGCTCTTGGCGGGGACGATGGCCGCAGCGCCGCTACCCAGTTCTTTGGTCGCCCCGTCACGCTGATCCAGCCGCAAGCCCGCTTCGCGATGCTCATCGTCCGGACCGTGGCAGGCAAAGCACTTTTTCGCCAGGATCGGCCGCACATCGCGGTTGAAATCGACCGCAGGTTCGGCGAGGCAAATCGACGCCGACGACAGACCAAGGGCTATCGTTAACGCTGCAAACGCGCGGTAGATCATGATCGGTCCTGCCCCGCCTGGACAACATATCGCCAAGCATTGATTCTACCACGCACCCCCTATTTCGTGAACGGAAATGCCAACGGCGCGATCGCAACCGTGACGATGCCGATCAGAATGTCCAGCGGCACGCCGACCTTCACATAGTCGCTGAAGCGGTAGCCGCCGGGACCATAGACCATGAGGTTCGTCTGGTAACCGATTGGCGTGGCAAAGCCGGCAGAGGCGGCCATCATCACCGTGATGACGAAGGGCATGTAGCTGACGCCCAATTTGTCGGCCGTGGCAATCGCGAACGGAAACATGAGGGCAGCCGCGGCATTGTTCGTGATTAATTCCGTGACGATCAGCGTCACGAGGTAAATCAGCGCCAGCGATACCCAGGCGTTACCTCCGGCCAGCGCCGTCGTCTGATCGGCGATCATCTTCGCCGCACCGGTTTTGTCGATCGCTGCGCCGAGCGCAAAAGAGGCCGCGATGGCCAGGAGCACCTCCCAGTCGATGCTCTTGCGGGCCGTTTCGAGAGAAACACAGCGAGTAAAAAGCATGGCCGCCGCCGCCATGAGTGCAGCCAGAAACATGGAATAGGATGGGAACCAATCGACTACCGGTTGCAGGGCGGGAACCGCCTCGGCAGCGATGGCGAGCAAGTCCTGGCCGGAAACGGCGAGGACCATTGCCGCGAGAATTCCCACAGCGACCAGAGCCAGTTCGTGCTTCGGCGGACTCGACTGATCGACCTTGCTGACGAGAAAAAAGTCGCGGCTGCTGCGCTGCTGATCGGCAAACGAGGGGTGCGCCTCCACGAGCAGCACATCGCCTGCGTGGACGGTGATATCGCCGATCTTCTGGTGCAGGCGCTCGCCGTTGCGGGCGACGGCCACGATCACTGCGTTGTAGTGCGTGCGGAAGCGTGACTCGCGGATCGTCTGGCCAATCAACGGGCAGGTGTTGCTCACGACTGCTTCGATGAGGCAGCGCTGCGTACGCGGTGTCTTGAGGTGAAACACCTCGTCGGTCGCCGGCACAAGACCACGAATTCGCTGCAACTCGACGATCGACTCGACGACGCCTACAAATAGCAGCCGATCTCCTGCACGGAGCACCTCGCGCGGCGAGACGGCGGGAATCGCGTTCCCCTCACGATCAATCTCGGCGAGAAACAGCCCAGGCAAATGTCGCAGGCCAGCTTGCTCGATCGACTGGCCAACGAGCGGACTGTCGGCAGCGACCTGCATTTCGACCGTGTATTCCTTCGGATCGTCCTGCGTGCTCAAGGCCGCGCGGCGATCGGGCAAGAGGAAACGGGCGGCGAACACGACATAGAGCCCGCCGACGATCGCCGCCGGCACGCCGACCCAGGTGATGTCGAACATGCCCAGCTTGTTCTCTTCGCCGAGCGTCTTGATCACCATCCCCTGCACGACGATGTTGGTACTCGTGCCGATCAGCGTCATCGTGCCGCCGAGGATCGCCGCGTAACTGAGCGGAATCATCAGCTTCGACGGTGCTATACGGTTCGTCTTCGCGAAGTCTCCCACCGCCGGCAGCAGCATCGCCACCAGCGGTGTGTTGTTCATGAACGCGGAGAGGCCCATCGTCGGAAAGACGATCCGCACGAGCGCGCCAAAAAGCGTTTTGGGCCGCCCGAAGAGTCGTTTAGCGATCCAATCGACACCGCCGGTCTCACGCACACCGGCGCCGACGACGTACAGCACGGCGACCGTGACCATCCCTTCGTTCGAGAGGCCGGCCAGAGCGTCGCTCGGGCCAATCACGTTGAGCACGAGGAGGATGACCACGCCGAGAATCAGGATGATGTCGGGCGCGAGGGAACTGACCGCCAGCAAGAGGAACAGCAGCACGACGAGGCCCAGCGTGAACTGGGCCTTGTCGATGGGCATGAGCGACCAGAATTGCTCCATAAGACCGGCGAATCTACCGCTTGATCGCTTCGACCGCCAGCCGTTGCAGTTCCTTCCGGAGCTCGCTGCCGTCAGCATTGGGCAGGCCAGTCCGCTGGATAAGCAGAATCACGAACAGATCCTGCGTTGGGTCGATCCAAGCCTGCGTGCCAAACGCCCCGCCGTGGCCGAACGTCCCGCGGCTGAGCATCGAGTGAACCCCCTGCGGCTCTTTGATGACCGCCCAACCGAAGCCAAAACCCATGCCGGGGGTAAATCCGCATTGCAGGTCGCCCGTCTGGACCTGCGTCATTTGTTTGAGGGCTTCGGGCGAGAGGATCGTCGCACTGCCGAGCTTGCCCCCGTTGAGCATGGCCTGGTAGAGCTTGGCCAGATCGCCGCCAGTCGAGAACAAGCCGCCGGCCGGAATCGGATGCTTTGCACCTGCGGTCGGTCCGATGAGCTGATAATCGGCAAACACCAGCTTGCCGTCCTTCTGGCCATACAGCCCTGCGAGCCGGGCAAGCTGCTTCTCATCGGGATAGGCTGCCGTGTCGTGCATCCCGAGCGGCTGGAAGATGCGTTCGGCGAGGAAGTCTTCGTACTTTTGACCGCTCTTCACTTCGATGATCCGGCCGAGCGTGTCGATGCCGGCATTGCAATACGACCATTTGCTGCCGGGTTCAAAGGTGAGCGGCCGCTGCGACTGGGCCAGCGTCGCCTCCTTCAGTGTGTGCTGCCGCGTGAAGTACAGGTCGGAATAGCCGGCTGGAAATCCGCCCGGCAAGCCGCTGGTGTGCGTGAGCAAATCGCGGATCGTGATAGGCCGCTGCGGTTTGACTAGCGTTAGTGTGCCGTCCTCCTTGACCGCAACCAGCATCTGCCCCTTAAACTCTGGCAAATGCTTCTCGACCGGGTCTTCGACTGAGAGCTTCCCCTCGTCCTGCAAAATCATGATGCCGATGGCAGTGATCGGCTTGGTCATCGAAGCGATGCGGAAGACGCCATCCTTGGACATCGGCGATTTGCTTTCGAGGTTCAGAAAGCCGACAGCCTCGTGATGGGCGATCCCTTGCGAGTTGCCGACAACGGTGACCGCGCCGGCAATCGTCCCCTCGTCCACAAACTGCTGCATCCTTGGCGCGATCGCGGCGAGTTTGGCGGCGTCGAAGTCGGAGGCGAACAAATGCCCGCCCAATGCCATCGCAACGATCAACGATCCGGCAACGATTCCAAATGTTCGACGACAAACACACATGATCATTTCCCCGTGCATTAAATCTCTGAACCCTGAACCCTCACCACTCCTCACACCTTCGGCTCCCACCCTTTCCGATATTCCTTGCTCCACAGTTTCATCGCTTCGTCGTCACCGACAATGTGCCCGTCTTTCTCGCTCGTCGTGAGGACGCGGTTCGAGCGATGAGCGATGTTCCCCAAATGACATAACAGCGTGCTCTTGTGGGCCTCGGCGATGTCGGCATTGGGACGCTGGCCGCTCTTGATGCAGGTGACGAAGTTGGCGATGTGGTCCCGCTCGCCGCCGTCGCCCGTCTTCTTGGCGATTTCCTTGTTCTTTTCGTCGTAAATGCGGTAGCCGTTGTCCTCGATCACTAGTGTCCCGTCGGTACCGTGAAAGCTGATGCCGAACATCGAGCCGCCGTTGCCGTACGCCGACCAGCTCAGCCCCTCCCACGTGATTGACTTCCGGTCGGGGAAGTTAAACGTGACGATGTGCGTATCGGGCGTTTCCTGGTCGTCGTCGTGGCGATACTTGCCGCCGCCGGAGGTGACGCGGATCGGGAAATCGACTCCCATCCCCCAGCGGGCCACGTCGAGGGCATGGACGCCGTTGTTCCCTAGCTCGCCGTTCCCCCAGTGCCAGCGCCAGTGCCAGTTGTAGTGGACGATGGCGTTGTTTGTGTCGTTATTCAGGAACGGCTTGTCGGTGCAGGGCCCTTGCCACAGCTCCCAGTTCAACCACGATGGGACCGGGGCGGGCTTGCCAAAGCCAATGCTCGGGCGGCGATTGTTGTACCAGGTGCGGGCGTAGTGCAGATTTCCAATTGCCCCGGACTTGAGCTTCTCGATTCCCTCGACGATTGCCGGCCAGGTGCGGCGCTGGCTCCCCATCTGTACGACACGATTGTTCTTGCGGGCTGCGGCAACAGCCAGTTCCCCTTCCTCCGGTGTATGGCTGCACGGCTTTTCGACATAGACGTGCTTGCCCGCCGAGCAGCCGAGAATCGTAGCGATCGCGTGCCAGTGGTTCGGGGCGGCACAAATCAGCACATCGAGCGAGTTGTCGTCCAAAGCCTTGCGGAAGTCGGAAATTCCCTGCGGCTTGGTCGATTGCTTTTCGGAGATCGGGTTGAGCACTTTGCCGATGGCCCGCTCGTCCACATCCACCAGGTACGCGACTTCGCAGTTCGGCTGCGACACGAATCCACTCGCCAGTGCCCCGCCGCGGCCGTTCACGCCCATGACCGCCACGGTCAGCTTCTCATTGGCCGACTTCGATTCCTGCGCTCGCGACTCGCTGGCGAAGTACGAACCGGCCGCCCAAGCCATGCCAGCAGCGGAAGCACCCAGAAACGAACGGCGGCGGACGCGGGTGGACATGTCAGGCTCCTGCGGCGGGAAATCGGGCGGGACAGGACTCGTCGGCCGCCACTGTAACACAAGCAGCAAGTGAATTCACGTGATGCTAGCACAGCCATGTGAGCACTATCGCAAATTCACGTTTGCCCATTCTCCGCTCCTCGCTACACTCCCGCCGAAGCTTGCAAGCCCTACCCACTTTGCCCCCGCAGCAAGTGCATTCGCAGCCAGCCCATGCCGATGCTCGTTGTCCGCGCCACACCGGCAATCGCCGGCACGTGCGGTCATTCCTTGCCGTGGCGGGGATTGCGTGTGCGGTGCTTGTGTCCGGTTGCAGCATCAACAAGTCGCGGATGGCGAGCGAGCAGCTCGTCGTCTCCGACGCGGTCGATCGGGCAGTGGCCAGCATCGACTTCAGCCCACTGTCGGGGCACAAGGTCCATTTTGACACCAAGTATCTCGCCCCCGTGAAGCTCACGCCGACCGGCAACACTGAGTACGTCATCAGCTCGCTGCGGCAGCAGATGGCGGCGTACGACTGCCGCTTGATGGACAAGCCCGAAGAAGCGGACTTCATCATTGAAGCTCGTGTGGGTGTGCTCGCGAACGACGGCCACGAAGTGACCTACGGTGTGCCGGGGAGCGCCGCGCTGAGCACCGCCTCGGTCTTCCTTTCCAGCCCTGTGGCAGCGCCGGCGATGCCCGAACTTTCGCTGGGCCGACGGAATCACCAGCAAGGGACCGCAAAAATTGGCGTCTTCGCCTATGACCGCGTGACGCGCGAGCCGGTTTGGCAATCGGGTCTGGCCAAGGGTTCGACGCGTGCGAAAGACATGTGGGTCTTTGGGTTAGGACCGTTTGAAAGCCGCGGGCCGGTCCGCGCCCGCCGCGGCATCTTCGCGAAGGAAGACAAGGATGGCATCGGCGTGTCGAATCACGCTTCTGACTTGCACGATGCGTATGCGGGGTCAGTTGTGTTTCAGCGAGCGGTTCAGCCGCCGAAGAGCGACGCGACCCCGCAAGACAAAGGCGAAGTCGCCACGGCCAGCTACAGCGAACCCGAGAAACTCTCTCCGCCCGCCGGCGCCAAACCTGCAGGTACACCGTGACTCCAGTCGCACACACTGCCGCGATCGCCGATCGGTCCGCCCAGCCGCGGATTCTGATCACGCGCCTCTCGGCAATCGGCGACTGCGTGCAAACGATCCCACTGGCGTGGGCCTTGCGTGAGCGGTTTCCCAGGGCACACATCGCCTGGGCGGTGGAAGCAGCAGCGGCGCCAATCATTCGGGCCGTGGCAGCGGTCGATGAAGTGATCCTCATTCCCAAGCGAATGATCGCGTCGCCAGCGGCGGCGTGGCAGGTGCGGGCGATGCTTCGGCCGCGAGCTTTCGAGCTGGCCATCGATCCGCAAAGCCTGAGCAAGAGCGCCGCTGTCGGCTGGCTCTCGGGCGCTCCGCGGCGAATTGGCTTTGCCAGCCCTGCCGGCCGCGAAGTGAGCCCCTGGTTGAATACCGAACTGGTTGTCAGTCCGCGAGTTCATATGGTCGAGCGGTATCTCGATCTGCTCAAGCCGTTTGGGATCGAATCGCCAGCGAAGCGGTTCGACATCACGATCGACTCGGCAGCGGAGCGAGTGGCGGACGAGTTCATTGCACGGGAAGGTCTGGGTGGCGGATTCGTCGCGGTGAATCCGGGTGCCGGTTGGGATTCCAAGCGCTGGCCGGCAGAGCGTTTTGCAGCCGTGATTCGCGAGATTGGCGAGTCGCGCGGATTGCCTGCGGTGGTGCTGTGGGGCGGCACTCGCGAGCGAGCGCTGGCCGAACAGGTTGCGAGCGAAAGCGGTGGTCATGCGCTGCTTTGTCCGCCGACGAGCCTGCTGGAGGTAGCGGCGCTGCTTCGGCGGGCGACGCTGATGGTTGGTTGCGATACGGGGCCGCTGCACGTCGCGGCAGCCTTGGGAACGCCTTGCGTTGGCCTCTTTGGCTCGACGAAACGAGAAATCTGTGCACCTTATGGCGTTGGAAACATCGGCCTGCAAGCGGCTTATGACGGTTCGCCGGGGCGAAAGCTGCCGGGGGCCGACAACTGGGCCGTAAAGCGGATTTCGCCCGAAGCGGTCGTAGCCGCCTGTCAAGAATTGCTCGATCGGCGGTCGCTGTCTTCAATAACTGCCCACGCTGCGTGATCGAACGATCAGTATTCAGCCGCCCCTGCCGGCTCAATCGGTCAAATCCGCCCCATTTCCTTGCTTTGTGCAATTTGCCCAATTACCATCAAAGGCGTGGCAGAATCGCTGCGCTTGCGCCGTCGCCTATTCACTTGCGGCTGGCTCGGGCAGGCGACCTGTCCGTGAATTCGCCAAACAGCGTTCCCGCGTTCGCTCGACTGCGTGACTTCCATGCCGTCGAATCGAAAGCGCGGGAGCGTCCGGCAACATGATCCAGCATCTCGACTCGTGCGGCGATTCTGGTAACGATTTTCGGTGCGGCCCGCTTGTCCTGCGAAGCCGCCGGTGAGACAAAGTGGTCAGGGGCGACGACGAAGAGGTACGACCTATGCGCAGCGGACGTTTTTCCTCGGGCCGATGGCTGGCCTGCACGGCGACACTTGCGACACTTGCGACACTTGCGACTCTCGCGACGCTGCTCGCGGTTCCGGCCTTCGGCCAGAACAACGGCGGTAACAACGGCGGCAACAACAACAACAACGGCGGCAACGTCAACAACGTCTTCGGCAACTTGCCGGCAGGCGTGCTCGTCAGCCCGGAAGGGGTGCTGCGAGTCAAGACGTTTGCCGACAAGACCGGCATGCTCGCCAAGACGCGAGCGGCCGAAGCCCGCGCCAAGCTCGGCGCCGACCTGGCCAAGCCGAGCGACCTGCGCAAGATTTCGCTCAATCGGCTGGAAGCGGCCATCGCCGACAAGATCGCTCGCGGCGAGGAGCCGACCGACGAAATGAAGCACCTGGCCGGCCTGACCCGGCTGCAGTACGTCTTCTACTACCCAGAAACCAAGGACATCGTGATCGCCGGACCGGCCGAAGGGTTCATGCCCGATGGTGCGGGCCGCATGGTGGGCGTTCACACGGGCCGGGCGATTCTGGAACTGCAAGATATGACCACCGCCCTGCGGGCTTATCCGCCGGGAGGAAAGCAGACGCACGTGATCAGCGTCTCGATCGATCCGACCGCGGAAGGGCTGAAGAAGATGCAGGACTGGCTCGTGTCGATCTCGGGCAAAGTCCGCCCGGGCGATGCCAACGCCATTGTGAACGGCCTGAAAGAGAAGCTCGGCCTGCACAATGTGACGATCGACGGCATCGCGCCCCGGTCGCACTTTGCTCAGGTGCTGGTCGAAGCCGACTATCGGATGAAGCTGATCGGCATCGGCATAGAGACGCCGCCGGTGAAGATGGCCACCTACGTGGGCAAGGCGAATCCGAGCGACATCTCGCGAAACGCCATGCAGCGTTGGTTCTTCACGCCGAATTACGACTGCGTTCGCGTTGCCGACGACAACCACGCGATGGAACTCGTTGGTCAAGGCGTGAAGCTCATCGGCGAGAACGAACTGGTCAACGCCGACGGCAGCCGGGCCAATGCCGCCGTGGGGAACAAGGCGAGCGACCTGTATTGCGAGGCGTTCACGAATCTCTATCCGCAGATTGCCGCTCGCAACCCGGTCTATGCTCAGCTCCGCAACCTGATCGACATGTCGGTCGCGGCTGCGTTCATTCAGAAGCACGACTACTACGGCCAGGCCGGTTGGAAGGCCGACGTGCTGCTCGACGAAGAGAAATACTCGGTCGAAACCTACGAAACGCCGAAGACCGTCGAAACGGCCTGTGCGGCGATCTGGAAGGGGAGCCGCCTGATGACTCCGGTTGGCGGCGGCGTTCGCATCGAGCCGACTGAGGCCCTGAAATCGAACCACCTGCTCGCCGACGAGCAAGGGACCGTGAAGGCGACCCGCGAGCAAGTGAAGCTCGACAGCCTCGCCAAGGGTCAGTGGTGGTGGGATTAGTGGATTGCGAGTAGTCATCGCAGCAAACCAACAGCCGGAGGCAAATTGCCTCCGGTTTTTTTGTTGCGTCTCAGTTTGATTCCGGGTTGTCGTCGATCTGACGGCATTCGTAAACTTCACTCGTCAGTGGCAAGCAACCGCTTATGCCATAAGCCCTTTCCCCGCAAGCTCTTCCATCACATCGATCTGGCTCCAAAAGTCTTTGGCACGCTCGCTGCATTACTCCTGAATCGTTCGGCCGACCCAACCTACCAAGTGCCGAACGCATCCAGATTCAGGAAGATCGCCATGAACGCTGCCCTTCGCACCGCCTCGCTTGCTGCCATTGCCGCCCTCGGACTTGCCTTCGTCTCGCCGGCCCGAGCCGATCATCGCCACGATTTGGAGCGAATCGACGAACTCTCGCGGCGGATTGAAAGCGAAGGGCGGCAACTCCTCGCGGAGATTCGCGGCTTTGGAATGGCCGATCACCGCGTCCGGTCGGCATTCGGCGAAGTGAGCGATATCGTTCGCCTCGCTTCGCGGATTCACGATGCCGCTCACCACGGCGGCAGCCGGCGGCAGATGGATCGCGATGTGCATGCCTTGAAGGACCTCGTGCATCATGTGGAAGAGCATCTCGATCACGTCCGCCACCTGCGGCGCCATATCGAACGGATCGACCGCCTGACGCACGACCTGGAGGACCGGATTCACGACCTGGCCGATCGGGACTTCCGCACGCTTCCCGCCTATGGCGGATCGAGCTACGGCTACCGTCCGTCGAGTGGTATCACCTTCGGCGGCCGCGGATTCTCGTTCACGATCGGGCGATAGCAGAACCTCGTAGGGCAGGACTTGTCCTGCCGCGAACAACAACCAGCCGGGAGGGCTGTTCACATACCGAGCCTCGGCCGACAGGCCGAGGCTTTTTGCTGCGCTGCCTGCACCCGATCCGGTCGGGCGTTTGGCCGTCGGCCTTGGCGACGAAGAACTGTGGGTTGAGCGAATAGAAGACGAACCGGCCTTGCTTTTCGGAGAGTAAGAATCCTGCTTCGCGCAACACGCTCAGATGATGTGAGACGTTGGCGATGTCCTGCGCAAATTGTGCAACGATGCCCCCCCACACTGCGCGGTCCGCCCCGAAGACACTGCACGATCTTCAGCCGTTCGGGATCGGCGATCGCCTTGAGCAAGGCGGCACAGCGGTCGGATTGGAGCAGGTCGTCCATCGCACCAAGGGCGCGTGCCCGTCTTGTCCGAGTAGAAGGTCAAACGATCCTTTGAATTCTACCCGTCACACCAAATTCGTCCAACTGATCTGGTTGCGCGCGATTTGCCCCCCGAGCGTTCGCTCTCCGCCAACTGCGGCGTGCCGCAAGCTCGCCTCATTATCAACGCCCGCGTCGCCGCCGAGCCGGAACTGCACTCTTCACTCCCGTGACCGATTACCGAAGCCGAGCTACATGGACCTAGTGCTCTGTCACCGTTTGAATTTTCGGGTAGCGGAACTCGTGAGAGTTCCGACTGACGCTGCCAGGAAAGTCAAATTTTCGAAGTCTCACGACTTCGGCTACTCCAATTCGCAATGTTGACAGAGCACTAGGTATGTGCGGTCCCCGTTGGAAGAGGGACAGGATCGGCGTTTTGCAGACTCAGCTTCATTTCCATGTACCCGCAGTAAAGCACCGGGACAATGAACAACGAAACTAGCTCGACAAACATGCCAAAAAAGACGGGGAGCGCCATCGCACGGGCCACATCCGCACCACGACCCGTCGCCATCATCACCGGCAAGAGGGCAGCGAAGGTGGTGAACGCGGTCATCAGACAAGGACGGATGCGCCGACGGCCTGCTTCCACAGTGGCTTCACGCAAATCAGCGACCGTGCGCATGGGCCGCCGGTTGAAAAGCTGCTCCATGTACGTCGCAATAACCACGCCGTCGTCTTCGGCGATGCCGATCAGAGCAATCAGGCCGACCCAAATGGCCGTGTTCATCTCGATGCCCCACAGCCCCAGGCCGATCATGCCGCCGAAAATGGCGATCGGAATCTGTGAAAAAATGATGAGCGTCAGCGGCAGGTTGCGAAAGTTGAGATAGATGATGAGCAAATCGACCAGGATCACGATCGGAATGATGACCGCGAGACGCTGATTGGCTTCGATTTGATTCTGAAAGGAACCGACGGGGAGCAAGGCGTAGCCGGCGGGGAGCTTGAGCGTCTCGTCGGCTTGAGATTTTCGCAAATGGCTCTCGACGGCCTGGACGGTTTCTAGGTCGCCAGCCATCCCCGAGGGAGCAAAGGCGATGTGTGCGACCAGCCTCGCGTCCTCACTGCTGATCATGCCTGGTCCCCAGGTTGTTTTCATTTTGGCCAGAACTTCCAGCGGCACGACCTCACCCGTTTCCGTCACGACCGGCAGCCGGGGCAAGTCGTCGATTCGTTCTCGAAGATCTCGCTGATAGCGGATGCGGATGGGATAGCGCTCGCGCCCTTCCACGGTCTGCGTCAGGTTCATTCCTCCCAGGGCCGTTTCGATGATCTGATTGACCGACATCGTGGTCATGCCAAACCGGGCAGCCGTTTCGCGATCCACCTCGAACTCGACATAGGGCATGCCGAGAACAATGTCGGGATTGACGGTCGCCGCGTTGACCTGCGGAATCTCGCGCAGTTCCTCCGCCACATCGCGGGCGGCCGCTGCCAGGCCATCGAGATTGTCGCCATACACGCGAATCGCCATCGGGGCCTTGATCCCACTTTGCAGCATCACCACGCGCCCCTCGATCGGCTGCAACGGCGACGCCGGCGTGATGCCCGGCAATGTGCCAACGGCGTTAATCTGCTCCCAGATACTTTCGATCGTGACCCCCTCGCGCCACTGGGCCTCGGGCTTCAGCATGACATAGGTTTCGATCATCACGCCCGGTGCCGGATCGAGGGCCGACTCAACGCGGCCGATCTTGCCGAGTACGTTTTCAACCTCGGGGATCTCGCGGATGAGCGCGTCTTGCGTCTGCAGCACTTCGATCCCCTGCGAAAAGCTGCCCGCAGGATAAAGCGTGGGCATGTAGAACCAGGTCCCTTCATCCAGGGCAATCCAGTCGTCCGTTCGCAATCCCGGAAAACGATGCTTGAGATCGACGTATCCCGGCAGCTCGTTGGGCTCCGTGCCGAGCACGCGAGCGACCTGTTCGGCGGGATAGAGAATTCGAGGCAAACCAAACCAGGCTCCCAAGCCCAACAGAACGATGGCGACCGGGACGGCAACGAAGCTGAACTTGTGGGCGAGCAGAAAGCGGAGCGTCGGCTCATAGACCCAAAGGATGACCCGGCTAGTGGGGTTTTCCTCGATAGGACGCAGTCGCTCGCGCGACATGAGCAGCGCCAGACCACCGACTGCCAGTCCGATCAGCGGTGCAGTCCCCCACCACGGCAGAGTCGAGACATCCGTGAGCCAGGTCCTCAAGAACAGAACACTGGCCAGCGCGCCGAGCACACCAGCCACGGACGCGACCATCACGCCTCGCCAAATCGGCCAGCGCGAGCTGTGCAGCAGCAAGCGGCAAAGCGCAGGCACCAGGAGTACAGCGACCAAGAGGGCTGCGACCATTGCAAACGTCTTCGTCCAGGCCAGCGGGGCAAAGAGCTTTAGATCGCGGCCCGTGAGAAAGAACACGGGCAGAAAGCTCACAATCGTCGTGGAAACGCCTGTGATCACCGCCGGAGCCACTTCATGCGTGGCGTCGATGATCACATCGGTTCGCGAGCGAGCATCGCGTACCGGCGACGGGTTGCTGCTGTTCTCATCTGACTCGCCCTGACCCTTCTCCCACTCAACCAGATGCTGATACACATTTTCGGAAATGATGATTCCCAGGTCTGCCACCTCGCCGATCGCGATGGCGATGCCAGCGAGCGACATGATGTTCGCGTCGATCTGAAACCACTTCATCCCGATGAAGGCCATTAGCACGGCCATCGGCAGCGTGACCGCGACAATCAGGCTGGCCCGAATGTGCAACAGGAAGAGCACAATGACGACTGCCGTGATAAATAGCTCTTCTCGCAGCGACTCGGTGAGTGTCTCGACGGTTTCGTCGATCAGGCCCGTGCGGTCGTAGATTGGCACGACCCGCACACCCTTCAGGCTAGGCTCAATTTGTTCGATCTTGTCCCGCACGCGGCGGATGACTTCGCGCGGATTCTCGCCGAATCGCATCACCACGACACCGCCGACCGCCTCCGTTCCGTTGAGGTCGATGGCCCCGCTCCGAAAATCGGGGCCAAGCTGGACCTGGCCGATGTCGCGAATTCGCACCGGCACGCCATCGCGCGAAAGCACGACGGTCTGTTCGATGTCGGCCAGCGACTGCAGTACATCCTTGTTCTGGCCGATAAAACCGCGGCCGCGGATGACGTATTCCATGCCCCCCGACTCGACGGTTTTCGCTCCCACGTCGATGTTTGAGTCCTTGACAGCTGCGATGAGCCGCTCGAGCGGAATGTCGTGGAACCGCAGCGCGTCGGGATCAACTTCGATCTGGTACTGCCTCACGTAGCCGCCAACGCTGGCGACCTCGCTGACCCCTTGGACCGACTGCAGTTCGTATTTGATGACGTAGTCCTGCAGCGAACGCAGCTCAGCCAGATTCATTTCCGGCGGGCCTTCGAGCACGTAGTAGAAAATCTGGCCCAGGGCCGTGGCATCGGGTCCAAGGGTCGGCGTGACCCCCTCCGGCAGCGAGGCGATGGCGGTTCCCAGCCGCTCCAACACGCGTGATCTGGCCCAGTAGAAATCGGTCCCGTCGGCGAACGTCACCTGGACGAAGCTGTAGCCGAACATGCTCTTGCCGCGGACGCTGTCGGCGTGAGGCACGGTGAGCAAGGCGACCGAGAGCGGATAGGTCACCTGGTCTTCAACATCCTTGGGGGAGCGGCCGGGCCACTCGGTGAAGACGATGACCTGGTTCTCACCAACGTTCGGAATGGCATCAATCGGCACGACGGTGGCGCACCAGCCCCCAATTGCCGCGATGGCCAGAGCGCCAAGCACCGTGAGCAGCGGCTGACGGACGCAGAACTCGATGAGGGCTCGGAGCATCGTCAGGAGTCTCCCTTCTTGGCCGGCTTCGCTGGGATTGCCGGGTGCTCACGATGCGGATCGGCAGGCGTTTCACTGCCGCTTGCGGCCGGGATTTGGCGGACCTTTTCTCCGCAGCGAAGCATCTCGCTGCCGAAGTAGGGATTCAGCAATTGATCGTTCGCTTGGAGCCAATCCCCGCCGCCATCCTTGACCATTGGGCAATAAAAGTGGGTGAAGGGGCTCTTTGCCCCGTCGGCTCGAACCTGCGTCGCGAGAGTAATGACTGCATGGCTGATCGGCTTAAAGGTCTTGCGGGCCTCGGCAATTTCCATGTGATGCAAATGTTCCGACTTCGCGGCGATCTCCTGGACGAGTTTCGCTGCGGACTCGGATAAAGAACCTTCAGCGGACAAGCGACTGGCAGCATGGTGTAGTGCCTGCGCTGCCGCAGCCGGCGGAGCTTTGTCGGAAGCGAGCGCCTGCTGCACCTGAAAGTAGGCGGCGTAGAGTTCTTCGAGCTGTTGGCCTGCTTCACCCGCAACGGGTGAGACGGCAACGCTCTCGAAGCTAAGCGGGCCGGCCTGCTGTTTGCCCTTCGCGATTGCTCGGGCGGGGTCGATCAAGCTCGGCTTGCCCGCCAGCTGCATCTGCGAATCAATCAGAAAGTTGCCGGCCGTTGCGACCATTTCCCCGTCGCGCAGACCGTCCAGAATGACAATCTTGTCGCGCAGGATTGGCCCCAGCGTTACCGGCCGAATCTCGAACAGACCAGGCTTCGTTTCGACATAGACAACGCTGTTGCCGCCAGCCAGTAGCACGGCGGGTCGCGGTACATGGAGCGAAACGGGCTGCGGAACCGGCTCCTCCGTGAAGCCATAGTTAGCGGTCGGCACCAAGTCCATCCCACAAATGGGGCACTGGCCGGCTGCGTCACGGATGATCTGCGGGTGCATCGGGCTGATCCATTTGCCGGCGAGGTCGGCATCGAACACGCGGCCCTGCGGACTGATCGGTAGTGTGATGAATGCTTCGGCATAGTCGCCGGGACGCAGGCGGCCGTCATTCAGCAGTTCCACTCGAACGCCGACAGTCCGCGTTTGCGTGTCAACGGTGGGGTCGATGAAAGCGACGCGACCCGTAAGCCTCTCCCCCGGCAACGACTGCACGGTTGCTTCGACCTTTTGCCCAAAGCGGATGCGCGTCGCATCCTCGGGGAACAGCTTGAGCATCAGCCACACGGTGGACAGCTCCGCGATGCGATAGATCGGATCGCCCGCCTTGACGTAGTTCCCTTCGATGGCGAGTTTCTCGACGACCGTGCCCCCCTGCGGAGAATAGATCGTCAGACGCGACTGAGCCTGGCCCGACTGTTCCAGTTCTGTTAGTTGCTGGTCGGTCATGCCGTACTCACGCAATCGCTGGCGCGTATTGGCCACCAAAGCTTCTTGGGCCTGTCGAACCGCAGCGAGTCCGCCGGCAGCGGTTAGGGCACGGCGCGCTTCGACATATTCAACCTGGGCTGCGAAAAGTTGTGGGCTGTAGATGATCGCGAGGTGATCCCCTTTCTTGATGTCCACGCCCGTATAGTCCGCAAACAGGCGTTCCAGCCGTCCGTCGATGTACGCAGCGATCGTGGCCTGCCGGCTTTCGTCGATGGCAATTGCCCCTACCGTTTGGAGCTGTGCTTCCAAGGGAGCACTTTTGACTTTGACAGTCTGGATGTTGGCGAGTCGCCGCTGCGCCGGCTCGATCTTCACTGCCAGCTCGTCAAGATTTGCCGCGCCGCTGGATGCCGGCACCAGCTCCATTCCGCAGATCGGGCAGCGCCCAGGCGACGGCTGACGAATTTGCGGGTGCATGGGACACGTGTAGATTGTTCCCGCAGTGGCTTTACTGGGCGAAGCAGTGCCAGCTTCCGTTCGTAACCAACCCACGCGTTGAGCCAAGCCCACAAGAATGATCAGCAGCACACCCGCCGCTAGAAAGAGCCCCATTGGCAGCAGCCTGCGGCCCAGCCACGCGAGGCGGTTGGGCAAGGGCGCGACATTGGATGAACCAGGTCCGACAGCCATGAAAAATCTCCAACGGGCAAGGCCAAGAACTATTGGCAAGAAGATTCCTGCCGATTAAGCGTCAGCAGCTACGCTAGGCGCGCAGCGAGAGCCTGGAGAACGGCTCAAGATCGCCAGATGCAGAGTATGGACTGCAGCGACCGCCTCGATGGGCACTCGCTGGTGCATTCCGATCTGGCATTTTGGTCGCTGCAAGCCAGAATCGGGATCGTGATCCCGGAATGACTGGTCGCAGCCAGCCACTTCACCTCGCCGAAAGAAGGTTCCGGCGCGGATGGTTTGGTTGGCAGCGGCTGGTCGTGCGACTGACAACTGCAGGCCCGCGTGGTATCCGCCACTCCGCAGCAGCACTTCTTTGCTTGACTGCAAGAATCTTTGGTCAACGGGCCGGCTGGCGAACACGGGGCAGCCGATGTAATTGGCCCGCTGGTTAGCAGTGCGACCAGCACTGCCAACGATATCCAGCGGCGATTTGACAGATACCAATTCATGCTTAACCTGCAGTCGGACTGCTTCCATTCTCTGCTGCGCAAGGCAGTCGGTCCATACCGATTACAGGCATGAGTGACGCTTTCAATCCGGCTCAAGGAGCCTTCCCCTTTGTCGCCGTCGGGGCCGGTGCGGCAGATTTTCGTGCTAGTTTTCGCATCAGTTCGTCGTGACTCACGAGTAGCTTATCAAGTTGCGTCGCCAAGTCGCTGCAGCATTCCATCGTTTCAA
>CAYLLN010000022.1:0-90631 GCA_964384375.1 uncultured Pirellulaceae bacterium
TTGGCAGAACAACATGCGCGCGTCAATGAACTTGCGCGCGAGATTTCTTGCTCTGGCCCACTTACGTCATGGCCACTCGCGCTAACTCACGCAGCCGCCGATGCTTCCGCCGCGCGCCATCGACGTAAGTCGCGCGAAAAAACTTTCCCGCCGTGACACGTCTGGTCAGCAAGTCCCGCGAAGTAGATCCCGCCTGCCGGGCGGGTTCTCGATGGGCAACCGATTCCAACCTGCCAATCAGGTCCGGCTCGGCAAGCCGGACCGACAAGGAACGCTCGCCCGCCGACTCACGATTCCTCGGTGATCGGCGGCAGACGCTCGGTGAGAGGAGCGGCAGGAATCGGTTGCAGATAACCGGCAGGACGGATGAGTGCCGGGGCGGGGTCATGGGGATTGGGCCAGTGGGGATAGAGCTTGCCCATTTTTTGCGGCGCGGGACTGGGGACTTCCTCAGCGGGGGGCATCGGAATTGGCGGGGCGGGCGAGATCGCGCCGCCGGGTGATTGCTTGATTTGCTGGATGCAGCGAAGGATCGCTTCGTTCTGTTGGCGGATGCACTCCTCCAGCCGATCGAGGCGGTCGCAGGTGGCTTGGTCGGTGGCGGTGCGAGCGGGCTCGGCACACGGGGGACGAGCGGTCCGTTTCGTCGTTTGGTCCTCTTCGTTTTCCTCGGCGTTGCGGCGGGTTGTGTCGTCTTCCTCCTCGGCTGAACGCTGAGTGACCGCGGCTTGATACGCGGCGTACGGGTTTTCGACATACGGCGCTACGCCCGAGTCGAGATGCATTCGCCCGTTGCGGACAAATTGGCTGCAATGGGTGAAGCGGAGCTTGGGGAGACCAATGGTCAGCTCGGGAAAGGTAATGGCCATGCCGCCGAGTTCCACGCCGCGCTGCGGACCTTCGACGGTTCCCGAAGGGGGCGGAGCGACATAGTTTCCGGTGGGCGGGCCGACGGCATCGCGAGGCTGACCACGACGCGGCTGCCCCTTTCGCGGCACGCTATCGCAGGGTGGCTGACAAGAAGGCGGCTGACAGTGCGGACAGTCGGGCCGGCAGCAAGGCTGGTATCCGCCGCCGGGCACGGGCGACGTGCAGGAGGGCATGTTCGCCGGCGTCGTGCAGGCGGGAATCGGCCGCGGCTCATACACCGTTTGTCCCTGGCCGCGGGCAACATGCCCACAAGCGAGCAGGCTCACAAGCATGAGCAGTCGAGCCGCAAGGGAGGAAGCGTGCATGACACAACCGGCGAAGGGGAGAGAATCGTTGCCGCCAGCATTCGTGGCACAGGCGCAATGCCCGCTACCCCAAGCATCGGCGTCACGACCGGGCGAGGGGAGAGAATCGCGATGGGGCGTTAAACTCCGCCGAGCGGGGCAAGAAACGAAAAAAGCGTGGTCAAATCCACGCTCTGCTCGTTCGCTTGCTAGCAGCGCCGGTTAGCTCTAGGGGCTGGGCTTTCGTTCCGCCAGCACTTTCAGCACTTCGGTTTGACCATGCACGATGACCTGCAAATCGTTGACGGCTTTAGCGAGCTTTTTCATTTCCTCTTCGAGCTTATCGACCCGCTCGCAGCAGTCGCTCGCACCGCGCGGCTCGGCAGATCGCGTAGTGGCGACGGCGGGCATCACCGGCATCGTGGCGAACATGGCCGGCATCGCATAGACGGGCATCGACTGCACGATCGGCGCGACCACGGGGGCACGAGCGGTTCGCCGTGGCGGCTCTTCGTCTTCTTCTGCCGATCGCCGCGCGGGTGGCGCCTGCTGGCAGCAGCACACGACGCACTTTTTGCAGGCGTGATGACAGTGGCCGGCAGCCGCCGTCGTCGCCATGCCTAGCACGAGGGCGGACACGAAAGCCGCACCAATCGCCAGCGACAAGCCGCGCATGAGAACACTCCAAAACGACGGACGAGAAAACGGCGGACCACTTGCGCAGGGGAATCCGGCGCTAGGATCGTCATTCGGCCTTTTCCTCCGCCGACTGAAGGGGGAGCCGGCGGATGGTTGTGCGCGGCGCAACCGTTACAGGTTGAGACCTTCGAGGTCGGCGAGAATTTTCTTCTGCACCTCCATCTCCGCCTTGAGCTTGTTCACCCGGTCGGGATCAGAGGTGGAGTCGAAATTGAGAATCTGATCCTCGACCTTGAGCAGCTCTTTCAAGACGCCGATCGTCGCGGTTTGCAGTTCCTTGATGCTCTTGATCCCCTCGGCGAACTGCTCGCTCGTCGTCGGCGGCATCAGCGCCATCGGCGGAGCGATATTCTTGACGAAACTCGCGTCGATGAACGTTCGCAGGGTTGCTCGCTGCGTCTGCTGGGCGGGCATGGCTTCGACCACGTTGTCGGCCGTTGCCGCCGCGTGAAAAATCTGTGCGGCCAGGCTGGGCACATTCTTGGCCAGCGACGACGTGTGACTCTCATACTGCGAGAGCACGGCCGGGTCGAGGACTCCCTCGCCCCCCGAACCGACCTGCGGTGTGCCAGCCGGTGCGGCAGGAAAAACGAGCACGGGCAGGTTCACATCGGCCCGTTGGCGCAACTCATTGAGCGACTTCAGCAGCTCGTCGTTCGTCGTTCCCAACCCATTCACCGCCGCAACCAGATCAGCATCGACCTCAGCGTTTCGCAGGCCCGGAGCGACGGTATTCAGGAAGTTTTCGTTCGTGGCGACGTTCCCCGCGACCGTGGCAAAGTGCATCAGCACCTGCCCGCCGACCGGCGTGATCCCGTTCCCCCAGCGAATGTGCGTGCGGGTGCGGCGCGGCCCTTCGACGTAACGAATGCGTCCGCGCCATGCGCCGTAAGGTTCATAACGTGGCGCCTCGCCGCGTGCAGTGACTGGCAGTGCAGCCGTGAAAAGCACCGTCGCAACAGCCAGCAGCATCGCGGCCAAAGAAGTTCGGAGCGTCGTTCCAGCGCCAGTCGTCATGGGATCGTCCTTCATCTCGCGGGAGAGTTGCCGATGGAGTATAGGTCACGCCCGCTAGAACGGGGGCCACTTCGTCCCCGGACTGAAAGGTTTTTGGCTGTTAAAGAAGGCCTGGAAAAAGCCGTACAGCGTTTTGCGCGGACGCTGCTGCCGCCGTGCGCGGACGATGCGATCGGTTTCCGCGAAAAGTTCGTCATAACTGTCATCAAATCCGGCTTGCCACGCCCGCAGCAGGCCATCGGTGAACGCGCCGTTGCTTCCCAGATCTTCCGCCTCCTCCGTGTCCTGGCACGCGGCAAAGTGCAGCAGGCTCCCCTGCAACCCCGCGATGTTGCCGTCCCGATCGGCGCGCTCCTCGCGAGCTGCGGCAGGCAAGCCGATGCTGAGCGGCCGCGGCGGTCGTCGCGGACCCGAGCGCGGCTCGACCATGCGCACCGTTCCGCGCGACGTTTCAATCTCGCGCACCACCGAGCCCGAGTTGCAACTGTCGGTGATCACCACGATCCGCACGTTCTTCGCAAACAGCGGCCAGCATGCTCCCAATTCGTCGTCCACAATCGGCCGGTCATAGGTCAGCAGCAGTTGGTCGGTTGCTTCGTCGTTGTCGGCACTCGCCTTCGGCGCTCCGTGCCCCGAATAGACAAACGCAAACATGTCCCCTGCCGAGCTAGCTTCCGCCGCGCGGCGAATCCCTTTGAGAACCGCTCCCGCGGTTCCGGCCGACTCGGTGAGCGGTGGCTCCACCTGAAAACCCGTCTCGCGCAAGAGCGACGACATCGCCCGCACATCGTTCAGCACTCCCGGCAGATAGTCGGCACTCCAACCGGAACTGGCCGACGGTTTCGGCACTCCCACGATCAAGGCACGCCCGGTCCTCATGGCTGGTTCTCCTGATACGAACGATCGTAGGGGTATTGTATCCCCCCGGTGAATACTATACTACCTTCGCAGGGGACTGGAATCAGGGTAGGCAAGTTGGGAAGGACTGGCAAGTCGCTACATTCCCCTTCCGCGGCAGATGGTCGCATGAGCCACGAGCCCCGCAATCTTCGAAGTCACTGCGAAACGCCCACGCCGGTGTGGCGATCGCTACAGGCGTTTGCGCTCGATCCGAGCCAGGAGTTCGAGCTGAAATCGGCTCACGTCAATCGGGCCGTCATCCGCGTCCGCTGGGAAGAGGATCTCGCACCGGGGCCGGTCGGCGAGTACATCGAAGTGGTCGATGTCGATCCGCCGAGTCAATGCTTCTACGCCCCCGTCGATCTGAACGATCCGCACTTACTTGCGACCGACGGCTTGTCTCCCTCGGAGGGAAGCCCGCAATTCCATCAGCAGATGGTGTATGCCGTCGCGATGAAGACGATCGCCAACTTCGAGGAGGCGCTGGGCCGCACGATTCATTGGTCGCCCCATCTGAAGTACGTCGGCGGCTCGCGGCGGATGTACGACGAGGAGTACGTGCCGCGGCTCAAGATTCATCCACACGCGCTGCGCGAGGCGAATGCCTATTACAGTCCGCACAAGAAAGCGGTCCTGTTCGGCTACTTTAACGCGCACAACGCCGATGCTCGCGACGGTCTTCCCGGCGGCATCGTCTTCACCTGCCTCTCGCACGACGTCATCGCCCACGAAATGACGCATGCGATCCTCGACGGCATTCATCGGCGGATGCTCGAGCCGACCAATGAAGACACGCTCGCGTTTCACGAAGCGTTTGCCGATCTGGTGGCGATCTTCCAGCATTTCACACTCCCTGGCGTGCTCGAACAGCAAATCGGAGAGACCCGCGGCGACCTCGCCCGCAACAACCTGCTCGGCAAGCTGGCGGTCGAGTTCGGCCAGGCCACTGGACGGGGCAATGCCTTGCGCGACGTGCTCGGTGACGAAGACGAAAGCGGCGTGTGGCGGCGTCACTCGCCCGATCCCTCGCTGATCCAGCGGACGAACGAACCGCACTCCCGCGGCGCGATTCTCGTAGCCGCGGTGTTCGATGCTTTCCTCGCCATCTATCAAGCGCGGACCGAAGACCTGCTCCGCATTGCCGGCGGATCGCCCGCGGCTGGAGCGGCAACGAACCTGCCGATCGACCTGGTCAATCGCCTGGCGGACGAAGCTCGCCAGGTCGCTCAGCGGCTCCTCACAGTGTCGATCCGCGCGCTCGACTACTTGCCGCCCGTCGATGTCAACTTTGGCGACTTCCTGCGGGCCCTGATCACCAGCCATTCCGATCTGTTGCCCGACGATCCGCGGCACTACCGGACTGCGATCATCCGGGCCTTTCGCGATCGGGGCATCTATCCTCGCGATGTCAGGACGCTTTCGGTCGAATCGCTCCGCTGGTTCCAGCCCAGCGATGCGGATCAAGAGTTGCTCGCTCAGTTGATGCCGCCGATCAAGGCGCTGCGGCTGATGACGTTTGCCCAGGACTATGCCGAACCGGACGATCACGCGCGCACTTACAGCGACGGCGATCCCGACGAGACCGTCGAGCAGATGACCCGCCGCTTGCTCCAGACGTATGTCCTTGCGGAGCCGTCTAGCGGCGAGCTTTCGCCAGATTCCAGTCGTCCCCGCGAGACGCGGCGGCTCGAATGGCAGCGGAGTCAGCAATTTGCCCGCTATTGGCACGGTGTGCTTCGCCGCCGCGCTCGCGAGATGTCGCCGGCCTCTGACGCAGTTCGTGGTCATATTCAACAACTGCTCGGCATCGACCTGTTTGATCCTGACGCCAAGTTCGAGGTGCATGCCGTTCGGCCGACGGTGCGAGTCAGGCAAAACGGTCAGACGACGTATGAACTGCTCGTCCTCATCACGCAGCGTCGCTACCAGTCGCTGGAGATGGGACCGTCAGGCGAAGACCCGCTGCAGTTTCGCTTCCGCTCCGGGTGTACGCTCCTCATCGACCCGGCGAGCGGCAACGTGCGTTACGCCGTCGTTAAACGGAACAGCAGCGAAAGCCGACTCGAAAGGCAGAAGAAATTCCTGCAAGGTCGGTTGCAGGCGGAAGGTTGGTCGGCCCGCGGGCTGTACGGCGTGACGAACCGGAGCGAAGTCGATGTCTCGGCCCGCGTGCCGCAAGAGCCGCTTCGCGTCGTGCATGGAGGTTGTCACGGAGGGCAATGGACATGACCGCCCCCCGAGTCAAGCAACGATCCGCCGTGCATCAGCCGCTCGTGCCACCGGCCGGCGGTGTGGCCATTCGCATGTATCGGTTGGGTCTGGGCGACTGTTTTCTTTTGGCGTTTGCCGGAGATGAGCGGCCGGTGTTCGTGCTCATCGACTGCGGCGTGCATCGCAAGCAGCCGCACGGAAGCCGTAGGCTACAAGCGGCCGTAGCAGACATCGTGGCGACGACGGGCGGCCAGCTCGACGTAGTGTTGGTCACCTCCGCTCGCGAGGAGCACGTTGCGGGATTTCTCGCGGCCGAGCAGGATTTGGCCAAGAAGCGCCTGGCGATCGACCGCCTCTGGCTCCCTGGCACACTCGATCCCAGTGATGCCCAAGCGCCACAGCGAGCGGTCGAGCGCCGCGAGGCGTGGCTCGCGCTCGATGCCGCCCGCCGGCAGCTCGCCACCAAGTCGCAAGTATCGCCGCTTGGTGCAGCTGAGCAAGAACTGCATGAGCGAATTGAAGAAGCCTGCTTGTCGCTCGGTGAAACGGGCCAAGGCGTTACCGAAACGGCGGCACTCGCGCTCCTCCGCAAGCACGCACGCAAAGTCAGCTTCTTGCGCCCGAGCGAGCGAGTCCGCAAGATTCCAGGAGCGACATCGGCACGGGCGTATGTGCTGGGGCCGGCGGCTGGTGAAACAGCCCCAATGGGCAAGGCGACGGATGCCAAATCGTCGTTGGCGGCCGCGCTGCATGCCAGTTCATCGGGCGTCGCAGACGAAACGCACCCTTCCGACGAGGCCCGGCAGGAGCTCAGCCAGCCGTTTTCTCAGGCATGCCGCATCTCTCTGGCCGAGGCCCAGGTTAACCCGTACCTGCGAACGTTCTTTGGACTGGACCAGGCCGGTGGATCGTTCCTGGGGAGCGACATCGGCAGCGAGTGGCTCGGCGCTGCCGAGCGGTGGGCTTTGAACGAGAGCCGTCACGCCCCCGAAGCGTGCCTGGCGCTTGCGCTGGAGATCGGCGCTCCGCGGTCGGGACGCGTGCTCCTGTTTCCCGGCGACGCGCAGACCGGCGAGTGGCTCGCGTGGAGCCGCTTGCGCTGGGGATCGTCGAAGCGACCCATCACCGTAGCCGATCTCTTCGCGCGCACCGCGGTGTACAAGGTCGCCGATCACGGCAGCGGCCTCTCCACGCCCAAGCACGACGAAGCAGAACGTCCGTTCGGCTGGGCACAGATGCCGGCGGGCCTCGTTGCGCTCTTGCCGGTTGACGAGGCGGTCGCACGCGCTTTGCCGGGCTGGAACATGCCTTCGCCGCTGCTTCGCGAAGCCCTGCTGACCAAAGCGAGCCAGACGCTCCTGCGATCCGATAGCACCGATCCCAAAGCCGCCACTCCACCGCAAAAATGGCAGAGCGTTCCCGGCCTCGCCAAAGCTCGCTGGCGATCTTCGTCCGCTCGCGCGGCCGGCAGCCAAGAGCCGCTGTATTACGACATCGTTCTCAAGTCCTGAGGCTTAACTCCCCGTCCTCTTCTCTCCAAGAGACCGACCATGACCAAGAAAGCGATCCTCCTGGGCATCAACAATTACCGGTCCGTCAGCGATCTGCGCGGCTGCGTGCGGGATGTGGAGAAGTTTCGCACGCTCTTGACCGACGAGTTTGGATTCGACGAGATTCGCTCGTTCACCGACGAGGAGGTCGTGAAAGACCGTATCGAAGCGGAGTGGAAATGGCTGGTAAAGGGGGCCCAGCCGGGCGACACGCTCGTCTTCATGTTCGCCGGCCACGGCTCGCAAACAGCCGATGAGAACGACGACGAGGAGGACGGCGTCGATGAGCTGCTCTGTTTGCACGACATGGATTTCGATGACGCGGGGACGTACCTGCTCGACGACGAGATCAGCAAAATGACCCGTCGCGTTCCCGAGGGAGTCTCGCTGACGATGATCTTCGATTGCTGTCACTCGGGGACCGCAACGCGGATGCTTCTCGCGCCCGGCGCTCGTTCGCTCGCGCCCGCCAAGGAGCCGCTCGTCGATCCCGTTTCGACCTTCGCCCGCGTTTCGCTCGTGCAGCCGGCTCGCGCGCGGTCGCTCGATGCCGCGCCCGACCTCGCGCGAACGCTCGCGCCGGAAACGCCCGAGGAAGAGCGTCAGGTGGTGCTGGTCCGCTACATCGAACCGCCGCTGCACATTCGCGAGCGGATGCACCGTAATGGCGTGCGCAAAGGCTTTCAAAAGAGCCGAGCCGGCGGCCGGGACGAGATGAACCACGTGCTGTACTCGGGCTGCAAGTCGGACCAAACTTCTGCCGATGCCTGGATCGACAACGAGTTCCACGGAGCGTTCAGCTTCTACTTCTGCCGGCAGGTGCGCAAGCTGGGGGCGGATGCCGATCAGGCGAAGTTGATCGACGCCGTGCAGCGGGATTTATCGGGCGCGCGATTCACCCAAGTGCCGCAGTTGGAGCCCAGCGGAACCAGCGGTCCGCTGTTCGGCTTGCCGCGGAAGTCGTCCGGCGGCTCCAAGTCCACGAAGCCGCCGACAGAGAAAGCGGTTCCTGCCCCAACCGGCGAATCGTCGCAAGTGCTCGACCTGCTCAAGCAGATTCTTGACGAATTGCGGCAGGGTCGAGCCGGCGCGGTGCGCGACAGCACTTCGTCGCGGGCCTTGGTCTATGTCCACGGCATTTGCCGGCACGACGCCGGATACTCCGAGCCGTGGTGGCAATCGCTGAAGTCTCATCTGCCGGCGGCGCTGGCAGCGGAGCTCGAAAGCCGCCGTCCTGAAGTGCTCTGGAGCGACCTGGTGAATGCTTCGCGTGCCATCGCCCGCGATGCCTTTCCCACAGCCGCCGTGCGAGCCTTCGAGCAGCGGCAGGAGGAAGTAACCGCGGAATTGAAGGACGTGCTGGCCGACCGGGCCCGGCAGCTGCTCGAATCAGAGTTGCCCGACGCACGCGGCGAAGTCATTCTGCCGACCGATGTCACGCTCGATCGCGGCTCGCTGCAAGCGGCCGGGCTCAACTGCGTCGATGACTTTACTCGCTACCTGCTGAGCAACATCATTCGCCGCGAAGTGCAAAAGCGATTCCTCGATGTCGCGCTCCCGCTCTTAGAAGCGGGCGTACAGATCGACGTGATGGGCCACAGTTGGGGGACGGTCGTCGCCTATGAAGCGCTGCGAACGCTCGACCATCGGACGCTGCCCGGGAAGGTCAAAAACCTGTTCACGATCGGCAGTGCTCTCTCGATCGGCTCGGTGCAGCGGCGGCTGGAAGAACGCGACGGTGCGCGGCCGGCGCATGTGCTCCGGTGGGTCAATCTCGATGCGCGACGCGACATCGTCGGCGGGCCGCTGCGGGCGATGGGCTACCGCGTCGATGAGGAGTTTTTGAGCCTCGATCCCGTCGGATGCGGACTCTTTGACGGGTTCGCTTGCCCGCACATGTCGTACTTCGCGGCCGCGAACGTTGCCGTCAATCGCGACATTTTCGCCGCGCGGATGCGCAGCTAACGACCGTCAATATTCCGGTTTGTTGTCGGCCTTCGTGCGCGGCGGAACTTTCTCGCCGGCCGCGACGAGCGCCCGCTCGATGGCGGCGATCGTGTCGGGGGCGGGGCGGAAGTTCCCGGGGCGGTGCCCTTCAGCGATGAGCAGCGGCGTCCACTTCCACTTGTTCGCCCGGTTCCAGACTTTGACGCTCGCGCCCCGCTCTGCCAGTAACTGCACGAGCTTTGGCAGGCTCTGGTACGCCGCGCCATGCATGGCCGTTTCGCCGTTGTCGTCCACGGCATTCACGTCGGCGCCAAGTTCCAAGAGCAGCTTCACCGCTAGGGTCGCCTCGTCCTCGGTCGCGGCCGCTTCGTCCCCGTCGGCCAGGGCGCCGACACCGGCCGCGGCCAGAAGGGGCGGGCTCTTGTCGGCATTGGGAATGGTCGGGGCGGCCTTGAGTTCGAGCAGCAGCTTCATAAGTGGCACATCGCCAGTGCGCGAGGCCAGCAAAAACGGAGTGCTGCCGGTGGTGTTGAAGCGGCCGCGGCCGGATTCGCCTTTGGCCAGCCGCAGGTTCACGTCCGCGCCGTGGGCGACCAGTTCGCGGGTGAATTCGAGACTGCTCAGTTCACCCGACCCTCGCGGCGGAGGATCGCCGTCTCCCCGAATCGGTTTGCGAACCCACGAGATCGCGTGCAGGGCCCCGTAACCGGCCGGCTGATCGTTGGGGTTCGCGCCGGCCTTGAGAAGTTCAACGGCCAGCTCGAAATGACCATTCTCGACCGCGAGCAATAGTGGCGTCATGGCCTTGCCGCCGCGTTTGGGCTGCATCACATCGTTCACGCCTGCCCCCGCTTTGATGAGCCGCAGGGCCGCTGCGGTGCGTCCTTCGCGGATTGCAAACGCCAGCGGGGTGAAACCCGAGGCGAGCGGGGTTTGATAATCCGCACCAGCTTCAAGCAGCGCGTCAATCACTTCCGTGTGTCCTTCGGCAGTCGCCCACATGAGGGCCGTTTGTCCCTTCCGCTCGCGAGCATTGACGTTGGCTCCGTTGGCAAGCAGAGCCTTCACGGGCGCGAGACGGCCGGTGCGAGCCGCGGTCATGAGTGCTGTCTCGCCGCCGGGCAGCGTAGCATTGGCATCCGCGCCGGCAGCGAGGAGCAGATTCACAATCTCGCCGCTACCGTTCTCGCAAGCGAGAAACAGCGGCGTGATGCCATAGCGATTGGCGACCTTTGCATCCGCTTCGGTTGTCAGCAATCGCTTCACGAGATCCGCATCGTCGTGATACGCCGCCCAGTGCAGCGCTGTCATGCCGTCGGCCTGGACGGCGTTTACATCGGCTTTTCCTTCAAGCAGCGTCCGAATGGCAGCCGCGTCTTGCTGCTGGGCGGCATCGGCCAGTGGCGAATCGGCAGCCGGTGCTTTGCAGCAAAACAGAAGCACGATGGCCAACCCGAATTGGACGATTTGCGTTCGCATTGTTTACATCGTCAGCGGCTGAAAGAGTTCGTCCATCCGGCCGCTGCTGTCGGCAAACGAATCGAGCTGCACCCCTACCTTGTCGAGCAGCGCCAGGTGCAGATTCGCCAGCGGCCGCGGGTCGGCGAACTTCAGATGCCGATTCCCTTGCATGTTTCCCGCCGCACCGCCGGCCACGATAATCGGCAAGTTGACGTGATCGTGGACGTTCGGGTTCCCCATGCCGCTGCCGTAGAGATACAGCACGTGATCGAGGAGCGTGCCGTCCCCTTCGCGGGTCGCGTCGAGCTTTTGCAGGAACTCGGCGAACAGACCAACGTGGAAGCGATTGATCTTCGCCACCTGGGCGATCTTATCCGGGTCGTTGCCGTGATGCGTGAGCGGATGATGCGGCTCGGCGACGCCGATCTCCGTGTAGGTCCGGTTGCTCGTCTCGCGGGCGAGCTGAAACGTGATCACGCGGGTAATGTCGGCTTGCAGGGCGAGCAGTTGCAGATCGAACATCAGCCGGGCGTGGTCGGCATAGGCTGCTGGCACGCCCGTCGGGCGGTCGCGGTCGGGCTGCGGATTATCGGCCGCGGTCGCTTCGGCCCGTTGGATGCGGCGCTCGACATCGCGAACGGATTCCAAATACTGATCGACGCGAGCCCGATCGGCCGGCCCGAGCGACTTCTGCAGCCGGATGAGTTCATCGCCGACGGAATCGAGCAGGCTGGCTCGCTTCTTGAGGGCGGAGCGGCGGTCGCCGGCCCCCTCTTCGCCGAACAGATTCTCGAACACGATCCGCGGGTGAGCTTCCGCCGGCAGCGGGGTCGTGGGGGACGACCACGACAGATTGTTCTGATAGACGCACGCATAGCCGTTGTCGCACTGGCCGACGACGGAGAGCAGGTCCATCGACAGCTCCAGCGATGGGAGCTGCGTCTCCTTGCCGAGCTCGCGAGCGGCAATCTGATCGACCGTCGTTCCCAGGTGGTAATCGGTGCTTTCCGTCCGCTTCGCCTTGGCGGCACTCAGGAACGAAGCGTTCGACGTCGCGTGCGTGCCGGGATACGCGTTGCGGAGCTCCAGGTTCGAGACGATGGCCGTCTTTTGCTTGATAGGCGCGAGCGGCTCCAGTGTCGGCGACAGCTCTTCGAGCCGCTCGCCAGGGGGCGTCCAGCGGGTCACGTCGCACCCCATCGGCATATAGACGAAGCCGAGGCGGCGCAGGCGCGGCGCAGCGGCCGGGGTATCGGCCTGCGCGGTGAACGCGGGGACCATCGCATCGAGGAGCGGCAAAGCGAGCAGCGTTCCCGCTCCCCGCAGGAACGTCCGCCTCGGCAAAGCCCGTTTGGTCACAATCATGGGGACATCCTCATCTGAAACGGCGGACTCTGGACAATGCTTAACACGATCCGTGAGAACCGATAATTGTCCGTTTTCGCATCGCGTACGATCTGGCGAACCGCCGGTGCATCGTGCTCGTCGATGCCTCGACCGAGCGCGAACGTGAGCAGCTTCTCGGTCAGCGTCCGGACGAATAGCTCGGGCTGATCGAGCAGCGCCTTTTCAAGCCCGGCGACACTGTGGAATTCACGGCCGTCGAGCAGGCCGCCTTTTGCATCTATTGGCTGCCCTAGTTCGGTCGTTCGCCAACGGCCAATGGCGTCGAAGTTTTCGAGCGAGAAGCCGACCGGGTCCATCTGGACGTGACAGCTCGCGCAGGCGGCGTTCGCTCGGTGCTGGCTCAACCGTTCGCGGATCGAGAGCGCTTGCAGGACCGTGTTATCGGTCAGTGCCGGCACGTCAGGCGGCGGTGGCGGCGGTGGCGAGCCGACGAGGTTTTGCAGCACGTAATGCCCGCGGATCACCGGCGACGTGCGTGTGGCGTATGAAGTGACCGTCAGGAGACTCGCCTGCCGCAGGAGGCCGCCGCGATGGCTCGTTTCATCGACATCCACGCGGCGAAATCGGCTGCCGTGGATGTGCGGAATTCCATAGTGCCTGGCTAGCCGCTCGTTCAGATAGGTGTGATCGGCTTTGACCAACTCGAGCACGCTCCGGTCGCCGCAGATGACGCTTTCAACGTGCAATTCCGTCTCCCGCCGCATCGCTTGCCGCAGGTTGTCGTCGAAATCGGGGTACAAGCGCATGTCGGGACTGATCGAATCCAAGTTTCCCAGGTGCAGCCACTGCCGGGCGAAGTTGGTCACGAGCGACTGCGAGCGATGGTCGGCGAGCATTCGCCGCACCTGCTGCTCCAGCACTTCCGGCTGGCGAAGTTTGCCACGTTCAGCCAAATCGAGAAGTTCGTCGTCCGGAAGGCTGCTCCAGAGGAAGAACGACAGGCGCGAGGCGAGTTCAAGGTCGCTGATCGCGTAAGGAGTGCCGGTGGCGATGTTCGGCGGATCGCGTTCGATTCGAAACAGGAACTGCGGATTGACGAGCAGTGCCGCGAGTGCCGCTTGAATGCCCGTTTCGAAATCACCTTCGTCGCGACCCTGGTGATAGAACGCCAGGAGTGGAGCGAGATCTTCGTCGGTCACCGGTCGGCGATAGGCCCGGCGACCCAGGTTCGCGAGAATCTGCTTCGCACTATTCTCCTCCTCCTCGGCTTTCGCGGGTCGGCTGATGAAGACCGCGCGGCGACTGGGCGTATCTCCCGGTCCACCAGCATCAAATGGACCGACGATCGAGACTTCATACACCGCCGGTCCGATCCGCGGATGCCGGTAGTAGTTGAAATGAACGCTCAGCGGCTGGCGAGTCGTTTCCAAAAGCGAAGCCGACTTCCGCAGGAACGCTACGCCCAGCTTGTGCGGCCCGGCGGACACCTGCACCCGCGCCTTAAGGTTTGCATCGACAGACTCCTCCGTCTCTCCTTTGCCTGGCGGCTTCACGGTCAAAAGACCGACCCGATCGCGGTCGAACAAGAACTCCAGATCGTGCGATTCACTTAGCCCCTCAATCCCCTCGTTCCGATCGCGCATGAGGTGAACCTGCACCTCATACGTGCCGTCCGCAGGGAAGTTGTAGGGAATCAAGATGCCGCCGCGCGTTCCCAGCGGCAGGCCGGGCAGATGCACATCCTGCGTGACATCCGGACGGACGCGAAATGTCTCGCCGTGCGGCTCGGGTGGCGCGCCCCCGACGGCGAGTTTGCTGATCTTCTCGGCTGCCGCGATGTAGCGATTGAGGTGCGTCGGCGAAAGGTCGGTCACCGTGACGTTGTCAAAGCCGTGGCTCGTTTGATCGGCGGGGAGAAGCGCTGCCACGTCCACGTCGAGCGCCAAAAGATCGCGAATCGCGTGGCGATACTCCGTCCGATTGAGCCGGCGGAAGGTCTCCGTGCGGCCGGGGTTGGGCGACTTGGCCGCGACTGCATCGAGCGAGGTTTCAAGCTCTGCAATGGCCGCCGCATATTCCCGCTCGGTCGGCCGCGGTGCATCCGGCGGCGGCATCTGCCGGCCCGTCAGCTTGCGAACGACTTTTTCCCAAGCAACCGGATTGGCAGCCCCATCCTTGCGAAGCAAGTCAGCCAGCGACAGGCCACCCTTTCGGTCGTCGCCGCTGTGACAATCGAGGCAGTATTGCCGCACGAACTTGTCCGCTTCCGCAGCCGTAGCGTCGGTTGCCGGGCAGGCGGTCGCCCAAGCCAATACGAGCAGCAGTGCATTTCGCACGCAACGACGCATGTCTGATCCCCGCCTCCTCGCCCCTTCCACGCCGCTTGCGTATGAGTATGGAATTGCCGCCTAGGGATTGCAACGCACAAAGCACGGACATTAGCCGGACGTAGCATTTAATGGGGTGGGACCGTGCCTTAGGTGAACTGTGCAGCGGCTTGCCAGCCGTGGTCGATCTTGGGCGAGGCGAACCAGCGGAGGGGCGGTATGCGCGCACGGAATGCGCTGAAAGGGCATTTCTGGGCGGCATTCCTCCGGCTGGCGTGGCCATGCGGCGGCTCGTTTTGCAATTGGTTAGGATTTGGCTTCTGACGTGTTGCTGCGCGCTTACGGGCTGCCATGCTCATCGACCGGGCGTGCGACTGTGCAGCCTCTTTCACTCGGGTGCGACGGCAGACAATCCCAGCACGCTCGCGACCGCGGAGTTCACTCGCGGTCAGCGGCTGGAAGCAGCTGGCGACGAAGCCTGCGTCGATGCATTCTTTCAGGCGTGCCAACTCGCGTGGGACTGCCCAGATGCCGCCGCTACCTATAACGCGGCCGTGGAGCGGTTGCTGCTTGCCGCCCAGCACTTCGGCCGGCTCGATCCGGCTTGCGGGCTGACGGTGAACTGCGGCAGCGGACACATCGTCATCCCTATCGTTCATCACGGTTTTCTGTGGTGCGCCAGTGATTTTCAGCGACTGCACTCGCCGCCGCAGGGGCGCGAATCGCTTCTGTCGCGACGCTACTCTTGCAGCGGCCTGGGCGCGCCGCTCGTTGTCGAGCGTTGTCGCAATGACGAGTGCCCGATCGAGGAGCGATTCTTCCCGCCACGCTCGTTCTTCGCCGCGACGGCCGTCATTCGGTTCGGTGCCGAGGGCCCGCTGGTCGAGTTTCGCAATCCATTTTCGCCAGCCGGCGAATCATCTCCAAAGCTTGCTGCCGACTACTCGTCCGGCCTCGCCAAAACGCTTGAAATCGCACCGCGGACTTACTTTGCCGGTTTCATTGAACCAGGAAGTGCCGCCGATGCCGCCCGGCTGAGCTTTTTCGAGCCGTATCGGGCGAGCAAGATCCCCGTCGTGCTCATTCACGGCCTCTTTTCCGATCCGCTGAGTTGGGCCGATCTCGTGAACGACCTGCGAGCCACGCCCGGCTTTGCGGATCGCTATCAGATCTGGTTCTTTCGCTACCCGACGGGACAAGGCTTCCTCCGTTCGGCGGCCACGCTTCGTCGCGACCTGGCCGATGCCGTCCAGATGCTCGATCCCGAGTGCCGCGATCAAGCACTGCGGCAGATGGTGCTCGTCGGACACAGCATGGGAGGCCTGGTCGCCAAGCTGCAAGTGACCTACTCCGATGAGCTGATCTGGTCGGAACTGGCCAATCGCCCGCTCGATGAAATTGTCGCCAGCGAGCAGGCACGGTCATTGCTTGTCGAAACCTGCTACTTCGATCCCGCGCCGCACGTCGCCCGCGTGATCTTCATCGCCACGCCGCACAAGGGCTCGCTCCGGTCGAGCGGCCTCGTCGGTCGCGGGGCGGCACTCCTCGTCGAGCCATCCCCGGAGCAGTCAGCCGTTCATGATCAGCTCGTGCGCGATAATCCCGGCGCTTTCAATCCTCAGTTCGAGGACCGGCTGCCGACCAGCATCGACATGCTTGAACCGGGCTCGCCACTTTTAGCCGCGATGGGTCAGATGCGAATCGGTTCAGGCGTCCGGCTGCACACCATCGTCGGCGTCTCGCATCCCATGTCGCTCGACGGGCCGTCGGACGGCATCGTTTCCGTCCGCAGCGCGACGCATCCCTGCTGCCAAAGTGTGCTCGCGGTTGGGGCCAAACATGCGAGCGTTCACCGTGCGCGGGCGACCAGCGATGAAGTGCTGCGGATTCTGGGCGTGTGGTGAGCAAAGCGAGCCAGGGCCGCTTCGGTTAGACTGAAGTGGCAATTCGACTGCTCGTTCGGCCTCCTCGCACCTTGACGTTCGCCATGAAAGTCCAGCAGTTTCTCGACCATCACGGCATCGCCCGAAATCCGTTTGCCGAGGAAGACGCCCAGACCGATCCGGTGTTCAAGGAGCACTGCATCGACAGCACCTACCACCCGACGTGGGACAAGGTGTACGGCGATCCGTCGGAGCCGGCGACCGCGATCATCTTCGGCGAGAAGGGCTCCGGAAAAACAGCGATGCGGCTGCAGCTGGCTCGTCACCTGGAGCAATACAACGCGGGGCATCCGGGGCGGCGGCTGTTCGTCGTGCACTACGACGACTTCAACCCGTTTCTCGACCGCTTCCGCGACCGCCTCGGCAGCCGGAACCGCCGGGCGGATAAGGCTCTGGCCCAGTGGAAGCTGTGGGACCACATGGATTCGATCCTGTCGCTCGCCGTGACGGGACTCGTCGATCGCATTCTCGAAGTGAAGCAGCCGAGCCAGTCGGTTGTCTGTCAAATCGACCAGGCCAAGGTGGATGACCTCGACCGGAACCAGGCTCGCGACATGTTGCTCTTGGCGGCGTGCTACGACCAGTCAACGGCCGAAACCTTCAAAGGTCGCTGGCACCGGCTGCGGAAGCGGCTGAAGTTTCAGTCGTGGCAGAGCTATTGGCAGCTGGCCGTAGGATACGCGTGGTTGGCGGCATGGCTGCTGTTTTATTTGCTGATGTGGTGGAACGGCTACGGCAGCAAGATCTGGCCGCTGTGGCTCTTCTCGATCGTGCCGTTTCTGGGCTTTATCCCCTGGCTCGTCAAAGTCTGGAAAAACTTCTGGTTGGCCCGCGGTATCCTGCGGCGGATGCGCGTCGGCATTCACGAGACCAATCCGCTGCGGCAGGTGCTGATGCAGTTCCAGCCGCCGGAGCTCTCCGGCCAACCGCTGCCGAACAAGGACAGTACGGACGACCGCTACGAATTGCTGCTCAAGCTGCAAGGGTTGCTGCAAACGCTCGGCCACAGCGGCATCATCGTGCTGGTGGATCGGATCGACGAGCCGCACCTGGTGAACGGCTCGGCCGAGCTGATGAAGGCGCTCTTGTGGCCGATGCTCGACAACAAATTCCTGAAGCATCCGGGACTCGGCCTGAAGATGCTCCTGCCGATCGAGCTGACGCGGTTCATCGAGCGCGAGGAACGAGATTTCTATCAGCGAGCCCGGCTCGACAAGCAGAACATGATTCCAAGCTTTGAATGGTCGGGCGAGGCGCTCTTCGATGTGGCCAATGCCCGCCTCCGAGCCTGTGCCGCGGCTGGCCAGCAGCCGACGCTCGCCGACTTGTTCGACCCGTCGCTCTCACAGCAGCGGATGATCGAAGCCTTTCGCACGCTCCGAGTGCCGCGACGGTTGTTCAAATTCCTCTATCAACTGATTGCAGCCCACGCGAACGCGCACTCGGACCAAAGCCCAAGCTGGAAGATTTCGTCGAACCTGTTTGAATCGACGCTGGCCCTCTCGCTCCGCGATCAGGATGCGTTCGATCGGGGTGTAGGGGCGGGGTGAGGGACGGCGAGCGGTGGGTGTAAGCCCTCTGAGGAGACAGCGGACAGAAAAACAGAGGACAGAGGACAGGAAACAGGGGACAGGAATCAAGAAGAAGTCAAGGCGGACCGACGTGTTCGACGATCTGGCCGGTCGGGCCATTTGGTCCGAAGCCGCCGGTGGGGATGCCGCGGTCGATGACTTTGTCGGTATCGATAACGCGGTAGTGGTGGAAATAGAGCGGAATTCCTTCGCCGAAATCGGACCGGCCGGTGTCTTGCAGATGAAGGTGCAAGTGCGGTTCGCTCGTGTTGCCCGAATTGCCAATCTTGGCAAGCGGCTGCCCTTGCACCACCTTATCGCCTTCTTTGACGAGGATCGTGCCGCGGCCCAGGTGGCAGAGGAACAGGAACTGCCTCGGGGCGACCTCGATCACGATTTGATTGCCACCGGCCGGCATCCCGCCGAGTTGGCCGATGGGCTGATCGGGCATACCGTCGAGGACGGCGGCCACCTTGCCGTCGGCAGGCGCGAGGACCGGCTGGCCGTAGCAGTAGTAGTCGGTTAGCTCCACACCCTCTCCGCTGAACGAGCGACCGTCTTTCACAACGAGCAGGTCGTACGCCCAGCGCTGATCGGCAGCGATGACGTGGTAGTTCACGTCCGGCGTCGCGCCACCCCAGCCGACGAGAATCGGCCCGTCCATCGGAAGGCGAAATTGGACGGGGCTCACATCGGCATCGTGCGACGACGGATAGACCTGGTACATGAACGGCGACGCGCCGAGAGCGGCAATCGATACCAGGCCGATCACGCGCCAACGATTCCAAAACGGTCGTCGCCAAATCGAGAAGGCGATGGCCACTAGCGAGAAGATCGCCGCTAAAAACATCCACAAAAGCCGGTCGCCCCCAATCGTCCAGCACATCCAACCGAGGATGCCGGGCCGGAATTGCGGGACGACGAACAGAGCGACTTGCGTGACGAGCAGCAGCGCGACGAAGTAGAGCCACCAATCGGGTCGCGGCTTTCGGCGAGTGGGCTCGCTCCTGGACGGTGTCTCCATACAGCCCAATTTATACAGCGTTGCTTAGATCTGTCCTTCGCGGCGGACGATTTCGACGTTCTTGACGACGAACGCGTCGCCCACGTCGGGCGAGTTGGCCAGCGCGATGGCGACTCCCTTGGCGCGCTCGACATCGAAATGGTCGCTGTGGAAGCGGAGCGTGCTCGCCCCGGAATCGCGGAGCGTGAAGAGAACGACGGCGCTGCCGCCGCTGGCCGGTTTGGGGGCGGCTTTGGCCACCGGCTTCATCGGCTTGCTGCTGGGCTTGGCGGCCTTTGCAGGCTTAGCGGGCTTGGTCGGCTTCTTCTTGGCGGCAGGTTTCTTGGCCATCGCGATTCCCCTTTACCGCCCCATCATAATTGGTGAAGAGGGGGATCGAGGGGGGAACGCAAAAATAGGGGGCGGGAGGGGCTGGTCCTGCGGCCGATTGGGACGATTGTGCGGGTTATGGGGGCGAGTTCTCGCTCGTGATCACAGAGGATCAGCGGATTTAAGAATGCGACGGAGCCATATTCGCGGACTCACGGAAGCATTGTGCGCACATATACGTGATTTCGTTTGCCCATAGTGGACGTTCTTTCAATACGATGGTTGCTGGGCTAAACGCAATTCCCAGCTTTGACGAATGCTCGGCCGATAGATGGAAGCGAAACCCATATACTCCGCCGTAAACAACCTTCACGGAGACAAAGCCAGTGCCAGGGCGAATTCTGTCCTCATGGACGGCGTCAGAGGACACCATCACCGGACTTTGTAAGCCGTGCTCGGAGCACCGAAGGATCATGCCATCATTTTACTGCTGCACGGAATCGCACCACAAGAGAAGCGTATTGAGCGTGCCGAAGGGCATCAGTCGAAATGAAAACGGGCGGCGGGAGGAGTGACTCCTGCCGCCGCCCTGATGGTTGCTCATGGGGCTGACGCCCCACGCTCGCCTAGGACCGCGACCAATGGTCGCGGCTTTGGCAGCCTGGAAACCTGCCCCACATAATTACACCGCGGCGAAGCCCTCGACGTGCTTGGCCAGCCGCTTCCGGGCGACGTGCAGCCGTCGCTTGATCGTGCCGACCGGCGCGTCGAACGCATCCGACATCTCGACCAGCGACTGGCCGCGGACGTAGAACGCCTCGAGCGTCTCCCGGTCGAGCCGGCCGAGCTGCGCGAGGCCCGCCCGGACGTGCGTCTTCCGCTCGTCGGCCAGGACCTCGGCCAGCGGCGTGGCGGTCTCGACGCACGCGGCATCGAGGGCCTCCTGCTCGGTGGCCCGATCGGCCGGCCGCCGGACCAGCCGATTGATCGCCATCCGGTTGGTGATCGACCGGAGCCAGCCGGCGAACGCCTGCGGCTCGCGGAGCTGGCCGATTTTCTTCATCGCCTGGATGAAGACGTCCTGGCACAGTTCCTGGGCCTCGGTGTAGTCGCCGAGCCGACGCAGACCGATCGCCATCACGTGCCGCTCAAACCGCTCGAACAGCTCGCCAAAGGCGAGCCGGTCGCCGGCCTGAGCGGCCAGCACGAGGGTGGTCAGCTCGGTTTCGGTCTCGGTGGTGTCGAAAGTAAAAGTCATGACTGGGATCCGTCTATGGCTCGCGCTCACGGCGCACGCATGGCGTTTGACGGCCAGGGCGGCGTGGTCGCTTTGTGCTTGGGAAAAACGGCGAACTACCGCGGCGAGGGCTGGTTCACGAGGGAGTTCCTCGCGGGGCCGCTCGGCGTGCGTTCGCAGTTTTGGAGGGTTTGAGTTAAGACCGGGCCGGCGACTTCGTTGTCACCTGAATGCCCGAGGTCTTAAGTCAATCCGCATCCTGACACTCGCGAACGCCGGCACCGGGATTCATCCCGGCGGCAGCGACTTTGGTCGCTGCACGACAAGTGGCCTGTCCCTGGATGGGACTGCTTACCCGGCTTTTGTTTGCCGGGTACGGCATACCACATGTCGCCTGGTAGGGCGGCATAGAGGCGCATGGCAAGCGGAGCGGGTCCGCGCAGCGCATCCACGCCGGCAACGACCGTGCGAACGATGACGTTCGCGAACGCGATGGTCGTGACATTGGCGATGGCATTGATCGTGCTACGCATTGGACTCTCCCCTGGCGCTTGCCGCGCACAGTGCGAAGAAAGAACGGAAACAACAAACTACCGACCTATTATCGGCAGCTAGGATACCTCTTATTGCAATCGTACCGCGAGAGAGAGGGAGAAGCTAGCGCTTGCGATGCGATCGCAGCGAGCGAACACCCTGCTCTTGACGGGCTTGCGGGTTAGACGGGATAGCGGAGGAAAGGTTCGCGCGGAATTTGCGGAAATTCTGGAAGGCCGAGGACTGCGTCTTTAGGTTGTGCCAAAAGGCGTTTCTGGGTAAGGACTTGCGGCGAGAATGAATTTTGGCAGCCCGACGCGTAAGCGAGGGGGCGTCAGGTGATTCCCTCGCTAACGCGTCGGGCTTCCAGCGACCTACGGACCGTAGATGGAGCCGCTTGGAAATGCCGGCTGGACAACTCCCGGCTGCAAAGGCGGCGGACCAATCGGCTGCGGTCCAGGCGAAATTGGCCCGATTGCCTCCGGCTCGCTCGCAGGAGGCGAGGTTCCGGGCTGAAGCGGCGGCAGTTCGACACTCCCGGCAGGTGCGGGAAGCGGATAGCGAGGGATGATCGGCACACCACCGGGAAGGCCGTCGCCAGGAACGTGAATTTGCGGCTTCGATTCGGCGCCAGGCGGCAGTGTAATTTGGCCGGTTTCGGCGCCGAAGCGGAGCGAGTTGGCCCGCTCCAGCAACTTCGCCTGCGGCACAATCTCTTGCGGTACCATCTGCACATCGACGACCCGCTCATCGCGAATCTCGCGGATGGTCAGGTTCTCGCTTGCGAAATCGAGCGGCGGAATCTGATACCACGGCGCACTTAACTTCTGATACAGAGTTTCGGTGCGATAGCCGTCCTTGATTAGCGTGACTTTCCGCGTGCCGTAATAGACGAACGACGACGAACAAGGTGTCGTGCCGATCTCTTGGTCATCGACGAAGACCTGCGCCCCGGGCGGATTCGTGCGCACCGTCAGCCGTCGCCTCACGCAGCCTGTGGAAAGGCAGCAAGCGGCCAGGCAGACGAGCAATAGCGTGCGCAGTCGCGACATGGGCGCAGAGTGGCGATGACCGATCGGCGGAAGAAAAGCGGCTGCGGAATATACGAAGCCGGGATGACTAGGGGAACATGAATCAAGGACAAATTGGTGCCGAGAGGCAGGGCATGTCGGCAGGTGCAATATGCGACCGAACTAGCGATGCGAGCCGATTGAATTCAACGCAAAGCCGCCAAGAGCGCAAAGGTCGCAGAGCGAGACCAACGGGCTCGCCCCCTTTGCGCACTTTGCGCCCTCCGCGCCTTTGCGTTTCCTTTGATGAGCGTTGCCCATGAAGGCGTTCAATTTTGAGATTTGTTCTCCGCATCCGTGTTTGATCTGTGTTTCATCCGTGGCTAACCTTCCGCTAGCACGTTCTAAGCCGCTACCGGGTTGCGATTTGAAGCGTCTTCTCGCCCTAGAATCAGTCTTACACCTGCTATCGCCGGGCGATAGAATGGGAATATTAGTTAATCGGGGCAATCAGGCACTTCGACGGCACGCGAATTCTAAGCGGAAAGGCGGCAGCTTTGAGCTTTGCGACCGGGTTGCAGGTAGCCCAGCTGAGCGACGTCGGCATGCGCCGCACGACGAACCAGGATTCGTTGTCGCTTCTGGTCGCCGATTCTGCCGAACTCTATCAGGCCCGCGGCCACTTGCTGATGGTCGCTGATGGCATGGGGGCGCATGCGGCTGGCGAGCTCGCCAGCAAGCTGGCAACCGACACGGTCCCGTACCTCTATCACAAGTATCGCGATCAGTCGCCTCCCGAAGCTCTGGAGAGATCGATTCGCGAAGCGAACGCCGAAATTCATCGTCGCGGCACGGCGAACCCCGACTTTCACAACATGGGGACGACGAGCAGCGCCCTCGTTCTCTTGCCGCAGGGAGCGATCGCCGCCCACGTAGGCGACAGCCGCGTCTATCGCCTCCGCGGGCAGACGCTGCACCAGCTTTCGTTCGATCACAGCTTGCAATGGGAGCTGCGCGCTTCGGGCCAGTTGCCCGAAGGGAGCGATCTGGCCGCGACCGTCCCCAAGAATGTCATCACCCGGTCGCTCGGGCCAAACGCGACCGTGCAGATCGACATGGAAGGACCGCATCCGATTGCGATTGGCGATGTCTATTTGCTTTGCAGCGACGGACTGACCGGCCGCGTCGAAGATCCCGAGCTCGGCGCGATCCTCGCCTGTGTGCCGCCGGAAGAAGCGGCCCGAGCGCTCGTAGATCTCGCCAACTTGCGCGGCGGCCCCGACAACACCACGGTGATCATCGCCAAAGTCACCGGCCCCGAAGCAGCGACCGGCATGACTCCCGCACAGCCGTTGCGGCTGGGAGGGAGCGGTAAAGCGAATCCCGTGCATCCGGCCGTGTGGATCGTTGCCGGCGTCTGTGCACTGGCGGCAATTGTGCTTGCCGTCATGCAGCTTTGGATTCCGGCGCTGGTTGGATTGGGGGGCGCCGTTGTTGCCGGGATGATCGGACTCATGCAGCGTTTCGGCGTCGGAGGGACGGAAGTGGGGAGCGGGCGGATGCTCGGCCGCGGGCCCTATACCAGCGTGCAATGCCCGCCGAGTCACGAGCTGGCGACGAAGCTCTCGGCCACGCTCAATGAATTGCGCGAGGCCGCACAGGGCGGGCAATGGACGATTCACTGGCAACCGATCGAGCAGGCGTGCGAGCAGGCGGCCGCAGCCGACGCCGGCGGCAACTTTGCCGAGGCGATTCGGCAGTATTGCCGCGGAATTACGATGATGATGAACGAACTGCGGAAGCAGCCCGTAAGAAAAAGTAGCGATTCGGTGCTAGACCGGTGAGTTTGCCCTTGATCGCGTCTATTGGCGAGCAGTTTCCCGCTAACGCGAACGGCAAAGTTCGCAGCGGCCGCTCGCATGGACCATTTGGCATCTTCGTCCTGGCTGGCGGGAATAGCCGGGAGCTTGAGTGGATCAAGAGCGTCACCCGATATTATCGAAACGCAGCGGGAGGTTTGAGTCATAGGGTATTGCCAATCGTGCGGCTAGCGGACTAGTGAACCAGCGGCCAATGGTTTGGCGAATCTGCGACGTAAACCTATAATTCCCTTGGAATTGGATTAGCGGGCTATTTGGTTCCGCGGGCTCATGGTTCCGCGGCCGAGGAGTCGGGCTTTGGACGCCAGGCGAAAAATACTGTTCGTGTGCGACCCAGGGGACAAGTCGCCCCTCCCGCCCGGACTGTCGGAATCGGCCGATGTCGAAGTCGTCCACAATCCGCTCCGGGCCCTGGCCCGAATCTCTCACGAGAAATTCGACGGCATCTATGTAGCCGCCGATCACTTTCAAGCTGCCGTCCGACTCCGCCGTCTGCTCGAAAACGATCGCATTCTGGAAGGAATGCCCGACGCGGTCGCCCTGCTCGATTCCGACTACGTCGTGCTCTGGGCCAACAACCAGCTCCTGCGCTGGTGCAACCGGGGGAACATTGTCGGCGAGCGGTTCTTCGCCGCTCTCGGCAATCCCGATGTCGTCGGCTGCGACGGCTATCCACTCATCAAAGCGATTCAAAGCGGCCAGGCGACCAGCTCGCTGCTCAAGCTTTCCGGCGGCCGCTACCTGCAGATGCACGCCGCCCCGATCAGCGATCCGCAGGAGCACACGCGGCATCTGGTCGTAACAATTCGCGACGTCACCATCGAAACGCTGCAGCAGCAAAAGCTCGATGCGATTCAAGACGCCGGCCGGGAACTGGCCGACCTCAAGCCCGATGAAATCTTCGCCATGCCGGTCGATCAGCGCATCGACATGCTCAAGGCGAACATCCTGCACTGCACGAAAGACATTCTGAAATACGACGTCGTCGAAATCCGGCTCCTCGAACAGCGTACGATGCGACTCGTGCCCCTTTTGGAAGTGGGCATGGACGACGAAGCCGTCTGCCGTGATCTATACGCGAGCGAAGAGGGGAACGGCGTCACGGGCTTCGTCGCGGCCACCGGCAAGAGCTACCTCTGCGAGGATACGGCGCACGATCCGCTTTATCTGACCGGCGTGACCGGGGCGAAAAGCTCGCTTACCGTGCCGCTCAAGCTGCACAACGAGGTCATCGGCACGTTCAACGTCGAAAGCCCGCAACCGCACGCCTTCACCGACAGCGACCTGCAGTTCCTCAAGGTCTTTTGCCGCGACGTGGCGATGTCGCTGAACACGCTGCAGCTTCTCGTCGCCCAGCAGATGAACGCGGCGCAGGAGAGCGTCGCCCAGATTCATAGCCAGGTCGCCCTGCCGATCGACGCCATCGTCGCCGACGCGACGTTCATCGACGAGCAGGCTGCCAATCTCGACGAAAACACCCGCACCCGGCTGAAGCAGATTCTGGCCAGCGCCCGCGGCATCAAGGAAGTCATTCAGCGGGTCGGCCGCACGCTGCCGCCGGTCGATATCTACCTTCCGCCGTCGTGCGACAAGCGCGACAAACTGAAGGGGAAGCGCGTGCTGGTCGTCGATGCGGCCGTCGATGTCCGCAGTGCCGCTCACAAGCTGCTCGAACAGCACGATGTCGAAGTCGAAACAGCCATGCAGGGGGCCGAGGCCGAATCGCTTTTCCGCCACGGTCTGCCCAATCGGAAGTATCACATCGTCATCGCGGGCGTGAAGCTCCCCGACATGTCGGCCTACGACCTGATGATGCGTCTCAAGCCGATGGTCGATCGGATGCCGCTCATTCTCACGCAGGAGTTCGGCTGGGACGCGGGGCACACACTCGTCAAATGCCGGGCCGCCGGCTTGCACCCCAGCGGCTGCGTCATCAAGCCGTTCAAAGAGCGGCAACTGCTCGATACCGTCGAGACGATCCTCGACTGGACGAGCAACGGCGGCAAGGCGTAACACATAGCCGCGACCAGTGGTCGCGGTTGGCGAGCGGGAGGCGTCAGCCCGCTGAGCCCGAACGACGACGAATGACAGGCAAGTTGCCTGCCCCACTACGGCTTCGGCGCCAGCGTCTTCGGCTTCGGCCCAAACAGCCCATCGAGTCCCCCCAGCACTTTGCCGGCTTCTTTCTCCAAGAGTCCCTGCACCTTCTGCTGCCCTTTGTCGAGCAGCCCCTGCACGGCAGTCCCCGCGAGCTGTTTGCCGAAGGCTTGCATCGACTGCGTGTCGAGTCGCGGCTGCGAGAGCGTGCCGGTCACCTTCACGGGAATCGCCTGTCCCTTCAGTGAAGTCAGCAGCGCCTGCTGCTCCTTCTTCTTGAACCACGAATCCTGAATCGGAATCATGGCGTTCAGCTCGATCGCTTGATCGGCGATACGCACGTGACCATTCGTCGTGAGGACAAAGTTCTGCGCCGTCATCGTCAAACCGTTATGCGAGACAACGCCGTCCTGCACCGCAAACGCTACGTTGTGCTCGGGAAGCAGCAGCCAGCGGCCGTAGTTGTCACCCGCGGCCGCGGTGGGGTCGATCATCGCCTTGAGCTGCCGGGCGGTTTGCAGATACTGCTTGGCGAGCGGGCCGGGACCGACCTGAGCACCATGAATGTCGAGGTTCCCCTGGACGCTCGCCAGCATCGGCGTATAGACCGGCACATTCGCTCCTTCCAAGCCCAGCGAGAACTTGCCTTCCGCTTCGGTCGCGTCAGCTAGGAGGGGCGCGACGTACTTGAGCCACTGATTGCACATTTCGGGCGTGATCCGGACGTTCTGAATCAGCGGCCCGCGATCGACAACGAGGCTCGGCACCCGCTCGTTCAGCAGAATCCGCGGCGCGGTCGTCAGCCGCCCTTCGCTCACGGGAATGTCGAGCGGGCCAATTACCACCGTGCCGTTTTCCAAGCGAGCCTTGAAATCAGCGGGACCGGCAACGAGGCCGACGTACTGCGCCCCTTGCCAGCCGAGGCTGGCCTCGCCGACGAGTTCACTGGGGACGAGGGGAGTGAACGCTGGTTGGCCCCCCGGTCCGGCCGAAGTTGGCAGCGACACGCCCGCCAGCAGCGGTCCACGGAGCACGAACGGCCGCTTCTCTTGCCCCTGCAGCACCAGCGTGTCGATGCTCCGCTGCACCATCGGATTCTCAGCTGGGCCGCGCGGAAACAAGTCCGCCTTGATCTTCTGCTCGACGAGAGCCAGATCGTAGCTGATCTCGCCCGAAAGATCGGTTACGCAGCGGCTGGTCAGTTCGCTGATCGTTCCGGTCGCGGCGACATCGGCCCAGTCCGTCTTCAGGCTGCTGCGGGCGAGCTTTACTGCGCCAGCTGCCGGATCGTAGGCGGCTTGCGCGCTGAGGCTCACCTTCGCTTCGGCCCAAGTCGTTTGCCAGGCGGGACCGCTCGTCGCGCTGGCCGGCCGAACCGCGACATTGGTTGGCTGCGCTCCTCCGACGGGAGTCAGGAACTTGAATTGCTCGATGTCGGCCGTCATCGTCGCTTCGTGGGCCATGCCCCGATCGGCGATCTCCAGGCGGCCAGTGGCGAGGCCGCCGATCTGCCACGCACGGGCCACGCCACGCCCGCCGATCCAGTTTGACAGCCTCTCGCTATCGCCGCGGAAATCGACGATGCCGGTCATCGCGGGCGGGCTCGTCGCGACCAGACGCAGGTCATCGGCCCGCAGACCAAACGATGTGCTTTGCACCACCGTTTCCGGCAGCGTGAGCGTGGCGATGCTGCCGTCCCAGGTGCCGGCCGTGTCGAGCTTGACCTGCGGTTCGCGAATCCAAAGGCCGGGGCCTGCGATTTCTAGGTCCGTCAGTTCTAGGTGCGTCTGGCCGAGTTGCGATACGGTGGGCGAGAAGCGGCCCGCGCCGCGGACGTCGATCGCTCCGGCGAATTCCCATCCCGCCAGCGACACCAAGGGCTGCACCCGCGGCATCCAGGTCGCGAGGTTCCCTTGCAGCGTAAACGACAGCGGCCACGCCGCGGTAGCGGAGACTTCCTTGACCGGTTCGGCCAGCGTCGCTTCCAGCCGGTCGCCGGCGGAAATGACAGTCAGCTTGCCGGAATTGATTTCGCGCAGCGAGCCTTCCGCCACGATGCCGGAGAGGTCGCCGCCGACTTGCAGATCGCGCTCGTGCCACGGGGCCATGCCGGCTGCAGAGGCGACGAAGTTCTGTACGCGGGCGTCGGCCTGAGCGGTCCACGCGTCGCCAGCGCCGCGGTTCCACCGGACCTGAGCGCCGAGCGTGCCGGCAAGCTGAATGTCTTGCCAGTCAATCAGTCGGCCAAGTTCGGCGACGAGGCGATCGAGATCAGCCGTGGCGTCGAGCGAGCCTTCGGCGAGCGTGCCACGGCCATCGAGCGTCAGGAAGCTCGCGCGTCCGCTGAGCTGGTCGATCACCGGACCTTCGGCCGATTGCCGCAAAGCGAACTCAAGCGCGAGCGGCTGGTTAAAGACAATTGGTCGGCCTGCGGCAGTCGCGGCCAGCCGCTCGGTCTTGAGCGAACCTTGCCATTGCCGGCCGCCGGCCTGAGCCCGGCTGCCGAGCGTGATCGCCACGACACCGCTCGTGAGCTGCACGTCCTGGCGCATTCGCAGGGCCGAGGGCAATTGGCGGGCCAGTTCTGCGAGATCGATTTGCCCGGCGATTTGCACGTCGGCATCGCCGGTGGAAATCTGCCCGAGTGCCGCCGATCCGCTTCCAGCGAGTTGCACCAGGTTCGACTGCACTTCGAGCTTGTGAATGTCGAGCCGCTCTCCCGTTTTCAGCACGTCGGCCTGACCTCTGGCAACGGCGAGTACAAGTTGGTCTTCGCCGAGATAGTGCGGTGCGGCAACGACAAGCTGTGGCGCGGCAAGCTGCCTCAGGACGAGATGCTGCGACTGGCCGTTTTCGGCCCAAGTCACGCCCGCCTCGAGTGTCAGCGGGCCTTGCGGGCGAATGTCGGCCACAAACCGGGCGAGCGCTCCATCGAGCAGCTCGGTCGGAAAGCCGTCGAGCTTCAATTCCGCCTGCCCGGCCCCCATCGCCGATTTCTCGTCCGGACCCGGCTGCCAGGAGAACGCGGCGGTGACCTGGCCGGCCAACGTGGTCCGCTCGCCGGTGTTCGCCATCGGTTGCACAGCCGCAATTGCGGCGAGCGGCTGAATCCGTGCCGCCAGCTTTCCCGATTTCGCTTCGTCATCGGCCGTCGGCCAATTCAATTCGACTGCCACGTCTCCCAAAAGCCACTGCCGCTGCGCGATTGTGTCGTCGAGTTCGACGGTTCCGCCCGTGACGACGAGTCCAACTTTCGTCGGCGCTCCCTTGCCGCCGTCGTCCTTGCTTGCCGGCAGTTTGGCGAGAAAGTCCTCGATGTTACTACCGTCGGCGCGGAGGACCACCTTCGCCTTCGGCTCGACGATTTCAAACGTACCCAGATCATTGGCATTCGCTGCCAGCGCGAAGAGCGTCTTTTGGCTTCGGATCGCGGCAATGTCGGCGAGCGGTTGGCCCTGCTCGTCGCGGACGGACAGCCCCTTGATCTCAATCGGCGACCACCATGCGAGCGACAGCGACTCGGCATTCACCAGCGGCGCGATCTCTGGTGCGGCAGCCGTGAGGACCGACCGCCACAGGCCCGTGGCCGCCAGGATCGACGGCGCCACGAGGACGAGCACTCCCAGCAGCAGAAGGAGAACGAATAGCCGCGAGCCCCAGCGGTAGAGAAACGACGGCCGCCGCGGCGACTGCGGCTGTTCATCCCGCGCTTGCCGCCGCTCGGCTTCTTTAGCCGCGCGTGGTAGCGAGGCGGGTTCTACATCCGATTTCACACGCTTCGTAGGCTGCATGGCAGGCAATCCGTTGACTTGCCGAGATGGAAGATGGTCCGGCGAGATTGAACCACTCGCGATTCTATGCCGAGTATGCCAGCATTACCTAGACCGATGAGGTGCTAGCAAGGCGCCATCGTCCGGCAATTCCCTGGGAGCGCTGCGGGATTTGACCACCGGCAAGCGTCCGCGGATGATGGATGAAGCATGACCACCGCCGAGATCGTCGTTGCCGACGGATTTCAACCCTGCTCGTACCTTCCGGGCCGGGTGGCGCGTTTGCCGTATCGGCATCCGGTGCGACAACTCACACCCGACGAATTCGATGAGCGGTTGGCCGCGGGCGATCGCCGAACGGGCCTGTTGCTCTATCGGACACTCTGTCCCAAGTGTCAATCTTGCGAGCCGATCCGCCTCGATCTGGCAACGTTCCACGCGAACGCCACTCAGCGTCGAGAAAAGCGCCGCGGCGATTCTATATTGACGGTGCGAATTGCCCCCCCCACCCTCGATTCGCAGCGCATCCGGCTCTTCAATCTGCATCGCCACATCCGCGATCTTGATCGCGACGATTCGGCCATCGACCGTGAAGGCTACGACGGCTTTCTGGTTCAATCGTGCGTCCAGACGTGGGAACTGTCGTACTGGCACGAGGACCGACTCGTCGCGGTGGCGATCGTCGATGCGGGTCGGATGTCGCTCTCGGCCGTCTATTGCTTCTACGACCCAAACTTCACGGCCGTCAGCCTGGGCACCTATTCCGTGCTCCGCGAAGTGCAGCTCTGCCGCGAAACGGGCAGGCAGTATCTGTACCTGGGTTTCTTCGTCCGCGAATCGCCACACATGTCGTACAAGGCCCGCTTTCATCCGCACCAGCGACTGGTTAGCGGCGAGTGGCGGGACTTTGAGTAGGAGCGAAGGATGCAAGTGACACTAACCCGACGCGCAAGCGAGGAAGCATCGAGACGAATTCCTCGCTAGCGCGTCGGGTTGGTATGTCCATTGGCTACTCGGTCTCATGCTCCCAATACATCTCGGGTGACTCCCAAGCAAACCGGCGTCGCTCGCGCTCGATCTTCAGAAACTTCGGCGGCGGTGGCATCGGTTCCGGCGGTGCGACGTAATACGTCGGCGGCTCGGGGGGAGCGACGACAACGGGAATTTCCACGACCGGCCAAGCATCGGGTAATTGATACGCCAGATATTCGGTCGGCTCGAACGTGTCTGCCGGTTGCGGCATCATGGGAACATCCGCCAGCGGCCAGGCATCGGGCAGGTCGAGTTGTACCGGTGGCGGAGGAGGGGCGATGGCGAGCGGCCAGAAGTCGCGGTCCCAGTCGCGCGGCACAATGCGATAGCGAGAAACCGGCTTGCGTTTGGGCTTTGGCGGTGGTGGCAACGGCGGCGGAGGGGGCGGCAGCTCCTTCTTCGGCAAGACAGGCGTATCGTCGTACCATTTTTCTTCCACCGCGGCAGCCGCGAGCAGCGGATTGGGATCGAAGCGAATCGGCTCCGGCTCGGGAATGACAGGCGGAGGAGGTGGTGGAGGCAGTTCGGCGACGAGTCGCTTGCGGCGTTTGATCGGCCGCGGATCGACCTCTTCGCCCCGGTGCGGCAGGACGCGGATGTCGGCCGCGGCCTCTTCGAAAATGTCGGTGATATGCTCGTGGCACGTGAACATGATGATCTGGTGCCCGGTGCGGGAGAAGTCGCATAGCACCTGGGCCGCGAGCTTCACGCGACCCGAATCGAAATTCACCAGCACGTCGTCGAGCACCAGCGGCAGCGTCGTGCCCCGACGGGCGAACGACGTAACCAGTGCCAGCCGGAGGGCAATAAACACCGCCTCGCGCGTGCCGCGGCTGAGCACATCGAGCGGGAGCGATTCACCCTTGTCGTTTTCAATCCGCAGGTTGCGGTGATCGAGCGGCATCCAGACGCGGCGATAGTGCCCATCGGTCAGTCGGTGCAGGTATTCCGACGCTTCGCGGAGCGTCTGCGGCTGGCGGTCGGTCTCGTACCGCTGGCGAACGACTTCCAGTACCTGGCCGATGATCGTGAGGACCTTCCAGTTGCGGATCGCGGCGGTCAGGTCCTCCTCGACCTTGAGCAGCTCTTGCCGCGTACGGCTGGGCGTTTTGTCGGCGGCCAGCGACTGCATTTCGTGCGTGCAAGCGCCGCGGCGTTCGTGCAAGTGAGCCAATCCAGCCCGGATGTCGGCCAACTGTTTTTGCCGCTGGTCCCAGCTCGGGCGGATGTCGCGCCCTTCGCGAAGGAAGACTTCGGCAATCGCCTCTTCCTTGAACTGCCCGGCCAGTTGCTGCACGATCCGGCCCGTCAACTCTGCGTGCTGCCGCTTGAGGTCGGCCGCCCGCTCACAATCGGCAGCCGCTTTGCGGAACGATTTGTCGTCGTTCACGCCGGCCAAGGCGAGCAGCGCCTGATGCCGGCGGTCGGCACGGCGGAGGAGCTTGATCGTGCGCGAGCGATCCTTGGCGAGGCGGCGAATCTTCTTCTCGACCGCGGTTCGCAGCTCGAGAGTTTCCTTTTCCTTCGTCAGCGCCTGGACGAGTTCTCGCACCTTCACCACCGGCTTATCGGCAGCGCTGATCAGCTTTACGTCGTCGCAGATTTGCTGGATGCGGTTCTTCAGGACGAGCATTTCCCGCTCGCGGGCGTCGAGTTCGTCCTTTCGATTGTCGCGGCGTCGGCGAAGGTCGAGCACGCCGGCATTGTTGCGAACGACCTGCTTCACCTGCGTCGGGGCGAAATCTTCGGGCAAGCCGACGCTCCGCAGAGCATTCCGCCAGCGATGTTTGGCCTCTTTCACAGCGTCGTGAGCAGCCGCCAGACGCCGCTGAGCCGCGTCGTGCCGCTGCTGGCTCGTTTCACGCTCGGTGCGTACGGGGATGAGTCGCTCTAAGTCGCGCAGTTCGATCTCAGACTCGCGAAGCCGCGAATCGAGCGAGCCGGTCGATTCGGGCAATTCCGCGTCGATCTCGTCGCGCTCGCGTTTCGCTTCGGAAAGCTGCAAGCGGTGCTGTTCGAGATGCCGGTGATTCTCGCTGATGTGATCCTCGGAATGCCGCTCGATCAGCAGCTTGCCGCCGACGCCGGCCAGGCCGAGGACCATCCCCATGATCATCCAGGGCCAGCTGTTATCGACCCAGCCCCAGACGCCGCCGAAGAAGCCGAACGCGGCGAGCGCGAATCCGAGGGCGAAGAACGCTCCGATCAGCGCCGTGATCCGGATCGGCGTCTCCTCGAACGTGTGCAGCTCATCGCTGTCGAATTCCAGTTCCTGCCGGCGGCGGTCGAGCTGGTCGATCCGCTCCTCAACCTGGATGCGGCGGCGAATCAGCGAGACTTTGTGCCCCGCTTCCTGAATTGCGGCATTCAGATCGGGAAGCTGCCGCGTGCGGCTGACCTGGTCGTATTGGGCCTGGGCCTGATCGTTTTCTCGTTTTGCGTCGGCGGCTTCCTGCTTCGCCTTTTCGAGCTTCTCGTTCTCCTCGCGGAGCGTCTGCGACGGGCGGCGAAGGACGGCGACCGTTTCTCGCGGCAGTTCATCGAGCGACTTCGATCCGGCACTCTTGCTGAAGCCGGTGACAGCCGCTTCGATCTCATCGTCCAGCCGCTTCACCTCCTCGCGGAGCTTCACGAGGCCGTCGTCGAGCGACATGATCCACTGCGACTGGTCGTGCAGGGCCTCGATCCGCGATGCATGGCTAAGGAGCAGGCGATTGACTTCGAGCGAAGTGAGATCCTTGCGGTATTCCTCGCGGCGGTCAGCGAACTTCTTGATCCGGCTGCGGCACTGGGCAATCCGTTGCAGGCATTCATCAAGCTTTTCGACTGCTTTTTCCGGCAGTTGACGTACGTCCTTGAGCAGGTCGAGCTGCCGCTGTACATCGGCCCGGAGGTTCCAGACGCTCTGCACATCGAGCGCGGCACGCAGCACCTGCGAACCAAGTTCGATCTCGGCGATTTGCTTTTCGAGCTGCGCTGCTTCATCGGCCAGGCTCTGCCGCAGTGTCGCAACGTCGCACCAGCGGCGAGTCGCTTCCTGGTGTTTGGCGAGTTGGCTGCGCAGGTCGGCCCGGCGGGCGAGCAGACTAGGAATGCGGCCTTGGTCGGGGTCGGGAGACCCGCGCCCAACATCATCTTCCTTCTCATTGAGCAAATGCTCGCGAGCGGCAGCCGTTTCGCGCAGCACATCGATCAGCGAGACACGGTCGAGACCGCTGGTCAGCTTGTAGAGGTAGTCGGCAGCGGCGGTTTCGTCGAGCGAACCGAGTTCCTGAATCTCCTTGAGCCCTATCGCGAAGACGTTGTTGTAGGTCGGCTCATCGACGCCGGCGAGCAGGTCGTCGAGCTTGGCGGGATCGCGCTGCTCCCCCCGGTCATCGACGAGCGTGAGCGGGCCGCAATCGTCGGGCAGGTCGGTCGGCGACGTCGTGCGATGGGCAACGAAATGGCCGACGGCATCGGCCAGCATCAGCCGCCCGCCGGGCCGCCCCCCATTGACCGGCGGCAGGTACTTTTTGCGGCGATCGGGCGTAAAGCCGTAGAGCACGGCTCGCACGAACTGCATCAGCGTCGTTTTGCCCGCTTCGTTGGGGCCATAAACGACGGTGGTGTGGTCCGACAGCTCGTCGATCGCGAGGCCGTTCCAGACACCAAAGCCGTCGATGTCGATCGTTTTGATTTTCATTTCGGCTTCCTCCGTGCCGAAGGTGAGGCAGGCATCCTGCCTGCCGGGCGGACAATGGCAGGCTGGAAGCCTGCTCCACAGGGTCTAATCGCGGTCGTCGGCTCCGAGCAGTTGGGCGCCGGTCAGGGCGACCTGGTGCAGAATCTCGCGGTGATCGGTCGATGTCCACGATCCCAGCGGCGCAAGCTCAGCGGTGCGGAACCGCTCGGGGACGTGCATCGCCAGGTTGATCTCACTTGGCTCGGCATCTTGCAGCAGTTTGAGGCTGCGGACGAAGTCACCGACCATCGAATCCTCGTCGTACCAAGCTTCGGGGAGCGTCGGAGTTTCAAATTCGACGCCCAAGCTCCAGAGCGGCGGCTTGGCGGGGCCGTATTCCTTGCGCAGCCAGCCGAGCCATTCGGCCGCCAGTTCATGGCGCTTCGTCGGCCGGGCCAGATGTTCGATGCCGCGAAGTTTCCACTGCACGAGCAGCGGCCTCTCTTCGGCCTGCGAGCGAAGGACTTTCACTCGTTCTGCTAGATGCTTTTGCACATCGCCGCGGGTTGCGTTGTCCGAGACGGCAATGGTCTCGGTGTGCCAACGGACGGCGTCGCACGGGATGAACTGTGTGCGAATCGCTCGGTCACCACCGACATGCACCAGTGTGCAACCGTGCGGACCGGGTTCAGTCAGGGAGCGCCCCTGCGGACTGCCTGGATAGTGGACGACGCGGTGGGCGCTGCCGAGCGATTTCCGCTGCGGCTCGCTTCCCAGGGCCCAGTAATCAACTTCTTCTTCCACGAGTCGGTCGGCATCGGCCTGGCCATAAGCGACGACGACCGTCGTCAGTCCATCGGCATCACTGGTGAATTTGCCGACCTGCACGAGCGACGTGCCATGCCAACTGCGACCGACGATGTTTGCCACCGGCCGATCGCCGCGAAAGTGCGACAGCTCCTCGGCTTCCAGCGAAGGAAATACCTGCACGCTCTTGGGCAACTTGGCGATCGCCGGCCAATCCTGGGCCGGGTCGAGCTTGCCGCACGCCCAATAGACGGCAATGCCGTGCGAGTCGAGGCGGCCGAAATGTTCGAGCAAAAATGCGAGGGCCCGCGGCGAAGCATACTTCAGATAGACAAGGTCGCCCGAGAGGACGACAAAATCGACTCGCTCCTCAATGGCCGCGGACAGGGCCCGCTCGGCCGCGAGGTACGGTGCGTCGATCATCAGCTCCGCCAGCGACGGCGGAGCATCAGCAGCGGCCAGCAATGGCTCGTCGAGAGCGAAGTCGCTGGCGTGCAGAAAGCGAAAATGTTGCCCAGGCATGAGCACCTCCCTGCGCTCACGCAGCCGCCAAACCAAACGGGCGGGGCTGCGAAAGACAACCTTGACCGGGTAATGTAGCGGAGGGGGGCGAAACGACAAAAGGCAATTTAGGATTTGATTGCAACTTGCAGCAAATCCTGAATCTGAATCCTAAATCCTGAATTGATCTGCTAGCAGCGGCGGCTTTGCCATGAATCACGACTTCACCCAACTCGCCTGGTCTCCGCAAATTGAAGAAGACTTGCGGCGAATCGTCCGGCTGGCGGTGTTTGAGGACCTCGACCGGGCCTACGACTGGACGACGGTTTCGCTCGTTCCGGAGGGCTCGACAGCAGCGGCGAATGTCGTCGCCCGGCAGGCGGGAACGATCGCCGGGCTGGCCGCGGCGCCGGTCGTACTCGACGAAATGGACATCGCGGCCCAGTGGCAACCTCGAATCAACGATGGCCAGCAGGTTGCTGCAGGAACGGTGCTGGCAACCATCAGCGGACCGGCTCGCGACCTCTTAACGAGCGAGCGGACGATCCTCAATATCCTGGGCAGGCTGTCGGGTATCGCCACGCTCACGCGGCAGTATGTCGATGCGATTGCCGGCACGAAGGCTCACATTTATGACACGCGCAAGACAACTCCCGGCTGGCGGCGACTTGAAAAGTACGCGGTGCATTGCGGCGGCGGGCGAAACCACCGCACCGGCCTTTATGACGCGGTTCTCATCAAAGACAACCATCTTGCCCTCGGTCACCAGCCGGAACTCGAACAACGATTCACACCGGCAGAAGCGGTCGTGCGAGCCCGAAAGTTCGTGCAGGAGTCGCTGGCCGGCGAGGCGAAAGCTGCGGAAATGATCGTGGAGGTCGAAGTCGATTCGCTCGAGCAACTTGCTCAAGTTCTGCCGGCCGCTCCCGACATTGTGCTGCTCGACAACATGACGCCTGCGTTGCTCCGCGATGCGGTCGCGATGCAGGACAAACTCGCCCCAGGTGTTGAACTCGAAGCGTCCGGTGGCGTCAATCTGAAAACGGTCCGGAGCATTGCCGAAACGGGCGTCGAGCGGATCAGCGTTGGAGCCCTCACCCACTCGGCGATCAATTTGGATGTGGCGCTCGACTGGACGTAGGAGCTCGCCGAAACGTTCGCCTAGAACCCAGAGCTTTCCCCCCCGCCATCATTGAAGTGGTCGAACTCTTTCAACCGGTCGGGGACACGATCCTGGAAGCGGGTGAAGTCGCGGAGCCATTCCATTTCGACCTCGCCAACGGGGCCGTTGCGCTGCTTGGCAATGATGAGCTGGGCCTGTCCCGCGAATTGCTTCTGATCCTCGCCCCGGTGGTAGTACTCCTCGCGGTGAACGAACAGCACCACGTCGGCGTCCTGCTCGATTGCGCCGGACTCGCGGAGGTGCGAGAGCCGCGGGATGTTCTCTTTCCCCATTTCGGTCTGGCGGTTGAGCTGGGCCAGGCACATGACGGGAACCTTCATTTCGCGAGCCAGCCCTTTAAGCCGGCGGGCGATCTTCGCCACTTGCTCCTGCCGCGGATCTTTCGGGTTGTCGGGCTCAATGAGTTGCAGATAATCGACAACGATCAGGCCCAGCCCCCCTTGGCGTCGCTTGATGCGCCGAGCTGCCGCGGCGATTTCAGTGACTGTACGGCTGGGGGAATCATCGACGTAAAACGGCGTTTTCGCGAGCACCGACGCCGTATCGACAAGCTTAAGACGATCTTCCTGCGAAACGGTCCCGTTGCGGAGCCGATGGCCGTTTACGCGGGCGACCGAGCAGAGCAAACGGTCGGCGAGTTCGATCGACGACATTTCGAGGCTAACAAATAGAACGGGAACGTTCTGTTCCTTGGCGACGTTTTCGGCCACGTTCATCGCATACGCGGTCTTCCCCATCGATGGTCGGGCCGCCAGGATCACCAGTTCGCCGTCGTGTAGGCCGCCGGTCTTGCCGTCGAGCTCACGGAAGCCGTAGTCGCAGCCGCCGGCGGCGTGCGTGCCAGCCATCCGGGCGTCGAGCCGGTCCATCGCCTGCATGACGACCTCTTTCAGCGGCTGAACGTTGTTGCTGCCGCGGTCGTCGAGGATCGAGAAGATTTTTTGCTCGGCCTGACTGAGAAGCTGCGGAGCATCGCCCGCCTCGTCATAGGCGTCGCGGAGGATGTCGGTCGAGGCGACGATCAGCGAGCGGAACGTCGATTTTTGCCGCACGATCTCCGCGTAGTACGTCGCGTGGGCTGCGTTCGGCACGGCGTTGATGATCTTGCTGAGGTACGCACTGCCGCCGATCGCCTCGAAGTCGCCTGCCGCCCGCAGCCGGTCGATGAGCAGCGTCGGGTCGATCTTTTTGTTCGACTCATGCAGAGCCGTCATGTGGGCGAACAGCTTGCGGTGGGCGTCGTCGTAGAAGTCGTCGGGCCGCAGGATCAGCACGATTTCGTCGAGCACGTCCGGCAGAAGCACGATGCTCCCCAGCACGCCGATTTCGGCCTGCAGATCGACCGGCGGCTGGCGGTCGAAGTATTCCGAGACAGGGCGTTTAGGCGGGGTATCGAGACGGCGTGTGCTGGGCATGGCTCCTCCGTGCGAAGCCGCGAGGGAACCGCGGCCCGAGAGGGTAGCGTAGCAAACCGCGGCTCCGCCGGCGGCAGCGGGACAATTGTTTGCAGGCCGGTGGACGCAGCTTTTCTGCAAAACTTGTCGGCAGCTGTTGACTTCGCCCACTGGACGCGCCTACGAATTGTCAGTCGCGTCCTTCCCCGCTCGTCTCATCTGCTTGGGGAGGTGTCTATGGGCTGAATTCTCGGCTGATTGCGGCCCACCGGTCGCTCGCCGTGCTTCGTCGTTGTCGTCGGCAACGCCTCGTTCTCATCGTTCCTTCTCGCCGACGACGCAGCAGTCTCGCGGCAGTGCGACCCTTCGCGGGGGGCCGTCGAGTCGTTGTCTCCCGCCACGCACAAAAGCGGCCCATGCCGCTTGAGGATCGCGTTGCACGCCGCCATATGTCCCAACCATCCAGAGAAGGAGCGGTCGCTATGACCAAGCCAAGTTCCCTTTCGTCCGCATCGATCGTGAGGCTGCTGTACACGCAAAACCCCTTCTATCTCATCGGCACGCTGCTCGTCCTCGTCGGCTTGCAGCAAAGCCTGGGAAGCACGCCGGGCCTGGAAACGAGCGGCCTGCTCACCGGCCTCTTGGCCGGATACACGCTGCTGCTCGCGGCCATTGCGGCGGCGATCATCGGCATCGGCCGCATCTGGGAAGACGCCCGGACGATCCTGCTCGTGATCGTGCTTCTGTTCTTCATGCTTTCGGCGAGCCTCGACGTGCAACTCGTCGATTCGCTCGAAACGGGCTCGCTGCTGCTCGCGGCAGGCTTGGCATTTTCGCTGGCAGTGAGCGAAGTATTGCTGCGGGGATTGGGGATTGGGCTCGCGTGGAGCTACCGCGGGCCGTTCTATTTGCTCCTCGCTCTACTGTTTGGTTACCCGATGTTGCCGGCGTGGCTCGATGATGCCGGATTGCCCGAGGCGCGATCGTGGTCGCTGCTCGCATTTCCCACAGCGGCGTCGCTCGTGCTGCTGACGCTCCTGCCTGCGGCGCGAACGACCGCCGATCGCGAACTTCCCACCGGCGTGCCGTGGAAATGGCCGATGTACCCCTGGTCGCTGTTTGTCTATCTGACAATCGGCATCGCGCTCCGGTCGTGGTGGCTGACGATCTCGTTCGAGCCGGCCAGCGGCACGGCGGCCAGCTTCCGGCCGTACTTTCTGATTCCGCTTGTCCTCGCCTGGTCGGCAATCCTGCTCGAAATCGGTCTCGCCCGAAAACTTGATAACGTACTGGCCGTCGGCATGTTCCTCCCCTTCGCGAGTATCTTCCTGATGTTCCCCGGCTATCCGTCATCCCCCGTCGCGACTGACATGCTCGTCCGGCTCACCGCGACGCTCGGCTCGCCAGCCCAAGTGACTGCGTCCGGCATGGCTGCGTACTTCGCCTGGACCTGGTGGCGGAAAGTGCCAGCAGCGGAGGGGTTCTTCCTTGCGGCGCTGGCCGGGGCGTCGGTCATGGGGCCAGGAACCGTCGATCCGGCCACGTTTTCGTTCCCGCAAGTCTTACCGCTGGCGGTCCTGGCCGCGACGCTCCTGCTCGTCGGCTTTTGGCGAGAATCGACTGGACGCCTCCTGGCCGGCGTGCTGCTGGTTGGGATTGGAAGCTGGATGAATGCCGGCGGCAGCAGCGTGAACGCCTGGTTCTGGCAGGTGCATGGACCGATCCTGGCGCTCTTGGCACTCCCCGCGCTCATGGACGACGAACTCGCGCGCGAGTTGCGCACGTTGGCCTGGCGGGCGGCCGCGGCGGTGGCGTTTGTTGCCGCTGCGACTTATCCGTGGCTCATGCCGAGCCTGTCGCCAATCGTGCTGCCGGCATTCCTCGCAATGCTGTTGGCGGTTGCCATTGGCCACTGGCAGCGACTGCGAAAACTAGAACCGCTCATGGGCGTGGCGATTGTTGCAGCGGCCAATGCACTGGGCGCTAGCCAGCACGGTTACGCCCGACTGCAAGATTCAGTCCTCGGCAAGGGACTGCCGTGGCTGGTGGCGGGACTGGCTATTGTGGCCGTGGCGCTCACGATCAGCCTGCTGAAAATGGGTCTCTGGACGTGGCTCCGACAAAAGGTCGAGCGGCTGGGGCTCGTCGCCGCCACTGATGACCAACCTGCCTGAGCGGAACGCACCGCCGCTACGACCGGCACGTTCGATCCGCCGGTCGCGCAGCCTGGATCGGATGTCGGTTGCGACCGGCAACGGCTTGAATTCCGCCAGAAAGTGGACGATGGTTACCTAGTCCACCCTTCCTTGCAGGAATCGACCGATGAAACCGCTCACCTGGCTCGTGGCGCTCCTCGTAGCCGCCATTGGACTTTCGTTCGTCTCAAATGCCGATGCCGGGATGAAGCACAAGGCGAAGAAGCCGAAGTTCGCCGTTTCGGGACCGCCGCCGAAGAAGCACCAGCTCTTGCACGGTCACGGCGGGCACAAACTGCGGCACTAGACAATTCTCGCCTCAGGCGAGCAAATGACCAATGTCCAAATCCCGATGACCAATGGGTAACACCATCGACATTGGTCATTGAGGCTTGGTCATTGGTCATTCATTTCTTCGCCGAATTCTATCGGCCTCGGCAGCTTTGGCGATCTACGCCCCCCCCTTATTCAGCGTCATCGAGTAGATGACGACCACTGCCCCCGTCGAAAGCAGCGTCCACGGCGCCCACTCCGGCGGTTGATAATCCTTGGTCGGCGCAGCCATCGGCTGAACGCCGAAAAGCGACTGTGGGGTTTGAGCGGTTGGTTCTTCGCTCGCCATGACGAACGAATCGACCACGAGGCACTGAGCCCCGAGAATGCACGCGAAGATTCCGGACGCCAGGAAGAAGGCTCGCCACATGGCAGTTGCACCGCGGGATGAGGGATCGGATTCCATCCGTCCAATCCGTCCGCCGACAGTTCAAGCGGTCCGGTGCGAGTCCGTTCCAACCTTTCATCGTCGCGATGCCAACGTTGCGTCCACTTGTCGCCGATGTCGCGATTCAACCGGCATTTTTGGGTAGGTCTGCCGTGGTTGGCTGTCGCCAACCACAGCCACCCCGGCCAAACATAGCTACAGCAATCCACTACCACTCCGTCATATTGCCGCCAGCGCGGTTTGCGGCGATTATTCCACGTCCTCCCCCCAGATTGCTCTTGCCGATTTTGACGACTCCCGGCAGAGTACCGCGTGCATGGTGCAGCACCCCGACGGCATTTGCCGGCTGCATCGCGCCAGATTGGTGATAGCCAGCCCGGTGACAGCCGGGCACGCCTCGAAGGATCGAGGCCAATTGTCGCGTCCGCGAAGCATCCCGCGGCTAACCAGCCAGCTTCGCTCGCGAGTTTCCAAGGAGGGAAGCATGTCGCTCGTCACGTTGGCGGCTTTGGTCGCCGTTGCTAGCACCCCCGATGCGGTGCTCGTTCAATTCACGTCGCAAAGTTGCCAGCCCTGCCGGGCGATGCAGCCGGCCATGTCCAGGCTGGTCAGCGACGGCTACCCGGTACAGCGGATCGACATCGACCGCTTTCCTGAAACAGCTCGCCAATTCGGCGTGAAAGGCGCACCGACTTTTATCCTGCTCGTCGGCAATCGCGAGATCAGCCGCGTGGAGGGTGCAACAAGCTACGACCGGCTGATGCGGATGTTCGCCGCCGCCAAGCCCGCCATCGAAGAAGCACCAGAGACAGCCGCCACGACGCTGCAGCCCACGCAGTATCGTGCCGCGTCGCCCGAGCAAGCGGCTCAGGTCGCCCACGCGGCCAGCGTCCGCCTGAAGGTCGAGGACGCCACCGGTTTTGGCTACGGGACGGGAACGATCATCGACGTTCACGGCGACGAAGCCCTCGTCGTCACTTGCGGACACATCTTTCGCGAGTCGCAGGGGAAAGGGCCGATCACGGTTGATCTTTTCGCTCCCAGCGCGACCGGTCCCGTCGAAGGGCACCTGCTCGGCTACGACCTCGATCGCGACATCGCCCTCGTGAGCATCAAGCCGGGGATGCAGATCACGCCGGTCGTCGTTGCCCCGCCGGGACACACCGTTCGCCCGCGCGACGCGGCCTTCACCGTCGGCTGCGACAAAGGGGCCGATGCGACCGTGCGGCAGAGCCAAATCACCGCGGTCAACAAATATCGCGGCCGACCGAACTTCACCGCCAGCGGCGCACCGGTCGATGGCCGGAGCGGCGGCGGACTTTTCACAGCCGACGGCCTGCTGATCGGCGTGTGCAACGCGGCCGACAACGCGGCGGACGAAGGGGTCTATGCCGGACTCGCGTCGATTCATTGGCAGCTCGATCAGATCGGCCAGTCGGAAATCTACCAGCGACAGGCTGGCAGCAGCGCCGACGGCGTTGCAGCGACCACGTATGAGCAGCCCGTCGAACAGCCCGCGGCAACACCCCCTGGATTCTCGGCATCGCAGGTTCCGTTCCCCGCGGCGGAACAAGCCGCGCCCGCCACGCTTCCGCCGCATTTCCCGCAGGCCAGCGCCATCACGCCAACTTCGACGACTGACCTGCCGATTGCCGGCCTGGGTGACGACACCGAACTCGTCGTCATCATTCGCTCGAAGCGCGACCCCCGCGTGAAGAGCGAGATCTATGTCGTCGATCAAGCCGCTCCCGAACTGCTCAGCGGCATTATCCACGCCGCCCGCCGCGGTGCTGCCGACAGTTCCACGGCCATCGCTTCGCAGCCGACGGCAACGATGCGAGCCGCTCCGCAGTTCCAGCGCGGACCCGCGTTCGCACCGCCCCCTGTCGTCCGCGGGCAACTCAGCGAGTAAGCCGGCACAATCGGCAAGGCTCGCGCGATCCGCACCGCGTGCCATTCGCGGCTGACCTACAGTTAATAGTCAGCCGAGTAGATCCCGCCGGCCCGGCGGGACTTCGCCTGCTACAAAGCTCGGAGTACGCGAGCGCCCACCATGTCCCTCTTCCTGTTCCTGCTCATCACCGTGGGCAATCTGGCCCTCGGCTTTGGCCTCGCGGTCCATCTCGGTTTTGGTCCCGACCTGTCGCAACTCGCTGAGCACTGGCAGCACTTCCTCGCACGCTTGCGTCGAAAAAAGCCGGCCGCTTCCGCGAGCGGGCACTAGCCCAGATCGACTGGCAACAGCAAACGGCCCTTTGCGGCACCTCTTCCCGGCTGACCGGCCCAGCGGCAGGCTGTATAAATCTCTCGGCGTGCGAGCTGGCTTCCGGCTTGGTTCGTTTCTTGATTCGCTCCGGGTGACCCACAATGCGAGGCTTCCTGCTGACACTTGCCTTGGTCTTTGCTTTGTCGTCCGCGGTGCGAGCAGCCGAACTCCGCGCCGGCGCCGCCACCAGCAATATCACCCCGCCGCTCGGCAGCCCGATCATCGGCGGCTTTGCGCCGTTTCCTTCCACGCATGTGCATGATGAGTTGCACGCGCGGTGTCTCGTTCTCGACGACGGGCAGACGAAGCTAGTCCTCGTCGTGTGCGACCTGTTGGGCATGCATCGCCTGGTGAGCGAAGAAGCCCGCCGCCTGATCGAAAAGCAAACTGGCATTCCCCCCGCTCGTGTCCTGATTTCCGCAACGCACACACACTCGGCTGCATCGGCGCTCGGCCAGGACCGTTTCAAGCATGAGCAACAGCTGGACGAGTATCAGCGGTTCGTCGCCCAGCGAATTGCCGACGGCGTGCAAAGCGCCGTCAATACGCTTCGCCCCGCCGAGATCGGGTTTGGCATGGCCGAAGCTGCCGAGCACGTCTTCAACCGTCGCTGGTTCATGAAGCCGGGCGCGATGCCGGAAAATCCATTCGGCAGCACGAGCGACCTCGTGAAGATGAATCCTCCCGCCGGCAGCCCAAACCTTGCCGAGCCGGCCGGTCCGACCGATCCGATCGTGTCATTCCTCACCATTCGCGAACCGGAAGGCAAGCCGATTTCCGTCTATACCGCGTATTCCCTGCATTATGTCGGCGGCGTCGGTAACGGACACATCTCAGCCGACTACTTCGCAATCTACTGCGAACATCTCGCTCGCCTGCTCGATGCCGACCAACAAGACCCGCCGTTCGTCGCTCTGATGGCCAACGGCACGAGCGGCGACATCAACAACATCAACTTCCGCACACCTCGCGGCCGGCAAGAGCCGTACGAGCAGATGCGGCACGTTGCCAAGGACGTGGCGGCCAAGGTTCACGCTGCTCTCGCCAAGATCCAGTATCGCCGCGACATCACGCTTGACTCGCGCTACCGCGAGCCGACCATCGCCTGGCGCAAGCCGACAACGGAGCAACTCGACTGGGCGAAGAAGACTGTCGCCGCCGGTCCGAAAGTCGAGGGGCGGACCGACCTGTCGGTGATTTACGCCGAGCGGACGCTCGCCTTGGCCGAGTATCCTGAAACGACCACTGTCCCGCTTCAGGTTCTCCGGATCGGCGACGTGGCCATTGGCTCGATCCCGTGCGAAGTCTTCGTCGAGATCGGCCTCGATTTCAAAGCCAAATGCCCGCTGCAGCCGGCGTTTCTCGTCTCGATCGCGCACGGGTACATGGGCTACCTGCCGCCGCCGCGGCAGCACAAGCTGGGGGGCTACGAAACGTGGCTCGGCACGAACCGCCTGGAGGTGGAAGCGTCCGACAAGATGCTGGCTGAATTGCTGGCGATGGCAGCCGAGCTAAAGCCGCAGTAGCCATTGGTCGAGACGGTCGGAAGTGGGTCAGTTTGAAATTAGTCCCGTCACGCCCGCGCCAACCGCTCGAAAAAGCAAACACGGTGTCACGGTGAAGCGAGAGAACGACCGTGATGTCTTTCGCGTTTGGCGTAAATCTTTACCAGGACCATTTCACGGTCCCGTCGATTCTTCTCAATGATGACCCGTGCGCTGTCTGGATACTTGGCTTTCAGCAGCGAAGCGGAAGGCCATCGCTAAAAAGGCGGCGGCGAAGCGTTGGGGTCATTAGAGTCGGATGATGACTCGATTTGTTCGTCATACGCCACCCGCATAATGTCTGGTGCGTAGTACGACTTTGGGTAGTGTTCAAGTATCTCTCGCAGGATTCCGTCCTTTACCAGTTTGTCCAAATCTCGCTTGGCCGTGTTGTAGCACACCTCGAATTCCACTTGCACAAATCCGGTAGTTATTACTGGATGCGTAAATAGGCGTTCGATAATGCCGTGGGTTCGCGAGCTAGGCGAGTCTGTTTTTTCGTGAAGCGTCCTACGCAGCTCATTGAACTGATGGCACCTGCGAATCGAGTCCTTGGCTTGCTGAATCGTCCCGCGCAAACAGAACTCAACCCACTCCCTCCACCTTCCATCAGCGCTTACGGCAAAAAGATTGCTGATGTACTCCTCCTTGTACTTTTCAAAATACGCGCTCAGGTAAAGCCAGGGATGCGAATGGCCGAGACACTTGTAGATCATGAGGGCCAAAAGAAGTCGCCCCACTCTGCCGTTACCATCCGCGAATGGATGGATCGTTTCAAATTGGTAGTGGACCAAGAAGCAACGGATTAGCGGGTCGAATCTTTCGTCTGGTCCGTTGATGTACGCTTCAAGTGTGCCCATCAGGTCCGGGACGTGCTGGACCGGTGCAGGAATAAATCTGCCGCTTGACCCAATCTGCACCTGCCACTTTCGGAATTCTCCGGGCGTCTTGTTGTTTCCACGGGCCCCTCTCATCAGGACGTTATGGACTCCTTTGATTAACCGATTGGAAATGGGAATCGTCTTTAACAATTCGCAACCATGCACCAATGCTTGGCCGTAGTTAAACACTTCTCGCCAGTCGCCGGCCGCTTCGTCTCCTGAAGCTGGATCCTTTGGATCGAGTTGGTACAGCAAAAGCTGCTCAGGCGTAACGTACGTCCCTTCAATGCTTGACGACGAAATGGCTTCACGACTCTGAAGCGGGCGAAGCAGCAATTGAGGGTCGGTCAACGTTTGGCCAATTCCGTTCAGTGTCCCCAGTGCCTCTTTCGCATCTGCCAAAAGAGGCCACAAATCCGTCACAAACTCCCAGGACGTTGGTAGCGGGTCTGGAACAAATGCCCATTCACCAGACGACTTTCCAAACTTAACCAGTTGCCCTGTAAGGCTTTCCGTAAATTTGTCTGGGTCCATATAAACCACCGGTGATGAAAAGCTACCGGACGCTTTTCATTTTTACACGTCAAAATGAAATGTCAACGCTAGTGATTTCAATTCGAGGACGCAGAACGCAATCGCTCAATCGACTTTCCTTGAACGCTCAGGGATGATGTCGGGGATGAATAACCTCGCTCACGAAACCCGCTGCCTCAACATTCGCTGCTTGGTCGAAGGTAATTCGATCCGTTCCACCACGCGGATTTCTGGCGCTGCAAAGAACACGATTCAAATCTCACCCGCGACGAAGGCGAAACGTGTCTTGAATATTCGGACCGGGTGTTTCGCGTCCAGCCGTGCAAGCGGGTCCAGTGCGACGAAATCTGAAATTCTTGCTATGTCAAAGGACAAGAACGTTCTCGACGAAATGCGCAGCCAGCCGGACATCGGCAGCATGTGGACGTGGACGGCGCTGCGCGGATTTCAAGTTACTGTTCGCATGGCAGCTTAGCGCTCGCGATTCCGCCAACGCCCACACTTTTCCCACTACCAGACGGTCTGACCTAACGCTTTCCTCCAGCGGCGGTGGCAAGTAAACTTTAAGTGTCGCGTGGAGGGTGGCTTGCCCAATACGCGGCCTCTCCCGCCAGTTCTTCCCGCCTGTCCCGGCCGCCGTTGCGGCCAGCCGCCTTGGAGCCCACCCATGGTACGCCCGCTGTCTATTGTTGCCCTGGCAATCTGCCTCTCGCCGCTCCTGCTGCTGGCCGCTGAATCGCAACCCAGTTGGCCTACATTCCGCGGCGCCGATCGCCTGGCGTTCAGCCCTGACACCGGCCTGCTCAAGTCGTGGCCGGCCGAAGGACCGAAGCTCCTCTGGGAAGGGGCCGGCGCCGGTCGCGGCTACTCAAGCCTAGCCATTGCCGATGGGCGGATCTATACGCTCGGCGATGGGCTATCGACGGCAAGCGACAAGGATGAGTATCTGACCTGCTTTGAGGAAGCGACCGGCAAGCAGCTCTGGATGACCAAGACCGGCGAGCCCTGGAGCGACGGAAATCCCTCGTGGCAAAGCTCGCGAAGCACTCCTAGCGTCGATGGCGAGCGGGTCTATGTCGTCACCCCCTACGGCGTGCTGGTCTGCTGCGAATCGGCCACCGGCAAGGAACTGTGGCGGAAGGATCTCGTGAAAGAGTTCGGCGGCAAGAAGGGGGATGGCTGGAAATACAGCGAGTCGGTCCTGATCGACGGCGACAAAGTCATCTGCACGCCCGGCGGCGAGACCAAGACGATGGTCGCGCTCAACAAGCTCAGCGGCGAAACGATCTGGACCGTCGATCGCCCAGGCAATCGGGGAGCGGGACATGCGTCAGCCGCTGTCTCGACAATCGGCGACACGCGGGTCTATGTGCAGGTCACCTCGAGCGGTCCGATGGGGGTGCGAGCCGATGACGGGAAGCTGCTTTGGACCTACGATATCGGTCGGGTGACCGCTGTCATTCCGACGCCAATCATCCGCGACGACCTCGTCTTCTTTACTGCCGGCTACGGCCACGGCGGCGCTCTCCTCCGACAAGTGCCGAATGAAGGGGAGATCAAAATCGAGGAGGTCTATCCGATCAACCGCGAACTGGCTGTGAAGCACGGGGGGGTGGTTCTCGTCGGCGATTTACTGTTCGGCGATTCGGACGACCGGGGCCAGCCGTGGTGCGCGGACTTGATGACGGGCAAAGTGAAATGGACCGAGCGCGGACCAGGGCGACAATCGGCTTCGGTGGCCGCGGCCGACGGCAGTGTCTATTTCCGTTTTGCCGACGGAACAATGGCCCTTTTTGACGCAACCGGCGACGGCGCGAAAGTGCTCGGCAAATTCAAGGTTCCCGGCAGCGGCGAGCGGCCGAGTTGGTCCCATCCCGTGGTGACCGGCGGCAAGCTCTATCTCCGCGAGGGGGACAAGATTATGTGCTATGACCTGCGGGCCTAAGCAAGGCTAACGCTTTTTCGCCCGCTTGCCGGTTGCCGGAGGAGTGAGCAGGTCCGAGAGCGGAGCGACCTCGATGAGCTCCGCTAGTCCCGCTTCGGCGAACTCGCGGCCGGTGACGTAACGTCCCGGCTTCATCCACTTCGCCAGCCTCTCGGCATCGACACCGAGCAGCTTCGCGAGCAAGTCGTCCATGTCCTGCTCGAGTTGCACGAAGTGCCGCGCCCACTCGGCGGCTTCGGCGATGCCGACGTGTTCCTCGCTCTCCCACTTCATCGGATGAAAGAGGAGGACGCTGTGCGGCGTCACGAGGCGGCGGCGACAAGCGGCCAGCGCCCAGACCGCGGCCGACGAGCATTCGCCGGTCACGACCCCGGTCGCCACCACTCCGCGAATGGCGATGAGCGTCGCCAGCGAAAGTGCCGCATAGGCGCTGCCGCCGGGTGAGTTGAAATAGAGCACGCATTGCCCACCCGGAGGAACGGCGAGGAGTTTGTCGTAGATGTCGGTCTCGTGAGCGCCGAGTTCGCCCACCAGGGCAATTTGACGGGACCTTCTTCGGAAGCAGCAGGCATGAGCGGAGGATACTCGGGGTTCAGGGGTCAGGAACATAGCCGCGACCAGTGGTCGCGCGAGACACTACGGTTTCAAGTTCCAGGTTTCAAGTTGTAATGCAACACGCCAGCACTGCGGCGAAATGACGTGCGTACCTCCAAGTGACCAAGGACAAGTGACAGCTGACCACCTGCCAATGATCTTGTCCGTTTCCGCCCCCTGAAAGTACACTCCCGCCGCCGATTGTCCATATAATGCTGTCGGAGTGCGCCGATGTCGTCGGTTCTGCTTGCTGCCGTTTTGCTGGCTGCCGATCCAGTCCCCGCGGACGCGGTAATCGTCGCTCCGCGCGAGTTCCTCCCGGCGTTACAGCCGCTAGTCGAGCACCGCAAGGCGCAGGGGCACACGTTTGGCTACATTCCGAGCAATCAGCCGGCGGATGCAATCCGCACGAGCATTCGCCGCGCCGCCGGCACGGGCAAGCTGAAATTCGTGCTGCTCGTGGGAGATGCCGAGCCGGCTGCTCGCGTCGATACCGCGGTTGCCGCCCGTTCTACGCCAACGCACCTGCACAAGGCGGTGGTGAACGTCCGCTTCGGGAGCGAGCCGGAGATCGCTAGCGACAATTGGTACGCCGATCTGGACGACGACCAGCAGCCGGACCTGGCGATTGGCCGCATCCCGGCCGACACGCCGGCAGAGCTGTCGCGCATCGTCGAGAAGATTCTGGCCTACGAACGGACGCCCGACTTCGGCGTGTGGCGGAGCCGCGTCAACTTCATTGCCGGCGTTGGCGGTTTCAGCCCGCTGATCGACGGCGTGCTCGAAACGGCAACGAGCAAGCTCCTCACCAGCGGCATTCCTGCCGGGTACGAGACGCGGATGACCTACGGCTCGTGGCGCAGCCCCTATTGCCCCGATCCGCGGCTGTTTCACAGCACGACGGTCGAGCGGCACAACGAGGGATGTCTCTTTTGGGTTTATATCGGCCACGGGCACGCAACCGGTCTCGACCGCGTCAGCATTCCCGGCGAACGTTTTCACATCTTCGATGTGGACGACTGCCGGGAGCTGAAGGCCCAGTCGGGCTCGCCGATCGCGATCATGCTCGCGTGCTACACCGCCGCGTTCGATCAGCCGAAGGACTCCCTCGGCGAGGAACTGCTCCGCACGCCCGGCGGCCCGGTTGCCGTCTATGGCGGCAGCCGCGTGACGATGCCCTACGCGATGGCCGTGATGGGAAGCGGCCTGATGGAGGAATATTTCGGCAACCGGCCGGCCACGCTCGGCGAAGCGATCCTGGCTGCCAAGCGCCGGATGATGCTGCCAGTCGATGACACGGACCCGCTGAAGAACACCAATCGCCTGCTGCTGGACGGTGTCGCCTCGATCATGAGCCCCAGCCGCGAAATGCTGGAGGAAGAGCGCCGCGAGCACTTGCACCTCTTCAACCTGCTGGGCGACCCGATGCTCCGCCTCGCACATCCGCAGGAGATTAAGCTGGTCGCTCCTCGCGACGGCACACCGGGCGAGTCGCTCGCAATTACTGGCACGAGCGAGTTGGTCGGCCGCGGCATTTTGGAACTCGTCTGCCGCCGCGATCAATTCAAGACGCCACCGCCGGTGCGCGAACGGTTCGACCCGACCGATAAGGGGCTGGCCGCCCTGCACGATGTTTATGTCGCCGCCAACGACCGCTGCTGGGGACGCTGGGGTTTGGAGCTTCCCGGCGGCAAATTCGCGACCGAGATCACGATTCCGCCCGAGTGCAAAGGGCCGTGCCACGTGCGCCTGCTCGCCGCCGATGGCCAGACGCACGCCCTAGGCGCCGCGACGATCTACGTCCGCCCGCAACCGATGACTTCCGAAAGGCCCACCGTCGGACAAGCCTCTCGCTTAGTTCCGGACCCGCCGCGGTAGCATCCATCGCCGCCAAACGACTGGCAAAAGGCGCTATTTCCGTTCGCTCACCGGCAGCACGGCTCGCTCGGTCGGCCCCACATAAATCTGCCGCGGGCGACAGATTCGCTTTTGCGGATTGTGATGCATCTCGACCCAGTGGGCGATCCAACCCGGCAGGCGGCCCATGGCGAACAGGACCGTAAACATCTGCATCGGAATGCCGAGGGCCCGGTAGATGACGCCGGAGTAGAAATCGACGTTCGGATACAGCTTTCGCTCGATGAAGTACGGGTCGTTCAGGGCGACCTGCTCCAGTTCCTGGGCTACGTCGAACAGGGGATCGCGAATTTTCATTCGCGCGAGCAGCTTGTCGCAGGCGTTTTTGATGATCGTGCAGCGCGGATCAAAGTTCTTATACACCCGGTGGCCAAAGCCCATCAGCCGGAAGTTGCTCGACTTGTCCTTGGCCAGGTTGACCGATTTCTTCACGTCACCGCCGTCGGCAATGATCTTTTCGAGCATGGCGACGACCGCCTCGTTCGCCCCGCCGTGCAGCGGTCCCCACAGGGCACAGATGCCGGCTGAAATGCTCGCGAACAGATTGGCGTTCGACGAGCCGACCATCCGGACCGTGCTGGTCGAGCAGTTCTGCTCGTGGTCGCCGTGGACGATGAGCAGCAGGTTCAATGCGGCGACCGCTTCGTGATCGACCTCATACGGCTCGCACGGCACGGCGAACATCATTTGCAGGAAATTGGCCGTGTACGACAAGTCGTTCTGCGGATAGACGAACGGCTGGCCGGCCGACTTCTTGTAGCTATAGGCGGCGATCGTCGGCAGCTTCGCCAAGAGGCGGTGGATCGACACTTCCACCTGGCGAGGATCGGCCGGATCGAGCGAGTCTTGATAGAACGTCGAAAGGGCGCTGACGGCTGCCGACAGGATCGCCATCGGGTGGGCGTCGCGTGGAAAGCCGCCAAAGAACTTCCGCATGTCCTCGTGCAGCATCGTGTGCCGCAGGATCGACGTGCGGAAGGTCGCGAGTTCTGCCTCGTTGGGTAATTCGCCGTAAATGAGCAAGTGGGCGACTTCGAGAAAGTCGCACTTGGCGGCGAGCTGCTCGATCGGGTAGCCGCGATACCGGAGGATCCCCCGGTCACCGTCAAGGAAGGTGACGGAGCTTTGCGTCGAGCCGGTATTGGCGTACCCCTCGTCGAGCGTCGTGCAGCCGGTGGTGGCGAGCAGCTTGGAAATGTCCAGCCCCCGCTCCTTCTCGCTACCAGTGACGACGGGCATCTCGTATGACTTGCCCCCCAGTTCCAAGCGGGCAATTTCACTGGCGGACTTTTTCTCCAGCACGGAGCTCATGGGGCGGTGCCTTTGGAACGATGGCGGGAACAGCAGTCAGGCGAGAGGTGACCGCAGTATAGCGGGCAATTTGCGGCTCGCAAACCCGCGCGAATCGCCGTGGACCACCGCAACATGACAAATTGTTTTGATTCCACGGCTCCGGTATCGCTATCTTGGCGGCTTTGGAGGACGAAACGTGAATGCTTCTTCCGGCGGTGGTTGGCTCGATCGGCGGACATTTGTGGGGGTAACGACTGCTGGGGCGATTGCCGTCGCAAGCAAGGCCGTTGCTGCCAACGACACGATCGGCGTCGGCCTCATTGGCTACGGCCTGATCGGCAAGCGGCACGCGCTCGACTTCCGCGACCAGCCGGATGTGAAGATCGTTGCGGTGGCCGAGGCTCATGCCGGTCGGCTGACGGAGGCTCAGGCAACGCTGGGGAGCGGCGTACGCGGCTACGCCGACTTCCGCAAGTTGCTCGACGATCGCGATGTTGATGTAGTCGTCATCTCCACGCCCGATCATTGGCATGCCTTGCAGACGATGCTCGCCTGTGCAGCTGGAAAGGACGTATATGTCGAGAAACCACTGACGCTCTTTCCGGCAGAGGGGCGGTGGATGATCGACGTAGCGAAAAAGCACGGCCGCGTCGTGCAGGTCGGCACGCAGCAGCGGTCAGGGCCGCACTATCAAAAGGCCCGTGAGCGAATTGCAGCGGGCGAGATCGGCAAGGTCGTCTCGGCCCGGATGCACTCGTATCGGAACATCATGCCAGGCTTTGCCCGGTCGGCCGACAGTTCGCCGCCTGTCGGCTTTGACTGGGGGATGTTTCTCGGTCCCGCGCCGCTGAGGCCGTATAACGCCCAGCGCGGCTTGTACCACTTCCGTTGGTTCTGGGAGTACTCCGGCGGGCAGATGACCAACCTCGGACAGCACTCGCTCGACATCGTCGATTGGTTCCTCGGCGGCAAAAGCCCGCGAACCGTGGCGAGCTTCGGCGGTCGGTTCGCCTTGAACGACAGTGGCGAAACGCCCGACACGCAGGACGCACTTTTCGATTTCGGCGACTTCACCGCGATTTGGTCGCACCGCGAGGCGTCACTCGGCGAAACGGCAAGCTCGTCGCTCGTGTTTCACGGCACCAAGGGGAGTTTGGCGATTTCGCGGAGCGGCTTCACGATCACGCCCGACAAGGTGATTCGTCCGGAAAACGCGGTGCCGCAATTCACCGACGGCCAACCGGTCGGTGGCGTGGCCCGCGTTCGTGAGCCGGCAGAAGCAAAGCTTTGGACCACCGCGTACGAAGACAAGAGCGGGAATTCGCTCGATCAGTTTCGCCGCCATGTGCGGAACTTCCTCGACTGCGTGAAGTCGCGTGAAACGCCCGTCTCCGACCTCGCCTCCGCCCATCGCGTTTCGACCGCGTGCCACCTGGCCAATCTTTCGCTCCGCCTGGGCCGCAGCCTCCGCTGGGACGCCGAGCACGAAACGATCGTGGGTGACGAGGAGGCCACTGCACAACTCGTTCGGCCCTACCGCACGCCGTGGGATCGAGAACTGAGAGCACTGCGGGGATAGGTGAGTAGTCGCCCCATCGCGTCGAACGTACCGAATTCATCAAGACCCCGCTGCGGATGACCGCAGGACACCTCGTACCGCCCCAAATGTGTTTATTTCGGGAAAAATCGCTCTCGGAGCGAACCTTGGGTTGCCCGCAACCTTACAGTTTTGTAAGGTTGAGATGGCTTTGGGATGCCCCCAAAAAGCGGAGTAGGTAGCACGAACAGGCCCCTGGCACACGATTTACGACCTTAATGCATCGGCTTAGCGATCTGAGAAGATTGACAGCACTTGCCGTGCGCTTTGCACGGCGATGGGGCTGTGGCTTCGCGCCGCTCTGCCTGCTGCTCGTTGCTTTTGCCGGTCACACGACGCTGCCGCCAGCGGTGTTTGGATCGCTCGCGCCGCGCGGGTCGGAAGAGGAAACGGTCACGCTGGAGGAAGTTTGGAAGTGCAATGCGGGCCAATCGCGGAACTGTGCGCATGCCCGCACGGTTCGCCGCACATCGCCGGCCTGGCTGCTTCCCACGGATTGTCTGCCGGTGATGCAATCGCGCTGGCCCAAGTTTGAGGCATGTCGTCGTGCAAGCTGCAGTGAACTTGTGGAGAGGAACGGATGGGGCGGGCCACTGCGCTGTTAGTGCGCGGTGACTGCAACCGTTGTCAATTTCGCCCGTCGGGACTGCAGTTCTATCGGTTCGCGGCGCGGCACATCCCATCATTCCAACCGCCTAATTCCCGACGGAGCTTTGCATCCATGGACAAGATTCTCGCCGGCGTCGCCCGTTTCCGACGCGACGAATATCCCAAGCATCGCGAAATGTTCGAGCAAGCGGCCCGAAAACAGCAGCGGCCAGTTGCGCTTTTCATCACGTGCTCGGACTCGCGCATTCATCCGAATCTGATCACGATGACCGACCCGGGCGAATTGTTCCTGATTCGGAACGCGGGGAACATTGTCCCGCCCCACGGCGCCCCGATCGGCGGGGAGGCGGCCACGGTCGAATACTCGGTCGAAGTGCTCGGCATTCGCAACATCATCCTTTGCGGCCATTCGCAGTGCGGCGCGATGAAGGCGATGCTTGAAGACCCGCACATGCACGATCTGCCAGCCGTCAAGAGCTGGTGTCAGAATGCCGAAGCGACCAAGCGGATCGTGCAGGCCAAATATGGCGATCTGTCGCCGGCCGAGCGCCTCGTCGCGGCGACCGAGGAAAACGTCCTCGTGCAGCTCAATAACCTCAGCACGCACCCCTGCGTCGCGGCCCGTTTGGCCAGCGGCGAGCTGCGGGTCTTCGGCTGGTACTACGACATCGGCAGCGGCGAGATTCGGCAGTTCGACCAATCGCAGGGTCGCTTCGTCGAGCTCAACGGGAAGGCCTATGCCGCCAGTCCCTTGCCCCTTCGTAACGGGAACGGATCTGCCGTCCTGGTTTAGGCCAGCGGCCGGCAAATCGTTTCTCGCCACACACGCCAAGGGGATTGCCTTCGATGCATTGGATCGAGCGCGTACTGGGACAAAACATCCGCGAGTCGTGGCCGCGCGACATGCTGGCCTCGCTCGTGGTGTTTTTGGTGGCGATGCCGCTCTGCATGGGGATCGCGCTCGCGTCGGGCGCACCCGTCGCGGCGGGCCTCGTCACGGGCATCATCGGCGGCATCGTCGTGGGCTTCCTGGCCGGCGCACCATTGCAGGTGAGCGGACCAGCCGCGGGGCTCACCGTCATCTGCGGCGAGGTCATCCGCGAACACGGCCTGCCGGCGCTCGGCATCATCGTCATGATCGCCGGCGGCCTGCAACTGACCGCGGGTATTCTGCGTCTGGGGCAGTGGTTCCGTGCCGTTTCGCCAGCGGTGATTCACGGCATGCTCTCGGGCATCGGCGTGCTCATTCTGTCGAGCCAGTTGCACGTGATGGTCGATGACCGGCCGCGCGAGAACGGCGTGAAAAACATCTTCTCGATCCCTGAGGCGATCTGGAAAGGGCTGCCGATTCCCGCCTGGGAGCCGGTCGCCGAGCGCCGGTCGCGAATCGAGTTCCTGCAAACCTTCGGCCAACTGCACGAGCGGCAGACCGAGATCGAGGCCCATGCGGGCCGCCTCATTTCGCGACACGGAAGTGCCAAGCAGCACCAGTGGGAGGCGGATCACCTGACCCCCTTCGTGCCACAGCAGGAAGAAGTGCTGAACCAACTGCACAAAGCGGCGGAACAGTTCCATGCCTCCCCCATTGCCGCAAGCAACGGCGAACGTGCCGAGCGATTGGAAGCGGCCATTGCGACCGCCACGGCCAGCGCAGAGAAAGCGCTCGCCGAACTCAAGGCTCACAACGTCGAAACGGTCGAAGCCACGCAAGCCGACGCGAGCGCGAGCCTGACCGGCGTGCTTCGCGGGCTGAAGAGTCACGACTGGGCCGCAAAAATGGGCCTGTTCTCGATTGCGGTCATCGCGCTCTGGCAGGCCTTCGCGCCACGGCGGCTGCGGCTTGTTCCGGGACCGCTTTTGGCCGTCGCGGGGGCGACCTTGCTCGCGTGGCTTTTCTCGCTCCCGGTGCTGTACGTCGAAGTCCCCGACAATCTGATCGAGGGACTCACGTTCCCGTCGTGGAACGTCTTTCAGGATGTATCGGTGTACGACCTCGCTGTCGGCGGTCTCATGATGGCGGTGATCGCCAGTGCCGAAACCCTTCTCTGCGCCAGTGCGGTCGATCGGATGCATCAGGGTTCGCGGACGAATTACGATCGCGAATTGGCGGCGCAGGGGGTCGGCAACATGCTCTGCGGCATCGTTGGCGGCTTGCCGATGACCGGCGTGATCGTCCGCAGTGCTGCCAACGTGCAAGCGGGTGGCCGCTCGCGACTATCGGCTATTCTGCACGGCGTTTGGCTCTTGATTTTCGTCGTCGCACTCGCCGGGGTGCTGCGCATGATTCCCATCAGTGCGCTGGCCGGCGTACTCGTTTTTACGGGCTTCAAACTGATCGACTGGAAAGGCTTTCTGCACCTTTGGCACACCAGTAAAAGCGAAGCAGCCATTTTCCTTGTTACGGTGATTGTGATCGTCGTGGAGGATCTCCTGCTCGGCGTGGTGACGGGCATCGTCCTCTCGGCCGTAAAGCTGCTCGTGACGTTCTCGTATCTCGATGCCCAGCTGCAAGTCGAAGAGGGAACCGCTCCGCATCGCCGGGCCAAGCTGAGCATTGCCGGAGCGGCAACATTCCTTCGCCTGCCAGTGCTCGCGGCCCGGCTGGACGAAGTGCCGAAGGGAGCCCACCTGCACGTCGATTTCGAGCGGCTCGATTACATCGACCACGCCTGCCTGGAACTGCTGATGAACTGGGAAAAGCAGCACGAATCGGCGGGAGGTCGGCTCTTCCTCGACTGGGGTCAGCTTCACGCCCGCTTCCGCGAAGTCCGCCGCAACGGGGCGGCGAACGGGGCAGTCACTCCGGCATCCGCGAATGGAACAAACGGTGCCGCCGGCCATGCCCATTCCGAAGCTGTTGCGAAAGCGTAGGGCTGGTCGCAAAACGACGACGTTTTTCCGCAAGCGTGAAAGGTCCGGCTTGCATCGGCCATTTCTTGTGGGAAGGCCAAGTATCCTATTCCCAGAGGAATTGCCATGTTCCGAGTCTCCTTCCGCCCTTTGGTTGCGGTTGCATTGGCCGGCGTCTTCTTCTCAATTCTTCGGCCAATTTCCGCTGCGGACCCGCCGAGCGCAAAGAGCTGGTCGGGCACCTGGATGAATCGCAAGTACAAATCGTCCGGCCCGCTCAAGTGCGTTGCCGTACGTAAGGAGGACGGCACGGTTGCCGCCACGTTCAGCGGCAAGTTCGTCAACGATCCATTCTCGTACGACGTGACGATCGACACCAAATCCGAAAGGGACCGGACAGTGCTTGTCGGCCAGGCGACGCTCGACGGCGACAAGTACGAATGGTCCGGCTACGTTCGCGGCAAGACACTTTACGGCCAATTCAAGTCACTCAAGGGGCACAACGGCGAGTTCAAGCTGGAAGAAGCCGCGAAGTAGCCGACTGCTACCGCGACACCAGTCGCACCACGGTGCCGCGATACAGCGTGCCGAGCGTTTCGCGGTCCCAATGCTCGCGCGACATCGCCTGCGACGGATCGGCGATGACGGCCATCTCGCTCCGGTCGTACGATTCGAGCACGACCGAATGGTTCACTCCCGGCACCCAGCCGAACTCGCGAGTGTAGTCGGTGTTCGCCGGTGCGTCGGAGGGAAGACCGACACTGAGAATCATTGGCCCGCCGTGCATGCGCTGCAGGTCGCCGGCCGTGCAAGCGCACACCTGCACGTCCCAGTCGGTTCCAGCAGTCTTCAGCTTGAGGCCGCGATACAGCCCTTGCCAGCTGGTGCCGCGACGCGTGAGGCAGAGCTCGGCCATCTCTTGCTCGGTCGCGTCGATGCCGTACTTCTTGAGCAGCATTGCCGCACAGGCTGCCGAGCAGGTTTGCGGCGTCGTCTGCAAGCACGTGCCGAGACGGTCCCACTCGTTATCGCAATGCGGGACGTTACCGAGCAACGGAAAGACGGCGGCTAGCATCGCACAACCGGCTAGTGCCGAGATGGTGACCGTGCGGCGCGTCAAGTTTTGTGCGGTTCGCTGCCAGACGAGGGCTGCGATCGCTGCCGAGAAGAGCGGCAGCCAGTTGCCAACGACAATTAGATTCGAGAACGGCAACCACTCGGTCAGAGCCGGCTGATACCAGACTTGCTGGATATAGAGGAATAACGCCGCGACGACGAGCATCGTTAGAAGGTTGACCGCCCGCGGCGAGAGACGGCGGACCGACCAGGCGGTCAAGAGAAACACGCTGACCGCCCCGGCAGCAATCGCCGCATACCCGACGACGAGATCACTCATCGGCCGACCTCCCTGGCCACCATGGCCGGCGGCGCTGGGCGCCAGCCTGCCGGCGGAGCCGACAAGCTGGCAGATCATCCTTCGTTAACGTTGTGTGAAGATCAAGTGAATCCTAGGTGATTTTCGCTGAATTGTAGTCAGCATCGGCTGCCAGGTCGATGCGAAAATACTTCCCTGCGAGCTGTCCTTGCCGATTCCCGCAAATCTAAGGCCCAAAGTGCTGCCGGGCCAACGACTTGCACTTCTGGCGCAATGATTGCCGGGATCGCGGCCCATAGGCATCAAGGAGAGATACGCGGGTGTGAAGACCCAAGACTTGGCAGGCAATGGCCGCCTGCCACACTCATGCATAAAGGAGCGAAACCGATGAGAAACCTGATTTTGACTTTGGCGACAACGGGTGCGCTGCTGGCCGGCTCACTGGCGATTCCGAGCACCGCAGCAGCGCGTCCACGCGGCTGGGGTGGCTACTATCGTGCTCCAGCCGTGCGCTATTACCGACCGTATCGCTACTTTGGCGGCTATTACGCGCCGCGGCGCTACTACAACAACGGCTGGGGTTATGGCTACCCGTACCGTTACTCATGGGGTGGACCGGGAGTTTACTCTCGGTTCTAAACTGCGCGGTTCTAGCTATAGGTTGTGCAACCGATTCGCGGTTTGCGCCCAGCCCCGGCATGGCGTACCCGATGCACGTGCCAATGCGAGTTCCTGGTTTGGAACACGAAGCCGCTACCAGTGCCAATGCCCCGAGCGGTGCATGTCGTAATGGGCGGGGACGTAGTGGTAGTGGTTGCGGTGGCGCTGCCACGAGCCAGGGTGATAGTCGTAGTGGCTTGTGTCGTGCCAGCGCGATTGGCCGCCAAAGTGCAGGTTGAGACCGCCTCCTCCCACGCTGAAGCCACGATAGCCAGAGCGATAGAAGTTGTCGCTGTAGCGGCCGTATCCATATTTCCCATAGCCATAGCCATAGTCATGTCCGTGACCGGGGCCGTGGCCACTATGCTGCCGGCCATGATGCCCGCCGCCAAATCCCTGAGCCGAGGCCGTGCAGGCGGCAGCACTCAAGACAAACACGGTAACAAGTCTGAGAATCCAACGCTTCATGAGATAGCTCCTTCCCTAAGGTTGCGGAACGGTCCCTCGCCGTCCCGATGGGGAAGGGTGCATAAGCGATGCCCGCGCGCGAATGATGCGCAATCCATGTGGAAATCCTGGGCTTTTTCTCGCGCAGAGCCGACGGTTGCGCCCCCCAGAATCGTCGTCGAATTGACGGCAATGTGTTGTGATTGGGATTAGCGTCCTCCCGCTCGTTACTTCTTCCACGCCGAACGTAGCTCATACACTTCGAGTGAGGTGATCTTTGCCGCGCCGCCGCGGGTTTCGAGGAAGCAGCGGAGGTTGCCCTCGTTCGTGTTGTAGGGCATCGGCACGTAGCAGAGGCCGTCTGAGGCGAAGACCTCGGTTCCCATCCGGTCGCAGAGGATTGTGATTCGCTGTTTGCCATCGCGCAGCGGAGCCGGCGCGCGGTGGCCGGCGACGGAGATCTCCTGCTTTTGCGTGTCGTACTCGACCATCACATCGCGGATGTTGAAGACCACCTCGCGGGCGTCCCCCGGCTCGAATTCGACCTGCACCTCCAGCAGCTCGGCCCGGATCGCATCGAGCGGATTCTTGTCGCCCGGCTTCAGCGTCAGCGGTTCAAACTTGTGCGTTTTGGCTCGCAGCTTGGCAAGTTCCTTCGCCGGTGCGAACGTCAGCCGCGGGCCGTCGTCGGTCTGCGTCAGATTCAGTTCCAGCGGCACCGTCATCGACTGGTTGAACGGCATCCCCTTCGTTTCAGTCTGGAACCAACCGATGAAGAGGCGGCGCCCATCGGGCACATCACTGAACGACTGGGCCGCATAGAACCCCTTCCCCCGATGGCCCGGCACCTTCGGCGATTCCGAGACGAACCGCTCGCCGTCGAACGTGCCGACGCGGTACTCGCTGCTCGCGCCGAGCAGCACCCATTTCTTCCGCGACGCATCGCCATCCACCGGCAGCTCGAAGAAATCGGGGCACTCGAAGAAGCCGTCGGTGATGCTCGCCAGTTTCCAGTCCTTCAGGTTGGCGGACGTGAAGAAGTGGATCGTGTGTTTGCCGGCCAGCTCCACGTAAAGCACCATCACCCACCGCTTCGTCGGCTCGTGCCAGATCACTTTGGGATCGCGATTGCCGCCGGTGATCTGCTTCACGATCGGGTTGCCGTCGTATTTCGTGAAGGTCCGTCCGTCGGTGCTGTGCGCGAGACATTGCACGGTCGGGTTGCCGGCAGCCGTATAGAACAGGACGAGCGGCGGGCGGCCGTCCTTCCCAAAGCCGCTGGTGTTCTTCCAATCGACCACCGCACTGCCGCTGAACATCGGTCCCATCGCATCGGGCCAGAGCTTGTCCCCCAGCTCCTCCCAGTGGACGAGATCCTTGCTCACCGCATGCCCCCAGTGCATGTTCCCCCAGCCCCAGCCGTAAGGGTTGTGCTGGAAGAAGAGGTGATACTCGCCGTTGTAGAACACGCAGCCGTTAGGGTCGTTGTTCCAGCCGCGCTGGGGCGAGAAATGAAACTGCCCCCGCAGCCGCTCGCGATAGAGATCGCCGGCATCCTTGAGCGTGTCGCTTTGTTCGATCGAATTGAGGGCGGCGGAGTTCTCGTGCAGCTTGTCCACGCGGAGGACGATCTGCTTGCCCCGCCAGGCGCTCACATCCAGCGGCGCCCACCAGTCGGGCTGGCCGTTGTCGCCGCCATCGGCCAGTTCGATATCGTTGCGCACGACCGGCTTCCCATCGACGATCACGGTCACGACGCGCTTCGGCCCGCCGTTTTTGATCGGCAGAAGCAAGTACTTTGCCGACGCGGTGAACGCCCGCTCGGCATCGGTCACGAACCCCTTCGGCTTCGTGTCGGTCAGCACGAGATGATCGACGTTGATGTGCCCCCAGCCGCCAGTTGCCTGATCGACGATCCGGAGCACGGCTTTCTGTCCGGCCAACTCGGTCACGTCCCACGACCCTTGTTCAAGCGCCTCGCTGCCGCCGGGGCTGTCGTTCAGGCCCGTCGCTCGGCGAACGACTTTGCCGCCGACCAGCAATTCCAGCGAGAGCTTCTCGTTCTTGCCGCCACCGATGAGAAACGCCAGGAACTTCCGCTCAATCGGAAACTCGGGCGAGGTGAGCGTGCCTGTCGAGTCATCTCCCTTGAAGAACGAATTCACCAGCCGTTTACCGCGAAAGCCATCGACGTGCATCTGGCCGGGGAGCGTTCCCTCAGCCGGACCGGGACCGAAGGCCTCACCCGTTACCGTCCACGGGGCGTAGGTCGCTTGCTCGAAGTCGGCGATGACGATGTCATCGGCGGCAAGGAGCGAAGTGGACAGGATGAGCGCGGTCAGAAACCCAGCCGCATTCCAGAGGGTGTTCATCGAAGCACGTCGGGGAGAGAGTTCGCAGCAGTTTCGCCAAGCGTCTATCTTGGCACGCGAGAACGCGAACAGCTACGACCCCGCGTTACACCCCAGCCGCTATCGGTTTGGATTCCCCATTGGGCTCCGGCAGCGGCTCCTCGGCTTCGTGCATGATCTCCTGCACCTCGCTGCGGCTGGTGAGCCAGTAGCCGACGCCGATCGACGCGATCAGGATCTGAATGATGCGATAGGCCAGTGCGATGAGAAGCCCCATGTTCGGTGGGGCGCCTTGAGGCGAGATGGCCTGAAACAGGAGCGTGATTGTCACTTCGTACACGCCGATCGGCAAAGCGCCGGCGATCATCGACGGCGGGACGATCACGACGATGTAACGCGGCGGCGGTTGATATTCGGGCGGGATGCCGATGCTCATGGTCATCAGTACGACCGACGCGACATAGAGCGAGTGCACGGCCAGGCTGATGCCGATGGCGGCCAGGAGCAGATCGACGCGCTGGCGATATGCCCGCATCGCTCCGACCAGCTTGTGCAGCACCGGACCGGCGACTGGCGCGTGCTCGAGCAAGTCCCAGAGGCGAGAGTGTGTCACGCCGGGAATCAGCATCACGACAAGGCCGATCGTGCTGATGATGGAAAGCGTGCGGACCGCATAGCACAGATTGACGATCGTCGTCCGGTCGGCTGGATCGAGCGTGGCAAGCTGCTCGGCCGGCAGGAAAAGCGACGCGATTGCCGCGAGGAGCAAGAGACCATAGAGGCCGATCACTCGATCGACGAGGACGCTCGCGATGGCTTCCGTCTTGCGGCGAGGGTTCTTGTGGATCAGCATCACCGCCTTCACGGAGTCACCCGCGACAAGGCCGACGGGAATCAGATTAAAGGCGTAGGCGAGAAAGCCGGCTCGCAGCGTGTCACGCACGGTGAACGACAGGCCGAGTGTCCGCACTAGCAGGTTCCAGCGGAGGATCGTAATCGTCACCGCCACCAGGCAGATCGGCAGGGCCGAGAGAAGCAGCGGCCAATTCTTTGGCTGAGAGGCAAGGTCGCGAAAGCTCGGGTCGTTGTAGGCTCGCCACCCAAGAAAACCGACTAGCACGGCCGAGAAGCCGACTTTGAGGACGGTCGAAAGGAGCTGCCTCGTTTTCACGCGAAAGCTTAGGCCATAACCTGCTGGCGGAATTGCACTTGGGACGATTCTAGCGAACCAGAGCCGCGCCTGCCGCGTCCTTGACAGTCGCGGGAGGCACTGATAGTTTCACCTGTTTGGGCTGGGTCGAGTTTGCCGGCTCAAACGACGATAATAGCGGTTATCGTCCAGATTCGGGGGATTAGCTCAGTTGGGAGAGCGCTTGCATGGCATGCAAGAGGTCAGGGGTTCAAGTCCCCTATCCTCCACTTCTTCTTTTTCTAAACGATTGCTGAATCGTTGTTACGCTACCAACCCAGTGGCAGGTAGTCGGGCTCGAAGCTTGGAAATGGTGCTGCGGCATTAGTTTTGTCACTTCAACTTCGAATCCGGTTAGTTCATTTACCGGCTCAGCGGCAAGGATAACTATTTTAATCCGAGCGACTCTCTATAGAGTTGGGCGAAGTACCATCATCTCGTTGCGGAGCATCTGAGCTCTGGCAAAAGACGCGTGCTGGCAGATTGAAGAATCGACAATCGCCGCCGCTTGCACGCTGTGGGGCAGATCGTATCGAGCGTGCGGTTTGCCCCTGCCGAAACATCGTTACAGGCGGCGGCGCAAGCAATTACGGCGGGAAATTGGCGGCCTCCGCCCTTTGAGGAACGGGGTTTGCTTGCCAGAGGGGTCCGCCTTGCGGCTGCTGCCATTTCGGCGGACGTAGGGTGGACCGGAGGGCGAAGCTCCTGCTGAGCCGCGGCTCGGCGGAAGCCTCGCCCTCCCAAAGTTTGTCGCAGGCGGGTTACCGACCCTACGATCCGGCAAATCGTCACAGATTTACCTCCTCCTCCACCTTTCGTCTCGCGACGTAAACCAAATCGTTGTAAGGCGCTTGCGCGACGTTTAGATTTAGAAGTTGAGCTGTTTCGATCGTTGAACACCTCGCGTGATTGCCTCTGACTCCGCCAGCTAGCCCTGGCCGCTCGCCTAACCGCCGAGACCCCCATGAGCGCCGGATCATCCCAAGTCAGCTCCGAGACGATCGAAAAGACCAAGCAGCAGATCCGCGGCCTGGTCGGCGAGATCGCTCAGCTTTCCAAAAGCGACCTTGCGCCCGAGGAGTTCTATGCCGCCTTCCTCCAAAGGGTGGTGCAGGCATTGGCTGCTGTCGGCGGGGCGATGTGGATTCTCGGCGAAGGGCGCAAGCCGCAACTCGCCTATCAGATCAACCTGAGCGACAAGCTGCTCGACACGGAATCGGAAGAAGCCGGCAAGCACTACAAACTGCTCGACTACATCGTCGCCAGCAAGTCGCCGCAGTTGGTGCCGCCGCTGTCCAGCGCCGGCGACGAGCGGATGGGTGGCAATCCGACTCGCCAGTTGCTCGTGATTCACCCGTTGGGGCACGACGACACGGTCGAGGGACTGGTCGAAATTTTCCAGCGAGCCGACACGCAGCCCGCCACGCAGCGCGGCTATCTGCAATTCCTCAAGCAGATGTGCGAGCTGTCGGCTGAATGGTTCAAGAACCGAAAACTCCGCGACCTCGGCGATCGCCATTCGCTTTGGTCGCAGGCCGATCAATTCGCCCGCACGGTGCACGACAGCCTCGACGTGCGCGAGACGTGTTACACGATCGTCAACGAAGGCCGCCGTCTGATGGGGTGCGACCGCGTGAGCGTCGCCACGCTCAAAGGGGGCAAGTGCGTCATCGAGGCGGTCAGCGGCCAGGACACGCTCGACAACCGCTCGAACGTCGTTACGCTGCTCGGCACGCTGGCCACCCGCGTCGTCAAATCGGGCGAGCCCCTCTGGTATGCCGGCTCGACCGAAGACCTGCCGCCGCAGATTGAAAAGGCGATCGAGGAATACGTCGATCAGTCCTACACGAAATCGCTCGCCGTCATTCCGCTCCGCAAGCCGCAGAATCTCGACCACGCTCCGGCAACGCCTGCCGTCGAGGAGCGTGCCCACCAGGGGCAAATCGTCGGCGCGATGATCATCGAGCAAATCGAAAGTGAAATCCCGCGCGAAATCCTCGCCCCGCGGCTAGACCTCGTGTACGAGCACAGCGCCCGCGCCCTGTCGAACGCGATCGACCACAACGGCCTCTTCCTGATGCCCGTCTGGCGGGCGATTGGCAAGAGCGCCTGGGTCGTACAGGCGCGCACCCTCCCCAAGACAGTCGCTATCGCCGGAGCCGTGCTGGCCGTGCTGCTGGCATTGATTGTCATCCCCTGGGACTTCGACATGCGGGCCAAGGGGGCCCTGGAGCCGGTGACGAAGCGCGAGGCGTTCGCCTCCATGCCCGGAACCGTCGTCGAAGTGAAGCATGACCACGGCGATCTCGTCAAAGAAGGGGAAGTCCTGGCGGTGATCGACAATCCCGACCTGGAGGTCAAGATCGAAGAAGTTCGCGGTCAACTCAACGCCGCCAACGAAGAGCTGCGCGGCGTCCTGTCGCGGCTGAACGAAGCGGCATCGAAAGCGACCACTCAAGAGAAGGCGCAGGCTGAGGCCCAATTCGGCCGGTTGAAGATTCAGGTCGAAACCTATCGCGAGCAGCTCGATTTGCTGCTGAAGCGGCAAGAAGAATTGAAGGTCAAAAGTCCCATTGCCGGACGCGTGATTACGTGGGACGCCCGCAAGCTCTTGCAAAATCGCCCGGTCGAAACGGGGCAGGTGCTGATGACCGTCGCTGCTGAGGATTCGCCGTATGAGATCAAACTCTATATGCCCGAAAAGCGGGCTCGCCACCTGACGGCCGCTCGCGATCGGGCGAAGGAACGTGATCCAAACGCCGATCTGGAAGTCGATTTCATCCTGATGACCGAGCCGGGGCGCACGCATTACGGCAAGATCGTCGATGTCAGCGATGCGACCGAATCGCATGAGGAGCACGGCAACGTCGTGCCGATCCGCGTGCAGCCGAACGAACCGATCAAAACGAGCCGGCCAGGAGCCACGGTGACGGCCGATGTGCATTGCGGCACTGCCCCCTTGGGCTGGACGCTGTTGCACGAAGCGTGGGAGTGGCTCGAAGCCAACGTGTTCTTCTAATCAACTCGGCGAGCGGGGTGCGTAAGCTCCCCGATAACGCCGCACCACCAATCGAATCATCGGGAGGCTCACACCTCCCGCTCGTCAGACGGTCCAGGAACTCTGCCATGAAATCGACCTTCTACTACACGCTCGTTGCCGCGGCTTTTACGACGGGTGCGATTGCCCTCTCGGCGACGGGGCAAAGCCCGATTGCGAACAAGTCGATCGAGGTGGATAACGCCCTCGTTGCGCTCATCGACGACGTGAAGGTCCCCGCCCAGGAAGCGGGCCGCCTCATGAAGGTCTTGATGAAAGGAGGCGAGGCGGTCGAGGGTGGCGCGCTTTTGGCCGAGATCGACAATCGCGATACGCTCGCGAAGCAAAAGATCGCGCAAGGCGAGTTGGATGTAGCGATGACTCAAGCTCAAAGCACGGCCGAGCTCGATCTGGCCAAAGAGGGTGTGAAAGTCGCCGAAGCCGAGCTTCAACAGAATGAAGAACTGCACAGGAAGAATCCCGGTTCCATTACTTTGACCGAGCTACGCAAACTTGGCTTTCAGCGGGACCGTGCGCTCGCGCAGGTGAAGGTAGCTGAAGACGATCGGCAAGTCGCACAACAAACGACGGGTGTCAAGCAAGCCCAAATCGAAGCCACGGACAACGAACTGGAACGTCGCCAGATCACCGCGCCATTCCAGGGCACAGTCAACGAAGTCTTTCGTCAGGTCGGCGAATGGGTGCAGCCGGGCGATCCAATCGCCCACATCGTTCGCTTCGACAAGCTCCGCGTGAAAGGGATGGTCTATGCCAAAGAGGCCGCACCCGTCGATCTGATCGGCAAGCCGGTCGAAATCTTTGTGACGGCTGCCGGCGGGAAGGAACAGCGCGTGCGCGGGAAGGTCGATTTCGCCAGCAATGTGATTGACGGCTCCGGCGACTTCCGCACGTTTCGCATCTGGGCCGAGGTCGATAACGAAAAGGTCGTCGATCCGGTGACGATGAAGGAAGCCTGGAAAATTCAGCCCGGCACGTCGGCCCGCATGGTAATCGACATGACGCCGCCGGCCCCGCCCAAGCCGGTGAAAGCCGCTCCGACGAAAGGCGAACCGGCCAAAGCCGGTCCCGGCGGCTTCCGTCCTCGCGGCACACTCGACGCGCCGGCCAATCCCGCCGGCGACAAAGTCGAATCACTGAAGCCGGTGACGGGCGAGGGGACCAAGCCCGCCGAAGCACCCAAGACCCGCGAACGATAGCCTCCAGAATTTGCATTTGAACAGTAAGCACACCGGTCCATGACAACGTTAGCCGAAAGCCTGATCAGCAGCACGTCGCGTCCCTTGACGCTGCGCATGCGGCCCGACCTTTCGGCTCGGCGGCACCGGTATCACGGTCGCACATTCTGGGTGGTGAAGGAGCCCGTCGGTCTTAACTACTTCCGCTTTCACGAGGAAGAGTACGCGATCCTCGGCATGCTCAACGGCCGAGCGAGCCTGGAAGACATTAAGGAACAATTTGAGACCGAATTCGCCCCGCAGAAGATCACCTATCACGACCTGTTGCAGTTTGTCGGCATGCTGCACCGCAGCGGCCTGGTGATCAGCGAATCGACGGGCCAAGGACATCAGCTTCGCAAGCGGCGCGACGAGAAGAAGTGGCGCGAGCTGATGGGAAAGCTCGCCAACGTCTTCGCCCTACGGTTTCGCGGCGTCGATCCCGAACGGTTCTTCAACGTCATTTATCCGTACACGGGCTGGTTTTTCCGCTGGTACACGGTCGTCTGCGTGATGCTCTTCGGTCTGGCTGCTCTGACGCTCGTCGGTGTGCAGTTCGATGAGTTCCAGCGCCGACTGCCCACGTTCCACACGTTCTTCGGCCCGCAAAACTGGTTCTACCTCGCCATCACGATGGCCGTGGTGAAGGTGCTGCACGAGTTTGGCCACGGCCTCTCGTGTAAACACTTTGGCGGCGAATGTCACGAGCTGGGCGCGATGCTCCTCGTGTTCACGCCGGCTTTGTATTGCAACGTCTCCGACTCGTGGATGCTTCCGAACAAGTGGCACCGAGCGGCGATCGGTGCGGCAGGGATGTACGTCGAACTGTTCCTTGCGTCGATCGCCACGTTCCTCTGGTGGTTCAGTACGCCGGGCCTTTTCAACCAACTCTGCCTGTCGGTGATGTTCATCTGCTCGGTCAGCACAGTCGTCTTCAACGGCAACCCGCTGCTCCGGTTCGACGGCTATTACATCCTGATGGACATCCTGGAAATCCCGAACCTGCGGCAGAAATCGACGGAGATCACCAAGCGGTTCTTTGTCTGGCTCTGCCTCGGCATCGAGCAACCGGAGAATCCGTTTCTTCCGCACAAGCATCAGTGGGCGTTCGGGCTCTACACGATTGCGGCGGTCATTTACCGCTGGCTGGTCGTGTTCTCGATTATGTTTTTCCTGAACCAGGTCTTTGAACCGTATGGCCTGAAGATCATCGGCCAATTGATCGCCCTATCGGGCCTGATCGGGCTGGTCGTGCAGCCGGCCTGGGCCTTGGGCAAGTTCTTCTACACTCCGGGGGCGCTGAACAAGATGAAAAAGGAACGCCTGATCGCGACGGTCGCGGTGGCCGCGGCGGCTGTGGCGTTTGTCCTCTTCGTGCCGCTGCCGTTTTCGGTGAAGTGCACGTTCGAGGTGCAGCCGCGGGAGGCCCAGCAGGTCTTCACGTCGGTCCCCGGCCAAATCGTCAACGTGAGCGCGAAGCCGGGCCAAATCGTCACGGCCGGCCAGCCAATCATGGAGCTGACGAACCCCGATCTGGAGTTCGAGGTACTCGCCCTGGAAGGGAAGTGGCGCGAGGCGGAGCAGATCGTGCAGTCGCTCGCCGTGCAACGGTTCGTCGATCCCAGCGCCGTCATGCAGGAAGAGGTCGCCCGCGAGATGGCCTCTGCCGCCAAGATTCAATACGAACAGAAGAAAGCCGAGCAGGACAAGTTGAAGATCACCGCGCCCGCCGCGGGAACAATCATCCCCCCGCCGTCGCGAGCCGAAAAGGCCGCGGCAGCACCGGGCCGCCTCCGTGGCTGGTATGGCACACCGTTCGACGCCAAGAACGTCGGCGCGACACTCACGCCGAGTGATCCGATCTGCATCGTCGGCAACCCGAGCGACGTCGAGGCGGTGCTCGTTATCGACCAAGCGTACATCGACCTCGTTCACGAAGGGGATCCTGTTCGCGTCCTGCTCGAATCGAACACGCGCCGCGCCTACGACAGCCAGATCGAATCGATCGCGGCCGTGCAGGTGCAAAATGTTTCGCGAGCCAGCAGCACGCAGGCAGGTGGCCGCCTGGAGACGACGATGGATCAGAAGACCGGCGTGATGAAGCCGCTCAGCACGTCGTATCAAGCGTCGGCTCCGCTCGGTGATTCGGCGGGCCGCTTGTCGGTGGGAATGCAGGGACAAGCCCGCATTTACACCGGTTGGCAGCCGCTCGGTCGCCGGCTGTATCGGTTTGTGACCAAGACGTTCAATTTTGATATGTGATTTTCCGGCGAGCGGGAGGTGTAAGCCTCCCGATGACAGCGAATTGTTTTCGACTAAATCGGGAAGCTGACGCATCCCGCTCGCCTTACCGTTAGATTTGTCCTTTCCATGAAGAGCGGCCGCCCATGCGGCCAGGAGACCCCGATGGCAGAGAATGCAGAACACGCCGAAGAGACCAAGGCCCCCGCCCAACAGCAGGCTGTGCAGGTCGAGGTGGATGACTCGCACACCACCGCCCTGTACGCCAACTTCTGCCGCGTCACCGGTTCGCCGGAAGAGCTGATCGTCGATTTCGGCCTCAACCCGCAGCCGGTTGGCATGCCCAAGAGCCCGATCAGCGTCACGCAGCGGATCGTGATGAACTACTACACGGCGAAGCGCCTGCTGCACGCCTTGCACCTCTCGGTGCAGCGTCACGAAGCGGTCTTCGGCGTCCTGGAGACCGACATCCAGAAGCGCGTCAAGCCGCAGCAGCAGCGGTAAGTTCAGCCGCTCACGAACAATCCTCAGCCGCGGCGCGAGCATACCGCTTACGCCGCGGCTGGATTGTTTCTTGACCGAGAAGCGTAGCTGAGCGACTTCACTTCTGAGGAGCGACCAGTTCCTCCACGACGATGTCCGAGAACCACGTCGGCTTGTCTGCAACCAGGCGAAACTCGGGAGCAGGTTCTGGCACGCGGGCGGCAACCGCACCGGCAAGCTGTTCATCGACCAGCACCCACCAGCCGCCCGTGTGCCGTTCGATCTGCACGACGTGCTGCTTGTCGGCGGCGATCACGTAGGGGAGGAAAGGACCAAGCGGCGTAAACTTGCCGACACCCCCCATCCGCCGGCCAAGCTGGCTCCCTTCGTGCGTCAGACGCAGGATGAGGGGCGACGGTTGGGGGAACTCGAACTGGACTTCGGCGGATTTGGCTTCGTGTAACTGCACGAAGAGTGTCAAGCGATAGAACTCGGCAGGGATCATCTTGCCGGCTGCATCGGTAAAGGCAATTCGCCGTAATACGACGCCGTTCCCCTGCAGCACGGTGGCGTTGTCGTCGTTCCGACTTGGATGCCATCCGCCGGCTTCGATGACCCACTGTTCGATTTCCCGGCCGTTGAAAAGGTCCGCCCGCCGGCCGCTGGGAACGAGATCGCGGCGGCCGGGATCTCGCGGTCCGAGCAGTTGCATTGCCAGTGGAATTACAGCCGCGATCCCTGCCAGACCGGCTACAACGGTCCAAATCATCCAGCGCCTGTCTGTCCGAATCTCCGGTGAAACTTCTTTGGTCGTGCTCCCCTGCACCGCCATCGTCGGCGCGGCCGATACTGCGATCTGACCTAGCTGGCCGGTCCAGTCGCTCCGCAGGGAGCTCTTGCCGACCTGTGCGATCAGCCCATCGATCTGCGCAATCAGTTCGTCGTACTCGGCCGGCCGCTTCTCCGGCTCCACTTCCAAGAGCGTTCGGACAAGTCGTGCCGACTCTGCTGAGACACCGGGGGCGAGCGAGCGAAGATCGGGAATCGCACCCGAGAGCTTCGCCGACATGACTTGGGCCATCGTTCGTCCTGCCAGCGGCGCTTGACCGGCCAGCAACTGGTACGCGGTCGCGCCCAGGGCGTACAGATCGACCCGATGATCGATCTGACCGGCTTGCAGTTGCTCCGGGGCCATGTAGAGCGGACTTCCCAATGCCGCAGTTCCCGTTGTGAGCCGCGTTCGCTCGGCGTCGTCCTGGGTGAGGCGTGCGAGGCCAAAGTCGGCGATCTTCACCAGCGGCACTCCCGCCGGGAGCGGAAAGCCCGCCGGCGGTTTGACCAGCAACAGGTTCGCCGGCTTGATGTCGCGATGCACGATGCCGAGTTGTTTGGCGTGCGCGAGGCCCGCCGCCGTTTGCCGCACGAGCGACCACGCGAGAACCTCGTCGAGCGGACCGGCCCGCCGGACCAGTCGTTCGGCATCCTCTCCTTCCACGAGCTCCATGGCGAAGAACAGGCGTCCCTCATGCCGGCCGAAGTCGTATGCCGTGATGATGTTCGGGTGCGCCAGCCGGGCGGCGAGCGTCGCCTCCTGCTCGAACCGCTTGATCGCCGTTGCATCGGCGAGCTGTCGGACCAGAATCGTCTTCAGGGCCACCGTTCGATCGAGAGCGAGCTGACGAGCCCGATAGACGACCCCCATCCCGCCATAGCCGATCAGGCCGACCATGACATATCCCGGAACCGCTCGCTGTGGCGACCGGAGCGTCTCGATGATTTCCAGCTCAATCGCGGTGAGCAGTCCCTTCTCCTGGGCCAGGTCGCGCGGCGTCTGGCCTCGAGCGGTCGATTCAGCTGAGAGCGACGCAGCGGTCTCTGCCGTGAGCAAGTCCAACTCGCGAGCCACTTCGAGGAAATCGCGGCTGGCGTCGAATTGGCTGGCGGAGGACATGGACGAAAACGGATCTCGCCAGCGGTCAAGAGGAAGCGTTGCTTTGTTACTTGCGTGTCAGGCTACGAATCGGCATTGATGGCGTCGAGTTGGGCAAGCATCGCTTTGACGCTCGGTCGGTCGGCCAGCGTCTGTCCGACGTAGGCGAACCGCATTTTCCCTTGCTTGTCCAGAATGTACGTCGCCGGCTTGGCGAGGGCCTGGCGAATGCCGAGCTTATCGACCGCCTTCAGCTCCACATCTAAGAGTAGCGGAAACGGTGCCGCTTCCGCAGAGTTCCCTTGGCGCTGCGCCGCTTGCTCGAACGTCTCCAGGCGATCGATTTCTGCCTTCGTCGGAATAGGATAAACGACCAGGACCTCGGCGTTCCGCCGTTTGAACTGGTCGTAGTTCGCCATCAAACCGGCCGTCTGCGTGGCACAATACAGGCAGACATCGCCGTAGTTCACGCCCCCCGGCGGTTTGTTCCCAGCCGCCCCCTGATACCCGCGTGTGACGACCAGTACGACGTTCTGCCCGCGATATTTCTCCAGATCGACCTTCGCCCCCTGCCGATCCACAAACTCGAGCTGGCCAATCGTATCGCTGCCAACCTCGGCATTGGGAGTCACGTCATCCTTGAAATCCTGCATCGGTCCGTAGCCGTAACCATATGGGTCCTGCTGGGCTTGCTGCCAGTTGTACCAGGTGATCGCTGCCAGCGCGACGAGCAAGATCGCCAGCACGGCAGGCGCGTAACGGCGAAGTCCAGATGCAGGCACGGCCCACCTCTCCCCGAGCGGAACGACGGTCAAAGCTCTCTCAAGCGCAGCTTCGCCCACTATGTTACCACTCATTTTTCCCTTGTCCTAAGGGGCACAGCCGTAAGGGTAAGAAGTAGATCGGCCAGTGCCCTGGATCGGACAACCGCCGTCACTTGTCGATGCAAAACAAGTGCTTCTCGCCACGTACAAATAGCTGCCCGTGGCTGATAGCCGGCGAGGCATAGCAGTATTCACCGAGCTGGTTTTCGGCGACCAGGTCGAGCTTCGGTCCGGGCCGCACGACTTTCATCTCGCCGTCGTCGGCCAGGAGATAGACGAGTCCGCCGGCCGTGACGAGCGACGCGCTGTAGTGCTTCCCCAGCCGCTCGGTCCAGAGGAGTTCGCCGGACTGTGCGTGGTAACAGCTCGCAATGCCGTTGTCGGCAGCCACGACGAGGTGCTCGCCGCAGAGGACGGGCGAGGGGACGTACGAGCAGTTCTTCGTCGTCCGCCAGGCAATCTGTTCGTCGCCGACGCGGCCGCGGCCGCCGGGCTTGATCGCCAGGATGTGCCGCTCGGGAAAGCCGGCCGTGAGATAGACGAGGCTGCCGTCATAGACGAGCGACGCAACAAACTGCTCGGTGGGGCCATCCATTTGCCAATGCTGCTGGCCCGTGCGGGGATCGTAGCTCGTGACGCACTTGCTGCCGGAAAGGAGCATCTGCGTGCGACCGTCGATCTCGCGGATGATCGGAGTGACATAGCTCCGCGTCTTGTTCTCGCGAGCCGTGCGCCAGATCTCACGGCCGGTCTCCTTCGCCAGTGCGATGATGTACGAATCGCCGTCGTGGTCGCCGTTGACGATCAATTTATCCTCGAAAAGGACCGGTGAGCTGCAAAAGCCGTGTGTACTGGCGAAGCGTCCCGGCTTGACGAGCCACTGCTGGTTGCCGTCAAAGTCGTAGGCCGCCACGACCATGTCGCCGGGCGTCCGTTCGCTTTCGCTCGAAAAATCGGGGGCCAAAAACGAAACGTAGATTCGCTTGCCGTCGGTGGCGGGCGTGCCCGAAGCAAAGCTGTTGAGCGAGTGCTTCTTTTCGAGCGGTGCTGACAAAACCGGCTTTTGCCAGAGTATCTTGCCGGTCGTGCGATCCAGGGAGAGCAAGGCTCGCTCGGACGTGTTCTCCAGGCACGTGACGACCAGCACGCGGTCTCCCCACAAGATCGGCGAACTGTGCCCGCTGCCGGGGATCTCCGTTTTCCAGGCGATGTTCTCGCCCGTCACGCCGTTCCACTTCGCCGGCACTCCCGCTTCCAGACTCGTGCCGTCGCCGCGCGGCCCGCGCCAGCCAGGCCAATTCTCCGTCTGCGCGAGAAGCACACCCGCTGGTGAGGATAGGAGCAAGAGCAATCCTGCGACGACGTATCGAACTGGCGGCGTGTGGTTCATCGTTTCTCTGCGGGACGATGGGCAAGGTCTTCGTTACTCGCCAGCATAAATGTTCATGGCGACGCTTTCCATTCCAGAGTGAATCGCACGCTGTGTCCGGTGGCCGTTTGGCGGCGTCTGCGACAAAATAGGTTGTTTGCCGTTATTCGCGATTTGCCCCCGCTTTGGAGTTCCGCTATGCATGCCACTCGCAACGACCTGCCCGCTGCCACACGCGAGAAAGTCATTGCCCTGCTCAGCCAAAATCTGGCCGATACGATCGACCTCGGCCTGCAAGCCAAGCAGGCCCACTGGAACGTGAAAGGACCAAGTTTCATCGCACTGCACAAACTGTTCGACGATGTCGCCGAAGAGGCGGAAGACGGGATCGACGAAATCGCCGAACGGATCACCGCTCTGGGGGGCATTGCCGACGGCACTGTGCAGACGGTTGCCAAGCGGACCCGCGTGGCTGCGTATCCCACTGATATCTCCAAAGGTTTGGATCATGTGGCCAAACTGGCCGACGCGCTGGCCGCTGTCGGCAAGAACGCCCGCGCCGCGATCGACGAGTCCGACAAGCTCGGCGACAAGGACACGGCCGACCTCTTTACCGGCATCTCGCGCGGCCTGGACAAGATGCTCTGGTTCGTCGAGGCCCATTTGCAGGCCAAGGAATAGAACCACGCCGGCCGCGGCCAGATTTCAGTTTCCTCCATCCATCGCCGCTGATATGATCCGAGCAGAGGGCTCGCCCCATGCTCACCATCCATAGCGGCACATCACGCGACTGTAGCGGCCTGGCTCGTCGCGACTTCGTGCGCGCCGGCGTCATCGGCCTCGGGAGTCTCACCCTGCCGCAGCTCTTGGCCGCGAAGGAAGCCGCTCGCCGCGCGGGCAAGAGCTACGTCCGCGACCGCTCGATCGTGTTGCTCTTCCTCGGAGGAGGCGCGAGCCACATCGAAACGTTCCATCCGAATGTCGGCGCTCCCGCGCCGTACTCGTCGGTCACGGGGGAGGTGAAGACATCGGTTCCCGGACTGACGCTCGGCGGCACGTTCCCGCAACTCGCCCAGCACGCCGGCAAGCTCGCCGTCGTCCGCTCGTTCTCGCACGACAACGGCAATCATCCCAAAGCGATCGTTCACGTTCTCTCGGGCGGCACCGATCCGACCGGCGACGGCCGCGAGGGGCAAAGCATGGGCTCGGCCTTTGCCCGCATCCGCGGTGCGAACGACGAAGCGACCGGCATGCCGACGAACTGCCTGCTCACCTCGGACGAAGTGGATGGACAATACCGCACCGAACGGGGGCGGATCGAAGCCGGCTCCCGTCCCGGACAACTCGGCCTCGCCTACGCCCCGTTCGATCCCAGCGGCGGCAGCCAGTTACTCAAGAACCTGAACCTCAGCATCCCGCCGGAAAGGCTCGACGACCGCAAGTCGTTGCTCGCCAGCCTCGATCGTGTAAGACGCGATCTCGATGCCGGCGGCAACATTGCGGGCGCCAGCCGCTTCGAGCAGCAAGCCCTCGACATGATCGTGCGCGGCGCGGGAGAGGCGTTCGACCTGCGAAAGGAAGACCGCCGCACGCTCGAGCGCTACGATACTCGCGAGTTCCGCGTCGGCAAGAAACTTTTCCAGCCGTCGTCGCTGGGCCGGCAGATGCTCATGGCCCGCCGCCTCGTCCAGGCCGGTTGCGGTTTCGTCACCGTGCAAAACTCCGGTTGGGATATGCATGCCGACGGCAACAACCCGGGCATCGGTGCGGGCATGGAGATGCTCGGCCGTCCGCTCGACAAAGCCGTCAGCGCGTTTCTCGCCGATCTCGACGAGCGCGGCCTGGCGGACCAAGTGCTTCTGGTGATCACCGGCGACTTCGGCCGCACGCCAACGATCAACAAGAACGGCGGTCGCGACCATTACCCGAAGCTGTGCACGCTCGCCTTTGCCGGTGGCGGCATTGGTCGCGGTCAGATCATCGGCCAATCGACCCGCAAGAACGACGCGCCGGCCACCGAACCAATCGGCCCGGCCAATCTGCAATCGACGCTGCTGCACGCCGCCTTCGATGTCGGCCAGTTGCGACTCGATCCAGGCGTGCCGCGCGAACTGGCTCGATTGGCCGAAGTTCCGCCGATCGACTTCAGCTAACTTCGCGGATGGCGTCCGTCGTACACTCCCAGCTCTGTCACGACTTTGTCCATGAACACGTCGTGCGGGCTGACCACGAGATCGTCGAACATCTGGCTCTCGTAGCAGAGGCCGATCAACCGGCAGTCGGGCCGGACACGCGCGAGGAGCCGATCGTAGTAGCCCTGGCCGTTCCCCATTCGCCCCCCTTCGCGACTGAAGGCGACGCCGGGAACGATCACGAGGTCGATCTCGGTCGGATCGACCTCCTTGCCGGGTTCCCCCCAGCGCTCGCGAGGCGGCTCCAGAATCTTCCATTTGCCGACGATCAGCTCATCCATGCCGCCGAGCAACCACAGACCGAGCTTGTTCGCCCCCTGTTCATCGACCGTGCAGTACGGCACAACGATTCGCTGATCGCTCGCGAGTGCCCCTGGCAATGCTTGCCGCGTGCGCAATTCCGAGCGGCAGTCGAGATACCAGAGCACGGTCTTGGCGGCGCGGTATTCCGGCAAGGCGACCAGTCGGGCTACGGCCGCATCGCTCACCGTATCCTTATCCGGTTGGGCGTTGCGAGCGTCGTAAGCCGCTCGCCGCATCGCGGCCTTGGGGTCGGCCGATTGTGCGGCAGTTTCCGTCGCGGGGGATCGAGCAGCCAGCTCTGTCATCGTCATGATTTCCTCACGACTAGAAAATGAAGCTTCGTCGGCTGGTTGTCAACGGCGGGCACGCGTCTTCCATGACGATGTTCACCATCGCATCTTTCGAGTAGTTTCATAAGAGGATTCGCTGCCTCAGCACGATTTGCGGCAGCTGTTTAGCCGCGTTGCCGAGAAACATGCTATGAATCGACAGTGGATGGGGACGATTGCATTGGTGGCGTGGCTTGCCGCTACGGCCGTCGCAGTGGCTGGCGATTGGCCGCAGATCCTCGGTCCGAACCGCAACGGCCAAGCCAGCGGCGAGAAACTAGTCCCGAAGTGGCCGTCTGGCGGACCGAAAGTCGCCTGGACGTTCAAGCTCGGCAGCGGCTACGCCGGGCCTGCCGTCGTCGGCAATCAAGTGATCGTGTTTCACCGCCTGGGAGATCAGGAGATCGTCGAAGCGATCGACGCCGCCAGCGGCAAGTCGTTTTGGAAGGCCGGCTTTGAGGCGACGTATCGGCCCGGCATCGATCCCGACGACGGGCCGCGCTGTGTGCCGCTGGTGGCTGAAGACAAGGTGTTTGTCTTCGGAGCGGCAGGCGATCTGCGAGCCGTTTCGCTCGATGGCAAGGCGCTCTGGGAGCGGCATCTATATGCCGACTACGGTGGCGACGAGGGATACTTCGGCGCAGGGGCGACGCCGATCCTCGCAGGGGGCAAGCTGCTCGTGAACGTTGGAGGACGCGGCGCAGGCATCGTCGCTGTCGATCCGGCCACGGGCAAAACGCTATGGCAAGCGTCGAACGAAAAGGCAAGCTACAGCTCGCCCACCGCCATGAAGGTGGGGAATGCCGAGCAGGCGATCTTCGTCACGCGGATGAACTGCGTGCTGGCCGATCCGGCCACGGGCAAAGTGACGACGCTCTTTCCCTTTGGGCGCAGCGGCCCGACGGTGAACGGGGCGACGCCAATCCTCGCCGGCAACAAGCTGTTCGTCACGTCGAGTTACGGCGTCGGTGCGCAACTTGCTTTGTTTGATGGTGCATCGGCTAAGGAAATCTGGGCGAATGACGAATCGCTAACCAGCCAGTATTCGACACCCGTCGAGCACAGGGGGTTCCTCTACGGCACGCACGGCCGCGAGGACGTCGGCAGCGCTGAAATGCGGTGCGTTGAAACGGCCACCGGCAAGGTCCGCTGGAGCGAGAAGGGCTGCGGCGTGGCCAACGTCATTCTCGCTGGGGATAAACTGCTCATCGTCGGCGTGAAAGGCCACCTCGCGCTGGCCAATGCCAATCCGGCCAAGTACGAAGAGCTTTCATCGCACGAATTGGTCAGCGACGTGAGCCGAGCTCTGCCGGCGCTGTCCAGCGGCCGCCTCTACGTCCGCACCGGCAGCAAAGGAGGGAAGCTGCACTGTGTAGAAGTCGGTCCCGCCGGGCCGGCGGGACCATAACCAATCTGATTCAACAACCAATTTGATTCAACGCAAGGCTCGCAGAGAGCGCAAAGCCAGCATCTTTCTTCCTTGCGCCTTCGCGCCCTCCGCGTCTTCGCGTTGAATGCAGACGGCTGGAATTCCGCGAGAGTAGTCGGTCACTCCATACCCGCAGCCCTCGCCGCCATTCAAAGTCCCGCCGGGCCGGCGGGACCTACTAATAGTTCGTCCCCGTCACGTTTGTCTTCACGCGGCAGAGATGCATATCCGCGCAGATGTAGAGCGTCTTGCCGTCGTCGCCGAACTTGCAGTTCGCGGTCGCCTGGCCGGTGAGGAGGCGGCCGAGGACTTTCCCTTCCGGCGAGAAGCAATAGACGCCGCCGGGGCCAGTCGCCCAGATGTTTCCTTGCTTATCGACGGCGAGGCCGTCCGGCAGACCAGGCGCTTTGCCGACCGCCTGCGTCGCATCGTAGAACACCTTGCTCTCGCCGAGTGTGCCGTCGGCCTTCACGGGAAACGCCTTCCAGATCGCCGCGGCCGGATCGGACTGGGCGACGTAGAGCGTCTTTTCGTCGGGCGAGAAGCCGATGCCGTTGGGGCGGGTCATTTCCTTGGTGAGGAGCGTCACCTTGCCGTCCTTGCCGAGGCGATAGACGCCGAACCAATCGAGCTCGCGGGTCTCATCCTTCTCGCGTTTCGGCAGGCCGTAAGGCGGGTCGGTGAAATATAGATCGCCGTTCGACTTATAGACGAGGTCGTTAGGGCTGTTGAACCGCTTGCCGTCGTACTTGTCGGCAAGGATGGTGAACTTGCCGTCCTTCTCGATTCGCTTCACGCAGCGATCGCCGTGGCAGCAGGCGACGATCCGCCCCTCTTTATCGAGCATCAGGCCGTTCGTGCCCGGCTCCGGCGTCTCGGAAACGAACGGCTCCTTACCGGTGTAGCCGACCTTCTCCAGAAAGAGGCTTGTTTCGCCGGTCTTGGGGTCCCACTTCATGATTTTGTTCGGCGGGATGTCGGAGAAGACGACGAAGCCACCATCCTTCACGAAGCAAACCCCTTCAGACCAATCGAAGCCGCTGCCCAGAACTTCGATCTTGGCATCGGCGGGGACGAGTTTGTCGAAGGCCGGATCAAGCCGCTCGATCGAGCCGATGGTCTTGGGCGTTTGGGCGGCGGCCAGCGCGGTCATGGCAAGCACCAGCGAGAGGGAGAGGAAACGTGTCACGGCAAGAACCTTTGCGTGGAGGGAGCGAGCGAAGTACGTGCTGGGAATCGTAAGCAGGAGAGGCGCGGCATGCAACCTGCGCAGGGCAGGCTAGACTTCCCAGCTAAGGCACGGCACCGTCATCGGCCGCACAAGTTTCCCCTTGCAGCTCGATCTCGACCGTGACGTGGGCGAAGTGCTGTTCGCGCAACAGCTCGTGAACGCGGCGCTGGGCGGCGACGATCTCGTCGCGCGTGGCCCCTTCGCGGAGGACGAGGTGGGTCGAAAAGACGTGGCTTTCCCCGTCGAGCGTCCAGGTGTACGTGTGGTGCGAGCCGATCACGGCGGGAATGTCTGCCATCTGGCGGTCGAAGGCGGCCACGTCAAAGCCGGCGGGGGCGCTTTGCAGGAAGACGAGGGAGACTTTTTTCAGATTGCGAACGACGTTCCAAAGGATCAGCACGGAGATGCCGAGCGAGAGGAGCGGATCGATGATCGGCAAGTTCCAGATCAGCATGACGATGCTGCCGACGAGGACTGCGATCCAGCCGAGCGTGTCTTCGAGGAGGTGCCAACTGGCGACTTGCTCGCTCAGCGAATGGCCGTGGCGCAATCGCCAAGCCGCAAAGCCATTGAACGCGATGCCGATGACGGCCAGGGCGAGCATTCCGGGGACGCGCACTTCTGCCGGCTCGCGCAGCCGCTGAACTGCACCGAATCCGATGAACGCCAGTCCGATGACCAGCACGACGCCGGTCAACAGCGCGCCGAGCGTTGAGAACCGCCGGTAGCCATAGGTGAAGACGGCATCGGGCCGCCGAGCCGAGAGGGTTTGCAGGTACCACGCCAGGCCGAGCGAAAGGCAATCTCCCGCGTCGTGCAGAGCGTCGCTCAGGATGGCGATGCTGTTGGTCCAAAAGCCGCCGGCGATTTCCAGCACCGTGAACGCCAGGTTGAGCGCAAACGCCAACAGGAGATTGCGCTCACTCTGGTGGTTGTGGCCGTGCTGGTGCATGGGGGCAGTCGCCGCGTTGATTCAGAGAGATTCAGCAGCAGCGATGAGCGGCACGAGGTAGCTTATCGCGGCTCGGCGGGAGTCTCGCCCTCCCGTCTGGACCGTCTTTTAGAGCATGGCGGCGGGATCGCGCGGCAGGACATTGCATCCAGGCAAAGAGGCGCGAAGCTGCTCGAGGGCGGCGGGAGAGAATTGCCCCTGATCGACTTCCAAGCTGCGGAGCGACGTGGCAACCGCGAGCGAAGCCAGACCGGCATCGCCGATTTTCGGCGAGCCGCAGATTTCGAGCGACTCCAGCCGCGAAAGGTTGCCCAGGTGCGTGAGTCCGGCACCGGTGATTTCAGGCATGCGGTTGAGGCCGAGCGACACAAGGCTATGGTGCGACATGGCGATGGTGGCCAACCCCACGTCGGTGATGCTCGTGCCGTCGAGCCGCAGACTTTCAAGGTGTGCAAGGTTGGCCAGGTGCGGAAGACCCGCATCCGTCACCTTGGTCTGAGCAAGGTTGAGGATCTGCAAGTTGGCGAGCTGTCCGATGGAAACCAACTGGTCATCGACGACCGGCACTCCGGCCAGCGACAGGTCGCGCATCTGCTTGAGATTGGAGATTGCTACGACGACGGCGGGCGTGCATTTCGTCCGCCCCAGGAGCAAGCGATACAGGTTGGGGCAGGTGCGGACGAGATGAGCGACCCCCTCGTCGGTCACTCCGGTCCCTTCCAGGTTGATATTCGTCAGCGCCGAGACATCCGCGAGCTGCTGGACTCCCGCGTCGGTAACGGCCGTGCCGGCGAGGTCGAGCCAGCTCAGGCTCTTGAGACCGGCGAGACGAGTCAGATCGGCATCGGCCAGACGGGTGCTGCCGGCGAGGCGGATGCCCACGAGGGCAAAGGGTTCCGTGGGCAAAAGGTTCAAAGAGGCGACCATTGCATCTGCCTGGCCAGGAACCTGCACTTGGACGGTGGCGGAGTCACCTTGGCGAAACACCCATTCCGCAGTCGTGCGGTTCGTGAAAGCCGAGGCCTCATCGAGGGCCACGACGCGGCGGAGATCGGTCTTCGGCCGCAGCGGACCGCGGGCCGTGCCCGGATTTGGTCGCGAGGTATCGAGATTCATGGCCCAAGTGATGAGCCACAAAAGGCCAAGCAGGGCAAGCGCGAGCGCTGCACCGGCCAGCACCCACGGAATGAGCGATGATGACTTGCGACCAGCACCGGGGCGAATGCGGCCGGAGAGGCCAGGATTCTTGGTAGGCGTGACAGCCGAAGGGGATGGGTCCGTCCGCAACTGAATCAGCGGCGGCACTTCGATGTTGAAGCCGCTCTTGGAGCCGCCAGCGAGATCGCGCTCGATGACGAGCAGTTCGTCGATCACTTCCTTGGCATTGGCAGGCCGCTGATTGGGATCCTTCGCCAAGAGCCGCCAGATCAAATCGCACAACGCCTCAGGCGCCTGCGGATTGAGCTCGCGGACGGGCGTTGGCATATCGACGGCGATTGCCGTGAGCGTGGCCAGGAGCGTCTCGCCTGCAAACGGCAGACGGCCGGTCGTCATGCGATACAAGATGCAGCCGAGGCTGAACAGGTCGCAGCGGGCGTCGATCGGTTTGGCGCGAGCCTGCTCGGGGGCCATGTAGTGGGGCGTGCCGACGATCTCGCCGGCCTGCGTGAGTCCAGTTATTTTTGCGTCCGATTGGCGGGCGAGACCAAAGTCGAGAATCTTCACGCGCCCCTTGGGCGATTCGAGCCAAATGTTGGCCGGCTTAATGTCGCGATGGATCACGCCGCGTTGATGGGCCGCGCTCAGACCGGCGGCAATCTCGCGGGCGATGCGAACCGCGGCACCGAGCGACAGCGGCTTGGGATACTCGAGCCGCTGCTGCAGCGTGCCACCCTCAAGCAGCTCCATCGCGAAGAACGGGATGCCTTGGTCGTCGCCAACCTGGTAGATCGTGACGATGTTGTCGTGATTGAGCTGAGCAGCGGCCTTCGCCTCGCGCGTGAATCTCTCGCGGGATTCTTGCTCGGCGGCGTGCTGGCTGCGCATCACCTTCAGAGCGACGCGGCGGCCAAGCTGCGTATCCTCGGCGAGCATGACCCAACCCATGCCCCCCTGGCCGAGCTTGTGCAGCACCTTGTAGTGCAGCAGCCGGGCGGGGATGAAATCGGCCTTCGTCACCGTATCCGACTGAGGTCCGGCAGCAGTCTCATCCCCCGCGCCGTGAATCACGGTCGGCAGCTTATCGCGGGCGGCGGAATGTTGCTGGTTGGCCATGAACGAGCATCCAAGCGGAAGCGGGCGTGCAACTGGCCGAAAAACATGCGGGCGAACTGACATGCATTGTCAGGATCATGTTACACGCCGCTAGGGGGGGAGGCCAATTACCGAATTATCAACTCTTATCGGGTGGGATTATTGCAGGAATGGCGGGTAAATATCAAAAACTTTCGGCTCCAAGTCAGCTTGGACAGCCACTTGCGTGCTCGCCAAGAAAATCTTCCTCATTTCTTCGCACTGAAAAGCGGATCAGGCCAACTCGGTAGTTCCTGACGTGCGCGGTATCTCCAATCTCTGTAGTAGCCTTTCGCCCCTATCTTCCCAGCCGGGCGGGAAACTGGCAACCTGACCTAACCGCTGGTTGTTCCCTAGCGGCCCTGGTCGCCGAGCAGCCGCCGCATTCTAGCCAATCCCGTGCAACCCACCCAGCGATTTGTCCGACTGCTCGTGGCCTTTCGCTGGCCGCTATTTGGGGTGGCGGTGGCGATTGCGCTGCTATCGTACTGGCCTTCGACGCAGGTCCGCTTCGACTACAGCATCGAGCGGATGTTCGCTCCTGACGACCCGCTCTTGCCACCCTACGAACGGCTGAAGGCGAAATTCGGCGGGAATGAGATCGTGCTTGCCGTCTATGCGGATGATGGCCTGATGGCAGCCGATGGCAGCGGCCTTGCTCGCTTGGGCGAGGTAAGTCAGCGACTGAAGAAGGTCGCCGGCGTGCGCGACGTGCTGAGCCTGGCCGAAGTGAACGCCCTGCTCGAAAAGCTGGAACAGTCGAAGAACCTTGGCGGGCTGCTCAATCTCTTCGGCGACAAGACGGAGAAGCAGTGGACCGGCCCGGCGATTCTGAATCCCAAGAGCCCGCTGGCCGCCGAGTACCGAGAGCTCTTCGCCAGCTACACCCATTCGGCCGACGGCAAGACGGCTGCCGTTGTCTGCATGCTGGAGCCGGTTGCTGAACGAGCCGCTGGCGCGAGTGACGATCCACGTGCGAAGACAGTGCAGGAAATGGAAGCGATCGTTCGCGATCTGCCGGACGGACTCCCGCCCGGTGTGCTTGCCGGCGAGCCGGTGATGGTTGTGAAAGGCTTCGAACTGCTCGAAGCCGACGGCGACCGCCTTGGCACTTGGTCCACGCTTCTCCTGGGACTGACGATTCTAATCTGCTTTCGCAGCCTGCGGTGGCTGATCGTGCCGATCGTCGTCGTGCAATGGACGCTGGTCGTGACGAAAGCTCTGCTCGTCGTCAGCGGGCTGGAACTCTCGATGGTCAGCTCGATGCTCACGGCGATCGTCACAGTCGTCGGAGTCGCGACGGTGATGCACCTGATCGTGCGCTACCGAGAGTTGCGTGTGACGGGCCTGACGCCACGCGACGCATACATCACCGCCAACACCGAGCTCTTCTGGCCGATTGTCGGTGCTTTGGCCACTGATGTCGCCGGTTTTGGATCGCTGTGGGTGGCGGAAGTTGGCCCGGTGCAGGACTTCGGCACGATGATGGTCGTCGGCTCAGTCCTGGTCCTGCCGGCCATTTGCTTACTGGTTCCGGCGCTCGCTTTGGCAGGCACGAGGGAAGATGCTGTTGCTTCGCCGCCCGGCTGGGGCGAGCGGCAGCTGGGGTCGTGGCTGGCCCGCTCGATCGACGCGATTCAGGCTCGTCCGAAGACGCTGGCAGCTGTTTCGATTCTCGTCACCGCAGTTGCCGCGGCGGGAGCAATGTTCCTCGACGTGGAATCCGACTTCACGCGCAACTTTCGCCGCGGGAGCGAGATCGTGCAGTCATACGACTTCGTCGAAACGCGCCTTGGCGGTGCTGGTGTGTGGGACGTCGTCATTCCCGCGCCAGCCACACTCAACAACGAATACCTCGCTCGCGTCCGAAGCCTGGAAGATCGACTGCGCGAGCTGACTGTCGCCGATTCGGCGACCGGCAAGGCAACTCCCGCGCTGACGAAAGTTCTGAGCCTCGCCGACGCTGTCGCCGCAACGGACGCTGATCCGCTGCTCGCTGCACCACTGGCCACTGCCGAACTCCGGGCCCAGGCGTTATCAGCCGCAATGCCCAATTTCATTGCCGCTTTGCGCTCGGAGGAGCTCGACGAGCATGGCCAAGGCCGCCTCCGCATCATGCTCCGCGCGCCCGAGCGCCAGCCGGCGGCACAGAAAAACCGCTTGATTGCCGAAGTCGAACAACTCGCTCGTGAGGAGTTCCCTGCCGGTAACAAGTCTTCTGGCGCTGAAGTGACTGGCTTCTTCGTGTTGCTCACGAATCTGATCGAGAGCATGCTCCGCGATCAGTGGACGACATTTGCCGCGGCAACGGCCGGCATCTTCGTCATGCTGCTCATCGCGTTCCGCAGTCTCAAGCTGTCGCTCATCGCCTTGGTTCCTAACGCCTTCCCGATTTTTGTCGTCATGGGCCTCTTAGGCTGGCTTGGCCTGCGGATCAACATGGGGGCGGCAATGATCGCGGCTGTCTCGATGGGCCTTTCGGTCGATAGCTCGATTCATTATCTGGTAAGCTTCCGTCGCGCCCGAGCAAGCGGACTTGGCGTCACTGCGGCTTTGGCGCAGGTACAGCAATCGGTCGGCCAGGCGGTCATCTTCAGTACGCTCGCCCTGATGGTCGGCTTCACGGTGCTGATCACGAGCGAGTTTGTGCCCACCGTCTATTTCGGAGCGCTGGTGAGCCTAGCCATGCTAGGCGGCCTCTTAGGCAATCTCATCGTTCTGCCGCTGTTGCTCTCGTGGACCGAGCGGGATTAGTCCCAATGCCGTTACCACGAACCGGTAGCCGCAGATTTTCGCAGCGACGCAACAAAAAAAGGACGCGGCAGGCACACGTTGTGCCCACCGCGCCCTCGAGCGGGTGTATCAGCCACTTCAAGCGGCCGACGAAGGTGAGTCTAGGCCTTCGTCGGTTGCGGCTTCCCAGGTCCGTGCTTGCGGTGGCGTGATTTAGGTGAGGGTGGCTCCCAGCAAAATTGGGGCTTGCTGGGGGCACAGGGCCGCGAATGCTTTCGCATTCGCAGCCACCCTCGTGTGATTTAGTCGGCCGATGCGAGGCCCGCGGCCACGACCGGCTGTTGTGATTCGAGCGACACGCCGGCGAGGAAGTTCTTCGCGGCGATGAATTCCGCCGGGCTCATCGTGTCGAGCTTCGACTGGAGTTTGGTTTGCATTTCGGCCGTCAGTTTACGGACATTGCCGTGGAACGCAGTGCTCACACCAACGTCCGTCGCGGCCCGGCCGGCAAAGGCTTTGTCAAGTAAAGCCCGCTCAGCAGCAAAATCTTCGCCACCCAGCACAGCCGGCCAGTTCAGGCGGCCGAGGGCCCGGTTGTAATCCGCGTCGCTGAGACGATCGGGCGCGAGTTGCTTGGCCAGCTTCGCATACTGCTCGGTGCTGAGCGGTTGCGGACGAGCGGCTTCGCGAGCGGCCCGATTGATCTGTTGCATGCGGAAGTACGTTTCGGCGTACTTCTCTTTGTTGTCGAGCCAGCGCGACACAGTTTCCTGCCGATTGATGCCGGCGAGCGAGCTCATGTAGTCGGCTTGGCCGATCGACCGGGCCAAATCGCCCAGGCCACGGAGAACACCCTCTTCGTAGGTCGAAGAGTGATAGCCATAGCCGCCGTAGCCACCGTAACCGCCACCGACGACGGCTGAATCGGCATAGGTCTGAGCCGAAGCGACGCCGGCCATTGCCAACAGGCTGGCCAGCACTGCGCCGCTTAAAAGTTTGATTCTCATTTTCTCACCCTCTCATGCTTGCGTAAGGTTGTGTTAGCGACCTGCAAGCCTCAGCGTGTTTGCCCCGTGTTTGTTACAGCCCCTTAAAAGCAACCGCTGTGCCGGAAACCGCGACATTTCCTCCACTGCTCCGCAAGGTAGAATTCCTGCGGGACTTACGGCGATTCGCGGGCTTGCGAACGCAGCCGCCAACGGCTCGAAAACGTCGCGTTCGTCCCAAACTGAGACCGGCGCCTCTCCCGAAATGAGATAATCCCGGAATGAACCAGCAACGAGGCGAGTCCGAAAGCACGCTGCTTACTAGCGCACAGGAACTGGCGGCGCAACAGGAGATCATTCTCCTCGGCGGCGGACCGGCAGCGATTGAGCGGCAGCACGCGAAGGGGCGGCTAACGGCTCGCGAGCGAATCGCCAAGCTGATCGATCCGGGAAGGACGCTTGTGGAATTGGGCCTCTGGGCCGCGTTCGAGATGTATGCCGATTGGGGCGGCGCTCCGTCGGCGGGCGTCGTTACCGCGATTGGCACGATCGCCGGGCGGCGGCACATGATCGTGGCGAACGACGCGACCGTCAAAGCCGGGGCGTTCTTTCCGATGACGGCCAAGAAAGTGCTGCGGGCGCAGCGAATCGCCTTCGCCAACCGCCTGCCGCTGGCCTACTTGGTCGATTCAGCCGGCATCTTCCTGCCGCTGCAAGAAGACACGTTTCCCGACGAGGACGATTTCGGCCGCATCTTTCGCAATAACGCCGTACTCAGTGCGGCGGGCATTCCGCAGTACGCGGCGATCATGGGGAACTGTGTGGCGGGTGGCGGATACCTGCCGGTGCTGTGCGACAAGCTGCTGATGACCGAGGGGAGCGGGCTGTACCTGGCCGGGCCAGCCCTCGTGAAGAGTGCCATCGGCCAGGAGGTGAGCCACGAGGAACTAGGCGGTGCGGCCATGCACGCCGCCATCAGCGGCACCATCGACTATCACGAGAAGGACGACCCTGCTTGTTTAGAAAGGCTGCGGCGGCTGATTGAGCTATCGCGTCCTGACGATCCGCAACCCGCAGCGCCATTCACTCGCGGCCCGTCGCAGGAGCCATCACGGCCCGCGAGCGATCTCTATTCGCTCGTCGATCCCGATTCGCGATCTGGCTACGAAGTGCGCGACGTGCTCTCGTGCTTAGTCGATGCCGGCAGCTTCGACGAGTACAAGGCCGAATTTGGCCAAACACTCGTGTGTGGCACGGCCCGCCTCGGCGGCTTTCCCGTCGGCATCGTCGCCAACCAGCGGCACCGTGTGAAATCGGCCCGGGGCGAGTACCAGTTCGCGAGCGTCCTTTATGTCGATTCGGCCGACAAAGCCGCACGCTTCGTGATGAACTGCAATCAGGATTGGCTGCCGATCCTATTTCTGCAAGACGTGAACGGCTTCATGGTCGGCCGCGATAGCGAACGGGCCGGCATCATCAAAGCCGGAGCCAAGCTCGTGAGCGCCGTCAGCAACAGCCGCGTGCCGAAGATCACGCTCATCACCGGCGGTTCCTACGGCGCCGGCAACTACGCCCTCTGCGGCAAGGCCTTCGACCCGCGATTCATCTACGCCTGGCCCACCGCCCGCTGTGCTGTCATGGGCCCGGCCCAGGCAACGAACACGCTACTCGACGTGATGGTGTCGAGCCTGAAGAAGCAGGGCCAACTGCCTGACGCGGCGGAACTCGAAAGTCTGCGCAGCCAGGTCGCCGCCGACTACGAGCGACAGACCGATGTCCGCTATGCTGCGGCTCGCCTCTGGGTCGATGCGATCCTCGATCCCATCGAAACCCGCGGTACCCTCATCGAATCTCTCGCCGTCGCGACCCGCCACGCGAGCGACGAGCCGTTTCGGGTGGGAGTGTATCAGGTGTAGCATAGAGATTTACTGTCGTGTCATTGAATGAACAAGCCGTGAATTCTGCTGCAAAGCTTGCCACTTTGCTGCGCGGCCGTCGCTGGCGATTCTCTTTGCGCAGCGCGCTTGTGATTGTGCTGCTGTTCGCCGTGGCCTTCGCTGCCTTCGGTTGGCGAATGCGGCAGGCACAGCGCCAGGCCGCCATTGTGGAGAAGATTCGCGCGACGGGAGCGGCAGATGTGCTCTATGACTACAAGCCTCGCGCCACGATGATTCCCCAGTGGGCGTGCGATTGGTTGGGTGAGGACTTCTTTTACGATGTCATAGGGGTAGCGATCGGTCCTGCAGAGGTTAGCGTTTACGACATCATGAAGCAGAAGCTAGATCCGCCCTCCACCTCGACCTTTCAGGTTGGCGAGGCGTTGGCGGTGACCGAACCGTTGCCGAAGATTCGTATGTTGATGATTCATCACGCCGTTGTCCGGCGCGAAGCGCTGGAACAGTTCGCCGGTTGGGAGCGGCTAACGTATGTGGTAATCGAAAGTTGCGACGTCGGCGACGACGATCTCATGCCGTTAGCGCGAGCGGTCAACGTCCGCAGCATTTCCCTGCGCCGCCAGCCCATCGGCGATCGAGCACTCGTCCACCTGCGTCAGATGTCTCAACTACGCGTGCTCTCTCTGGAAGAGACGAACGTAACCGATGAAGGACTTTCGGAGCTGTCGAACTTTCCCCACTTGCGCGAGCTGTCTCTGCACAAGGCTGCAAGTGTATCGGATCGGGGCATGGTCAGCGTAGGGAGTTGCGGCGAGTTGCAGTATCTGGACCTTGCCGGAACTGCTGTGGGCAACGAGGGAGTGCGCGAGGCCGCGAACTTGAAGGACCTGCATTTTCTTAATCTGTGCAAGTCGCGTGTGACAGATGAAGGGCTAAGGCATTTGGCGACGCTAACAAAACTTGAAGAGGGCCTGTTTCGTGGTACGAGCGTAACCCAGGCCGGCATCGACCAAATCCCATCGCTCGTCAAATCGAAGGGATATCGTATCGATCAATCAGCGAAATCAGCGGAAGTGACCGCTGGTTCGACGGTGGACCAATGAAGAAGCTCGTTTCTCATTGCCAATGATGCTGGTTATTAGGAGACTGGCTCGCCGCGACGCGGCAATTCGACTGCGGCTCAACGGCCGCGGAAGGCGCAAACGGATTGGGATCGATCGGCCGCGGCAATTCCCTTTCGACTGAAGTCGCTAAGTGCCGCTCGAGCTTGAGATGGTAGCCACACGCAACGCATAGCACGGCGCCCGGCGGCAATGCTGCACCACAGGAGGGGCAGGGAACTTCGGGCTGGCCAGAGTCGGCTAGCGGGATGGTCATCGTGGCGTCCGCAGCCTAGCGCACGAGCAGCCGATACGCCGGCAACTCGTCGCTCTCTTCGTCCTGCACCAGTTTGAACGACTTGCCGAAGACGCCGGATTTGACCCAACCGTCGCTCTTGCGAGCGGTACTGTAGCCGCGCGCCGAGGCTGTGATTTTTTACAAGATCGGTTTGCCTAATTTCGCGTTGGGCGCT
>CAYLLN010000023.1:0-84363 GCA_964384375.1 uncultured Pirellulaceae bacterium
GCGATCCGGGTGAGGTGCTCGGCAAGGCGCTCGATCTTGGCGGGAAGCTGATCGAGCGTTCGCTCTTCTTCGAATACGTCGAGCGTGGCAATCGCGACCGCTGCGCCGAGCGGATTGCCGCCGTAGGTGTGGCCATGAAAAAACGTTTTTGATTCGGAATAGGTGCCGAGGAAGGCATTGTAGATCTCGTCGGTCGCCAGCGTCGCCGCCAGCGGCAGATAGCCGCCGGTGAGCCCCTTCGCGAGGCAAAGGAAATCGGGGACGACTCCTTCTTGCTCGCAGGCGAACATTTTACCGGTTCGCCCCATGCCGACGGCGACTTCGTCGGCGATCAGCAGCACGTTGTGCCGGCGCGTGATCTCGCGCACGCCGCGCAGGAAGCCGGGCGGGTGCATCAGCATACCCGCGGCACACTGCACGAGCGGTTCGATAACGACGGCGGCGAGCTCGTCGTGATGTTGGCGGATGGCCGACTCAAATTGCTCCAGGTAATAGCTACAAGGCGATTCGCGCGTAACGCCAGTGGGCAGACGATACATGTCCGGCGCGGGGAGGCGAATCACGTCGAACAGAAGCGGCCGAAACATCTCGTGAAAGCGAGCGACGCCGCCGACGCTGACGCTGCCGAGCGTGTCGCCGTGGTAGGCGTTGTCGAAAGCGAGGTATTTGGTGCGTGGTAGATCCCGACTGCCGGGCGGGATCTCGTCAAGTCCTGCCGAATCAAGTCCCGCCGGGCCGGCGGGACCTACTTGCTGCCAATACTGAAACGCCATCTTGAGGGCGACTTCGACGGCTGTCGCCCCGCTGTCGGAGAAGAAGACATGGCTGAGTCCTTGCGGCGCGATTTCGACGAGCCGGCGGGCAAGCTTGACCGTCGTCGGATGGGCCATGCCCAGGAGCGTCACATGAGCAACCTGGTCCAGTTGCTCGCGAATCGCCGCGTCGAGCTTCGGATGTCGATGTCCGTGAACGTTGCACCACAGACTGCTCACGGCGTCGATCAGTTCCCGGCCGTCGCAGGTGGTGAGCGTGCAACCGCGAGCTGACTGGACGAGCAGCGGCTCGTACTCGGCCATCTGCGTAAAGGCGTGCCAAACGTGCTCATGGTCCCAGCGGCGGAGGTCGTCGAGCGAAGGTTCTCCGGGCATTGCAGAAGTCGGAGGTCGGAGGTCAGAAGTCGGAGGTTACGTGGTCAATCTTGCCGCCACACTCCGCAATCCGCAATCCGCAATCCGCGCTCCGCACTGGCCTACCACTTCACTGTGATCTTTTCTCCCACTCGCACACCGAGCATCATTGCCGCGCTGTCGCCGACAATGGTGAGTTCGAGCGCACCGGCCGGGCCGACGATGGCCATCAGCGTCATCGGTTCTTCCGGATGGTCGGCCGCGTAGATACCGATCGTTTCGTGCTCATCGCAGGCAATGGTGGCGGCTTCGCGCGGCACGTCGCGCAGACGCTCGGCAGCGATGTCGGAAACGAGATTACCCGACTCGCTGATGGCCACAATGGTCCCTGCGATCTTACCCGCCAATGCATCGGCTCCGTGGAAGACGACGAAATGCCGGTCGCATTGTAAGGATTTCAGGCGGGTCAGCCAACGGTTTTCCGACCGCAATCTTTGCATAAAATTCACAAATTGCCGGCCGCACGGACGGGCTCGCCGGCTGCGATGCCGTGCTTTTGGGCCGCACTGCCACCGACCACGGCGATTTCCAGGCGATCCTGCGAATCGAAGAGGGCGATCGTTTCACCCTCCAAGCCGGCGGCATAGTTCGCGACCAGGTGCGGAATCGTACCGCCGGCGAATTCGATGCTCACGCGGTCCAGATCGCCCAAAAACGCCAGATCGTCGCGGCGGATGTTCGTGATGGCATTGCCGAACGAATCGACATAGAGCACTTCCCCGACAAGCCCCCCGCCGGTCTTACGCGGCTTAACGATGGCGAGCGATTCGAGTGCCGCGAGCTGCGGCCCGAACAGCGCCGGATCGAGGCCATTGGCCAAATGGGCCGCCACCGGCGCGAGGATGTCGCGGCCGTGGAACGTGTGCGAAACCTCCGGCAGCCAGTAGTCGCGATTCTCCAGTGCGATCATCCGCGTGGGCCAAGTCGTGGTAGCAAGCATGCCGAGCAGGCCGTTGTCCGGCGCGAGATACCGTTGCTCGCCGATCTCGGCATAGACGAGCCGCCGGCTGCTGCCGACACCCGGATCGACAACGGCCAGGTGCAGCGTTCCCGGCGGAAAGCGCGGCGTGGTATCGGCCAGTACCACGGCCCCTTCCTGGATGTTCTGCGGGCCGATCGCGTGCGTGAGATCGACCAGATCGGCCTCGCGGCAGAGCGAGAGGATCACTCCCTTCATCTGTGCGATGTAGGGGCTGCTCGTGCCGAAGTCGGTGGTGAGGGTGATAAGCGGTCGCATTCGCTGCCACGATAGAGTGATCGTTCGATCTGCGAAAGGAGTCCCTTTCAACGCAAAGACGCCGAGGCGCAAAGTTCGCGAAGTAGGTGTGGGGCCCTTTGCTCGCTTCGCGCCTTTGCATCTTTGCGTTGCCATCGATTGCGCCAGCGGATATTTGCGTCTTCAGGAAACGATCCGCGTGTGAACCCATTCCATTGAATCGGCGTCTTGAGATCAGTTGGCGGTTGCGGCCGCTAGCCCGCCCTGTGAAGATTTGCCGAGAGTGGGCTTTTATCTGCTGCTGGCGGTGCATTAGAGTTGAAGTAGGTTTTGGCCCAAGTTGTTGCCCCATCCACCTTTCCGCTCACGCTATTGACCATTCCACCCCTCGCTTGATTTGCCTCGTATGGTAGCCGTGCTTCAGCGTCCGACGCTCGTCCTCAACCGCTCCTGGCAGCCGATCCGCGTCTCGACCGTGGCGCGGTCGCTGATCCTGGTGTGGAACGGCCATGCCCGCGTGGTGGACCCGCGCGACTTTCAGACGTACGACTGGGCCGACTGGACCAGCCTCGCCCCGAGCGACGGCGAGCTGTTCGTGCAGTCGGTGCAGTGGCGGCTGCGGGTGCCGGAGGTGATCTCGCTAACAGCCTTCGACAAGGTGCCGATCGGCAAGGTGGCGTTCAATCGGCGGAACCTGTTCCGCCGCGACGGCTTTGCGTGCCAGTATTGCGGCGCGCGGCCCGGCCCGGACGCTCTGACGATCGACCACGTCCTTCCCCGGTCGCGCGGCGGCACCAGCACCTGGGAGAACTGCGTGCTGGCGTGCGTGCCGTGCAACAAGCGGAAGGCCGACCGGACGCCGCAGGAGGCCCGCATGAAAATGCACAAGGTCCCGCACCGTCCGAAGTGGCAGCCGCTCTACGCGACTCCGCACGCTCCGATCGCCAGCTGGACGAAGTTCATCAGCGAAGCGTACTGGAACGTGGAACTGGAGCCGTAGGGAATTTGAGATTTAGGATTTCAGATTTCAAATTTGTAGGGCAGGACTTGTCCTGCCGGAATTCTGATTTGTGGAAGCGCGAGGCAGTGGCTTCGCGCTTCCGCTTGTTTTTGATCGTCGCTGCTCGCAATCTTTAATTGCCAGCCACTAACGAGGGATTCGAGCCTTCGTGAACAGAAACTAGTTGACCGCAAAAACCCCCACGCTATCATACCGCTCCTGGGGGCCGTCAATTTCTCTTCTCGAGGGTTTCACCATGCAAGCTCGTGCCCGTCGTCGCGCTCGCCGTCTGTTTCTCGAAGCGCTCGAAACGCGCTGGACGCTCAACGCAGACAACGACATCAACGCCGATGGCGGTCTGAGCGTTCTCGACGCCCTGGTGATCGTCAATGCCGTGAGCGGGTACGATGACGGGTATTCGCAGGAGACGCTCGACGTGAACAGCGACGCGGTCGTTGACATCGGCGATGTCGAAGCGGTGATCGATGCGATCAGCGCCTCACAATTCTCATCGCTCGCCGAAGGAGAAGGGGAATACAACAGCCCGCCCAGCGCGAGCGACGACATTTACTACATGCAGCACGATTCGGTGCTCAGCGACAACGTGTCATCGAACGACTGGGACATGGAGGGGGACCCACTGACCTTTTCGCTCGTGAGTGGAACAAGCAACGGGACGCTCAGCTTTGGGGGCGGAGCGTTCACGTACACTCCGAGCGCTCTCTTTGAGGGTACGGACAGCTTTGTGTACTCCGTGAGCGACGGCGAATATACCGTCACGGCAACCGCGACGATCTACGTCACGAACACCGCTCCGAATGCGAGCGACGACATCTACTATCTCCAGCACGACACGACGCTCAGCGACAACGTTTCGTCGAACGACTGGGACATGGAAGCCGACCCGCTGACCTTCACTCTGGTCAGCGGTCCCGCGTCGGGAACCCTCTCATTCAGCGGCAATGGCTCGTTTACCTACGTGCCCAACGCCTTGTTCGCGGGCACCGACACGTTCATGTACTCGGTCAGCGATGGGCTGGTGTCCACGGTCGCGTCGGCGATGATTTACGTGACGAACACGGCGCCAAGCGTGAGTTCCGATTCGTTCTACATGACGCACGACACGACGTTGAACGACAACGTCTCGTCGAACGACTGGGACATGGAAGCTGACCCGCTAACTTTCACCCTTGTCACGGGTCCCGCGTCTGGCAACGTCACGCTGACCAATGCCGGGTCGTTTGCCTACGTACCGAATCCGCTCTTTACTGGGACGGACATGTTCGTGTATCGCGTGAGCGATGGGATCGCGACGACGGAAGGGACGGCCGTAATCTACGTGATGAACAATGCGCCGATGGCCTCGGCTGACTCCTATACCACTCCCGCCAATGGGACGCGGAAGCTGATTGTCGCCTCGTCAGGCGTGCTCGGGAACGATACGGACTCCGATCCAGGTGACCATGTGCGATTGCGTTCTGCGATTGTTTCACAGCCAGGCCACGGGTCGGTCACGATGGACGCTTTTGGCGGGTTCACCTACGAACCAACGCCGGGCTTTGTCGGGCACGACAGTTTCACGTACAAGACGACCGATCAGATCGACGATTCCGAACCTGCGACGGTGAGCATTTATGTGCCTCGACCAGTCGTCTCGTTGTCTGTGGTTCAGGGATCAAATCCAGCGCGCGAGAAAAAAGAGGTTGACAATGACACGGATACGGCCTTTGTCGTATCGCTCCCAGAAGGCCCGGTCAACTTCGACATTACAGTGCCATTTGTACTGGCTGGACAGGATCCTATTCAAACCGGGTATGCGACCAATAATGTAGATTTTACGCTGAGTGCTGCCAGCTCCGTGACGATACCGGCTGGATCGCCTCAGGTAGTCATCGATATGGTTGTTCTCAAAGACAACTTAGTTGAAGGCTCGGAACACATTGCGATGACCTTGCAGTATCCAGCCGGGGCGCCGAATTTCAATCTCGAAAACCACTTTGCTTCGACCAACATTCAGGACAATGACTATTGGAAGTGGGATGCCCCGCCTGCGGTGGCAGCGAATCAGTGGATTGGCTGGGACACTCTTGACCCAAGTGTTGGCGATGCACCTTGGGGCTTTGTAGTCAACCCAGACGAGATAATTTCAGGTGACTCAGAGTTTATGTCTGGCGATGAGTGGATCGAGTTGAGGGCAGATGGCATGTCACTAAGCCCCGGTGCAACCTGGCAGTGGTGGGAATACTATGGATTGGTATTCGTGCAAGAGCATTACGATGTTCTATCGCGGGAATTGGTGATTGATTTTGATTTCGACGAGACCACCGGGCAAGTTCGACCTCGTAGTGGTTCAGGTATCGAAGGATCGACTCAGATCAATGATGCTGCACTGGATATTCAATGGTCCTACGCCATCGACAACAGCAGTCCGTTGGTGAAAGTCGCGACTGTTGTCTTTCATATCTATGGTGGAGTCGCCGTAAACTATACGGCGGGAGGTTCGGGTGGCGTGAATGCGACAGGCAAGATTGCTCCTGAGGACGTGGGTGTTGAATTCTCAGGTTCCTGGAACGTATCCTGGAGTGTAACCCGCACAGATGGAGGAACTGCAACTAGCGAAGGCCAAACACGCCAATTCTTTCTGCGTTCCACAGAAGACCCGGACCCGGAATAGTTCCATGCGTATGGGATTGCGCTACAGCTTGCGAACTCTCGTGATTGCTGTAACCATTGCGGCAGTCGTTTGCGGGTACTATGTGTATCGCCTTTCGCTTCAGGGCAGGTTCTACACCGGGTCAAACTATTCGATTCGTCAGCGTTCCGATCCCCGCGTGTTGGGTCAACAGTTGCGCGAGCAGTTGGATGCTCTGCCAGAGCATGAGTTGTCAGACGAAGTGCTGTTTGAGGTTCCAAAAAACGACGTGAGCTCGCATGAGAATGTGTCCGGGCACTCAATCGAGGATCGCTTCTTTTTTCGGGTGAAGTTACGCGACGGCACGGTGACTCACGTCGGCTTCTGGGTGTACGCGCTCGGACCATCCACTGTCGGGATCACTTATGGAATCCAAGCTCACGATTCCTACTTGACTGGGCCAGCCGGCAAGCGTCGTGAAGAACGGATTCGTTTATCCAGAACCTATTCGAAAATCTTGTCGGAGATTCAAGTTGACGCCGAGAAGCTCGCAGCGGGAACGAGATAACGTGAGCGGTTCGCGAAACAGCTTTGCGACGAAGCGCCGTCGGCCTACAAGGATGTGCAAGCGGTGATGCGCGCCCAGCGCGAGCTCGTGCGGATCGACCGTGTGCTTCGGCCGTTCTTGAGCTATAAAGGGTGCTGAGATTGTCGTCTTTGGAATGAGCCGGACCGGAGAAAACGCTCCGGCTCGGCGGGAGCCTCGCCCTCCCATTAACTTTTGACTTCTGACTCCTGTCCTCTGTCTCCTCTGCCCATGAAAGGCCCTTACGAACGACTGAAGTACGATCTCCGCCGGCTGTGGGAATGTCCGGTGTGCAAACGCCGCGAGCGGACCCCCGGCACGGTGACGTTTCGGCATTGCGCGTGCGAGACGAAGGTCGAAGGGGGCCAGCCCGTCGTGATGCTGCTCATCGGCGACGGGGCGCAGCGGCTGGTGCCGGTGATTGCGGTGACGCGTGGGGAGTGCCGAGAGGAAGATGTCTCCGTGCCCGCCTTGGAACCAGCGAGCGAGGTGCTTGAACAGACCTCGGAGGCAGGTTCGACAACGGTTTCCGACGCAGAACTATCGGGAGGTTGACGCCTCCCGCTCGCCATTTGAGCGTGGCGCGAGATTTGCAGCGTTTGTACACTTCGCACTGCCGGCTGCCGTTTCGGAGTGAGTGGAGCAATTAGCAACGAACGAGCGGCATGACGCGACGGAGGGGATTTGATACGAGGTTACCGGCAACCCCCATTTTTCGTCGTTTTGGTAACGATCCGGGCAATTTGGAGATCGCGCCGATTGCCGAAGTGAAGGAACGGCAAGAGTTTGTGGCGAAGTCGATTTTCGCCAGATGCGGCGCAGGTTACCACGAATCGCATTTCCCTGGTAACCAGCGTTAACCCTTGATCTCGCATTGCTTTCGGTCTGGCAAAGGGACGAAAACGACACAGATAGCTGGTAACCACAGTCGGCGTCGTTGAGATAACCGGACCTGCCAGAATGGCAAGATCACATGATCGAAAACTGAGCAGCTGCGTGCATCGACTTCGTGAGCCCAGCTGATGGCGTCCGGAAGCGGCTTGGGAGGTAGAATCGGCGGCCAATATGGATGCCGTCGTTATTTTTGCCCATAGCCAGCGCGGTGATGCCGAGTTGCGATATTCGCTGCGCAGTTGGGCCGGTGCGATTCCGTGGGTCCGCAAGGTATGGATCTTTGGCGACCGGCCCGAGTGGCTGAGTGATGACACGGGCGTGATCGAACATGTGCAGCACGAGGTGCTGGCAAAGTTGGGGCGGTGGAAGCTGCCGCTCAAGAACCACTTTCTGATGACGTTCCTGGCGTCGCTCATTCCGGGGCTCTCGCAAGAGTTTCTGGCGTTCTCGGACGATTACGTTCTGCTCGAACCAGCAACGCCGGACGACTTGCGACGTGTGCGTGTGCTTGAAGACTTAAGCCAGGTCAAGTCGCGTGGGAGCGGACTCTTTAAGGAGGCCTTGTGGCGAACGTACGACACGCTGCGGCGATTGGGATATGGCGGGCTGAACTTTGAATGCCATGTGCCGCGTTACTATCGCCGGGAGTGGATTTGGGATGCGTACTGCGAGTTGCAGGATTTTGTGACGGAGGATCGCTACTACGGCCTCTTGGCGGCAACGGCGATCATGAACCACGCGATCAAGCACCACGGCGTGACGGACCTGGTGTGGCTGCACGACGAGGGGAGGCGGGCGGGATTCTACGGCAAGCAGCCGACGATTGACGAAGTGCGAACGGCGAGCACGGGAAAGACGTTTCTCAGCTTCGACGATGCAGCGTGGGGGCCAGGGATCGAGCAGTTTCTGGCGGAGCGGTTGGGGGAGCCGTCGAAGTTTGAGAAGGAGTGGCGGGGAGAGATCGAAACAAGGGATGGGCTCATGGGGCTAACGCCCCACGCTCGCCAGGAAGTTATTCGCCAATCCTCGCCTCGTGGAGAAAATTGGCAGGTTGGAAACCTGCCCCACCTGGCGGCGGCATTTGCACGGGCGACGTCGTCACGCGGACAGATGACGCCGGCACAGTACTTTCGCGTCGTGATGGAACTGGCCGGTCGCGGGGCTTGCAAGCTGCTGATCGTCGGCGCCGGGCGAGATACGGAACTGTATGTGCGAGCGAATGCAGGTGGGCGGACGGTCGTGCTCGAGCGTCATGCTCGCTGGATCGAGCACGTTCGGCACTTGGGGTGCGAAGTGGTGCAAATCGAGTTCAGCACCCGGCTTTCCCAGCCGGCGCTCGCGCCGTGTGTCCTGCCGCTGGGACTTCCGGACGAGATTGCCGGGCAAACCTGGGATGTGATTCTTGTGGATGGCCCGGAAGGGCAACAGCCGGATGCTCCCGGGCGGCAGCAGAGCATCTATCTGGCATCGAAGCTGATCGCCGAGGACGGGACCGTGTTTCTGCACGATGCCGACCGGAAGGCGGAGTTGGCGTTTGCGGCACAGTATTTAGGTGAGGCTGTGGAGCGGTTGGCGGGACCGCCGGAGCTAGCAGTGTTTGGAGGGGGAGGAAAATAGGGTTCGGGGTTCAGGAAGGAAACCGTTGGTGCGCGGATTGGTGATCGCTGTTTCCTGACTCCTCTATCCTCTCAGTGGGCTTACGCCCACCGCTCGCCACTGAAACCTGCCCGCACGCCCTTGCCAATTGTCGCCAATTTGGCACAATACGAGGTTTCCACTTGTGCGAAACCAGTGCCGTAGTGCGCTTGAGGACTTGGACATGGCAGACACACTTAACGTCAAGCGCCGCGAGAAGTTAGGGGGCGCAAACAATCGCCGCTTGCGGCAGACCGGGCAGGTTCCCGCGGTGCTGTATGGGCACGGCGAAGCGAACCTCGTTTTGACCGTTCCCGCCAACGAAATTCACGCGGTCGTCCGGCACGGCGGCAAGGTCGTTACGCTGGCTGGCGATGCTGCCGAACATGCCCTGATTCGCGCTGTGCAATGGGACGTGTGGGGCAAGGACGTGCTGCACATCGACCTCTTGCGCGTGTCGGAAAAGGACATGGTCACCACGAAGGTGACGATTGAGCTGAAGGGGACCGCCGTCGGCACGACCGAGGGTGGCGTCGTCGAGCACGTGATGCACGAGATCGAAATCGAGTGCCCCGCGATGCGCATTCCCGACAAGCTCGTGCTCAACATCACCGACCTGCATTTGAACAAGTCGCTCGATGCGAAGGACGTGCCGCTGCCCGAGGGGGCGTCGCTCGTCACGGATGCCGAAACGCTGATCGTTCACTGCGTGCCGCCGCACCTTGAGGCGGAGCTGACTGCCGCCGGCGAGACGGGCGCGATCGAGCCCGAAGTCATCGGTCAGAAGGAAAAGGAAGAGAAGGCGGCGGCCGAGGCGGCCGAGAAGGGGGAGAAGAAGTAGCGGCAGCCGTTACTGCGATCCCTCACCCCCGTCCTCCTTTGTGGGACGAGTATCTTCCGTGGGAAGAGAAGAGACGTGTGGGTGGAAGTTGGCCGTATGAAGTTAATTGTGGGACTGGGAAATCCGGGAGGGCAATACCAAGGAACGCGGCACAACGTCGGTTTCGAGGTGCTGGCCCTGCTGGCGAAGGAATATGCCGCGGGTGTGACGCCCAAGGCGCGGTTTCAGGGAGAGACGCTTGAAGCGACCGTTCGCGGTCACAAGACGCTCCTCCTCACGCCGCTAACGTACATGAATTTGAGCGGGGCCAGCGTGCTGGCTGCCCGCGACTTTTACAAGATCGAGCACCAGGACATTTTGATCGTCTGCGACGATTTCAACCTGCCGGTGGCGAAACTTCGGTTTCGGGCCAGCGGGTCGTCGGGAGGACAAAAGGGCCTGGAGGATGTGGTTCGCCGACTGGGGAAGGACGATGTTCCCCGCCTGCGAATTGGCATCGGCCAGCCGCCGCCGGGACGCGAAGTCACCGGTTACGTGCTGGGCCGGTTCCCGAAGGAAGAACAGGCGGAGATAACCGCCACGATCGCCCGAGCGGCCCAGGGTGCGGCCGATTGGGTCGAACACGACCTGAAACACTGTATGAATCAATACAACGCGTGACGGCGAACACCGTCTAGGCGCCGCGGGCAATGGAGCCCGCGACCATCGCCAGCCAGGCAACCGCCTGTGGCCGGCGGCGCCCGGCAAGCCAGCACGCTAGTGCGAGGAGAATGCAACTTGGCTCAGAATGTTTACGAAACGATGGTGATCCTGGACAGCAATAAATACGCCCAGGATCCCAATGGCCTGGCCGGGCTCGTTCCCGGTCTCATCGGCAAGTGCGGCGGCGACGTGCTCGTCAGCCGGTTGTGGAACGAACAGAAGCTGGCCTATCCGATCGACGGCCACAAGAAAGGGACGTACTGGCTCACCTACTTCCGGCTGGACAGCCAGAAGCTGAGCGAGTTCACCCGCGAACTGCGGATTTCGGAAGTGATCATGCGGCACATGACGCTCAAGGTCGAACCGCGACTGGTGGACGCTCTGATCGAGCACGCCAAGACCGGCGGCAAGGCCAAGACGGTTGAATCCGACGCACCGCAACCGGCTCACACGGCCCGGGCGCTGGCGATGGAAGTGCCGGAAGAGGCAGGGAACTAGCGGGTAGGGAATTCGCAGTACGAGCAGTAAAACTGGGCAACTTGCGGCGACCTGTCGCATTCGATACGCTGCACGGCGTGTGACGCTTGTTCACTCCCTGCCGCCCCACATTTTCCTGCCGCACAGTTTGAGGACTTCGTCATGGCAAGCTTCAACCGAGTCATCCTGCTGGGCAATATCACGCGCGATATTGAGGTGAAGTATTTGCAGAGTGGGACCGCGGTGACGGAGATCGGCTTGGCGGTGAACGAGCGGTACAAGAACCAAAGCGGCGAATGGGTCGAGGATGTCGTGTTCGTCGATGTGACACTCTGGGGCCGCACCGCCGAAATCGCATCGGAGTATCTCGGCAAAGGTTCGCCCGTGCTGATCGAAGGGCGACTGAAACTCGACCGCTGGGAGAAAGACGGCCAGAAACACTCGAAGCTCCGCGTGACCGGTGAACGGATGCAGATGGTCGGCGCCAAGGGCGAACGCCAAGGCCAGGGTGGCCAAGGGGGCCGCGGCGGTGGAGGAGGAGGCGGTGGCCCGCCACAGTACGACGACAGTGGCGACTTTGGCGAATCGTCCGGCCCACCTTCGGCCAGTTCACAGGGACGAGGCCCGGTACGCAGCAGTGCTCCTGCTGCACCGCCGCCGCCGACCGGAGATGACATTCCGTTTTAAGCGGGGATTGGGACTCGGGGTTCGGGGTTGAGAGGCGATTAACTTCCTTTCAGCCCCGAATCCCCAGCACCGAGCCCCTGACAATAAAGTCAATCAAATACAACACACACGCATTTTCCCATGACCACCAAATCCAAACGCGCCAGCAAGCACGGCCAATTCCACGCTCTCCCCAAAGGCCCGACCGGCGGCGTGCAGCTATTGCTCATTCAATCGGTCGATCACCTCGGCAAGCAGGGGGATGTCGTGCAGGTGAAGCGCGGCTACGCCCTCAACTACTTGTTGCCACAGGGCCTCGCGACGATTGCAACGGGCCACCACAAGCGGATGGTCGAGAAGCACAAGGCCCGCCTGCAGGAGATTGAGAAGGCCCGCCTCGCCTCGCTCCGCCAACTGGCCGAGCTGATTGCCAAGCAGAGCATCACGATCGAGGCGAATGCCAACGACGAAGGTCACCTTTACGGCAGCGTCAACGCGAACGAAATCGCGGCCGCTCTCAAGGGGGCCGGCTTTCACATCACCACCGACCAGGTGCGACTGGAAGGTGTGCTCAAGGAACTTGGCCTGTACACGGTCAAGATTCACCTGCACGCCGAGATCGAGGCGGAACTCAAGGTCTGGGTCGTGCCGACAGTGACTGGCGACGAGAAGCCGGCCGAAAAGACCGACAAGCCGGCCGCCGACAAAGCCGCGAAGCCCACTGCTGCCGAAAAGGCTGGTAAGGCTGAAGAGAAGCCGGCAAAGAAGTAGCCGGTGTATCTGTGAACGCGCGGGTTGGCCCTCGACAATCGCCACGCGGTGATCGAGCCAATCGCGTCCCACACTACGGCTGAAAGCCAGCACCGCCTGATTGGCGTTCTGGAGCCGCTTTCGCGCTGCTCGCCAGGTAAGCTCCGGTGCGTGGCTGATTCCTTGACCATTCTGATCGTTCGTTGAACAATCAAAGGAGAGCCCCCGGGTCAACCTTTGGAATAGCAACCATGCCTATCATTCGCTGGACTGCGCTCCTTCGCGGGACCGCGCGGTGGAGCTTCGCGTGGTTCGGCCTCTGCGCTTGGATTTCCTGTTTCTTGGCATGTACCGGGCAGGGGCACAGCGAGACGGATGCCGCCCTCGCAAGGCCGATCTCCGCAGAAGCGTCAACGACCCAACCGACGACAGTAGGCGAAGGCGAACCGACCAAGGGAGGCGAACTGACGAAGGCCAAGATCCAGCGCATCCAGCGGTTTTGCGGAGACTGCCATCCGCTGCCTATGGCCAAGTCGTTTCCAAAATCCAACTGGGAGAAGGAGGTTCAGCAGGGGTTTAACTTCTACCACGACTCCAAGCGAACCGACCTCGAAGTCCCGGAATTCGAAGATACCGTTTCGTACTTTCGCGAAGCCGCGCCGGAAAAGGTCATCGTCCCGCGGGCCGATGGGATGAAGCCAGCGCCATCTCCCGTCCGCTTTGTTTCGGGGAAAGCTGTCGCAACCGGTGAGGTAGGTCCGTTCACCGCACATCTCGTCTGGGACAACGCTTCCAAGTCGCTCCTGCACACCGACATGCTCGGAGGGACGCTACGCCAGTGGACGCCGAATCCAGATTCCAAAGCCGAGATGGAGGGGGCGGATGAGCTGATTGGCACGGGCCGGAGTATTTGTCGGGTCCATTTGTGCGATTGGAATCAGGACGGACGACAGGACTACCTGGTCGGCGACCTCGGGACTTTTACCGTCGGTGACCATCACTACGGAAGCGTTGCCTTGCATCTTGCTCTTGAGGCGGGCGGATATAAGAAAGTGTTGCTGGCGGAGAACCTCGCCCGCGTGGTGGAAGCGAAACCATTCGACTACGACGATGATGGCGACTTGGACGTTCTCGTTGCCGAATTCGGCTGGCGAACGACAGGTAGTTTGAAGCTGCTGCGAAACGTCGGTGGGACCGCCGACGAGCCGCAAATGAACGTCGAGGTGCTCGATCCTCGGCATGGTTGCTTGGGGATTGAGATTGCAGATTTGGATGGAGATTCCAAGCAGGACTTTGTCGTGGCTTACGGGCAAGAATTTGAATCAGTGGAAGCCTATTTGAATCGCGGTGCGGGCAAGTTCGAGAAGCAATTGCTACTCAAGCTTCCCGATCCGTCATTCAATTCGAGTGCGTTTCAAGTCGTCGATGTCGATCGGGACGGGTTACTCGACATCGTTCACGTTTGCGGCGACATCATGGACACTTATATTCCCAAGCCGTTTCACGGTCTGCGGGTGATCAAAAACCAGGGCAATGGCAAATGGGAAGAACACGATCTGGGGTTGCTGATCGGTGCGCTGCAATCGACGGTTGCCGATTTTGACGGCGATGGCGATCTCGACATTGCGGCCGTTGGCCTCTTTCAGTTTCCGACGGCGAATGATCCTGGTGCGTTCGATTCAATTTGCTGGTGGGAGCAGCAGGACAATCTGCAGTTTACGCGGCATTCGATCGAGCGCGACCATTGCTCGCACGCCGCTTGCACGTCGGCAGACGTGAATGGCGATGGACGAATCGACCTGATTGTCGGTGAGTGCCGGGATGCCGTGGACAAGGCCGCCTTTCGAGTCTTTCTGAATCTACCGTCCGAGTAACGGGAAGCGACCGTACCAATCGACGAGGGTATTCGGTCAGGCAGCCCATCGGCAATCGGCTTGGACCACGCAGCGTCAACAGTTTGCTCTCGCAAGATCGTTGACGAGAATCGCCGCAAGCCGACACGGACAGAAAAGTGGAAGCACCAGGACGCCCATCGAACATTTTGCGGATGGCGCTCGATCATGGCGACCAACCGAATTTCGCCATGTCCTTTTGGCAGATGGCGATCGTCTCGCGCAACAGCCACGCCACTTTATGAACTAACGTTCCCAAAACTCCGGCGCCGGCAATTTGTCCCGGCCACTCCGTGGCGACGCAAAAAAATCGGGCGTCAGCCGTCGCCGACGCCCGATTCACACGGATGGAAGTTTCAATCAGTGGGTGTATGGATTACCGCCGAAGCGAGCGAGCTTTGGCAGGTGTGGGTGAGCCAATCGGTTCGACGGCCGAGGTTCTGCGAATCACCGAACGGGGCGTCACGATAGCCGCTGGTTCGGCTGTCGGAACCGGTGGGGGCGGCACAACGCTTTCGCCCGCGGCCTGGCCGGGGACGTTGTACGAGAAGTGCGAGGTCGGCTCGTGCAGGCCGGCATGCCACGGGTAGTCGAAGTAGTGCCGGTAGTTGTACGCGCTGCGGTAGTAGTAACCGTGGAAGGCTGGATAGCGGTGCATGAACCGCGAACTGGCGTAGCAGCCGAACGACGGGTTGTAGCAGCTTTGGGGCATCGGGCCGAGGCAGCCGCCGTGCTGTCCGTGCAGGTGGCCGTGACCTCCGTCAGCGCACGCTTCGCACGCGCCGCCGTAGGAGAGTTCGCCGCCGTATCCGCCTCCCCCTGCCAGGGCCATCACCGTCAGCACGATCGCATTCATTGCGGCACTACTCCCGAATTGGCTTGCGACAGGTCGGGGGCGAGTGCCGGTGTGGCAGGTACGACCCCGATAAACAGCATCGGCGGCGGCGGACGGAGTATCGAGTTTCCTCGGCACCACCGGCACAGTCGGCACGCGCGGCAGGGCTTTGCCAGGCGGCAGAGTTTGACATTCGGTGCCACGCTGACATGCACAGTCAATGGAACCGCGGATTTCGCGGAGGACGCGGATGAGAAACCTTATAAGCCTGCCGCTTTATCCGCGCGATCAGCGACATCCGCCGTTCTTTCCGTTCTCCCCCGCGATTGCAGCTAGCACTGCCAGCGTCCGTACCGTCGTTAAAGTCTGCGTACTCGGCCGCGTTTCACGACGAATTCAAAACGCTAAGCCGCTTTGGCGCTAGTTCAGTTTTCCTGCCCAACTAGCGTGAAATTTGTGCCTGTTCTGCGGCCGCACGCGCCGCGGAGGGCCTATCTTTTCCCTGTGGTGACGGCGGCCATGAATCCCAGCATCCTTGTCTTCACGCGCAACCAGAATCTGCTTTACGAACTGGGCCATCAACTCGACGGCAAACATCCCGTGGTCCCCTGCGAAACGCTCGACAGCCTTCCCGAGCGACTCAAGGCCCAGCCGGTCGGAGCTGTGCTCGTCCATTTGGAAACGGCGACGCTCAACGGCTATTCGCCCGCTCGGTTCATCGCCGAGCTCGACGACGCAATCGAAAACGCCCCGATGTACGGCCTGCTCGCCGGGGACTGCCCGCCGCGACTGAAGAAGTTGGCCGAGAAGGCAGTCGATGACACGCTCGAATTCCCGCTCGACTACGGTCGCCTCCGCCGCTTGCTCGCCGACAAACAAGACCTTGATGCGGAGCTCGCCGGCTTTTGGAGCCAGATGCCGCACAAGGAACTTCACGGCCGCAGTCGCTCGCTCGTGACGTTCACGCCCGAAATGTTCGACATGATGGACGAACTGAAGGTCGCCGCGAAGCACAACGTGACGGTGCTGCTCGTCGGCGAGACGGGGAGCGGTAAGACGTTCCTCGCCCGACTGATTCACGAACTTTCCGATCGGCGCGAGGACCGCTTTTGCAATGTCGCTTGCGGGGCGCTTCCGCCCGACCTGATCGAAAGCGAACTGTTCGGCTACGTGAAAGGGGCGTTCACTGGGGCCGATCGCGACCGCGAAGGGAAGTTTGCCGCTGCCGGCCGTGGCACGCTGTTGCTCGATGAAATCGACGTGTTGCCGCTGGAACAACAGGCGAAGCTGCTTCGCGTGATCGAGACCGGCGAATACGAACCGGTAGGCAGCAACGAAACACAGCATTCGCAGGCCCGGCTCGTCGTCGCATCGAACTACAACCTGGAAGAACTCGTGCGGGCCGGCAGCTTCCGGACTGACCTCTATTACCGGCTCAACATTCTGAACTTCCGCTTGCTGCCGCTCCGCAGCCGGCCGTGGGACATCGAATATCTCGCCCGCAAATTCGCCCTGGAACACAGCCGCACGCATGGAATTCAGCTCCGCACGATCGAGCCCGCGCTGCTCGAAACGCTGCGGGCCTATCACTGGCCGGGGAACATTCGTGAAATGGAGAACGTCATCCGCCGCGCGGTGCTGTACTGCCACCGTGGCGTGCTGACGGTGAGCGATCTCCCCAGTTCCATCCGAGCGGCCGTGACGGGCGTTGCCCTGCCGACTCACGAAATGCCAGTTCGTCACGAGCCTGAGCCCACCATGCACGAAGACTCCATGCCCGACTTGCCGCTGCCGGCCAGCATGGGGGCGCGGCTCCGCATGGGGCCGCAGCCGCTGCATTCGCCGCTCGTTCAACTGCATCCGCAACGAGGTGGAATGGCCGCACACTTGCCCGGTCACAGTGTGAATCATCCCAGCCCTTTTACCTCTCCGTCTCACGCTTTTGACACTGGCCGCGGCGGCGCCGCGACCGCCCTGGCCGCGAATCGGCTCAGCTCGCCGACGCTCGAAGACCGCGTCGATGTGCTCGAGCGGCGGATCATCGAGGACTGCCTGCAGCGGAACAACTTTCGCCGTAAGGAGACGGCAGCGGAACTCGGGATCAGCCGCGTGACGCTTTACAACAAAATGAAGAAGTTTGGGCTCATGTAAAATGATCGCTCGAATCTCACGCTTCGTTATGCCACCGCTCATCATGGTCGTGGCGCTCCTCGTCTATCGACTGGCCGCGTCGTCCGCGAAGCCATCCGCGATTGAACCATCGCGGGACGTGCCGCTGGTCATCGCTCCCCGCTTCGATGAACCGCGAGTGGTAACCGATGAGCAACTAGCCGCTGTCCTCGACCGCGTCAAACCGCCGACCAAACCGCTGAAGACCAACAACATGGTTCACGCCCTGCGGCTTTGGGGACCGGAGGCAGACTTTCGCGATCCGGCCATTCCGACTGGCCGGCAAATGCGGGACTACATCTTGGATGACCGGGTCTATCGGCAATTTGCGGGTGAAAACGCTCCACCGATCTTCTACCGCGACGCTCACGGCATTGCGGTTCGGTCGTTTGATGATGCCGTGGCCAACCGCGAAACGTCGAGCTATCACGCCGACGATTTGCTCGCCACGCTCGCTGAAACGGGTACACCGCTATCGACCCCAATGCATCTGCGGGACGGCGAAGCGACCGTGGGAGAATTTCTGAACGACTCGCTCCAACGGTTCCATCTGGACCGTTTCGAGTACGAATGGGCAACCATCACTTACGCCCGCTATGTCTTTCCGGAACGGCAGTTCCGCAATCAGTGGGGGGAGCGGATCAACGTCGATCAACTGGTGGACGAAGCAATCGGCCCGTCGCTCGAACTTGGCCCGTGCAACGGACTCCATCGGCTGGAAGCGCTCGCCGTACTGTATCGAGCGGATGAGCAGGAGCACGTGCTTCGCAATCGAACCAAGCTCAAGATTCTGAGCCACATGCGCCGCGTTAGCGACTTGCTAGTCGCGTCACATTCGCCAGAAGGTTTTTGGACTCGCCAATGGCCACAGGGAGCGGCCGCTGTTGGTGGCGATCAGGCCAAGGCTGATCTCTACGACAAGATTCTTGTCACGGGTCATCATCTGGAATGGCTGGCACTCGCTCCCGAGGAAGTCCAACCGCCGCGAGAGAACATTGTTCGCGCCGGCCAGTGGCTCACTCGCACATTGCTGGAGATGGACGAGACGGCGCTCTTGGAAGCCTACGGCCCATACACACACGCGGCGAGGGCACTGGCACTCTGGCGGAGCAAGGATCCGTATCAAGCATGGAATCGTGGGGTAGGCGTCTCGCCTGCCGATCGGACTAACGACGTATCGCTCAACTCGAAATGACAAATCCCATGAGCGCGATCCCCTCCGACTCACAGGCGACTCTTCCCGCGTGCCTCACGCGCGACAACCTCACCTCACCGTACTTCCCATCACTCTCGGCAGCCGGGCTGCACGCGATCATCGCTCTGTGCGCGATCTTCGCACTCACGAGCTTCAACCGCTTGAACCATACGGACTTGTGGGGACACGTCAACTTCGGCCGCTGGATTGTCGAACATCGCGCTCTGCCCGCTGCCGATCCGTTTGCCGCACAAACGAGCCAGCAGCCGATGCTGCATGCCGCCTGGCTTTCGCAGGTTACGGGCTACGAAGTGCAGCGCATCTTTGGCAACGAAGGGCTCATTTTCGGGCACGCATTGCTTGTGACACTGACTGCCGGCGTGCTGATGCTGGCCGTCGTCCGCCGCGGAGCGCCGCTTTCGTGGGCGTGGGTCGCAGGCGCGGCGATGTTTATCCTCGATCTGCCGATTGTCGGCACGGTTCGGCCGCAACTTTTCGGCCAGCTTGGCGCCGCGATAATGCTACTGGCTGCTTCCGTGCTGCCGAGCAAGCGACACCCGCTCGTCTGGCTGCCGATCGTGACCGCTTTCTGGGCCAATTTGCACGGCAGCGTGCTGATGGGTCTCGTGATCCTGGGCATTTGCGCGATCGGCATGACCTGGACCGCCTTTCGCAAATCGGGCAATAGCCTCGCCAAAGCCGTCAGCGATCCCCGCGTGGTGCGGATGTGGCTGGCCGTGCTACTGGCAACTGCCGGGGCGTGCTTCAATCCGCACGGACCGATGCTGCTCGTACGGACGATCTTCTTTGGCGAGCACGCCGCGCTGTCGAGCATCACCGAATGGCGAGCGATGTCGCTGTCGAGCCTCACCGGCATGCTAATGATCGGTTCGCTCGCCGCGACCATCGCTCTGGTGAAGCTGAGCCCACGAAAGTGGGAACTGCACGAACTGCTCTTGCTTGCACTCTTTGCGCTCGCAACCTTCTCGGCGATACGGATGCTCGCCTGGTGGGCACTCGTTTGGACCTGGGTGGCAATTCCTCATGCTGCGGCCGCCTGGCAGGCGTATCGCGAGCGTGCCGGTTTGCCATCGCAGCCCGCCAACGAACCAACAGCGATGCGGAGCGTGCTGGCGATGGGAGTCGTCTTCATGATGGCACTCGTCGCTCCCCCCAGCTTCGCCCTCGTCAGCGGTCAGGCCCGCGGCGAAGGACCGATCATGGTGAGCGAAACACCGATTTATCTGGCTGACGAAGTCGCCCGCCGTGGACTTTCCGGAAACATCGCCGCTCCGATGGACTGGGCCGATTTCCTGATCTGGAAGACTGACGGCCGCCTGAAGCCGCTCGTTTATTCGCACGTCCATCTGACCGAAGCCGACACGTGGCGCGACTACGAGTCGATCGCTCGCGGCGAGGATACCTGGCTGCACATCCTCCGGGCTCACCAGATGGACTACCTCGTCGTCAGCCGCAGTCGCTATCCCGACCTGGCGAAGCGAGTCGCGCTAGCGAGCCGGAATGAGAAGCCGCCGCTGCGGATCATCTATCAGGACCAGCGGTGCATCCTGGCGGAACTCGCCAGCTTCAATTGATCGCTTAGCCGCCGCCTCCAGGCGGTGCTCCCTCCATGTCATTGGATGACGCACCGCCCGTCGTGGACGACGGGGCTAAGCAGACCAAGCGCCACGTTCCGGTAGCTGCACACCTACTCCGCGTCGCCTAGCGCCGCGTTCATCTCCCGGCACTTCTCGCCGCCCGTGTTCAGCTCTCTGAACACTTTGTTCAATCTCTCGCCGTTCGGCGCTAAGGCCGCTTAACATCGTCGTCATGTCGCGTTTCGCCTCCGCAACGCCGGCAACCGTTCACAACTCTTGACTGCGCAAACACTTACTAACAATTTGCCAAGAATTCTTCACGCGCTTTTTGCGTTTGGTATGGTTTCTGCCAATAATCGGAATCATGCCGGTTCAGCCGGTGAGACACGTTTTGCCGCTTGAACAACGCAACTAGATGGGGCCCTTGGCCCGCGCACCCAAGAGGAGATCCGGCAATGAAGAGTTTGCTTTCCCGCATGTGGCACGAGACGGACGGCGTGCTGTCGTTTGAATGGACGATGCTCACCAGCCTGCTGACGGTGGGGGTGGTGTCGGGCGTCGCTTCGGTCCGCGATGCCGTTACCGACGAGATGGGGGATCTCGCCCAGGCGATGGTCAGCCTCGATCAGTCGTATGTGGTCGAGCAGCCGCTCGTCATCCGCGTGCATACGCTCGGCGGCGGCTTTGGGGGCGTGAATAGCTCCTTCGGCGGCTCGTTCCCTGGCAGCCAGGTTCCTTCCGGCGCCAGCGGCTCGGCGTTCATCGATTCCAGCAGCTACGACGACTGCACCCGCGGCGGCATGAAGGTGATCGAGTTCCCGCGCAATCGCGACCGCCAGCCGATCCAGCCGGAAGCCAATCCGCAGCCGGCGTCGGAAGAGACCGCCCCCGCCTTGTAAGAGAGGAAGCGCTGTAAAGGTGGCGAAACGTCAACACGTTGTTGCCTCCGTTGATCAAACACCACATCCAACACGCCCGTGCTCGCGGCGGCTTGCCGTGCCGAAAATAACTGGTGAAAGTGTGCCCTTTCGCCAGCGAAAACCGGCACCCGCGGAATAAACCATTCCGCTGGAATTGCAGCTGCCAGAATGCACGGAAAACACGGCTCCGCGGCTCATGCCAAGGCATGGACCGCGGAGTTTTTCTATTCGCAAACTGCCGCGACGCGTAAACATTCTGTTTCGCCAGGCATGCGCCCCGTGTTTCGTGCGGACAACACTTGGCGGAAACGCCACGCCGCCAACCACACCTTCCCCCTATCGTAAGACCAAGCCGCGGCACTCTTTACCGCCCGAGCGCAAGGAATTTTCGGCCAAGACTTTTCCCCGGCACACCCTGTGCTTATTGCGTGGCCACGAGAAAGTCGGCGCTCGCGGCACAACGAGCGGCGACGGGGCCGCCCATTGTCGGGCGCTCCACACGTGTTTTCTGTGTTCCTGGTACAAGGAGTCTTGGATGAAGAACGTTCTGTCTCGCATGTGGAAGGAAGAGGACGGCGTCCTCTCCTTCGAGTGGGTCCTTCTGGTGACCCTGCTCACGATCGGCATCGTGTCCGGCCTGGCCGGCGCTCGCGATGCGATCATCGATGAATTGGGCGACGTCGCCCAGGCCATGTTGGCCCTCGATCAGTCGTACACGATCGACTTCCCGTTGGCGGTCCTCGTGCACACCTCGAGCACCAGCTCGGCCAGCGACAGCTCGTTCATCGACGCGCTGATCTACGTGGACTGCGGCCGCACGACCTTCGCCGGTCAGACCCCGCAGACCGTTCTGGACAGCGATTCGTAGTCGATCGGGCATCGTCCTTATCGTCCCTGGGCTTGCCCGCTCCGCATTTGCGGCCGGGCAGGCTCCTTTTTGCTCTGGAACTTTCTCTGCTGGATCGCTCGACCAATAAGGCTCGACTATGCGACATCCTCTGGCCCGCGTGTGGAACGAAACCGACGGCGTCCTCTCGTTCGAGTGGACGATCCTCCTGACGCTGCTTGTAATCGGCGTTATCGCTGGGCTGGCAGGGGCTCGCAACGCAATCATCGACGAACTGGGGGATGCAGCGCAGGCAATGCTGGCCCTCGATCACTCGTATGAACTCGACAGCCCGCTATCGCTCTTGATCGACATTGACGGCGGCGGAGGACCTGCCCTGCCCGTGGAGGTCGGCGCTGCTGCCGGTTCAGAATTTATCGACGCCCAGGTATTTCAAGACTGCGGCCGCGGAGCCGCGATTCCCGGCGAACAAGCCGGCCAAACGGACGTCAACTCATAGTTTCTTCGTCGCAACAAATCACCACTGACTAATCCCTCAACACGCGGAAAACAGGCCTCATGTCCCTGAAAATCAACCAAATCTGGAAGGATGAGGATGGCGTGCTCTCCTTCGAATGGACACTGCTCTTGACGCTGCTCGTGATCGGGATTGTGGCCGGATTAGCCGGGGCCCGCGATGCGATCATCGACGAATTCGGCGATGCCGCTCAGGGGATGCTCGCTCTCGATCAGTCGATGACGATCGATCACCCGCTTTCGATCCAGGTTCACAACAACGAGGTGAGCGCCGCCAGCGACTCTTCGTTCGTCGATGCGCTTCTGTACGGCGATTGCCCGCGAGCCGACTTCCTCCCCGGCCAAGCGCCCCAATTGGTCGATGACGGCATCGACGAATCGCCCTAGTTCGCTGCACCTCCCATCCGCTCAGGCATTCACCCTTACAACTCCCATGAAATCGACCCTGATCCAACTCTGGCGCGAGGAAGACGGCGTTCTGTCGTTCGAGTGGACGCTTCTCCTCACGCTGCTCGTCATCGGCATCGTCGGCGGCGTGGCTGGCGCACGCGACGCGATCATCGACGAACTCGGCGATGTGGCACAAGTTATGCTCGCTGTCGATCAGTCGTACACGCTCGCGTTCCCGCTGCAGGTCAACGTGCATACGTCGGCCACCAGCTCGGCGAGCAACTCCAGCTTCATCGACGCTCTGCTCTATGAAGATTGCGGTTCGACGTTCCCTGGCCCGCCGGATCAACAGCCCGGCCCCGCCATTCCGATCGACGACTTCAATCCCGGTCAAGACGACTTCGGCTAATCGCACCTCCGCTTGGAAACTCATCTCATGAAACGCCTTCTCGCGCTCTGGACCGAAGACGATGGCGTCCTCTCGTTCGAGTGGACGCTGCTCCTCACGCTGCTCACCATCGGCATCGTTGCCGGGCTAGCTGCGGCCCGCGATGCCATCATCGACGAGCTCGGCGACGTGGCCGAAGCCGCCCAGGCCTTTGACCAGAGTTACAGCCTGGACGACTTCGACGTTCCTGGCATCTTCACCAACAACCCCAGCATCTACACGGAAGGACCGGAAGATCGGGTCTATCAGGACTGCGGCCGCACGAACGCTCCAACCGGACAGACCCCGCAGCAAGTGACCGATTCGCCGTCGTAATCACCGCGGTTTGGCCCGCGGGTTGCATTTCACTTCTGACGACGAGGAGAGGCTGGCTCCATGACTCGATTCCTCCACAAAATGTGGCACGAAGACGACGGCGTACTCTCGTTCGAGTGGACGCTGGTCGTGGTGCTGCTGGTGTTTGGCATCATCGCCGGCCTGGGGGCCGCCCGCGACGTCATCATCGACGAGCTGGGGGACACGGCCGAGGCGGTGCTCGCCTTTGACCAGTCGTACTCGTTCGCGGGGATTCCGATTCTCGGCATACCGCCTAGCGAGTACGACGACCAGCTCGGGACCGTGGTTGATTGCGGTCGCAGCACCGCGATTCCGACGGTTCCGGCCGACGACTCGTCGGACGGGGGCTAATTGCACTGACTCGATTCGCAAACGGTCAGCACTGACTGGGGAGCCAGTGCTGATCGGATGACGAGCGACGGCACACAGAGTGTGCCTACTACTTCGCGCTCCCCGCTTATCTCATCCTTAGCGAGGACGCACGCGCCATGCACGTGGGCTATGACCTGGCCGCAACGCTCGCCGTTTTCACGGCGATTGCGGCGATTCTCGACTATCGCACGAAGAAAATCCCCAATTGGCTGACCGTCTCGGCAGCCGTCCTGGGACTTGCGTATTCGACCTTCGCGCCGCACGGCATTGGGCCGCTGTGGGCACTGGCCGGTTTTGCCGTGGGTTTCTCGTTGCTCCTTTTGCCGTGGCTGCTCGGAGGCGGCGGCATGGGGGACGTAAAGCTGCTCGCTGCTTTGGGCGTGTGGCTGGGGCCGCTGACCATCCTGATTGCTTTCGGCGTCGCTGCGATGTTTGCCGCGTTCGGCGCAATCACCATCATGGCCGCCAGTGCCGTAACCGACGGATTCTCCGTCACGAAGCGGCGCTATGCCTCGGCTTCCAGTGAGGGTGGCTCAACCTCTGATGGCTCTCCACCACGCAAGATCCGCCGAGTTCTGCCATTCGCTGTGCCCGTTGCCATCAGCACGTGGCTGGTGCTGGCATGGATGCTGCTACGGAGTCAGGGGCTGTAGGGGTAGATGGTGGGCAGGGGACAGAAGACAGAAAACAGAGGACAGAGAATGGCGAATTCACTTCGGAATCAAAATCAACGGCCCCCGGTGTTCGCTTCCGGCGGACATGCCGCGCCATCGCACGCTGCCAAATCGAAACACGCGGCGATGCGATTAGGCGACACGGGTCGCCTTCTTCCAGGGGAAACCGCCCTGGCATCCCATTTGCTTCTTCCTAGCGGCACGATTTCCGTTCGACAACTTCCGCAAACATCGCCGGCATCCACGCAGGCATAACCGCAACCATCCGACCATCACGCACCCATCGTGCTCAGGAGTCTTGACGTGAAACGTATCAGCCCCGCAACCGTGACCTTTGGCGTCATGGCGGTCGTGCTCGGCCTCGTGGCCGCGTACATCGTTCGCCAGTCGATGCAGAAGCCGCCCGTCGTGGAGGTTCCTGCTCCGCCGCCTCCCGTCGTTCCGCAGCCCGAACGGGTCTCGGTCGTTTTCGCAAAGGCGAACCTGCCGAAGAACGCTCGCATCACCGCGGACGACGTATTCGTCGGCTTCGTCGGGAAGGAAGCGAAGGCCGCCACCGGGACATTCCGCGATAAGCCGCTGGCCGAAGGACGCATCACCAACCAAGTGATTCGCGCCGGCCAAGCGATTCGCGACGAATACCTGCTTGCCATCGGTGAAGGGTTGCCCGACCTGGCCGAACGCCTCCCTGCCGGACATCGTGCCGTGACGATCGAAGTTCAGGGGGCCGACACCGGCGGCAAGAAGTTGGCGGAAGGGGATCACGTCGATCTCGCCATGACCGTCGAAGGGACGCATCCCGATCTGGGCGAAGTGATGACCCGCACGCTGCTCAGAAATGTCCTCGTCGTCGATGCCAATGCCAACCGACCGCTCGTCCGAAGGGCTCCGAAAATGGAAGACCCGCAGCCGACGATGATCACCGTGGCCGTGGTTCCCGCTGATGCCAACAAGCTGATCGTTGCCGAACGAACGGGGACGCTCGTCGCCACGCTGGTCAGTGCCCAGGATGTCGATGCTCCTGCCGACTCGAACGATGACACGATCACCCGCCGGCAATTGCTCGGCCTCAAAGAAGTCGTGCCGCCGAAGAAGTACACGATCGAGAAGTGGTCCGGTGGAAACGTCCGCGTGATCGAGATGAGCGACGACCGGATTCGGGAGTCGCGCGATGTCTCGGCCGGCCGGCGCGAAGCGACAATTGAAGCCCCGGCGCCGATTGACAACAAGAGTGCCGCGGCAATTCCGGCCGTGACCGCCCCGATCCCCAGTGGTGTCCAGTTGCCTGCCGCGTTTGCGGCAGCTGAAGAAGCGGTTCGCTAAACGCGACTGCATTTCCTGTCCCTTTCCTAGCGAATCGCGACGAGTCACCACGGAGTCTTGGATATGTTCCTCAAGTCGTTCCGCACGGCCAACGGCAATGGCAACGGGCACGGCAATGGCCATGCGAATGGAAATGGTCATGGCAACGGCCACGGCAATGGACTCGGGCACCACGACACACTCGTGGCCAGCGAAACCCACGAAGCCGAATTCCAACGCCTGAAGACCGGCATCCATCGCGAACTGCTCGACTCGCTCGACTTGTCGCGAATTACCGGACTGTCGGATGCCGAGCTGCGCGACGACATCCGCCGCCTGGCGGAAGGGATGCTCAAAACCCGCGGCCGCAAGCTGCCGACGATCGACGAGGACCGCCTTGTCGAGGAGCTGATCGCCGAGTCTTTCGGCCTGGGCCCACTCGAACCGTATATGCAGGACCCGGACGTGACCGACATCCTGGTCAACGGTCCGCACGAGGTGTATGTCGAACGGCTTGGTCGCTTGCAAGAGACGAACACGGTCTTTGCCGACGACGAGCATTTGCTGCAAATCATTCAGCGCGTCGCCGCCCGTGTCGGCCGCCGGATCGACGAACATTCGCCGATGGTCGATGCCCGACTGCCCGACGGCAGCCGTGTGAATGCCATCATTCCGCCGCTCGCTCTGGGTGGGCCGGTGCTCTCGATTCGCCGCTTTGGCCACAAACCGCTGCAAGTCGCCGACTTGCTCGTGCGTGGCTCGGTCTGCCCCGAAATGCTCCGGCTGATCGAAGCAGCCGTCGAGGGGCGGATCAACGTCCTCATCAGCGGCGGTACCGGCGCCGGCAAGACGACGTTCCTCAACAACGTCTCGAAATTCATCCCGGCCAACGAACGCCTGGTGACGATCGAAGACTCGGCGGAACTCCTCCTGCAACGCAAACACGTGGTGAAGCTCGAAACGCGGCCCAAGAGCGCCGAAGGGACCGCCGAAGTCGCCCAGCGCGATCTCGTGCGAAACGCCCTCCGCATGCGGCCCGACCGCATCATCCTGGGCGAAGTCCGCGGCGGTGAAGCCCTCGACATGCTGCAGGCGATGAACACCGGCCACGAAGGCTCGCTCACCACGATCCACGCCAACGACACGCGAGACGCTCTCTCGCGGCTCGAAGTGATGGTCAGCATGGCGGGCTTCGACCTGCCGGTGGCCGTCACCCGGCGGTACATCGCCTCGGCGATCACGCTCATCGTCCACCTCGCTCGCATTAAAGGGGGCGTTCGCCGCGTGATGCGAATCAGCGAGATCACCGCTCTGGATAGCGGCGACTACGCGATTCAAGACCTGTTCGGGTTCCAGCAAACCGGCATCGACGACCGCGGCATCGCCCGCGGCCACTTCTATGCCACCGGCAACAAGCCCGCCTTCTCGCGCCGCCTGGCCGAGATCGGCATCGAGCTCCCCGATGCGCTCTTCGCCCAGCGGAAACTGACCGCCGACAGCGCGATTGGCCCGATGAGCTATGCCCAACCGGCCGACCAGCAGGAGGAGCACGCATGAGCGGCGATTTGGCAATCATGTCGGTGACGTTCGCCTCGGTGGCCACGGCCCTGGGTGCGATCGGCCTCTTCCTTCGCGACCTGCTCAGCGCCCCGCCTTCGACCGCGCGGCAGCGGCTGGAGTTCGCCCCCGAAGAACCAGCCGGCGACCTCAACCGCGGCTTCTTCCGCCTGGTGGAAGAATCGGGCACCTCGATGGACATGGGGACGGCGCTGGCTCTGGTGATGGGCTGTGGGGTCGTCGGCCTGGCCATTCCGCTCGCCTTTTTCGAGAACCTGCTCGGCGCTGCCGGTGGCATGATCCTCGGTGCACTGATCCCGATTCTGTACCTCGTCACGATTCGCTTCTTCCGCGTCCGGACGATGCGGCAGAACCTTCCGCAAGCGTTGCAGGCTGTCGCCGATGCGGTTCGCAGTGGCCAGAACCTGAGCGAAGCGTGCGAGCTGGTCTCGCAAGAAATCAAGGGCCCGCTGGGGCAAGAATTCGCCTACGCCCATTCGCAGCTCGAACTCGGCCACGCGCCGCTGGCCGTGATGCACCGCATGGTCCGCCGTATCCCGCTTCCCGAATTCCGAGTCTTCGCGACGGCCGTCATTGTCCATCGCCGGGCGGGTGGCAATCTTTCGCTTCTCACCGAGCGGATGTCCAAAGCGGCCCACGACCGGCAAGACATTCGCAATCACATGCTCGCCGTCACCGCCGGCAGCCGGCTGTCGGCGATCGGCATGGTGCTGGCCGGCATCATCGCCCTCGTCGTGCTCGGCTGGCTCGAACCGCAGTACGTCGAAACGTTCCTGAATCATCCGAAGGGGCCCTGGCTCCTGGCGGCGTCGATCGGATTGCAAATCATCGGCGGCATCTGGCTCTGGCGGATTTTGAAGCCTGTTTCCTGATTCCTGATTCCTGATTCCTGAACCCGAGGCTCCCGAACAGGACGCTTGTGGTCGCTCCCTTGGTACGGCATCCGTGTCTGGCCATGAGCGTCCTGTTCCGGGGCCTTGGGTAATTCTTCCGATACATCGCTTTGCCTTATGAACGACCTCATTGCTCGCATCCAAGAATCCCTCGCCCAGGCTGGCGCTCCTGAGTGGCTGCAGTCGCCCGGCGCGTGGATCGCCATCGCCTGCGGCATTGCGGTGCTGCTCGTCGTCGTGCGGCTGCTCTTCAAGCGACGCGGGACTGTCGCCGAAGTGCAAACTGACACGCGCCGCGATACCGGTGGCGGCGTTTTCGGCTCGCTGACCGAAGCTCTGGCCGCACAGATTCCCGAATCCGCGAAGGAGCACAAAGAGTTCGGAGCGATGCTCAAGCAGGCTGGTATGTACAGCCGGACGGCTCGCGCGAGCGTCTATGCGTACCGGTTTCTCTTGCTTGCGTTCCCGCTGTTTTGTGCGGGCATTCTGATTCTATTTTCGCCGCCGGAACACTTCTGGCCGATCCTGATCGGCGGCGCGGTGGTGGCCGCGGCCCTCTCGATCATTCCCCGTCTTTACATCTGGTATCGCCGCCGCACGCGTCTAGCCGATATCCACGGCGGCTTGGCCGACATGCTCGACATGCTCAGCATGTGCCTCTCCGGCGGCATGTCGATCTCGGCCAGCCTCGACCACGTCTCGAAGAACCTCGGCGGTTCGCCCGCCTTGTCCGAAGAGCTGCAAATCCTCAAGCGGCAGACCGAAGTCGGCAGCCTCCGCATCGCCCTGGCCGATTGGGCCAACCGGACCGACACGCCGGAAGTCCGGCAGGTCGCGACGCTCCTCTCGCGTGGTGATCAGCTCGGCACGTCGATGTCCGGCTCGCTGCTCGACCAGGCCGACCACTTCCGCACCGCCCGCAAGCAGCTCGCCACGCTGCAAGCGAACCGGATGCCGGTGTTCCTCACGTTTCCGCTCCTCTTCTGCTTCGCCCCAGCCGTGCTGATCATCCTGATGTCGCCTTCGATGATGCAGCTCTCCGATTTCCTGAATCCCGAGAACCCCGACAACCCGCTGGCGAATAATGAGTCGATCAATACCGGCCGCGTCGCTGAGGCGATCGGGAATCTGAATCAGGACATCCGGTCGTTTCAGGATCAGTAGGTCGCGGGGACTTCCGTGAGAAAGCCCTGACCACTCAAAGCCCTGACCATTGGTCAGGGTGGGGCACCGATCGACTCTACTCAGGCACGAACCGCACGGGCGATTCCCCCGACCACTGGTCGAGGCTTTGAGGAGATAGTACGGTTGGCACGCCAATTGCATCATTTGTACACAAAGCGCGGCGACTGCCAGAATGGCACGTTCGCGGTACGTAGTGGGGAATTCTGCGGCGCAATATGATGCGGCAGCGCTCCCTGATTCGCCACTTGCAGTTTGGAGCGTGCGGTTAGCGACTGAGGTGAACACTCCTTGGTTGAGGATTGTTCATGAGGCGAGTTTAGCCTCGCTTGCAGGTAATAAAATTCATACGGTGGTTATGACCAGCGCTTCGAATGTGCGTTGCCTGGCTTGGACTTAGGAGCAATGAGCCGCATTGTGCGAGATCAAGAGTTGCAATTGTTATGAATTCCAGACCAGTCCGCGCAGGGCTGTTCAGTGGTTTGCAGCAACGTCGAAAGCGGCCTGAAAGGAGGGACAGCATGAGCGACACTGGTTTCAGGAAGGAAAAACTGGCGTTCGAAGAATGTAGTGAACGGGCCTTGTCTGTACAGTTGCTGGATCGTAAGCACTGACAAGGAAAAGACTTGCGAATGATTGTCAAAAATTGTATAGGTTGACTATTGCTACCCTAATGGAACTGGAATAAACTTCACTACCAAGAGTCTGTTCACGGGCGTTCGTTTTCGCGGCGTTCGATTCACGGCGCCAAGCCTTAGGAGGGGAAGCATGAGTCACCTGACCGACACACTCACAACGCGCCAGATGGCGGTGTTTGAGTTCATCAAGGATCGAATTCTACAGCGCGGTTATGGGCCGACGGTTCGCGAAATTGGCGAACACTTTCAGATCAGTTCGCCCAACGGCGTGATGTGCCACCTGCGGGCCTTGGAGAAGAAAGGTCTCCTCCATCGCGTTCGCAAGCAGGACCGGGCGGTCGCGCGGGCGATCGAGCTGGCCCCGGAGATTCTTGCCGAGAACAAAGGCCTGCCTCTGGCGGGCAGTGTTGCCGCTGGCATGACCACACTTGTTTGGGAGCAGAGCGAGCGGGTCGATTTCGCCGAGATGTTCAGCAAAAAGAACATGTTCGTGCTGAAGGTGAGCGGCGATTCGATGATCGAGGCACATATTTCCGATGGCGATTACGTCGTGTGCAAAAAGCAGAAGACGGCTCAGCCGGGGCAGATGGTGGTCGCACAGACGCCCGAAGGAGAAGCGACTCTCAAGTTCTGGTTCCCTGAGTCACACCGCATCCGTTTGCAGCCGGCGAATTCCACGATGCAGCCGATCTACGTGAAAGAGGCGAACGTTGTGGGTGTGGTGATCGGTGTGGTGCGGAGTATGAATTAGCGTGCGCGGTGTTCGTTCGCATCAAAGCGCGATCGTCGTTGTTATCGATCGGCTGGGGGCCGGGTTTCTCGGCCCTTACGGAAACACGTGGCTCGACACGCCGCAGTTCAACCGGCTGGCGAGCCAGTCACTGCTCATCGAGACGGCACTGGCCGATTCGCCGTCCGTGGCGGGGGCATATCGGGCGTGGTGGCGCGGATGCCATGCACTGGAAAGCGTTGCTGATGAGTCGCAATTGTTGCCGCAGTTGGCGGCCAGTAGCGGACTGTTCGCGGGGCTAGTCAGCGACGATCTGGCGATCGACACGACGGGATTTGCTGAACATCGGCTGGTTGAAGTAGCTCCGTTAGTAGCACGTGCCGAGGAGCTAGAGCAGTCGGAGATTGGGGCGGTATTTGCGGAAGCGGCGCGCCGGCTGAGTGAGTTGAGTGAACCGCGCAAGCCGTTTCTGCTGTGGGTTCATTGTCGTGGAATGGCGGGGGCGTGGGACGCTCCGCTCGTCCTTAGACAACAGTTTGCCGACGAGGATGATCCTGAGCCGCCGGATTTTCTCGATCCGCCTGAGCAAGTGCTTCCGAGCGACTTCGATCCCGACGAACAACTCGGTCTGGTACAGGCCTATGCCGGGCAGGTATCGCTGCTCGATACGTGCCTGGGGTTATTGCTCGATGCACTCGACGAATCGCCGTTGGCGAATGAAACGCTGCTGGCGGTGACTTCGCCGCGCGGCTATCCGCTGGGGGAGCATCGGCACGTTGGCGGTGAGACGCTGTATGGCGAACTGCTGCACGTGCCGCTACTCGTCCGGTTGCCGGGCGAGCGCGGTCCTGTGCGTGCCCAGCCGCTTGTGCAACCGGGCGATTTGCATGCGACGCTAACCGATTGGCTGGGCCTGACCGCGAGTTGCGCGCCGCGACTGGCACGCAGCCTCTTGCCGCTCGCGTCTGGCGAGGCGATTGCGGAACGCGGGATCGCAGTCTGCAAACACAGTGGCCAGAGGGCGATTCGGACGCCGGCGTGGCTCTTGCGCGAGTCTCAAGATGCCGAGGGGATGCTGCGACGCGAGCTATTCGCCAAGCCCGACGACCGCTGGGAGGCGAACGAAGTTTCGTCCCGCGGGGGCGAAGTCGTCGAACTACTGGCTGCGGCCGGCGACCAGTTCGTGCAATTTGCTGCTGGCAATCTTGCGGAGCTTTCGCCGCTTGCCGAGATTCTCACGGATGTCCGACGCTAGCAGGTGGGGCAGGCATCTTGCCTGTCGTTTCAGGCAAGATGACAGGCTGGAAGCCCACTTCATGGGAGGATTCGCTGTAGTCTGGCGCGCTTGATAGCACGTATAATTCGGCCGGTTTTCCCGCCGAATATCGGCCTTGGATAGCGACGGATCGTGGCATGATCGGACAAGGACGTCCGCCCCCAGCGATCACGCGCCGCTTCGCGCGGCTCGTGCTCCCTTCGCGCTTTGCGATGTTTGTCGCGGCGCTCGTGGGAATGTGGTGCGCGCTGGCAGTCGCTGGTCCAATCGCAAAGGCTGCCGATCTTGACGTTCGTCTGCGAATCGTCTGGGGGCGCGGCGAGCCGCGCTCGTGGCACGGGACGATCCGAGTCAGCAGCGGTTCGATCTCCGATCCGATTCCGCTGGGCCTGGAGCCGGATACACCCGGTTCGATGCTGCTCGTCGATTCAGCGACGCTGCAGGTCTTTCCGAGAATGCCGCGGAGCTTTGACGGTGTGGACCTGCGCGTGCAAACGCCGCAGGACGCCAAGCTGATCGTCTCGCTGACCGCCGCCGATGCCGAACCGCTCGATCCGATCGAGCTGCCAATCAGCCGTGTGCTCAAGGGGATTCAGAAAGTCGATCTCGATGAACGGCAGAATAGCTTGCTCGCACAACGTTCGCCGGGAGATTCGCTTCGAGTGACGCTTGCCCGAGACTCGCTTGTATTTGCACCGGGCGAGAAGCTCGAATGCGACGTGCAGCCGCTTTCGATCGACCTGGATCCAAATACAACGTACTTGCTCGAAGCGGTCCTCTCGCCGGACCGGAGCGACGAACGATTATGGAACGAGGATCGCGAGATCAAGACCAATGATGAAGGGATCGCCCCCAGCACGAGCTTCGCAGCAACGCTGCCGGCCGAGGGTGTGTACGAACTCAAGCTCGCTCTCTATCCCAAGCGGTTGACCACGTCGCTCGTTCGCGGCAAGCCGATCGTGAAACGGAGCGTGCAGTGCGTCGCGGTCGCACCGATCCGGCCCATCGATCGGACCGTCGTCCCATGGCAAACCGCGTACGAGCTTGACCCGGCGAATCCGAGCTGGTGGGAGCGAATGGCCCGGATGCCGTCGCTGCGCCGCATTCCTAATCTCGGTCCGCAGCAACTGCAAAGCGGCTCGACGAAGAACAAGAACCGCCTCGGCCGTCCGTGGATCGAACTCGCTCCCAGCGGGTGGCAGGCGTATCCGCTGGCGATCGAAAACCCCGGTCAGCCGCACCTCTTGGAGGTCGAGTATCCAAGCGACTACGCCCAGACGCTTGGCATCAGCCTCGTCGAACCGGGCGCCGGCGGCCAGGTACAGCCGATCGGCCTCGATTCGGGATTCGAGGTGAAGCCGCCGTCCGCGGGCCACAAGCCGGAATTGAAGAAGCACAAGCTGGCGTTTTGGCCGCGGACGAAAACGCCGTGGGTGCTCGTCACGAATCGCCGCGACGAAGGGCCGGCACTGGTCGGTCGAATGAACGTGATGCGCGGGCCGCAGCAGCTCCCCGCGATGGCGATCCCCACGACCGGCGTTAGCGGTCGCACGCTGGCAGCTTACTTCGACAAGCCGCTGGTGGCCGAAAACTTCTCGGCGGACGAGGCAGTCGATCCGGCTACCGGCCGCTCGTTCGACGATTGGCGAACGTTCTACCTCGCGGGGCAGCGGTTGGTCTCGGCCCTCGAACATGCCGGGTACAACGCGGTGGTGCTGAACGTCGCGAGCGAAGGGAGCACGCTTTATCCGAGCAAGCTCCTCGACCCGACGCCGAAGCACGACACGGGCGTCTTCTTCGAGAGCGGCCAGGATCCACTGCGTAAGGATGTGCTGGAATTGATCCTGCGGCTGTGCGACCGAGCGGGCATCCGCGTGATTCCCGCCGTGCAGTTCGCGACGCCGCTGCCGGAGCTGGAGGCGATTCGGCTGGCCGGCGGGACGGACGCGATCGGCATCGAACCGATTGGCCCCGACGGAAGCACGTGGATCGGACGCAACGGAACGCGCCGCGGCCAAGGGGTGTACTACAACGCCCTCGATCCGCGCGTGCAGCAAGCGATGCGATCGGTCGTCGGTGAACTGACCGAGCGTTACGGTCGCCACGCCTCGTTCGGCGGCATTGCGGTGCAGTGGTCCGCCGAGAGCTTTGCCATCCTGCCCGATGAAACATGGAGTTGCGACGAAGCGACCTTCGCGGCGTTTTTGAAGGCGAGCGAGCTGTCGATTCCCGGCGGCGCGAATGCCGATCTGGCTGCGCGGCGAGATCTTCTAGCTGGCGCGGGCTTCGACACTTGGCTCGCTTGGCGGACGCAGAGTTTGGCGGGACTCTATCGGGCGATGCATTCGGAGCTTGAGGCGATTCGGCCGGGAGCGAAGCTGCTGCTCACTCCAGCCGACCTGCTCGCGAGCCGACGGATTCAGCAAGCGCTGCGGCCGAAATTGCCGCCAGAGAGCCTTGCGGCTCGCGAGCTGCGGAGCATGGGAATCGACCCCTCGCTGGTGGCCGATGTTCCGGGAATCATCCTGCCACGGCCCTATAACGTCGCTGCGGGCGCCCCTCCCATGCGGCAATCGCTCGTCGGCCATCTCAATCAACTGTCCGAGCTTGACGATCTGTTTGCGTCACGCGTCGGCTCGCCGGCAATTCACTTTCACGAACCGGCATCGCTCGCCCTGCCACAGTTCGACAAGGTCAGCCCGTTCGGAGCGGACAAGACACACACGTGGCTGGTATCGCAAATCTCGCCCGCAGATGCCGCCAATCGCCAGCGGCTAGTGCATAGCCTAGCCCGGCACGATTCGACGCTGCTGATCGACGGCGGCTGGCTCTTGCCGCTGGGTCAGGAGGAGCCGCTACGGCCGCTAGTGAAGGTCTTTCGTCGTTTGCCCGCGGAGCCGTTTGTGACCTCGCCGGCGAAAGGGGACACAAGCGGTCAGGGAATCATCGTCCGCACGCTGACGGCAAAGAACAAGACCTACTTCTACGCGGTGAACGACACGCCATGGCCAGCCCGCTTGGAAATTGACTTTGCCGCCGCTCAGGGAGTACGCATCATCTCGTATGCCGAGGAACGGCCAGCAACGCTCGACGAAATCCCCAGTGGCACATCATGGTCGGTTGCGCTCGAACCATTCGATCTCGTCGGTGGCGAACTCGACAGCCCACGTGCGACCGTCGCAGACTACCGCGTGACCTTCGTCGGCGATCCAGCCGAGTCGCTTCGCGAGCAACTGCGCGACGTGCTCTTGCGAGCCAATGCTCTCACTGATCCTCCGGCTCGGGACTGGCTTAGTAATCCATCGTTCGAGATGCCGCGCGAGAAGGAACAGATTCCCGGCTGGGTTCACGGCGCGGTTCCGGCCGGTTCACCCAACGCAAGCGTGACCGTCGATCCGGGCATCGGCTATCCGAAGGGACGGTCGCTTCGCATCACAAGCCGCTCGGACGCGATGGGGGGCATGATGGACCCAGCGCCGGTCGTGTGGGTCCGGAGCGAACCGATCGAAGTGCCGACGACGGGGCGACTGGCCGTCGTCGCTTGGATTCGGAGCGGGACGCCCAATCAGCAGCCGCAACTGCGACTAGCCGTTGAAGGGAAGCAGGACGGTCGCGTGCATTATCAGTACGTGCAGATCGGGCGCGACAATGCGGGGCAACTGACGCGGCTGCAAATCGGCGCGGAATGGACCCGCTGCCAGTTGCTGCTCACGAACTTCCCGCTCGATGGAATTACCGACTTACGCGTTGGCTTCGATCTGATGGGCGAGGGGGACATCTGGATCGACGACGTGAAGATCTATGACACCCTGTTTGAAGCCTCAGAGCGCGACGAACTGCTGAAGAGCATCTACACGACGCGGAGCGTACAACTCGGCGCTGGGCGGCTGGGCGAATGCCAGCGATTCCTCGACGGATATTGGCCCAGCTTCTTGCAGCGCCACGTGGCCGCTCCTCCGGCGGCGAGGTCTGCGTCAGCGGGCGCAACAACGAAACCATCGCCTTCCGAAGAAGCCACCGAGAAAAAGCCTGCGGAAGCCGCCTCGCGCACGACGTGGGACAAAATGAAGAGTTGGCTGCCCAAGTCGTGGCGATGAGTCAGAACGACAAATCCACCTGCTCGCCGCTCGGCAAAATCAGTTGGCAGTTGTGGACGGTCTCACGGCCGCTGTCGGCCTGCAGAGTGCCAACCACGTCGCCTCTCCCTTTATCGCCGGTGACGTGAAAGACCATCCGCTTCTCGGACTGACCTTCGGACGCTTGCACGCTCGCCATGAAATCGAGTTCGACCTTGCTTACTTGTCCCAGCCGCTCCTGAGCGACCGGATCGGTGGCCAGGCGCGACTTGAGATCGTCCTGCATGACCGCCATGTTCCGGTTGAAGCCCGTGTAGAACATCCCCGCACGGCCGAGGCAGACGACGATCACCGCTCCGCCCGCGCCGAGCAGAATCCAGAGCCAGAGGAACGAACCTCGTTTTGGCGGCGGCGAACGGTAGTTTCCCTGGCCGTAGCCCGCGTAAGGATTGCCCCCCTGCGTTCCGCGGCCGAGCGGATCGCTGCCGCCGGGTTGCTGCGGCCAGCTGCCGATGGGCTGCGAGAATGCGATGGATGGAGGGAACGGCGTCAGGGAAGTGGTTGTCATGGTGTGTGCAATAGCGTGCGGAGATGAGACAGAAGTTGCCCGGTTATACGTGCCGCGCCCGCCGGCGAGCAATCGCGCTGTGCGGTCGTTTCATAGTGACGGAGTTTTGGCTGCCGGCAGTCGCCATTCTGTTTGATTACGGGCCACAAACTCTCTAAACTGGGAGGGTGACCCGAGGTCATCGACACCACGGTGTTTTGTGACTCCTGGCCACTCCCACCACCGCCCACTTGCAGGCACGCGAAGGCCCGCACGAGTGTTCGCCTCCTGCCGCTGGATCTTGGGCCGATTGTTTGCCGATTACCGGCTTTCCTGCGATTGCCGAGGAGACTCTCCCATGCTGCGATACTCCGCTACATCCTTCGTTGCCGCGATGCTGGTCGCCGCGGCCGGTCCGTTCGCCGCTGGTCAGGACTTGCCGAAGCTCGAATACAACCGGGATATTCGGCCAATCCTCGCGGAGAACTGCTTCGCCTGCCACGGGCCGGATAGTGCCGCCCGCAAGGCGGAGTTGCGGCTGGACAAGCGCGAGGTTGCCGTCGAAATGGGGGCGATCGCGCCGGGTAAGATCGCCGAGAGTGCTGCCATCGAGCGAATCTTGTCGGACGATGCCGAGATGGTAATGCCTCCGCCTGCCACGAAAAAGAAGCTGACCAGCGCCCAGAAAGAGACGCTTCGCCAATGGATTGCCCAGGGGGCCGAATACCAGGCGCACTGGTCGCTCATTCCTCCAGCCCGCCCCGAACCGCCGACCGTGAAGAATGCCGCTTGGGTGAAGAACCCGATCGATGCGTTCATTCTGGCACGGCTCGAAGCTGCTGGCCTCTCGCCCGCGCCGGAAGCTGATCGCCGGACGATCGCCCGCCGCCTGGGGCTCGACCTGACTGGCCTGCCGCCGGAGCCGAAGATCGTGGAAGAGTTTGTCGCGGACCAATCGGAAAGTGCCTACGAGAAACTCGTCGATAAGCTGATGGCGACGCCGCAGTGGGGCGAGCATCGCGGCCGTTACTGGCTCGACGTCGCCCGCTACGCTGACACGCACGGAATCCACTTCGACAACTACCGCGAGATTTGGGCCTATCGCGACTGGGTCATCGGAGCCTTCAACCGCAATCTGCCGTTCGACCAGTTCACGATTGAGCAGTTGGCCGGCGACCTCTTGCCCAATGCGACGCTCGATCAGAAGGTCGCCACCGGCTTCTGCCGCTGCAACATTACGACGAACGAAGGGGGGATCATCGACGAAGAATATAAAGTCCTTTACGCCCGCGACCGGACGGAAACCTTCGGACAAGTGTGGCTCGGCACAACCGTCGGCTGCGCGGTTTGCCACGACCACAAGTTCGATCCGATTTCAACGAAGGATTTCTATTCCCTATCCGCCTTCTTCGATAACACCACGCAGCCGGTGCGTGACGGCAACATCAAGGATCCACCGCCGACGATGACGGTGCCGCTAGCCGAGGACCGTCCACGCTTCGATGCTTTGCAAGGGGATATGGGCGCGGTCCGCGGCCAGATCGACGCTCGCAAAACGGCCGCTCAGCCGGAGTTCGACGCTTGGCTTGCCAAGTTCCAGCCAGAAGAGCTGAAGCAGTACGTGCCGACGGAAGGGCTCGTCCTGCGAGCGCCGCTCGACGAACGGAAGGGAAAGACGCTGACTATCACCATCAACGGCGAAGATCGCGAGCTGACCCGCGACACAGACTATTCGTTCGCCGCGGGCCGCGATAAGCGCAAGGCGTTCTCACTGGCGACCGATCCGCCGGTTGAAATCGCCGAGGCGGGCGACTTCGAAGCCGACCAAGGATTCTCAGTCAGCGTCTGGGCCTCGCTCGGCCGTCGCGGACAGACCGGTGCAATCCTCGCCCGCATGGACAACACCCAGGCTCATCGCGGCTGGGATTTGTGGCTGGAAGGGGACAAGGTTGGCATGCACATTGTGCAGGCGTGGCCCGATGATGCTCTGAAAGTCGTCTGCCAAACGCCGCTGGAGCCGCGGAAGTTCACGCACGTCACGGTGACTTATGACGGCTCGAAGAAGGCGAGCGGCCTGAAGGTGTATTACAACGGTGTGCCGCAACCGACGACCGTTGCCGCCGATCAACTCAAGGGGAGCATTAAGACGGCCGTCCCGCTCAAGCTCGGCACGCGGCATACCAGCGAGCGGCTCTCGCAAATGCTGCTGCAAGACTTGCGGCTCTTTGCTCGTGGCCTCTCGCCGCAGGAAGCGGAGCAATTGGCCAAGACCGATCAGATTGAGGATGTGCTCGCTAAACCCGCCGCGGACCGTACGGTCGAGGAGAAGAACTCCGTGTTCGCGTGGTGGTTGGCAACCCTCGACGCACCAAGCAAGGAACTCGACGCGAAGCTCAAGGCCCTCGCTGCCGAGGAAGTGCAGATCAAGTCCCGCGGCACTATCGCCCACGTGATGAACGAGCGGACCGAGGAGCCGGCTGCGTTCATCCTGCACCGGGGCGAATACGACAAACGTCGCGACCCGGTCAAGGCTGCCACGCCGGGCGTCTTCCCGCCCATGGCCGCCGACTTACCCAAGAGCCGTTTGGGCCTCGCCCAGTGGCTCCTGCGAGCCGACCACCCGATGACCGCTCGTGTGACCGTCAATCGCTTCTGGCAGGAGATTTTCGGCACCGGTCTCGTTCGCACCACGGGCGATTTCGGCGTTACCGGTGAACTGCCGTCGCATCCGGAACTGCTCGACTGGCTGGCCGTCGAGTTCCGCTCGCCGGCCGATGGCTCGCCCGGCTGGGACGTGAAGCGGTTCTTCAAGTTGATCGTGATGAGCAATGCGTACCGTCAGGCTGCAGTAACAACGCCTGAAAAGCTCGCGAAGGATGCCGATAATCGGCTTCTCTCGCGAGGGCCTCGCTTCCGTATGGACGGCGAGATGATCCGCGATTATGCCCTCGCCGCCAGCGGCATTCTGGTCCCCAAGCTCGGCGGCCCGAGCGTAAAGCCCTATCAGCCCGAAGGCGTGTGGGAAGCGGTCGCGATGATCGGCAGCAACACCCGCGACTACAAAGCCGACACGGGCGAGAGCCTGTATCGCCGGAGCATGTACACGTTCTGGAAGCGGAGCGCTCCGCCCGCTTCGATGGAGATCTTCAACGCCCCCAACCGCGAGCTGTGCACCGTTCGCCGCGAACGGACGAACACCCCGCTGCAAGCGCTTGTAACCCTGAACGACGTGCAGTTCGTCGAAGCGGCGCGCTTTCTGGCCCAGCGCGTTGTGAAGGAGGGAGGCGAGAGCGAGGAATCCCGTCTCAACTTCCTCGCCAGCCGCCTCCTCGCCCGTCCTTTCCGCGCCGAGGAACTCCCGATCGTCAAACAATCACTCGCCGACCTGCTTTCTCACTACCGCGGACACGCCGACGAAGCGAAGCAACTCATCGCGGTGGGCGAATCGAAAGCCGATCCCGCCCTCGACCCGGCTGAACTGGCTGCCTGGACGATGCTGGCCAATGAGCTAATGAACCTCGATGAGGTGCTGAGCAAATGATTGCCTCCACGCGCCGCCAACTTGCACCGATGCCCGACGGACGTCCACATCCGCCGATGTTGCTCTCCGTCGACTTGGACGATGGCGAAGAGATCGAATGGATTTGGATCCATCCGCAGGAAGGCCCCAGCTACGTCAGCGGCTACCGCCGTGTTCCGCGCCTGCCGCGTGATTGGCAACCGCTGCAGGAGGCGCGAAATGCCTAAAGCTCAAACTCCAATCGTCCTCGACCCGCAAGACATCGAGCGGCGAATCTTCATCATTCGCTCTCAGCGCGTGATGCTCGATTCAGACCTGGCGAAGCTCTACGGTGTGCCGACACACCGTCTCAACGAACAGGTCAAACGAAATCGCGACCGATTTCCAGGCGATTTTGCGTTTCAGCTTACTGCGCAAGAATATGCGGACTTGATATCGCAAAATGCGATATCAAGTTCTGGGCATGGTGGGCGTCGTAAGCTTCCCTGGGTTTTCACTGAGCACGGCGTGGCGATGCTCTCCAGCGTCTTGAACTCACGCGAAGCCGTGCAAGTCAACATCGCCATCATGCGGGCGTTTGTCCATGTCCGCCGCATCAGCACAACCCCCGGCGAACTCGTCAATCAATTGCTTGAACTTGCTCGAACCGTGCAAATCCATGACGGGCAGATCAAGCGAATCGTCGAAGTCCTCACACAAATCATGGAGCCGCCGCAGGCGCCGCCCAAGCGGAAGATCGGCTTCCATCAGTCCGAAGCACATCTCAAAAGTTCAAGCAACGGCCAACTCATTTCAGGAGCCCGCGCATGATCCCCTTCTCCGAATTCAAAACGAACATCACTCGCCGCCACTTCTTTGCCCAAGGCTCGCATGTGCTGGGCACGGCCGCCTTGGCGTCGCTGGCCGGTTCCGCTGGCAGCGCTCTGGCCGCGGAGAAATCCGACAAACAGCCTCGGCCGAACCTGCAGCACTTCGCCGGTAAGGCGAAGCACGTCATCTACCTGCACATGGTCGGCGGCCCGCCGCAGATGGACCTGTTCGACTACAAGCCGGTGATGAACGAGTACTACGACAAGGACTTGCCGGAAAGCGTCCGCATGGGGCAGCGGCTGACGACGATGACCAGCGGGCAGGCTCGCTTTCCGATCGCGCCGTCGAAGTTCAAATTCGCTCAGCACGGCCAGTGTGGCATGTGGCTGAGCGAACTGTTGCCTTGGAAGGCCAAGATGGCCGACGAGATGTGCTTCCTGCGGAGCATGAACACGGAGGCGATCAATCACGAGCCGGCCATCACGTACATTCAGACCGGCAACCAGAACACGGGCCGGCCGTGCCTCGGCGCGTGGGCGTCGTATGGTTTGGGCTCGCTCAACGACGACCTGCCGACGTTCGTCGTTCTCGTTGCCCGCCCGTCGAACACCGAGCAGGTACAGGCGATCTCGGCCCGGCTTTGGCAATCGGGCTATCTGCCGGGCACGCATGCCGGCTGCTCGTTCCGCTCAGCCGGCGATCCGATTCTGTACATCAACAACCCGCCCGGCGTGAGCAGCGAAGTCCGCCGCAAAACGCTCGACGGTCTCAAAGCCCTGAACCAACTCAACTACCAGCAAGTTGGCGATCCCGAAACGCACACACGCATCGAGCAATACGAGCTTGCTTTCCGCATGCAGTCGAGCGTACCGGAACTGACCGACCTCTCGACCGAAAGCGAAGCGACGCTCGGCCTGTACGGCGACGCCGTGAAAAAGCCCGGCTCGTTCGCCAACACGGTCCTGCTCGCCCGCCGCATGGTCGAGCGGGGGACGCGGTTTGTGCAGATTTACCACAACAATTGGGACACGCACGCCAATGTTGCCGGCCGCTTGCCCGACCAGTGCCGCGACGTCGATCAGCCGTGCTATGGCCTGGTGCAGGATCTGAAGCAGCGGGGCCTCTTGGATTCGACGCTGATCATCTGGGGTGGCGAATTCGGCCGCACGATTTACTCACAAGGGGGCCTCTCGAAGGAGAACTACGGCCGCGACCATCACCCGCGCTGCTTCACCATGTGGATGGCCGGCGGCGGTATCAAGGGTGGCACGATCTACGGCGAGACGGACGACTTCTCGTACAACATCACGAAGGACCCGGTCCATATCCGCGACTGGCACGCCACGATTTTGCACCTCTTGGGCTTCGACCATGAACGCCTGAGCGTCCGGCATCTAGGACTCGACCAGCGACTGACGGGGGTCGAACCGGCGAAGGTGATGGAGCGGCTGCTGGCGTGAAGCCTATCCCATCTAAGCGCTGGAGCGTAGAATTGCCGATGAACGAAAGCAGGAGGCGCACTTCCTGTGTCGCCTGTTGCCATTCGTCATTTGGCTTTCAACATTCGACATTTTCAACCAAGGGGGCGAACCGGATTCGACCGGATACTGATTGCGTAAGTGGCGTGTCGTGGTTGATCAGTTGGCCACGTTAAAAGCTGATCACAATGTTACTTGTCGAGAGCAATCTCGCCCTGGCTGCCTAGTTTAGGACGGTAGCCACCGACTGCGGGCCTTCGCCGGAGAGTCCCAAAAGTTGGTAGCCAATTCCGGTTCGCCGCCTGTCACGTGGGGTACGCAGGCGGTTCAACAAGTTCCCCTCTAGCCCGTCCGGTAGTTTGCCGCCGAACGCCCGGATAGGTGAAGTTCAAAGCAGCGGCTACACACGTAGAGGCTTACGTCGTCACATCTCGGGACGCGGGTTCAATTCCCGCCGCCTCCACTTTGCCTGACACAGCCGTTGGATGCCTGGGTATCCAGCGGCTATTTCTTTTTGAGTCAGTGACTGAAGCCATTGGCTGTGTGCAGTCTGCGAAACCAAATTCGCAGGGGACTACTCGTTCAAAGAAGAAAAGCCCAACCCCAGTCAGCTGCTCTGTTTCCTGAAAGCCCTGAACCATCATCATTTGTTATGCCATTCAAAATGGCCAGCAACAGGTGACAAGCGCCAGGTGCTGGTTGACCCTCGCTTTTGCACGAATCTATGATGATGGTTCCTGCCTGATGCAGCTGGCCAATTCGCCGGTAGGCATCGAAAAGCATTGCTCTCCCGCCGGTTGCGAATTCCTTAGGACGCACTCATGCGCCGTTGTACTCTCCCGTTTGCGTCGACCGCTTTTGCGTTGCTCACTTTGGTCGCACTGGCCAACGCTGCCGAGCCCAAGATTAGTTTCACGCGGCAGATCAAGCCGGTGCTGGCGAACAAGTGCTTTGTTTGTCACGGACCGGACGAAAAGGAACGGAAAGCCGAGATGCGGCTCGACGTGCGCGATGACGCGGTGCCAGCCTACATCAAGCCGGGGGACGGCGAGCACAGCGAAGTCTATGTCCGGATCACGACCGACGACGCCGATCTGAAGATGCCGCCGACCGCGTCGAAGCGGCCGGGCCTGACGCCTGACGAGATCGCGCTTATTCGCAAGTGGATCGACCAAGGAGCGGAGTACGATGCGCATTGGGCGTATGTGAAGCCGAAGCGGCACGACGTTCCAGAGCTCCGCACTCCGCAATCCGCACTCCGCAATCCCATTGACCCGTTCATCGCGGCGCCGCTGGAAGAACAGGGCCTGTCGCTCGCCCCCGCTGCCGACCGGCGGACGCTCCTCCGGCGGCTGAGCTTTGATGTGATTGGGTTGCCGCCGACGGCGAAGCAACTTGCCGAGTTCGAAGCGGATCAAACGCCCGAAGCTTACGAGAAGCAAGTCGATCGGCTGCTGGCGAGCAAGCATTTTGGCGAGCGGATGGCCGTGTACTGGCTCGATGTGGTGCGCTATGCCGACTCGGCCGGCTACCACAGCGACAACCATCGCGATGTTTGGCTCTACCGCGATTATGTGATCGACTCGTTTAACAACAACCTGCCGTTTAATCAGTTTGTGATCGAGCAACTCGCAGGGGACTTGCTCCCGAGTGCCACCGGCCGGCAGCGGATCGCTTCGGGCCTGAACCGTCTGTTGCAAACGACCGAGGAAGGGGGCGCTCAGCCGAAGGAGTACACGGCGAAGTACGCTGCCGATCGCGTGCGGAATACGGCGTCGATCTTCCTCGCCAGCACGATGGGGTGTTGCGAGTGCCACAGCCACAAATTCGATCCGTTCACGCATCAGGACTTTTATCGTTTCGCGGCGTTCTTTGCCGACGTGAGTGAAAAGGCGGTCGGCCGGCAGGATCAAACCAAGGTCGCCACACCGGAGCAAGAACAGCAGCTTTCCGAATTCGAAGCGAAGCTCACCGACGCGAAGAAACAGTACGCGGCCGACACACCGGAACTCACTGCTGCCCGAGCCAAGTGGGAAGTCGCGGCCAAAGCGGACCTCGACAGCGGCAAGAACGCGTGGCTTACGGTGAAGCCGGCGAAACTTGAGTCTCAAGGCAAAACCAAATTGGATGTCGCCGATGATGGCCTGGTGACCACCTCTGGTCCGAATCCCGCCAAGGAAACCTACACGATCACACTTCCCGCCGAAGCCGCCGGCATTCGCGGTCTGCGACTGGAGGCGCTCACTGACGCGAACTTCCCGAACAAAGGGCTCTCGCGATCCAACGGCAACTTCGTGCTGACGGACGTCGAAGTTGCTGCCGTTGGCGCGGACGAGAAAGCGACGCCCGTTAAACTCGCTGCTGTCGAGGCGGACTTCTCGCAGGAGAACTATCCGATCGCCAATGCGATCGACGGCAAGGGCGACACCGGTTGGGCCGTTGCTGGCCACGAGAAGCCGGCCGACCATGCTGCGGTGTTCGCGTTTGCCGAACCGGTCGGTGGGCCGGGCGTGAAGCTCGTCGTCAAGCTTAAACACGACTCGCAGTTTGCCGGGCACAACATCGGCCGCTTCCGCCTGTCGCTAACAACGTCTGAAACGCCGAGCATCTCCGGAACCGGAGTTCCGGCCGATGTCGCGGCCGCCTTGCAGACCGAAATCGACAAACGCACGCCTCAGCAAGTCGCCGCGCTCGACGCCCATTTCCGCAAGATCGCGCCCGAACTGGCCGAAGTCCGCGGCCAAATCGCCAAGCTCGAAGCCGACAAGAACCTGCTGATCGATTCGTTTCCGACGACGCTTGTCTCGACCGCTACAGCGCCGCGTATGGTGCGAGTGCTTCCCCGCGGCAACTGGCTCGACGACTCGGGCGAAGCGGTGCAGCCGGGGATTCCCTCCTTTCTCGCACTTAGCGACGCTTCGCAGAAGCGTTCTGACGACGCTCGCCTCACCCGCCTCGACCTCGCACGCTGGATGGTCTCGCCCGATAACCCGCTCACCGCCCGCGTCTTCGTCAATCGCGTTTGGAAGCTCGCTTTCGGTCGCGGCATCTCGCGCTCGCTCGACGACTTCGGTTCGCAGGGGCCGTTGCCCACGCATCCGGAACTGCTCGATTGGCTCGCCGTCGATTTTCAGGAAAGCGGCTGGGACGTGAAGCGGCTCTTCAAGCTGATGCTCATGTCGCGGGCGTACCAGCAATCGTCGGTTCCGTCGGACGCGGCCCTCGCCAAAGACCCGAATAACGACCTCTTCAGCCGGCAGAACCGTTATCGCCTCGATGCCGAACTCGTTCGCGACAACGCCCTCGCGGTGAGCGGCCTCTTGGTCACCAAGATCGGCGGTCCGAGCGTGAAGCCCTATCAGCCGGCCGGCTATTGGCAGTATCTCAACTTCCCAACGCGCGAATGGGCTAGCGACAAAGGGGACAACCAATATCGCCGCGGCCTCTACACCTATTGGCAGCGAACGTTCCTCCATCCGAGCCTCGCCGCCTTCGACGCGAACAGCCGTGAAGAATGCACGGTCGAACGTCCCCGCAGCAACACGCCGCAGCAGGCGCTCGTGCTGCTCAACGATCCCACCTACGTCGAAGCGGCCCGCGCTCTGGCCGGACGCGTGCTTACCGAAGGAGGCGACACGACGCCCGAGCGGCTGGAATTTGCCTATCGCACCGTGCTCTCCCGTTCGCCGCGGCCGGAAGAGGCGGAGGTGCTGACGGCCCTCCTCCACAAGCACCAGCGCGAATTCACGGCCGACAAGCCGTCGGCTGAAAAACTGCTGAAAGTGGGCGACCTCATTTCGCCGCCGCAGCTCGAACCGGCCGAAGTCGCCGCCTGGACCAGCGCCAGCCGCGTGCTGCTGAACCTGCACGAGACGATTACGAGGAACTAAAGACTCAGGCTTCCAGCCTGCCGACCGATTGGAGTGCCAAGGAGACCGAACATGAGCATTGCGGAACTCGCGCCGACGCCACTTCCTCGTCGGCCGGCACTGCGCCTCGATGCCGGGTCGAATGGTTCGCTCATGTCCCTGGATGCGTTTCAATCGATCGCTTCGGACGATGTTGACCGTCGGTTTCGCTATGAGCTGATTAACGGAGTTGTTGTTGTGAGCCCTCCACCCGACGATGCGACGCAGGGACCAAACGAACGGCTCGGAAATTGGCTGTGGATATACAGCCAGCAACATCAAAGTGGCAAGGTTCTGGATGACACGATGATGGAAAGGGCGGTACGAACCAAGGTTGGCATTCGTATCGTAGATCGCGCCCTGTGGATCGGTTTCGGCCATCCTATTAAATCGCAGCGCGATCGCGCGACGATCCTCGTCGAGTTCGTTTCACTTGGTAAGAAAGCTGCTCTCCGCGACTACGAAACCAAACGCGATGAGTACCTCGAGTTTGGAGCGAAAGAGTATTGGGTGATTGATCGGTTTCGTCGCACGATGACGGTTTATTTCCAGTCGCCCGCCAATCCCGCTCAGCGGGTCGTTGCCGAGTCCGAATCCTACACGACACCTCTCCTTCCCGGATTTGAATTGCCGCTGAAACGCTTACTGGAGCTGGCCGACCAATACGCAGACGACGAATAACGCTGGAAGAAACTATGACGCCCTCGATTCCCACCCTCCTCCGCCGCTCCTTTCTCAGTCGCACCGCCTGCGGCATCGGGGCGGCAGCGCTTTCGACACTGCTGCGCCGCGATATCCGTGCCGCCGAAGCAGGCGCTAATTCGCTTGCCAGCCGCGGTCTCATCAACCCGCTGCACCTGGTGCCCAAGGCGAAGCGGGTCATCTTTCTGACGATGGCCGGCGGACCGTCGCATCTCGAATCGCTCGATTACAAGCCCAAGCTCGCCGAGATGCACGGCCAGCCGATGCCCGAGTCGTTCACCAAGGGGCAACCCATTGCCCAGCTTCAGGGAGCCCAGCTCAAGTGCTTCGGCCCACAACACCCGTTCAAAAAGTATGGCCAGTCCGGGCAGGAAATCTGCGAGCTCTTTCCACAGATCGGCTCGGTCGCCGACGACATCTGCATCATCCGCTCGCTCCGGACCGGGGCGATCAACCACGATCCGGCTCACACCTTCATGAACACCGGCACTACGATCTCCGGCCGGCCGAGCATGGGGGCCTGGCTTACCTACGGCCTCGGCGCCGATACCGACAATCTCCCCGGCTTTTGCGTGATGACCTCGACCGGCAAGTTCGGGCAGTCACAGCCTATCGCCAGCCGGCAGTGGAGCGCGGGCTTCCTGCCGAGCAAGTACCAAGGGGTCGAACTGCGGGCCAAGGGGGACCCCGTCCTCTATGTCACGCGCCCCGCCGGCGTGTCGCTCGCCCAGCAAGAGGACGTCGTCGCCGCGGCCGGCCAGCTCAACCGCCTTGCCGGCGATGCCGTCCACGACCCCGAAATCGCCACCCGCGTCGCCCAGTACGAACTCGCCTTCCGCATGCAAACCAGCGTGCCGGAACTGGTCGATATCTCGGACGAGCCGCAAAGCGTGCTCGACCTCTACGGCACGCCCGGTGCCGACGGCACGTTCGCGGCCAACTGCCTCCTCGCCCGCCGCCTGGCCGAGCGCGGCGTCCGTTTCATTCAGCTGTACCATCGCGACTGGGACCATCACGGCGGCATCAAGGAGCACATGGCCGGCACCGCCAAGGAAGTCGATCAGGCGTGTGCCGCCTTGATCACCGACCTCAAAAATCGCGACATGCTGAAGGACACGCTCATCGTCTGGACGGGCGAGTTCGGCCGCACCCCCATGGCTCAGGGGAACGGTCGCGACCACCACATGAAAGGCTTCTCCGTCTGGCTGGCCGGCGGCGGCATCAAAGGGGGCGTCAGCCACGGGGCGACCGACGAACTGGGCTACAACGCCGTGGACAACATCGTCGAGGTCCACGACCTGCACGCCACACTCCTGCACCTCCTCGGCATCGAGCACGAGCGATTCACCTACCGCTGGCAAGGACGCGACTTCCGCCTGACCGACGTCAGCGGACATGTTGTCCAGCCGATCCTGGCCTGACCCCAAAATACGGTAGCCGTCTCGCCTCCCGTTGCCGCGCCTACCAATCCAGCGGAGTCATACTTTTCGCCTCCTTTCGTTCTGCCGCGAGCAGTAATATTCCACCGCAAACCTTTTCCTGGAAGCTACTTACGCACATTCATAAGTATCCCTATTCCAAGGGATTCGATTATGAATCGTATGACTCGCCGCCAGTAAATCCCGCCTGCCGGGCGGGACTGTTGGTGGGTCCGGCCTGCCGGGCCGGACCTCTGCACGTGAGGACTCGCCAGCGGGGAAGCCCGACGCGTCAGCGAGGGAACCGTTCGCCGGGTGCCACGACCCACGCTTGCGTAGGCGTGCCCAAAGTCACCAAGTTGCCAAAGACCGTGCGGCTACCTACCCCGTCCTGCGCGCGCCTGCCGCTATAACCTAGATGCGCCAGTGGACAGAATTATTGCATTATACTGGCAGGTTGTTACAATTCCACGCTCTCCTGCATCGCCCCCGCGATTCGGTTACAAACGAGCCACTGCGACAATTGGCGGGGTTTGAGCTGATTGGACAGTAGATCGTACTTGGTGGTTAGGTTAGCGGGTCACGTAATTCACGCTCTCCGCCCGGCTAAAAACTCGCTTACCGCCTCCCGCGCGGCGGGGTCGATTGTTAGCTCGTGGATGGTCCGGTTCGCTCCGATCACGAGGTTGTTCGGTCGCGCGGGGGACCAGGCGACGCGCGTGACGGCGGGCCAGGGGAAGAACTGGCCGTAAGTGACGATCCCGTGCTCGCAGAATTCGACCGAGTAAATGTTCGTGAGCCAATGGTCGAGCGTGAACCGCCAGAGGAGGCCTTGCCCCACAAGGACGTAGAGCATGTTGAGGTTGAAGCCACCCAGGCGGCCAAGCGTTAGGAACCCCTCCGGCAGCACAAAAACCGACATCAGTACGCCATCGGCCACGACCGCGGCCAGGAGCAGCCAGGAGATCAGCTTGCGCCGCGAGTCGCTCATCGGTCGGGCCGAGACGCGCAACAGGACTTGCCCCGCGGCTTGGCGTTCCCTCCTCCGCCGCAGCGACTTGAAGCCATAGAAGGCAGCAGCAATGGCAGCGACGAGCACCCAGTGGATCACGACCTCACCGGCCCGCATCGGCGGCAGCGTCCGCAGCCGAGCCGCCGAGAGGGCCGCCACGACGCTCACGACGGCCATCACGCCCAGCAGATGCGCGAGGCCCAGTTGTCCCGGCTGAAAGCGCTCGCTGTCGTGCTTTGCGTCGGACATACTGAAATCCGATGGCTGCTGATGGCCGCTCCATCCGCTCCTGATAATAGTCCGAAGGGCACGCGATGGGTCTATTCAACTGGTTTCAGAAAAAGCCGCTACCGGTTTCGTTGCCGCAGTTGTGCTACGACGTGGCCTACTTCATTCTGCCGCATTACGCCTTCGGCGATCTGGCGAAAGTCACCGATTTGTGCCTGAATACTCCCAGTGCCGCCGGACCTTTTTTCTACTTGATGGCGACGTCGGCGCGGAAGATCGAGCCCGTGATGGATGACGCGAAGCGCTTCCGTTGGCATCACGGACAGTTATCCGAGGGGAGCGAGTATTTCGTTTTGGAGTATCCGTCGTCTCCTCCGGTCGATATGTCCAATATGTCGATCGAACAGGTGATGAACAGCGAACAGAAGCTTGTTCTGGCACCCCATTTCTCGGCGATAGTGCGGCGACCAAACGGCGTCCAATATTTCGTACTCGGGCAATCGCCCATGGGGGGCGGGACGACACTCCGCTGCATTCTGCCAGAGGGAATGAACTGCAACCTGGGTCCCGGACCAAAACCCGAGTTATTGCTCTTTCTCGACGTGATTCGCACGTGCGAGACAAGATAGGATGCCCATAAAGCATTGGTACCGGCCTCGCGCCAGTTCGCTTTTGTCGTGACGTGCGGAATGCGCACCGCTGCGGCGCTCGCGACTTCTCCCCCGAAGAGCGCAATACGCCGGCTATCTATTCCGATCCCCAGCCAAAACTTGATTGACTTGCCATTTCCCCAGAGTTAGCATCCGAACAAGGCTGAGTCTGAAGAAAGCTCAGTCTCACGAAGGCCGAGGCGGGCGGCATTCGCTGCGTGCGATGAGTCTGGTTTTTGCCACGGATCGCGGTCAGGGCGATTCTCCCTTCCGGAGAGACGACTTTCTGGAGTGACGACGATGACGGCTTACGGGTGTCGGATCTTGTGTCTCGCTACGCTGGGGATCGCCGCCAGCGGGCTGTTCGCTCCGTCGGCGCGGGCCGTCACGCCCGATAGCCCCGAAGTCCGCAAGGTGATCGACAAGGCATTCGAGTTCCTCTCGACGGCGGACGACGGCCGCGTCGGCGGCAAGTGCCTCATCGGCCTCACCTTCCTCAAGGATGGCAAGGATGAGACGCACCCCAAGATCGCCGCGGCGGTTCAGTCGTGCCAGAACCTCGCCAAGGCCGACGCGGCCGCAATCAATGCCGACATCTACAGCACCGGCATCGCGATCATCTTTCTCTGCTCGCTCGATCCCAGCAAATACAGTGCGGAAATCCTGAAGCTCAGCGAATCGCTCCAGCGGCGGCAGAAGTCGCACGGCGGATGGGGCTATCCCGACAAGCCGACCGGCGACACGTCGATGACGCAGTACGCGGTGCTGGCGTACTGGGAAATGTCGAAGGTGGGGTTCAATCCGTCGCTGGAATCAACCGAGCGGGTGGGGAACTGGCTCCTCCGCACGCAAGACCCCGCCGGTCACTGGGGCTATCAGGGAAAAGAGGCCGAGGGACGCGTTTCGTTTGACCTGGTGAAGCAAGACAGCGCTCGTCCCGGCATGGCGGCGGCGGGCCTGGGGGCGACATACATGGTGTCGGATTTGCTCGGCCTGGGTGAAACCACGGTGCAGGTCGATGCGACGTTGCCCCCCGCCCTGCGACCGCTTGGTCGCGGGCAGGCCCAGCAGGCCCGCACGCGCAAAGTCGATGCTCGCAAGGTCCGCGCCGCCCAGGAGCGGGGCCGCGAATGGATGCGGAAGAACTACACGATCAAAACCGAGACGTTCGGCTACTACTATCTCTACGCCCTCGAACGCTATCAGAGCTTCCTGGAGGCCGCCGAAGGTCGCACCGCCAAGGAGCCGCGGTGGTACAACGAAGGCTTCGCGTATCTGAAGAAGGAGCAGCTCGAGAACGGCAGTTGGAAGGATACCGAGGGACTGGACGCGGTGAATACGGCGTTCGCCACGCTGTTCCTCCTGCGCAGCACGAAGAAGGCGATCGAGCGGTCGAAGACGTTCGGCGAAGGAGCCCTGCTCGCCGGCCGTGGTTTGCCGGAAGATCCGCAGGCGGTCCGCATCCGCGGCGGGCAGATCGTCTCGAAGAAGCTCGATCTGTCGGTTGGCGAACTGATCGATGTCCTCTTCCAGCCGGAACACGACTCGTTCGCGGCGGCAGCGGCGGATATCGACTATCTCCGCGATCAGTTGCTGGCGCTGAAAGCTGAAGAGCGAGCGCCACACCTGGCCCGGCTGCGAACGCTGGCCGCCAGCGGCGTCGGCGACGCCCGGCTGACGGCGGTGAGGGTGATGGGTCAGCTTCGCGACCTGGAGAGCGGCGAGGCTCTGATTCGAGCGCTCGACGATTCCGATTGGCGGGTTGTTTTGGCGGCGGACGAATCGCTGCGGCTGATCGGCCGCTCGGTCACGCCCACGTCGCTCGGCGAGAAGCCCGAGGAAAAGGCGCGCGCCGCCGCCAGCGCCACATGGAAGCAGTGGTACGTGACGATTCGCCCCGACGTGCAGTTTGATAAGTGAGGTCAGCGGCCAATGGCCTGGGTTCGTATGTCTTCCTCGCTGACGCTGCGGATGCATGTGAATTCCTCGCTTGCGCGTCGGGTTAGTATCTATTGCGCTCTGCTGATGGCAGCCGGTTGCGGCGGCGGTGGGGCGGCGGCGATTCCCGATCCCGGTTCACCGACCGCCGCGGAGCCGGCTGGACCGCCGCCGGCACTGGCGACAAAGCTGGCCCCTCCTCCTGCTGCCGAAGCAGCGGGATCGGGCGCTGCCGCGGCCGACGCTCAGATCGCTCGCACGGCCGAGGTCGCGGCCAAGCTCGCGCCGGACCTCGCCAAGGTGTCGTTTGAGGGGTCGGCTCCCAGTTCGCTCGTCGTCCAGGGCGGTGGACGCCAGGCCGATCTTCCCAAGGAGGAAATTCCGCGGCACCAGCGGTGGGAAATCCGCTTCCCGCCGGGGAATTCGATCGAGTCGTACACCCGCCAGCTCGACTATTTCAAGATCGAGATGGGAGCGATCGGCGGCGAGGACCACATCACGTATCTCACGAACCTGTCGAACCCCAAGCCGAAGACGCGGCCGGGCTTTGCCACCGATGAATCGCGGCTGTACCTCGTCTGGCAGCGAGGCGACATGCGCGAGGCGGACGAGCAACTCGCCCAGCGGGCCGGCGTTCGGACGGCGGGCAAAGTGCTCGCCCACTTCCTGCCGGCGGAGGTCGAAACGGAACTGGCCCGCCTGGAGGAGGCGTTCGCCAAGCAGCTCAACGTCACGAAGGTCGGCCACACGGTGTTCGGCATTCGCTCCGCGGGGGGCGATACGTTTCGGTTCTACGTGATCGAGCAAAAACCTGACGAGCGGTGAGCCAACCCACACCAACCCGACGCACCAGCGAGGGAAGGGCAGACAAGACCCGCAACCACGAATCGCACGAATCCAACGAATGAGGCAGCCGTGTTCGCCAAGCAGCGTCCATTTCATTCAACGCAAAGTCGCCAAGGGCGCGAAGGTGCAGAGAGGCGATTGAATGCTCTGCGATCTTTGTGCCTCTGTGTTTCTACAAATTCATCGCTGCAGTGAGTTCGCGTCTTCCCCACTGACTTCTCGCGCATAAGTACGGCAACACGGCATGGCGAAGACTGCGGACGAATTTCTGAGTGAGCTTGAGCAGCGCGACCTCGCGCCCGCCGAGATCATCGCCAGTTTGCGACGGCAGGTCGCCTCTTCGAGCAAACCGGTGGCGGCGGCGAGCCTGGCCAAGCTGCTCACCGATAAGGGGCATCTCACGGCGGGCCAGGCGCAGAAGCTGCTGGGGGGTGCAGCGGCTGCAACAGCTGGCGCAAAACCCGCGGCCAAGCCGCCGGCAAAATCATCCGCCGCGCCGGCTGGCCAGATCGATGGCCTCATGCCGCTGGACGACGGCGGCCTCATGCCACTCGGTGATGAGCTGGTGCCGATCGAACCAGCCGGCGGTCTGGCCCCGCTCGATGATCTGGGGCTGACGCCGCTGGAATCGATTCCAGCGCCAGCCCCGAAACCCGCTGCAAAACCGCCAGCACCAGCCAAGGCCGCACCCGCACCTAACCCCCAGCCAGCAGCGAAGCCAAAGCAGCCTGCAGCCACCGCAGCGGCAAAGCCGGTCGAAGGGCTCGCGCCCATTGATGGGCTCGCTCCGATTGATGGGCTCGCTCCGATCGGCGGCTTGGCCCCGTTCGACGACCTGACACAGCCGGCGCCCCTTGCGCCAGCGGCGGCTCCCGCAGCAGGGCCCGTCGATTTGCTCGCGGTGCCGAGCATGGCCGGACCGCTGGCGGCAGCCCCGGCAGGTGCGACTCCAGCACCTCAGCAGCAGCCCGCGAAGAAGAAGAGCTCGCTCGGCCTCGTCCTTGGGCTTCTCGCCGTGCTGCTGGTGGCCGGCGGCGGAGCAGCGGCGTTCTTCTTCATCCCGCGCGGCGCGGGGGATGCCGAGTTCGATCTGGCTGCCGCCGACTATCAAGCGAAGTCCTACGACGGGGCCATCGCGAAGCTCGACGAGGCCTTGGCGAAGTATCCGGCCAGCCCGCGTGTTCCGCTCGCTCGCGTGCAGCGCGGCGCGGCGAAGGTGCTCGCCGCCCGCGCGCAGTCGCCGCGGAATTGGCAGGCGGTGCTCGCTGCCGCGAAAGAATCGCTCCCGCCGCTCGGTGGTGAGGCGGAGCTGTCGCAGGTCCATGCCGAGATCGCGCCGCTACTTTCTGAGATGGCGGTGTCGCTGGCCAGTGCGGCCAAGTCGGCAGAGGACATAACCGCCGCACGCGAGGCGCTCGCCCTCGCGGATGACGGCCGCTTGGTACCCGGCTCACTGCGCGATTGGCAAAAGCTGCAAGCCGCGGCCGATTCGCTCGCTCGGCGCGACTTCGACGCCGCGGCGGCAAGCGCCCGCGATGCAGCAGCAGCGGCGATGCAGAAAGCGATCGATGCGGGGGATGTTGCCGCAGCGCTGGCCGAGCGAGAGAAGCTCCGTGCGTCGCATCCCGACATGCTCACCGATCCGAAGCTGACGAGCCTCGGCCCGGCGCTCGCTGCCGCGGCCGTCGCGAAGTCGCAGCCGGCGGAATATGCGGTGAAAGGGGAAACGACCGAGTCGCGGGGAGCGGTCGTGGGACAGTTGATTCTTGCCGCGCCGGCGACTGGGTCTGCGGGACAGGCAAAAGTGGTGATCGCGCAGGGAATTGCCTGGGGAATCGATGCTTCCAGCGTGGTGATTTGGCGTCGCCCCATTGGTAGTGGTCCCACCGCGGCTGTCGTCTCCACAAGCAGCGACGAGTTGCTCATCGACGCCTTCCGCAACGAACTGCTCTTGGTTGAGCCAGCCAGCAGCAAGCTCCGTTGGCGTCATCCGCTTCCTGGCCCCGCGGCAGGCCCGCCCGTCGTTCTCGGCTCCCGCGTCTTCGTCACGACCAGAGCAGGGCAACTGCTGGCGATCGATGCCGCCACGGGCGACGGCATCGCCCAGGTGCAGCTTCCGCAGCCGGCATCCGTCGGCCCTGCCGTCGCGGGTGAGTACCTCGTGCAACTGGCCGACGACTCGCTTGTCTATCTGCTCTCGTCGGCCGACTTGAAATGCCTGAGCGCGGCGTATCTGGGGCACGAACCGGCAGGCGCCCTTGCCGCTCCTGTGAAGATCGCCAAGCACGTCGTCGTTGCCGTGCCGCGCTGGCCGGCGGGGACGACGCTTCGGCCGATCGTCATCACTCCGGAAGGGAAGTTTGCCGAAATCGCACCGGCAACCGAGGTTCCCGGACTGCTTACCCGGCCGCTCGCCAGTGAAAGCGGCAAGCTGGTGGTCATCACCGATCAAGGGAAGGCCACGACATTCGAATCCGCCGTCGATCCAGCGGATGGGCTCAAGTTGCTCGGAACGACCGATGCACCAGCCGAACCGGCCGCCGTGGCTCCGAACGTGTCCATTGTCGGGATCGTCCCCGGTGCAGACGCCGGCACGATCACGGCCATTGCGACAACCGGCGCAACTAGCGAGGTCAAGCTCGCCGAACTGACCGGGTTCGTCACGCGGCCATTGAGCCCGCCGGCCAAGGACGCCCCCGCGGGCGTCGCGATTGCGTCGGCCCTGCCGCTCGCTGGTGGAAATGCGCTGCTGATCCCCGCCGGTCAGCCGGCGGAATTGCGCTATCTCGCAGCAGGAGCGAGCACTGCCACGAGCGTTCCGCTTCCCGGTCCGCTCGCGGCGCTGCCACTCGCCTGGAAGGATGGCATTGCGGTCGCTTGCACGTCGGGCACGATCGCCTGGCTCGATCCGGCGACCGGGGCTCTCAAGGCGGACCCGCTGCAGATCAACCTGCTCCCCGGACAGCGGCTCACGACCAGCCGCCTCTCCGTGGGAGGAAAGGACGACAGCGAACTGTTTGTCGCTCACTCTGGCGGAGCGATCCTCCGCGTCGGTCTCACGAACGATCCGCAGCCGCAACTCGTGGAATTGGGCGTGTCGAAGATCGAGGTCCCCATCACGGGTCTCGTCGCCAGCGACGAAGCGGTGGGCGTGCTCGATCGCCGCGGCGGGTGGCACACGTTCACGCTCCCCGACCTTGCGCCCGCTCCGGCTGCGACGCTCGCGGGTCGTTCGCTCGTTTCCGGACCGGTACGCGTGGGAAGTGTGCTGCTGGCCGCCACCGATAGCGATGAGCTGGTTTCTCTGAACGATCAGCTTGCTGCGGTCTGGAAAACGCCGCTGGCGCATGGACCGCTCGCGGGCGCTCCCGTGGCGGCAGGAACCGGCGCACTGGTCGCAACGAAGTCGGGCTGGCTCGCCCGCATTGCCCTCGACTCGGGCAATGAAGTGGCAGCGGTGAGCCTCGACCTGCCACTGGCGGCCGGGCCGCTCGTCGCCGGCCAGTTCGCCGTGGTGATCGCGTCCGACGGCACGCTCCTTTCCGTTCCGCTCGCCGCGCTGGAGGCCAAGCCATGAACAACTCGCAACGAGAAGACAATCCTCGCGGCGTGGCATCCTTCAAGCAACGCAAAGGCGCGGAGTTCGCCAAGGTCGCAAAGGGTCGGCACATCTCTCTGCGCCTTTGCGTTCCTTTTGCGCCTTTGCGTTTCAGTCGAGGTCGATCGGATCGACGACGATTTCCCTTGGTTGGGGGCTTGCTTACCTTTCTTCTGCTTCTCGCCACTTGCTCGCTCGGCCGCGCTGCCGATCCGCTCTACCTGCAACCGCCGTTCGACGAGATCAAGCTCGACGAGGATAACGGCGGCGTGCTGCTCCGCGTGAAGTCGCTCAATCTGAAGGGTGGCAAGGTTCCGACAACCGAAGCCGAGCGGGCCAATGACTTGGAAGTCGAGCTGCTCGAACGGCCCGGCGAGAAATTTGCCCTGCCCTGGGCGAACGTCGCGTCGGTCCGCGTCTTCGAGCAGCTCGTGCTGGCCGAGGCGGACCAGGTGATGAAGGAGGGGCGGTTCGACGATGCCCAGCCGTACTACATCTTCCTCGAAGCGAAGTATCCACAGACGCCGGGCCTGAAGGACTCCATCGAGCTGTTCCTGTGGCAGCAGGTGCTCGTTGCGTTTCGGGCCGCGAAGCACGACGAAACGCTCGCGCTCCTCGTCGAACTGCACGGTCGCAATCCGCAGCGGCAGGGACTGGCGAACGCCTACCAGCGCGTGACGGTCGAACTGGTGAAGCGAAACATGGCCGCGGAGAACTACAAGGCGGCCCGCGGCCTCCTGCGGAATCTGGGGACGCGGTTCCCCGAGTTCAAGGAGACGACGATTGTCCCTTACGAGTCGCAGCTCGCGCAGCAAGCGCAGACGCTCCTCACCGCGGCTCAGGCCGCGAATACCGCGGGCAACCTGCGGGGAGCACACGAGGCAGTTACGCGGGCGCTCGACATTTGGCCCGCGATTGCCGGCGGCCGGGAACTCGCCCTGGCGGTCCATGAAAAGTATCCGGTGGTGGGTGTCGCCGTGATGACTCCCGGCAGTGGGAAGTGGCCCGAGCGGTTGGACGAGTGGTCCTCGCTCCGCACGGCCCGGCTGACGGGGCGGCCGATCGCCGAGCGTGCGCCGGCCGGCGGCGAAGGTAACCCTTATGCGAGCCCGCTCGGCGAATTGGCGCGCGGCAGCGAGCCGACGCAGCTTGTCTTGCGGCTTTCGCCGGAGCTGAAGTGGTCCGATCCGCCGCGAACGCTGGCGGCAGCCGACGTTGCCCGCGGTTTGCTCGCTCAGGTGGATAGCGCGAATCCGAGTTACGACTCGATCTTTGCCAGCCTGCTCACGTCGGCCGTTGCCCGCGGCCGCGGCGAACTGGAGGTAACGCTCGCCCGCCCGCTGCCGCTGCCCGAGGCGGCGCTCCGCCTGCCACTGGTTCGCGGCGCGGGGGAGCCGCTCGGTCCGTACAAGCTGGAAATCCATGCTCCGGCCATCGCCCGCTTCGTTCGCGAGAGCGGCTATTTTGCCACCGGCGCGAAGCAACCGGGGGAAATCGTCGAGCGGGCGTATCCCGATGCTGGCGCGGCCCTGCGGGCGCTCCGCCGGGGCGAAGTGAGCCTTATCGACCGCCTCGCTCCGTGGGATGTGCCGACGATATCCGCTGCCGGCAGCGTGTCGGTGAAGCCCTACGGCGTGCCGACCGTGCATGTGCTCGTTCCCAATCCGGCGAAGCCGCTCGTGAATCACCGGGCGATGCGGCGGGCGATCCTGTACGGCATCGACCGGCAGTCGATTCTGCAAAAAGGGCTGCTTGCCGGCGGCGGCATTCCCGGCTGCGAGGTCGTGAGCGGGCCGTTCCCCAAGGGAGCCGCGACCGACGACTTCGCCTACGCTTACAACGCAAAGGTCGAGCCGCGCCCCTACGAACCGGCGACGGCGCTCGTCCTGGCAAGGCTGGCACGCGAGGAGATCGCGGGCGTAAACGAGGCGACGGCATCGGCGCCGCTCGTGCTGCTCCATCCACCCAGCGCAATTGCCCGGGCGGCCTGTCAATCGCTCGCCCGGCAACTCGCGGCGATCGGCGTTACCGTCAGTCTTCGCGAGGAAGGTGCGCCCGCCGCGGACGCACCGGCCGATTGGGATCTGCGCTATGCGGAACTGGTGATTCGCGAGCCGGCCGCCGATGTCTGGCGAGTGCTCGGGCCGCAGGGAGCGACCGGCGCGTGCAGCCCGGCAATGCTCGCAGCGCTACGTTCGGTCGATGCCTCGCCGACGAAGGCCGATGCGGCCACGCGCCTGCAAGCGGTTCACCGGCTGGCGGCGGCGGAGCTGCCGGTCATTCCGCTCTGGCAACTGACCGAGCACTACGCCGTGCACAGCAGCGTCTCCGGCATTGGCGACCGGCTCGAAACGCTGTACCAGCACGTCGAACAATGGACCGCCGAGCCGCGGATTCCGATGGAGTAGTCTTCGGCCTAACTCGCCGCCGTCGCAGAAGTAGGTGCAGGGATCACGATGAATGGATTAACGCAAAGACGCAAAGTTCGCCGAGGGCGCAAAGAGCCTGCTTGCTGCTTTGCGTCTTCGCGCTCTTTGCGCCTTTGCGTTGAAATCGTTGGACGTTGGCAGCAGAGCGACGTTCGTTTGAGTGCGCGATTGCTCCACACAGTTGGATTTCTGGTGGTCATCTTGGCCAGCGGGATGGCGAAGGCCGCCGAGTTAAGCTGGGAGCTTTCACCTTATGGCGTCAGTGTGATCGTTGCGGTCGATCCGGGATTGCCGCTGGCGCCGAGCGCCCTCGCCGACTTGCCCCAGCAAGCCGCCGCGCCGCTGGCGGCTGCCCTGGGAGCGGCGGGGCGCGTCGAATCTGCAGCTGCAACGCCCGAGCTACGAACGGCCATGCTGGCGGACCTCTTGTCAGTGACCGCGGCCGACATTCCAACCGAGCGATTGGCGGGAGACAAGGTGCTGCTGCTGGCCGTGAAGAGCAACGATGAGGGGTTAACCATCGCGGCCCGCGAGCTCGATCTGACCACCGGGCTGTGGAACACGGCCATCGTGCATGAGAACGTTCACCCCGAACAAGTCGTCTTGACCGCCGCACGTAGCGTGCTCGCCGCGTTCGCGCCGCTGGGCCGCATCGAAACGGGCGAAGGGACGACCGCCACGCTCAAGCTGCGCGGCGGAGTACTCCTTCCGGCCAGTCACGGCTTGCCAGGCGGTGCGGGAACGGTCTATCGGCCGCTGTTTGCCAAGAGCGACACTCGCGGCAAGCTCGCAGCGGGTTCCTCCCAGCCGATTCCCTGGACGTACCTGACTGCGACCAGTGCAAGTGGCGGTGACGTTTCCTGCCGTATCGATACGGGCCTTGCTGCCGGGGCGATTCCCCCGTTTCACCCGCAGCAGCCGCGGCTGGCGCTGGCCATCGCTCCGCCACGCGGCTCGACGACGCTCGCGCTGGTCGCGGCCGGCGAAGGGGCCGCGCCGCTGGAAGGGCTCGATCTCCTCACGCAGCCGGCCGGCTTGCCCGGCGGCGGTTCGTGGAAGCGCGTCGGCACGAGCGACGCCCGCGGCCGAGTGAATGTTCCTGCCGGCGAAAGTGTCGTGCAGATGCTCCTCGTCCGGCAAGGGGAGCGTGCCTTGGCTCGAGTGCCGATCGTCGCGGGCCTGGCGGAGGAAGTGTCGCTCGCGTTGGCCGATGACAGTCAGCGGATCGAGTTGGAACAATCGCTGGCCGAACTGCACGACGAGCTGGTCGATCTGGCTGCGCGGCGCGAGGCGCTCATCGCGCGGGCCAAAAAGGCGAAGGAGGCCAATGAGGCGAGCGTGCTGGTGAAGTTAACGGGTCAGATCACCGCTCTGCCCGACACCTCCGCGCTCGCCGCTCGTTATGAACAGGTCGCCGCGAATGTTGGTGCTGCCGAAGCAGGCGCGAAAGCCGCCCTGCAGCCGCAGCTCGATGCCCTGAAGAAAGCCCTCGATGCGCTCGCCGCCCAAAAGCCGCTGGAGGCGCTCGAAGACCCTAAGCCGGAGGAGGCGAAGGCCGACGATACGAAGGCGGGAGAAACGAAGGCGGGGACGGCTACAACTCCACCTTGACCACGACCTTCCGCACGGTTGGCTGGTTGGGCGCGTCATCGACGGCGACACCCGGCATGTGAACGTCGCTGGGTCCAAAGATCGCAAAGGTACCTGCCTGGACGTAGAGCCAGTCGCCGGGGCCGGTGAAGAACGCCACGTCGCGCTCGTCGCTATGCGGCTCGCTCACGGTCATGCGGCTTAAGTGGCTATAGCCCATGCGCTCCACGCCGCGGACGACGTATTGCACGTCCCAGTAGCGGCGGTGGGCCTCGAACTTGCCCATGCTGGCCGGCTTAGGCGAATACTCCTGCACCAGGGCGAACAGCCGCTCGCCGTCGATCACGGTCTTCCCCAGCGGCAGCGCGGCGAGGTCGGTTGCTTGTAGAAAGTCGAGCGCGGCGACGATTCGCGGAGCGAGGCCGCGGTAGAAACCGCGATTGTCGAGCGTGTCGAGGATCATGTGATTGATTCCAAGGAGAGCAGTGGGCTTGACGGCGTTTTAGTTCACGTCCCGCAGGATCTCCTCCGCCGCATTTCGGCCGCACGCTCCCAGCACGCCGCCGCCGGGATGGCTCGCCGCGCCGCACAGGTACAACCCCTTAATCGGCGTGCGATGGTCGGCCCAGCCGGCGACGGGGCGCATGCTGAAGAGCTGCTGCGGGCTCATCACGCCCTGCATGATGTTGCCGCCGGTCAGGCCGAGGAGGCGTTCGAGGTCGAGTGGCGTGAGGATTTGACGATGCAGGATCGAACCAGGAACGTTGGGTGCGTAGCGGGCGAGCAGTTCGATGCAGCGGTCGGCGAAGTCTTCTTTGATGTTGTCCCAGTGCAGGCCGTCGGCCAGTTTGTACGGAGCGTACTGCACGAAGATGTTCATCAGGTGCTTCCCCTCCGGAGCGATCGTCCGATCGACGCTCGTCGGAAGCGTGATTTCCAGGATCGGCTCGGTGCTTGGCCAGCCGTACTTCGCGTCGTCGAAGGCCCGCTCCATCGTGTCCATCGTCGAACCGATGTGGATCGTCCCGTGATGATGCGGCCCGATTCCTGTGGTCGGCAAGCAGGTGAACTGCGGCGGCTCGGAGAGGGCGAGGTTGATCTTGGCCGAAGCCGAGGCGTAGTCGATTTTGGCGACGGCCTGACGGAATTCGGCGGGCAGTTCGGACGGCTCGAGCAGCCGCTCGAAGGTTTGATGGGCGTCAATGCTGGAAGCGACGACGTCGGCTTCGAGGAGCGTATCGTCCCAGAGGGTGACGCCGACGGCGCGGCCTTTATCGACGAGGATCCGTTTTACCGGGGATTCGCGGCGAATTTCGACATGCAGATCGTGGCAGGCAGCTTCGAGCGCGGTCGCCAGACCTCCCATGCCTTCTTGGACATATCCCCATACGCCGCGAGCACCGCCGGCTTCGCCCATGACGTGGTGCAAAAGGACATAAGCCGTACCGGGATACGATGGCGAGGCGAACGCGCCGATGACGGCATCGGTGGCGAGTGTGGCGCGGAGCACTTCGGCTTCGAACCAGCGTTCCAGGATCGGCCGGGCCGCGCCGACGAGCAGTTCGATCGCATCGGGCAAGTCGGCACCGAGGCCGCTGATCGCTTGATAGACCTCAACGAGGCGGCTCGTATCGCGGAGGCGCTTGCTCACGCCGATCTTCCGCCACTCGGCCGGCAGCGGCAGCGGATCGGGGGCGGCCTTGGCGAGAATCGGTTCGAGTGTCGCGGCGACGCGTTCCAGCAGGCGGTTGTAAGCCGGGTAACGCTCGGCATCGCGCGGGCTGAATTTGGCGATTTCGCGGCAGGTAGCCCGCTCGTCCGGCCCCATGAGAAGCGATCGGCCGTCGAGCAGCGGTGTGAACGACGACGGGTTTCGCGGCAGGATACTCAGACCGTATTGCTTGAGCTTGAGCTGGCGGATGATCTCCGGCCGGAAGAGGCTGATGACATACGACGCGACCGAAACCTTGAAGCCTGGCCAGAGTTCCTCGGTAACCGAGCAACCGCCCAGCACATGCCGCCGCTCGAGGACGCAAACCGACTTGCCGGCCATCGCGAGATAAGCGGCCGCGACGAGACCGTTGTGTCCGCCACCGATGATGAGGCAGTCGTAGCGGCGTTTGGAGGAGCTTTTCATGAAATGTGAAAGACGGAGGGCCAACCACGAATCTAACGAATCGAACGAATGCGGCAGGAGGAGAGTAGGTTAGCGGACGATGCGCTCGTAGTGCAGGTCAGGGAAGCTCGCAAAGTTGACGAGTAGCGCGAGCTTGTGGCCGGTCGCCTTCAGGTAGTTGTGGACTTGGGCACGATTTTCGTCGAGCACTGCGGAAACGGCTTTCAGCTCCACGATGATCTTGCCGTGACAGATAAAGTCCGGGATGTACCGTTGCTGAAGCGGCCGCCCCTTGTAGTAGAGCAGCAATTGCTCTTTGGGCTGAGAAGGGATTTGCTGCAAACCGAGTTCAATTTCGAGACACTCTTGATAGACCGATTCGAGAAACTCGCAGCCCATTTCGTTATAGACCTGGAAACACGCGCCAACGATCTTGTAGCTTTCCTCTTTGAAAACGAGTTCCATACCGAGCCTCAGTTGAAGAAATCACGAATCCAACGAATCACCCAACTGTAGCAGCCAGGGATCGTCTCTGCCTGATTCGTCTGATTCGTTCGATTCGTGGTTGTCACTTCTTTGCCCCGTGTCTCCTTTCGATGTGCCAGGCGGGCTGGACGAAAGGTCGCGGGGGTGCAAGAACGGGAACCATGCAGGCGGCCGACTCCAGCGAGCAGACAAAACACCTACCGAGCCTTACCACGGCCCGGCTGCTCGTGCTGGCCGCGGCGTTTCTGTGGAGCACGAGCGGGTTTTTCGCCAAGGCCCCGTTCTTCGACGGCTGGCCGGGACCGGTGCTCGCGTTCTGGAGGGCCGCGTTTGCGTGCCTGATCATCGTGCCGCTGGTGCGGCGGCCGGTCCTGTCGTGGAAGCTCCTGCCGATGACCGCGACGTTCGCGGCGATGAACTACACGTATTTGACGGCAATGGTCAAAGGCTCGCCGGCCAACGCCATCTGGCTGCAGAACACGGCACCGGCCTGGGTGCTGCTCGTCGGCGTGCTCATGTTTCGCGAGCGAGCCACGCTCCGTGATTTGCTCCTCGTGGTGTTTTCGGCGGTCGGCGTTGGCGTGATCCTGTGGTTTGAATCTCGTGGGGCATCGTTCGAGGCGGTGCTGTGGGGACTGGCGTCCGGCGTGTTCTACGCGGGCATCGTCCTCTCGCTGCGGCAACTGCGGAGTTTCGACTCAGCTTGGCTCGCCGCGGCGAATCACTCGGTGACTGCAGCGGTGCTCTCGGTGTTTGGACTCGCGGGACTCTTCGACGCCTCAAGCCAAACGCCCTGGCCCGCCGGCATCCAATGGCCGCTGCTCGTCGGCTTTGGGGTGCTTCAGCTTGGCCTGCCGTATGTGCTGTTTGCCCGAGCGCTGAAAAGCCTTCCCGGCCACGAGGCCGCCGGCATCGGCCTGGCCGAGCCGATCCTGGTGCCGGTGTGGGCGCTGCTCGCGTGGGGGATCGAGCCCGATTGGTGGACGCTCGTGGGCGGCGGATTCATCCTGGCGGGGCTCGTCGTGCGGTACGCACCTCTGGGACTTGGAAGAAACTCGCGAGCCCAGCAAAGCCGATAATGGATTTGACATCGATCCTCGCTGGCGATCACAATGAGCCTGCGGCCTGGAAACTGGGCCGTCCCCGCCAGTACGCATCCCGCCACCGCTCGCTTAGCGGAGTTTTGCCAGTGAACCGAATGCTGAACCCGTTGGGTCGCGACCCGCGCTGTCCCGGTCCCATTGCCCGACGATCGCTGTTGCAAGCCGGCGCTGCCGCGTTCACAGGGCTGGGCATGGCCGACCTCCTGCGACTGCAAGCGCAAGCCTCTGGCAGTAGCCCAGCGACCGGCAAGGACGACCCGGCGGTGATCTTCCTGTGGATGCCGGGCGGGCCTCCCCACATGGAAACATTCGACATGAAGCCGGACGCCCCGGAAGACTACCGGGGCGCTTTCCGGCCGATCAAGACGAATGTCGCCGGCATTGAAATCTGCGAGCACCTGCCGCTGCTTGCGAAGCTTGCCGACAAGTACACGCTCATCCGCTCGATCGCCCACGACTTCGCCGATCACGGTGGCGGCCACAAACGGTTCATGACCGGCCGCGACCCGAAGGAGCCTGTCGGCTTTGTGAACGACTATCCGGCGGTCGGCTCGATGATCGCGAAGATGCAGGAGCGGCGGAACGTCGGTGTGCCAAACTATGTCGTCGGCGTCGATGGTGGCCGGCAGCACATCGACACGTTCAGCCTCGGCACGGCGTATCTCGGCCCGGCGATGGCCCCGTTCTGGGTCGTCGGCGATCCGAGCGATTCGGGCTTCTCGGTGCAGAACCTGGGCCTCGTGAAGGAAATGGAGCAGCGGCTCGATGATCGCGCGAGCCTGCTCGGCGGTCTCGACAAGCTGCGGAGGGACATCGACAAGTCCGGCTCGCTTGTCGCGATGGACTCGTTCAACCAGCGAGCCATCGACCTTTTGACCAGTGCCAAGGCCCGCGAGGCGTTCGACTTGTCGCAGGAAGATCCTGCCCTGCGAGCGAAATATGGCGATCATCCGTGGGGGCAGCGGGCGATCATGGCCCGGCGGCTCGTCGAAGCGGGCGTCTCGTTCGTGACGATGGTCATCGAGAATCCGTACTGCAAGCAAGTGCCGTGGCTGGCCAATGGCACCTACAACTGGGACTCGCACGCGGTCAATTGTCACCTGTTCGACGACGCTCTCGTGCGGCTGCCGATTTTCGACCGGACGATCGCGGCCCTCATTGAAGACATCTATGCCCGCGGCCTCGACAAGCGGGTAATGGTGGTCGTGACGGGCGAGTTTGGCCGCACGCCGCGGATTACCAACCAGATCGGCACGCAGACGGGAGTGATGCAGCCGGGCCGCGACCACTGGCCGGGCGCGATGAGCGTGCTGACCTTCGGCGGCGGCATGCGGACGGGCCAAGTCGTCGGTGCGACGAGCACGAAGGGAGAATATCCTGTCGATCGCCCGCTCACGCCGAACGACCTCTGGGCTACCGTCTTCCGCCATCTCGGCATCGACTACAGCGCCTCGTTCCCCGACTTGCACGGCCGCCCGATGCCGATTCTGCCGCAGGGCGAGCCGATTCGAGAGCTGGTGTGATTCGTCATCTGCTGCTGGCTGCGACTCTTGCACTTGGCACATCAGCCGCTGCCGAGGATATCGTCATCGCGTCCTCTGCCAGCGATCCGGCGGCGCGTGTGCGGCGGACGGGTGAGGTTCTCGACTATACCGGCACCGAGCTGAAGTTGCGGACGGCGCTCGGCACCGTGGAGACGATTCCGGCCGGACGCGTGAAGGAAATCCAAACGACATGGCTGCCGGAGCACGAGGCGGGGCGAGCTGCGCGAGCCAAGGGTGAATCACCAGAGGCGATCGCTCAACTCATGGAAGCGCGAGCGATCGAGCGCCGGCCGTGGGCCGAACGGCAAATTCGGGCGGACCTCGTCGGCGCTTATCTCGAAGCAGGCCGCATCGAAGATGCCGGCGACGAGTTCCTGGCCATCGTGGCCCGAGATCCAGAGACGATGCACTTCGCGATCATGCCGATAGCCTGGCGTGCCGCGCCGCCCGATGCGGCGATCGAACGCCACGCGACTGGTTGGCTGGAAAATCCACAATCGCCGGTCGCTCGTGTGCTTGGAGCAAGCTGGCTCCTTGCCGGGCCGAAGCGAGCGGCAGCCATCGCAGAGCTTGAAAAGCTTGTGAAGTCGGGCGATCTGCGGATCGCAGGTTTGGCAACAATCCAACTCTGGCGAACGAAGCTCGTTACCGCGAAGACGGCCGAAATTGCAGCTTGGAAGCTGAACCTGGAAAAGCTGCCAGCCGAAGTTCAGGCAGCCGGGTGGTATATCCTGGGCGAATTGCATGCTCGTGTCGGCCAGCACGAAGACGCGGCACTTGCCTACCTGCGCGTGCCGCTCGTCTTCCGCACACAGCAAGCGATGTCTGCCGACGCGCTCTTGGCGGCAGGGGTGCAACTTGAAAAGATGGGGCAGCGCGACCAGGCGGCGGGACTGTTTCGTGAGATTCTTCGCGACTTTTCCCATCTGCCGGCAGCGGCGGAAGCGAACAAGCGATTGAAATAGCTGGATTGCTGATCCATGCCCATTGAATTTAACGCTGAGGCGCAACGATCGCAAAGGAGGGAGCGTAGCTGCCGCTTGGCTTTGCGCCCTTCGCGTTTCTTTGCGCCCTTTGCGTTTGAATGGAATCGATTCGGCTGCGTGCTGGTCGTCGCCATGTTGTTCGTCCTCTTGGCCGGTAGCCTATTCGCCCAAGACGCAGCCACACCATCGCTGCCCGCGCCGCCCACTGCAGTTGCTCCGGCCAAGAAGCCACTGACGTTCTTTCAGATCGTCTTCTCCGGCGGGCCGCTGGGGATTGCGAACATGGTCGTGCTCATCGGCCTCTCGCTAACAGCGCTCGCGCTGGCGGCCGACAACCTACTGCTCATTCGCCGCGATCAGATCATTCCGCCAGGCTTGTCCGACGATGTCCGCCGCCTCGTTAGCGAGGGGCAAATCGTGGCCGCCCAAGGGGAGTGTAAGTCGCAGCCCAGTTTGCTCGCGTTTATCATCGCTCGCGGCCTTTCGGAACTGGATGGCGGCTGGACGGAGATCGAAAAGGCGACCGAGGATGCACTGGCGGAACAGGCGGCCAAGCTGTTTCGGCGGATCGAGTATCTGAGCGTCATCGGCAATATCGCTCCGATGGTCGGCCTGCTCGGTACTGTGACGGGGATGCTTTTGGCGTTCAAGCAAGTGGCCGACACCGAGGGGAATGCCGGCGCCGCGCAACTCGCCGACGGGATTTATCAGGCGCTCGTGACGACGGTCGTCGGCCTGATCATCGCGATTCCATCGCTCGGTGCGTTCGCCCTCTTCCGCAGCCGGGTCGATCAACTCATTGCCGAAGCAGCCTATGCGGCGCAGCACGCACTCTCGCCGCTGAAGAAGCAACCCACAGCGGCGGTAGCGATAGCGTCCGCTCCACCCATTCCACCGCCTCCGCCGCCGAAGGTGCGGTCGCAGGCGTAGTGCGTCGCATCACCACTCACGGCTTTGGCTTCTCACGTTCCGCCTTCTCTGCTTCCTTGCGGGCCTTGTACTCGGCGATCACTTCATCCGGGCTTTCTTTGAAGTACTCGAGGCAGCCCGTGCAGCAGACATAGTACTTCTGCCCGTTGTGCATCACTTCGATCGAGCCGAAGCCGCCGGTCACGACGCACTCGGGACCGCTCGATCCCTTGCCGAAGCCACTCCCTTTGCGCGTATAGCCTACTTCGGCCATCCGCACGAACTGATTGGCTGTCGTACCTTGCTTTTCGAGCAGCACGAGCAGCCGATCGCCGCCGGCGACGAAGCGGAACGAAATCCGGCTCGGCAGCCCGTCGCGCGGTTCGCTTGCCACAAGCTGCAAGTTGCCGTTTTCGCCAAGCGTTCCGGCAAACGTCAGTTGCTCGCTGCCGTCGGCCGGCGTGGCGACCAGCGAATACTCACCGTCTTTCTCGCCGCGGACGAGCTTGATCTTGTGAAAGTACTTCCCTTCGGGCAGCTTCCCCACGAGTGACGTGCCGCCGGCAAAGCTCCACTGCCAATCGGCCTGTTCGATCCAGCTGTCTTTGGTCGAACCCCGTTGTGGCTGGCCGACGCCGCGCCACTGACCGACCAGTTGCTGAATCTTGGCGAGTTGCGCCTTATCGTCGTCCGGCTTGGCGTCATCGGCCAAAGCCACGCCGGCAAGGGCGGCGAAAAGAACGAGCGATAGCGTAAAGGCAGACTTCATACAGCACCCGCAATCGGCCGGCTGATTCAAGACACTACGTCTTGATTATCGCGAGCGGCCTCTGCCAATGCAACCCCGCTGGCGAAACTGGGGACCGCCTGTGTAGGCTGAAACGATGCCTGCCGTCTATCAACATCTGGGCGTCCGTTTCCTTTACCCCGAGAACTGGTCGGTGCAGGAAGAGGAGCGCGACGAGTGGCCGCGGACGGTGACGTTGCAAAGCGAGCACACCAGTTTCTGGTCGCTTTACGTCTATCCTCCCGACCACGACGCCCGCTCGGCTGTGACCGACGCGGTGAACTCGATCCGCGAACTGTACGAGGACCTGGAAGTGATTCCGGCCAAGGAGACCTACGGCGACATCGAGACCAAGGGAGTCGATATCGCCTTCTTCTATCTCGATCTGCTTGTCGAAGCGAAGGTCCGCTGCCTGAAAACGCCCTCGGCACTCCTGCTCTGGCACTATCAAGCCGAAAGCCGCGAGTTCGACGAGGTGGAGCCCGTCTTTCAGGCGATCGCGACGAGCTTGCTCTCCACGCAAGTCGCTGCCGCCCGCTGAAACGGCCAGTTGTGGCAAACTCTGCCGCCTGGGAAAGGATTGCCACCTGAGCAATTCCTGCCGCTCGTGACGGTCGTGTCGAACGTTCCGTGCATGCTGGATTTGCCGCTTTTGCGGGGCCGAAGCGACTTTACCGACACCATGCTTCGTCGCTTCTACCTCGCGATTTTGCTCTGGACGAGCGCGCTGACCGCGTTTGTGCTGGCATCCGCGTGCGCGCACGCGCAAGAGCCAATCGCTGAGTACGAATCCCTTCCACCCTGCGAGCCCGACTGGTGCTATCACGTCGGCGGCAAGGCCCGCGGCTACTACCTGAACGACCAGCGTGTCGAGTTCACCGGCCAGGAAGAGACATTCGCGGTCGAGGGAGTGCTCGACGGCGGCATTCACCACGAGGCGGGCTCGTGGCTCTATCAGGTCGAGACGGAACTATTCCTCACACAGCCGTTCGATCGCAACCGCCTCGTCGATGATCCGGTGCGGGAATCGTTCTCGCACAACTTCGATATCGACGTGCTGTCGATCTCGCAGCTTTACCTCGCGGCCCGGCAGGACGACTGGTACTTCGCGATGGGCCGCTTCGTCACACCCTTTGGCCGCTTCTACTTCACGAACTATCGCAACAACTTCGACGACTCGCCGTTCATCCGCTCCGAGTCGATCCTCTTCCGCGAGACGGGCGTACTCGCCCAGTGGGATCCCGCCGGCTGGTGTTTCACTGCCGCCCTCACCAACGGCGGGCCCGATCAGGACGCGAACTCGTCCAAGGCTCTCGTCGCGCGAGCTGGCATTGACCGCGAGTTCTTTGCCGCAGGCGCGTCCGTCAAAGTGCAGGACGGCATCGGCTCCGAAGGGCAGAAAATGTACAAGGAGCATTTTGGCTTCGACGCGATGCTCCGCAGCGGCAACTGGACGCTATCGACCGAAGCGATCTACGACCACTACGGCTTTCGACGGCCGGGCTTCGACCCGAACGACATCACCTGGGGCCGTAGCATCTATTTCCGCGACCTGAACAAGGCCTTTCACGAGCCGATCACCGGCTGGGGCTACTACGTCAATCTCGGTTATGAAGGGCCGCTCTGGTCGCTGGCCGCCAACTACGGCGAGTTCTATCCCGAAAAACTCGGCATCCCCGAGCACGACACGCCCACCCGCCGCGGCATCCTCAAGGCGAGCCGCCACTGGACGCGGCACCTCGAAACCTACGGCGTGCTGATGGTCGAAAACACGCTCGAACAAGCCTTCGTCGGCCACGACCGCAAAGGGGTGTATGTCCTCTTCGGTTGCCAGTTCGCGATGTAGTTCCGCTTACACGATGCTCACCACGGCGTCATCCCGCCGTTGACGCAGATCGTCTGCCCACTGATGAAGCTCGCTTCGTCGCTGGCCAGGTAAAGCACCGCGTCGGCCACATCCTTTGGCACTCCCCACCGCCCCATCGGGATCAAGGCTTGGTACGCGTCCTTCTCGGCTTGCGGATCCTTCTCGTGCCGCTCGACGGGAATCCACCCCGGAGCGACCATATTCACAGTGATGCCAAACGGAGCCAGTTCGCGCGACATGCTCCGCGACCAGCCGATCTGTGCCCCCTTCGCGGCAACGTAAGCGCTGAACGGGGCGACCGACCGCTGGAACACTTCGCTCGTAATGTTGATGAACCGCCCCCACTTCTTCCGCTTCATCGCCGGCAGGCCGCGGCGAGCCAGCAAGTACGGGCTCTTCACGAAGAAGTCGAGCATCGTTTGATAGAATGCCCAGTCGTACTCTTCGATCGGCTTGAGCGGCTGCTCGCAGGTTGCGTTGGGGACGATGATGCCGACTTCGCCAAGCTGCTTCTCGGTCGCGGCAAACAGCTCGTCGATGCCGGCCTCCGTCGTCACGTCGCAGCGGACGAGGCACGTTTCGATGCCTGCCGCCTTGTATTCCTCGACCGCCTTGCGGCCGCGAGCTTCGTTGTTGGCGAAGTTGACCGGAACTTTGGCCCCCGCCTTGCCGAGTGCCAGGCCAATCGCCTTTCCCAGCCCCGTGCTGTTGCCGGTCACAATCGCCACGCGCCCCTTCAAAGAAAACGTCATCGCTCGCCTCGCCTCACGCTCGCCAAGTTTGTAGGAAAGGCCGTTATCCTACCGGCATTTCGGGCGATTGTCAGTTGGCTGGAGCAGGCGTCATCAAGGCTGCACCGATTTTACGAATGGACAATTTCGGGGTGGCTGTGGTTTGCGCAGCAAACCACGGCTGGCGGCGTTGCTGTGAAGTTCAGTCGTGGTCATTTCGCGAACTCCTCGGGTTCTTATTGCTTCCGCACGTCGTACACCAGCAGTTCGTCCTGGTCGCGGAGATAAAGCTTGCCGCCGGCGATCACCGGGTGCGGCCAGCTTTCGCCGTTGTGGCTGGCGATCTTGAACTTCCCCTTCAGCTTGTACTGGCGCGGCGTCGCTTCGATCAGGGCCATTGTGCCGTCCTGATAGCGGAAGTAGAGGTGTCCGTCGGCATAGGCGATGGCTGCCGATCCGCCGCCGGGACCGCGACCGGGACGCCAGGCGTCTTTCCCCGTCTTGCCGTCGATGCAGAGCGGGAAGCCTTCGTTGTGCCCGTGGCCGCAATAGACGAAGCCGTCCTTTTGAATCATGCCGCCGTGGTGGTTTTGCATCTTGTTGGCGTCCAGGAAATAGATCTCCTGCACGTCGAAGCCGGTACGGGACTTGTTCAGCTTGATGAGCGCCGAACCGGTCCCGTAACCGCTCGAGCAGAAGACGTGATCGCCCGTGACGATCGGTGTGGGAATACTCGCCGTGCCGTTGGCCACGTCGGGATACGCCCAGAGGAGCTTGCCATCCTTTGCATCGACCCCGACGACCGCCTTGCCGACGAGCGTGACGTACTGCTTCACGCCCCCCGCGTTGCCGATGACGACCGACGAGTAGCCCGCGCCGTCGTGCCCCTTGTTGCCGAGTTGGTCCTTGGTGACGTTGGTCTTCCACAAAACTTCGCCCGTTTTCTTGTCGAGACCGGCGAGCAGCGACTCCTCATTGCCGGGTGTGCAAACAAGCAAGTCCCCATCAATCAGCGGCGACTCGCTGAAGCCCCAGCCGGGACGCCCATCGACGCCGAAATCGCGGCCGTAATTCTTCGACCAGACGAGTTCGCCATTCTCGGTTTTGCAGCAAAACAGATCGCCGCCGAGCGTCAAGCCAAAGATCAAATCGCCATCAACCGTCGGCGTGCAGTTCGGTCCGCCACCGCCGCCCACGTCGGTCTTCCAAATCTCCGAGCCATCCTCAACCTTCCGGGCGTGCAGCCAGGTTTTGCCCCCTTGCTCCCCCATCACAAAGATCTTGCCGCCGGCAATCGCCACGCTCCCAAAGCCGCCGCCGAGGTCCTTGGTTCGCCAAGCGAGCGGCGGGCCGTCCTTCGGCCACGAATCCAACAGGCCGGTTTCCAGCGAGATGCCGTCTCCGTTGGGGCCGCGCCAGCGGGACCATTCCCCCAGTTCGGCTTCCTTGGCGGCCAGATTGTCAGCGGCCGCCGCTTTCCCCTTTTTGGCCTTCGCCCGGCTGGTCTGAGCGTCAGCCGGGAGAAATGCCCATGCGCACAGAAGGGAGAAAGAAATCACGGCGGTCAGAACAGCGAATTTACGGTGCATGGAGCAAGATTCCGGTTCAAAAACTGGGGGGGATCGATGGCGAGCGGGAGGCGTGAGCCTCCCGATGATTCGGCGTTTTTCTGATGATGCAACGCCATCGGGGTGCTAACGCTCTCCGCTCGCCAATTTACAGCGATTTAGCGCGTCCTGGCTATATGAAATGGCAGGCCAAGGCGACTGCGTTACGGCCCTCGAAGCTACTTCCCTGCCGGGCCAATTTCCACCGGCAGGCGAAAGAACTCGATCGGAACGACGCCGTCCACCATATCAAACCGATCCACCTCGAATGGCCGGCCAATCCGGTTGCCGGCTGTGTCTTCGAGCGTCGTATCGATGACCAGTTCGTGCTTCCCGGCCGTCCAAGGCTGATCGGGGCGGAACTCCCACGAGCGCTCGTTCTTGCGGATCGTGATCTCACCTAGCACACGCTTGCCGTCCTCCTCGACCGTGATCGTGCGGCCCAGTAAAGCATGGTCCAGCGGCCGGTCGAATTGCACGACCAGCGCCTCGCGCGTGCCGGTCTTGGGCGCGGCGACTTTCCACGCCTTGTGGTCGATCGCCGATTCGTTCATCGGCCCGGCAGTGAATTCCTTAACGAACTGCTGGGCCAGCGGCTGGCCGTCGGCGCCGTGCCACTTGGCATCGACGACAATCTTGTATTTCTTCCCCTCCTCCAGCACGGGGCCGAAGATCTCCCGCGGTTTCAGGCCCCGCTTCACGCGACCCGGATCGAAGAGCAGCGTCACCCGGGTGGCTGAATTGTCCCACAGTTCCTCGCCAATTTCCAAAAACGCCCCCTCCACCGTCTTGCCGTCCTCGCCGATCAGCCGCACATGCTCGTACACTTCGCCGCGGCTCATCGGAGCCGAGAAGTGCAGATAGAACCGCAATTGGTTGTCCGGCAGTTCGGCGGCACTGGGATAGATCGCCGTCACCTTCGCCGGCTCGCCACGCGGAGGAGCGGGAATCTCGAATGCACGTTCGTAATGCGCGGGAGCGCCGGTGACGCTTAGAGCCGGAACAAACAAGTCGGCCCGATAGGCGAGACCTCCCTTGAACGGAAACCGGGGCGTGAAACGGAGCTTACTGTCCTTAATCTCGTACTTCCCGCCGACCGCCGGCTTGGTTAAATCGCTCTCGCGGCCCACACGAACGGAGAGAATCTCGACGAGCTTTTCATCCCCTTCCGTGAGCTTGGTGAGTGATTCGAGCAGCTTCGCGGGAAGTGCAACTTCGACGGCGATAATCGTCTTGTCCTTTTCAACGAGGTGAATTGGTGACTCGTCGGCGCTGGCCACGCCGGTAGTCGCGAGCATGGCGAGCAAAATGAGCAATCGGCGAAACATGTGATCTCTCCGTCCGATCGAGCGCGATTCCGCCCTTACCACGAACAAGCCCCGGCCATGATGACCGGGGCTATTCACTTTCGCTCCTTCGGAGCTACGGCACACGGAGTGTGCCTACTACTTACGGCAGCGCCACCGTCTGCAGTGCAAAGCCGCTCCCTGGCTTGCCGACCAGCACGATGGCATTCTTGTCATCCAGCTTATCAAGCTGCACGACATCCTTGAGGTCCGCGACCGTGTCGTACTTGATCCCCGCCGTGTTGCCGTCGCGCACGGCTTCGGTCAGCGGTTCTTGCTTGTCGAGCGTGTCGGTCGTGATCTTCATCACGCCGCGCGAGCTGTTCGCCAGGAGCAGGAACTGCTTGCCGTCCTTTTCATACACGATCATGTCCAGCGGCTGGTTCCGGTTCCCCAACTCGGCGACCGTCTTGCCGCGGATCTTCTCGCCTGGCTTGAGCGAATTGACCGGGAATGCGACGAGCGGCGTGCAGGTGTAAGCGGCCAGGAGTTGCGGCTCGCCACCGACGTTGAACGGCACAAACGTCCGGACTGGCGAGCGCGTTTCGAGCGCCGCGCCGTGGGCCGTGTGCACGATTTCCACGCTCGTCCCCGTGTCGGCACTCTTGAACGGAAACGCGATCGCGCGGAGCTTGCTGGCAAATTCTTCGTTCGACAGGCCGGCGATGTAGAGCTTACCATCGACGAATGCGAGGTCGGTGATTGCCTGAGTCCGCATCGACCCGCCCCGTTTGTCCTTCGCTTCCGCACTCGGGACATTCGTGAGCGAAACCTTTGCAAACGGCACCTTGTCGAGGGCCAGTTCCGAGATCTTGCCCGACCCATCGACGCGGACGATCGCCGCTGCCGCATCCGGCCCCTTGCCGCGAGCGACGCTCAGGTACGCGATCCCCGTTCCCGGCTCGACGGCCACATCGTTGATGCTGATGTCAGCTGCTTCGGTACCGAGCGCCGCGGCGACTTTACCGTCAGCCCCTTCGAGCTTGAAGCCCTGCCCAATCGCCGCCTTCGGAGCTTCGCCGACACCGATCGCGAAGATCGCAGCCCCCTGCGTATCGCCGACGAACAGCACCCCCTTCGGCCCGAAGGCGAGCGGGCCGGCACTCTTCAGATCGGGCTTGCCGTTTTCGGTCAAACCGTTGGCCGCATCGGCCCCGATGGCAACTCCGCCGGCGACGAGCAGTGCCGCCAGGCTCACGAGCGAGAACAGACGAGACATTGTGTTACCCCTGTGGTACGAGAACGAAGAAACCACTTCGTGGAAAAGGCGGCCCGCGGCCAAACTTGCCAGCCGCGGGCCGCACCTTCCCCCCTGTCCCCAAGCGACCCCAAGCGATGCTCTAATCGCCCTAGACGATACCGCGCCGCTGGGCGCATTTCACCACCCCGCGCCCGAAGTGTCGCCGTTCGCTCCGCGAACGGACGTGCTTTCACGGAGTGAAAGCCGACATTCTTCCCAACTGAACCACTCCCCGTGATTTCCCAAGTCCGCCTCGAGCACGTCCTCCGCACGCTTCCACGCCTCACGATTGGTCTCGTCGGCGACCTGTTTCTCGATCGCTACCTGGAGCTGATCCCCGGCAGCCGGGAGATGTCGATCGAAACGGGTCTGGAGGCGTATCAGATCGATAGGGTCCGCAATTCTCCGGGGGCGCTCGGCACGGTGCTCAACAATCTGGCGGCACTCGGGGCCGGGCTGCTCGTGCCGGTGAGCGTGATCGGCGACGACGGGCACGGCTACGATTTGGTGAAGGAACTCCGCAAGCTGCCGGTCGATCCGCAGCACGTGATTGCCGCTGCAAACCGGCTGACGCCAACGTACACGAAGCCGATGCGGGCAGATACTTCCAATCAGTGGCACGAACTGAACCGCCTCGATCTCCGCACACGGACTCCGCTTTCGCCAGAAGTCACTGCCGACCTGTGCCGCCGCGTCGAACAGGTCTTCCGCACGTCCGATGGGCTGATCGTTCTCGATCAACTGGTCGATGAAGACTGCGGCGTGGTCAACTCTGCCGTACGCGACACGCTCGTTCGCCTGGCTGCCGAGAATCCGGCGAAGCTCATCTACGTCGATAGCCGGCGGTTCCTGGGCAAGTTCGCAGCGGCAACGCTTAAGGGAAACCGTTCGGAAGTGCTGGGCGCCATACCAACCCGAAGCGCAAGCGAGGGAAGCTCCAGCTTGGAAGCCCGACGCGTCAGCGAGGGACAACCCTCCGTCGAATCCGCCCTCGCCGATCTCTCCCGCCACACCTCCCGCCCCGCCTTCTGCACGATGGGCGAATCTGGCATCCTCGTCGCTCGCTCCGGCCACGAACCAGCGCTCGTCCCCGGTTATCCTGCCACCGGCCCCGTCGATATCGTCGGCGCGGGCGACTCGGCCACCAGCGGCATCGTCAGTGCACTCCTGGCCGGCTGCAATGAACTCGAAGCTGCTGCCGTAGGCAACCTCGTTGCCTCGATTACCGTGCAGCAACTTGGCACGACCGGCACCGCCTCACCGCAGCAGGTACTGGAACGTTTTCGCGAAGTGCAGCGATAGCCGCACTCTCCGTCCCAAGCGGAGCTTGGGAACAAGGAATGGCTACTTCCCTGCCTGTAATTCCCCCGCTACCCGCTCCGCCTCTCTCATCACCCGCAGGATGTTGCCGCTCATCAGCTTGCCGATCTCCTCGGCCGTCCAGCCGCGGTTGAGCAGTTCTTGCGTGATCAGCGGGTAGGTCGAAACGTCCTCGAGTTGGGCTGGCACTTTCGTAATGCCGTCGTAGTCGCTGCCGATGCCGACGTGATCCTTGCCGGCGATTTTGGCGATGTGCTCGATGTGATCGACCACGTCGTGGATCGTGCCGGCAGGATAGGGGTTCTGGGCCTCCCATCGCTTCCGTTCGCGGAGGTAGTCCTCCTCCTTCGGGAACTTGGCCCGCAGCTCGCGAGTTTTGTCGAACATCTTGGCCATGATCTCGGCACTCTTGGGCACGACGAAGCCGGGGAAGAAGTTGACCATCACCACGCCGCCGTTTTCCTTGACGAGGAGCAGAATGTCGTCGGGGACGTTCCGTGGATGCTTGGCGATCGCGCGGGCCGAGCTGTGCGAATAGATGATCGGAGCTTTGCTGATTCGCAAAGTGTCGCGCATCGTTTCGTCCGACACGTGCGAGAGATCGACGAGCATTCCCAGGCGGTTCATTTCGTGGACGATTTCTTCGCCGAACGGCGAGAGCCCCTCGCTCTTCCCCGTGTCGGTTGCCGAGTCGGCCCAGGCGAGCGTGTCGCTGTGGGTGAGCGTCATGTATCCCGCGCCAAGCTTATGCAGCCGGCGGAGGTTTTCAATCGAGTCCTCGATGCAGTGCCCTCCTTCGACGCCGATCAGGCTGGCGATCTTGCCGCTCTTCTGAATCCGCTCGACGTCGGCTGCCGTCCGGGCCTGCTCGAAGGTTTCGGGATACCGCCGCAGCATTTCCTGCACTAACTCGATCTGCTCCAGCGTCTGCCGCAGAGATTCACCCCGTTTGGCCGTTTCGGCCGGGACATAGACGCTCCAGTACTGCGCCCCGACGTTCCCCGTCTTCAGACGCGGAATGTCGGTGTGCATCGCCGGCTGCGGTTGGCGGATATCCCGTTTGTCGAACGAACTTCCGGCCTTCGTCCGCAGCTCCCAGGGGAGGTCGTTATGACCATCAAAGACGAACGTGGCGGCATGGACGCGACGCCCTTCGTCAGTGAGTTCGACCAGCGGGCGGGCGGTTTGGGCGGAGGCTCGCGACGCGACAGCGATCAGGATCAGTCCAACAAACCATCGTAGATGCGACATAGTGATCTCCTCGGTATGCTGAGCGTAGCTTTGGTCGCGTGCCTAAACAACTCGACCCACATCCGATCCCGAATTGTCGCGAATGCGATTGCTCCCTGTTCAAGGCTACGCCATGCATCTCCGCCTTGTTGTAGGTTTCGCACTGCTCGTCGCCGCCGGCTGCGAGCCATCGGGTTCTGCACCTCCTGCCGGAATCGTGAGCGAGCCAGCGAAAGCACCGGGAGGGAACGGTCCACCACCACCTCCGCCGCCCGGTGGAGAGAAAGCAAACACATCTGCCGAGAACACGAGCAAGTCGGACGAAATCGCCGAGCACCTCGATCCGGGAGTCGCAGGCGACCTCGCGATGGCAGCCGTACCGCCCGATGCGAAGGCGTTCCTGCGCGTGTCAGGCGATCTCTACAAGACGTTCGCCACGATCACCGACGGCGCATCGGCAAATGCAGCTGCTCCCAGAATTCGCCAGTGCAACGCCGAAATGAAGGCCTTGTTTCCCGGCTTCAAGCGGTTTATGGCGACCGCACCCGACGCGCAGGTGGAACTGGTGATGCGCCAGCAGATGACGGATCAGATGGCTGCTGTGGGAGAACGGAGTCTCAGCGAACTCGTGGATCTCGCCAAGGAGCCCGGCAACGAAGAATTCCGCGCCGCCTACATCGAGCACTTGATCGTCCTGCGCGACGACGGCACTAGCGGCACGCGGCGCGGTGCGGAAAGGGAACTGGCCAAACTGCAGCAGTAACCAGCCTGGCCTTGGTTAGCTGCCGACGCCCGTGTACAGCGGCGTCATCACGTTGCCGTTGAGCAAGTGATGCACTCGGCCGAGCGGATCGGTCACCGTCGCGTCGTGTGGCACACCGAGGGCATCGTAAATCGTCGTGCAGACATCCGCTGGCGTCCACGGTTGCGAAAGCGGATAGGCGGCCTTGGCATCGGTCTGTCCGACAACTTGCCCGCCGCGAACGCCCGCCCCCGCGAAGAGCGCGGAATAGGCCCACGCCCAGTGATCGCGGCCGGCAATCTTCTCTCCCGGGAGCGTTGAGATGCGCGGGGTGCGGCCAAACTCGCCCATCACCACGACGAGCGTCTCGTCCAATTTACCGCTGGCCGCCAAATCGTCGGTCAGGGCCAAGAGTCCCTGATCGAGTTGCGGCAGGAGCGTGTTCTTCAGCCGGCCCCAATTATCGACGTGCGTGTCCCAGGTCTGCACGATCCCCATCGCGGCCTGCACCACGGGAACACCCGCCTCAACGAGCCGCCGGGCGAGCAGCAGCGACTGGCCGAACTTGTTGCGGCCGTAACGGTCGCGGACGGCATCGGATTCCTGGCCGATCTCAAACGCCTGCGTCATGCGGGCGCTGGTGAGCAGCGAGAACGCCACTTCCTGCTGCTCGCCGAGCGATGCCGGGCGGCCGCTGGCGGAAAGCGACGAGCCGCCGTTCAGTGCGTCCAGCAGCTCGCGCCGTGACGAAAGCCGCGGCACGCTCATACCGTCAGGCAGCAGGAGCGCATCGACCTTGAAATCCGCCTGGCTCGGATCGCGGTTGATCTGCCACGGATCGTGCTTGGGGCCGAGAAAGCCGGCATGTTGTCCCGGCCAGGTGAGCGGCCCTTCGATGTAATAGTTGGGAAGCGACACACCCGACGGAATGCCGCCCGTGCCAGGGCGAACGAAATCAAGGGCCGAGGCCAGATTCGGGAAATCGTTGCGCGATTCGACGCGATCGAGATCCGTTCCGCCGCGCGGCAGCGGTGTGGGCCGCCCAGTCAGTGCGACATGCGTGGCGAGCAGATGGTTGTGTTCTGGGTGAGCCAGCGAACGAACGATCGACCAGCGGCTGAGTTGCTGGGCGAGCTTCGGCAGGTGCTCGCAAATTTTCACGCCAGGAACTGCCGTGTCGATCGCGGAGAACTCGCCGCGCACTTCAGCCGGTGCGTCGGGCTTCGGATCGAGCATGTCGAGCTGGCTCGGGCCGCCGCTCAACAGGACGAGGATTACCGACTTGGCCCGCGCGATTGGTGTCGCTGCTAGTGCCGGCGAGCCGGCCACCACTGGCAACATTGAGCCCACGACGCCTCCAGCGCTCACCTGCAAAAACCGACGACGATCGAGTCGATAGCGAGGCTGCGTCATGCAAGCGGCCTTTCAGGTGGGATGGTCAGGCGGGGCGAGGCGGGCCAAAGGCGGGAACGCCATTATACGATCGACTGCCAGGAGTGCCACACTGGAATGCCGGCAGCGTTTGAACGCAGTCAGTCGCAGGGAGCGGCAAGACTTTCGTCGATCGCCACCTTTTGCGCGGGTTTTTTAGCATTGCTCGTCGAGTTGACCGCGCGTAGAAATCCCGGTATGCTGCTTGGTTTGCTACAAATCGAAAAGATCGACCGAATCACTCCGATCGACTGAATCACAGGGAATTTGGGAGTTACGACATGGGCGGCATCATCCAGCGGCACCGCGAACTGCGCCGGCGGCGGCATCGCAAGAAGAAGATGACAATCCTCAAGCGCCGCGCGGCCAAGGCCACGACGTCGGAAAAGGTGATCATCGCGAACAAGATTCGTCGCCTCACACCCGGCGCGGAAGTGATTATTGCGACGCTAGGTCTGGAAGAGCGGAAGTAGGTTCCGACTGTCGCGACACTTGATCCCGACCGGCAGGCGGGATCTACATCACAGCCACTTCGGCTCGCGCTTCTCCAGAAATGCTGCGAGCCCTTCTCGGGCCGCTTCCGTGGTGCGAGCCGTAGCGCTGGCGGCGGCGCCGGCGCTAAGCAGCGTCCCCAAATGCTCGCCGATCGTCTCATTGAGCATTCGCTTCGTAAGGAGCAGCGCCTCCGGCGCGCTCTTGGCAATCTCGCCGGCCAGTTCCTGAGCACGGGCCCAGACGAACTCTCCTGGCACGACCTCGTGATAGAGGCCGATCCGCTGTGCTTCGGCGGGATCGATCGTTCGCGCCGTGAGAAGCAGGTTTGCGGCATGCGATGCGCCGATGCGAAACACGAGCAGTGGCGAGACGAGACCCGCGACGATCCCCCTCCTCGGCTCAGGCAGGCCGAACTTGGCTTCTGGCGTGCCGATGACGATATCGCTAGCTAGCGCAAGTCCGGCGCCACCTGCCATAGCCGGGCCGTTGATGGCCGCAATGATCGGTTTGGGAAAGCGGAGCATCACGTCGATCAGTTCGCGATAGGCCACGGCATCGTTGTGCCACTGCAGCATCGCATCCGGCTGCCGGGCGGTTTCCTGCATCTCGGCCAGATCCATGCCGGCACAAAACGCGGTTCCCGCCCCGGTCAGGATGACGGCTCGCACCTTCTTCTCCTGATGCAGATCATCGAAGGCCTGCGCGAGATCCTCCATCATCTGCCGCGTGATGGCGTTCCGCTTGTCGGGCCGATTCAAGATGATCGTACCGCTAGGATGGTTGGCTTTGACGATGACGGTCATAGGACAGAGGAGAGAAGACAGGAGACAAGAGACAGGAATCAATCGTTGTCCCAAGCATCGGCGTGGAATGACAAATCGAGGAGTGACGTGGCGAGTAGTTTCCCTTGTGTGTCGATTCGCAGGCTGCGGCTCGCGCCGCCCCCCAGAGCATCGTACAGAACGAAGTTCAGCGCGAGCACCTTAGGCAGTTCAAAACGCTCGACTCGAGAAACGCCAAGTTCGCGAAAGTGATCTTGCACACGGACAGCGGTCAAGCGGCTGACGAGCATTGCGTACGCATCGTCGTTGTGGGCGACAACCCCGATGTTCGCGTGGTTCCCTTTGTCGCCGCTACGGGCGGAGGCGAGATCGCGGACGCGGATGGTCTTGCTGTGGGTCATTGTTGATTCAATTTGCTCAGTATTCCACGCCGGGACGTGGATGGTAGCCGATCAGCCAATCGTTGACCGGTTTTACCTCAACAACCGGTTCGACGAGCCGCTTTTCAACCAGTGTCGGCCAATAGGCAAAGACCGGCCGCACCTGCGGACGCCCCGCAGCATAGCCCGCGAGCCCGGCCGGGCCGCTCGTGATCAACGGAGCGAACTGCCGGGCAAAGCATTCGACCGCTTCACGCCGCGGATCGTGGGCCGTGACGCGCAGCACCACTTCACCCGGAGCCTGGTACTTGCGATGGAAAAACGCCCCCGGCACTCCGGCGCCTGCGCCGAGCAGTTCGATGTTTGACCTCGCCAGTTCTAAGCCGGCCAATTTGCACCGTTCCAGAATGATGCGCCCGCACGCTGCAGCCTTCTCGCGACAGTCCGGGCCATAGACCAGCAGAGTGCCAGTGGCCATCCAGCCGTCGCGATAGGCGAGCGAGACCTTGTACGTGTTGGTGGCTGGCCGGCCGGTCGCCCCGCTGATGCGCACGCGGTCGTTTCCCAAATCTTCCACTTCGACAGTTGTGAAGTCGCAATCGACGTCGGGTGTCAGGTAATGCTGCGGGTCGCCGATTTCATAGACCAGTTGCTCAACGACCGTCCGCCGTGTCACTGCTCCGCCCGTGCCCAGCGGTTTTGTGATGACGGCAGTGCCGTTGTCGGCCAGTTCCACGATCGGATAGCCCACATCGGTCAGTTCGTAATCCTGCCAATCGACGCTGTAGCCACCGGTGACCTGAGCCCCGCATTCGATCAAGTGCCCGGCCACGCTTGCGGCAGCCAGCTTGTCCCAGTCGTCCCATCGCCAACCGAATTCGTACATGGCCGGCCCGACGGTGAGCGATGCATCGGCGACGCGTCCCGTGATGACGATCCGTGCCCCTTTGGCCAGGGCATCGGTGATGGGTTTCGCGCCCAAGTACGCATTGGCGGAGACAGGGATTCGGGGCTCGGGGTTCGGGGATGTGGGAATGGGAGCAAGGAGCCGTTCGCCCGTATCCAAATTCCGCAGCCCATTACCCTGCTTCGCCAAGTAGTCGATCTGTGACAGCAGATCATCCCCGCTCACGCAGCCGATCATCACATCGCCTAATCCCGAAGCCGCCAGCACTTTAGCGACAGCCTTGGCGCAGGCTCGCGGATTCACCCCACCTGAGTTGGCCACGATCTTCAGCCGCGGCTGCGACTTTAGGGCTGGCGTGAGGCTCCGCAGAATCTCAAGGAAGTCCTCGGCATAGCCGGCACTCGCGTCCTTCTCCCGCTGCCGGGCCAGGATCGACATCGTCAGTTCAGCCAGATGCTCGATGGTGAGGTAATCGACCTCGGCCCGCTCGACGAGCCTGCGTGGCGCATCGATCCAATCGCCCAAAAAACCGGCGCCGTTGGCAATGCGGAGAATGGCCATGCTGGAACAATCGCTGAGTTCTCTTCACTCCCTGCAAAGCCGATTGTAGCATGATGGGTGAATCCAACCCTCCTGTCCGATGCTCACGATCCCATGAACTTGGTCCTGGCCGACACGATCCGCTTGCCGATGGGTTTCGCAAACCTGCAGGCGTTTCGCCGCTGGACGAAATCCGGCGACTATCCCGAGCGCGGCGAGTTTTCATACTTGGGAGGCGACTTGTGGGTGGACCTGACGATGGAAACTGTGCTCCACAATCTGATCAAGGGTCAGTTCGTTGCGGTCCTCACACTCCTCGTAATCGAACCTGGCCGCCTGGGACGCTGGCTCAGCGACCGCATGCGCCTTATCAACACGGCGGCTGGCCTCTCCACCGAGCCCGACGGGATGTTTGTGGGCCACGAGGCAGTACGTTCGGGCCAGGTCCGCCTGATCGACGGTGAGTATTCTCTGGAAGTGATCGGCGCTCCGGAAGTTGTTCTGGAAATCGTCAGCAAAACATCGGTTCAGAAGGACACGGTCGTCCTACGCGAACTTTACGCTGCCGCCGGAATTCAGGAGTATTGGGTCGTCGATCCACTGGGCAAGGAAATCGTGTTTGACATCTTGCGGCTGACGGCGAGGCTGTGAGTTTTTTGGCGGCGAGCGGACGGTGCGGTAGGGACG
>CAYLLN010000024.1:0-83583 GCA_964384375.1 uncultured Pirellulaceae bacterium
AGACAGTTTGACTCACCCCAGCGAACCTGCCAAACTAGAAACCTCTCCCAAACGCTGGGTTCGGCTGATATTCGTTCATGCCGGGAGGGGATCCATGCTTCAACGAGTCTGCCTGCTATTAATCTTGCTAGCGACGTTCTCCGTCGCGGCTGCGGCGAAGGAGCGCACCTGGACCAGCGCGGACGGCCGTACGATGCGGGCCGAGTTCGTTCGCGAACTCGACGGCGAAGTCACCTTTCTGATCGCCGGCAAGCTGACGACCATCCCGCTCAGCCGCCTGAGCGAACGCGACCAGCAGATCGTCCGCGACCTGGCTGCTGGCAAAGAGGTTCCCGACGATCCCGCCCCGGCAACCCCTGCCGCCGACGATCCTTTTTCCACGCCGGCAGCTTCCTCAACAAGCGAGCGTGCGGCCGCATCGGAACCGACGACTCCCGCCAGTAGCGATGCGGACTCAGGAGAAGCTCCGCCGTCGCTCACCAAGCGACCGATCACACCGACCAACCGTGTTTGGACCGACAATGTCGGCCGCAAGACGACCGCCAAGTTCGTCCGCGTCTTCAACGGCCACGTCGTCCTGTCACGGGCCGGCGGGCCGATTTCGGTTCCGTTTTACGATCTGGTCGAGGCCGATCAGCAGTACGTGAAGGACCTCCTCACGTCGCGCGGCGAAGAGGATTTGATTCCGGCTCGGCCACTCCCCGGTGTGGAACCGTCAGCGGATGAAGAAGCAGATGGTGGAGCTCGTCCGCCCCTACGTGGTCCAGCAGGTGGACCCTTGGGTGGTTCGTCCCCGATGCCTCCTGGAGGTTACGGGCCTCCAACCGTTCCTGGCGATCCGGGTGCTGTTGGTGGCTACGGTCCGCCCGCCGGAAGTAGCCCTGGCGGCTATAGTCCGGGCGGAAGCAGTCCCGGCGGATATGGTCCAGGGGGTTATGGCCCCGGCGGAATCGGTCCCGATTCTAGCGGCCCCCGCGCAGCCGCCGATGCCGCCAGCATGATGGCCGAACAGGAGCGACGCGCCACGGATGCGATGAACGCGGCGCAGCGTCAAACCAACTCGGCATTTCAGGCACAAGAAGACCACATGAATCAGATGATGCAGTCTTCGAGCCCGTCCTATTCACCTTCTACCCCCACCTACGAGCGCGTCCCTGTCTGCTCGGCATGTAAAGCCACGCTGCACGAATCGGAAACTCACGGTAAGCGCTGCCCGCGTTGCGGCGCGTGGTGGACCTACGACGAATACCACCAAGGTGGTTCGTCGTCCCTGGCCAGCACGGGATCCTCCTCAGGCAGCGGTGTGCAGCTTGAATTGTTCGATAGCCCCGAGTCGAAGCGGGCTCTCTTCGGCGGCATTGCGATCGTTGTCGTCGTGGCCGTCGTCGTGGCCATCGTGCTGGGAGTGATCTTCGTGGCAATGGCGATTGCCTCCACCTCGCGCTCGCGGCAGTACAAGGAAGGGTGACAGTTCCTTCACGGTCAGCACCCGTTTGAGCACCAGGTGCAATTGCTTCGGGTCAATTGAAATTGGCCCCCCGCTGGGCTAGGCTAAGGGCCTTCACTCGCTCTTTACCGTTTTGATCTGGAGTTATTGCAATGGCGCGTAAAGTTTCGCGCCGTGGGTTCGTCAAAACCACGGCAGCGGTCGGTGTCGGTTATTGGGCCCTTGGCGGCATCGCTCCCCGCGAAAGCCGCTCGGCCAACGAGAAAATCCAGTTCGCGTGCGTCGGCGTCGGCGGCAAGGGTGCGTCGGACTCGGCTGATGCGGGCCGCGCCGGGGATGTGGTCGCCATCTGCGACATCGACGACGAGCGCCTCGCCGGGGCCGGCGACAAGTGGCCCAATGCGAAGAAGTACAACGACTTCCGCAAGATGTTTGACGAGTTGGGGAGCAAGATCGACGCCTTCACCGTCAGCACCCCCGATCACTGCCACGCCGTCGTCGCTGCAATGGGGATGAAGCTCGGCAAGCACGCCTTCGTGCAGAAGCCGATGACCAAGTCGCTCTACGAAGCGCGCGTTCTCGGCGACCTCGCGACGAAGCACCAGGTGGCCACGCAGATGGGCAACCAGGGTACGGCGAACAACGACCTCCGCGAAGCGGCCGCGATCCTGCGGTCTGGCGCCCTCGGCGGTATCAAGGAAGTCCACGTCTGGACGAATCGCCCCGTTTGGCCGCAAGGCATCGACCGACCGACCGACACGCCTCCCGTTCCGGCCAACGTTCACTGGAACGAATTCATCGGCCCGGCGGAGATGCGTCCGTTCCATCCTGCTTATCACCCCTTCAAGTGGCGCGGCTGGTGGGCGTTCGGCACCGGCGCTCTGGGCGATATGGCGTGCCACACGCTCAACATGCCGTACATGGGCCTGGATCTGAAGGATCCGACGAGCATTCAGGCGACGACCTCGGGCCACAACGGCGAGACGTTCCCGAGCTGGTCGATTATCGACTACCAGTTCCCGCAGATCGGCGAGCGAGCGGCTTGCAAGTTCGTGTGGTACGACGGTGGCAAGCGCCCCGAAACTGCCGAGTTCAAGAAGGCGGAAGAGACCGGCCTCGCTCGCCAGAAGGACGATGCTGGCCGCAAGCGGTTCCGCGACCGCATGGTCAGCGGCTGCTTCGTACTCGGCGAGAAGGATTGGCTCCTCTCGCCGGGTGATTATGCCGGCGACGGGCTCTATATGGCCGAAGCGACTCTGCCGAAGGTCGAGTATGTCCGCTCGCCCGGCCACTTCGAGGAATGGGTCGCGGCCATCAAGGGTGGCGAGCCGGCCATGTCGAACTTCCCGAAGTACGCCTCCGGTCTGACCGAGACGGTGCTGTTGGGCAACCTGGCCGTGTGGGCTGCTGCCAGCCCCGGCCAAGGAAAGAAGATCGAGTGGGACGCCAAGAACCTCACGGCCACCAACGCGCCGGAAGTCGCCCACATCATCAAGCCGGAATTCCACAACGGGTACACGTTGTAAGAGTTACGCGAAACTTGATTCACCCTCTCCCAGCCGCGGGACCGGCCATGCCGCCCGCGGCTGTGTTGTTTCTTGAGTCCGTCATGCGACCGAAAGTGCTGAGTGTGATTTTTACTCCCACGAGAAAATCTTCTTCCAGTCCTTCTTCATATCCACCACGATCCAACCCCGTTTGGGCGCTGCCTCGAGCGCTTCGACCAGCTTGCCGCTGCTCTTGGGATGCGCGTCGTAGGCGTATTCGCGCTCGGCATCGGTGTGATGGACGAGCAGGCCGAAACTCGGCTGGCGGCCGATGGTCGTGTACTGCAGCATTTCATAGTCGCCATCGGAGTTGCCAAAGCACATCACCGGTCTCTTGCCGATGAAGACGTGAATCCCCACCGGCTTGCCGGACTTGTCGTCGATCAGGGCAATCTCAGGCAGGATCGTGAGCGTCGGCTGGTCATTGAGCAGCTCGTACTTCGTTTTGAACACCGTCCCCACCACCTGCTGTGGAGGAATGCCGTAGATCTTTTGCGACCAAACGCGCATGAAGTCCTGACCGCCGCCGGAAACGATGAAGGTCTGGTAGCCGCTAGCCCGTAGGAGCTTCAGGACTTCCTGCATCGGCAGGTACGTGCAGTCGGCATAGAGTTGGCCAAACCGCGGGTGTTTGGCCTTCGCGATCCAGTCGGCGACCGCCTTGTCAAACTGCTCGGTCGTCTCCCCCGCGTGTGTCGCCACGACCAGTTCCAACAGCAGCTTGAAATGGTTCTCAGTCAGGGCCGCGATGTCGTGCTTTTCCAGTGCCTTATACGCCGGCTTCTCGGCCAACTCCGGTTTGACCGCCAGCATCGCCTTGGCCGTGTCGAGTGAAAACGCCGCTTCGAACGGCACCGGGTTCTCCGGCCAGAGCGTGCCATCGTTGTCGAACACGGCAATCCGGTCGTCCGGCGTGACATAGTCCTTGGAGTCTTTGCTTGTCGTCCGCCGGACGAAATCGAGAATCGCCTGCTTCGCGGCCCCTTCGTTCCACGAGGGGAGCGGATCGGACGGCTCAGCCGCTTTGGCTGGCGGCTGAGCGGCTGACTCAAGTCCGCGCACCAGCAGGAAGACAAGGGCGAAACCAGTGATTCGTAGTGTCATCGAGCATTTCATGATTGGGTCTCGTGATTTGCAGTGTCCTAGGGTGCGGCAATGGCCGGTTCCAGCAGCACCAGGTTGTTCCGCGCCTTGCGAGTATCGAGCGCCACAACGGCCCGGCCCAGCGGATCAAACGCCAATCCTTCCGGCTTGCCGTCCAGAGCATCCAGTCGCCAGACCGCCGTGCAACTGGCACTCCCTCCCTCAGGAGAAAGGCTCGCCAGCCGCACGATGGTCGCCGATTGGTCGCTGAGCAGATACAGGTTTCCATCTGGGCCGATCTCCAAGTCACTGAAGTCCTCACAGGCCTTCGCCAGCGACTTGTCGGCAGACCAACAAGCCAGCGAGACAAACTCGTTGTGCCCCTCTTCAACGGCCCAAGATGCGCCAGCACCCAGCGCGTTTTTCGGCGACCAACCACGCGGACGCGACCCGCGCGGGCCGAACTCCACGAGCGCCGTCGGTTTTTTCTCTTTGGCGACGAGCAGATGGCCACCGGCAAGCAGCACGGCCCCCTCGCCGCGCGAGCCATCGGGATCGGACCACGATCGCGCGAGATCGCCGTTGCCATCGACGGACAAGTCGATGGTCGCCACGACGCGCCTGCGTTCGATGTCGATCAGTTCCGCGCGCGGCGGCGACTCCTGCAAGAGCAAGACACGTCCCGCGCCATCGGCGCAGACGGCCTCAATCTGCGCGTCGGACTTGGGCAGGTCTGATCCCGGCAACTTGCCGACGTTGGTCGTCTCCCAGTCGAGCGGCCCCTCCTCGGGAGCCGGCAGCCGCAGGCAAGCGAGCTTGGCCTTATGGTCGCCGATTGCCAGGAGCGACATCCGTTTCCCGGAGCCCCGCCGCAAGCAGATTCCCGAAACCTCGCGCAGAGGCACATCCACCTGGCGGCAGACCTGCAAGCGTTCCTTCTCGGCTTTGGCTTTCTTGGACACGCGCGGATTCCACCGATCACGGCTTTGGCGGCGCCGGCTTCACAACGACTCCTTACTCGGCTCCCCGGGCCGGACTCGATCAGTTTCTTGATTTTCTCCAGGTTGAACGAGCCGGTCTGGCAAGCGGGCAGGAGAATCCGACCCGCGCGACGGTCCACATTTTTCGCTACTTACTCCCGGCGTTCTCCTGCAAGCTCTTCATCACCGCGTCGAGATTGAAGGTGTCGGCCTTCTGCCGCGGCGGATACTCCTTGAATGTCTCCAGGAATTTTCCCACGTAGGCCTGGGCAGGTACCAACAGATAGATCCGTTTGAACATCCAGTCGTAGTACTCGTTCGACGTGATGTTGGCCCGCTCGTACGGGTCAGTGCGCAGATTGAATAGCAGCGGCACGCGGAGCATGGTGAACGGCTCGGCCCACACCTGCAGCGTGCCGGGAACCCGTTGTTCCATGAACAGCAGCTTCCAGTTGTCGTAGCGCAGCGCGGCGACCTGTTGTTCGTCGGTGCAATAAAGGAATGACTTTCGCGGGCTTTTCTCGACCTGACCTGTGAGGTAGGGCACCAGGTTGTAGCCGTCGAGGTGGACCTTGTACGTCGTGTCGCCGATCGTGTGCCCCTTCAGAAGCTTTTCGGTGACGTCGGCTTCGCCCGCAATGGCCAGCAGCGTCGGGAGCCAGTCGTGGTGCGAGACGATCTCGTTGGAGACGGTGCCCGGCTTGATCTTGCCTGGCCACTTCACCATGCAGGGAACGCGATAAGCGCCTTCCCAACTGGTGTTCTTTTCGTTGCGGAACGGGGTCATTCCGCCGTCCGGCCAGGTATTCATGTGCGGGCCGTTGTCGGTCGAGTACATGACGAACGTATTGTCCTCGATGCCGGCGTCTTTAATGGACTGGAGCACCGTGCCGACGTTCTTGTCGTGGTCGATCATCACGTCGTGATAGGGGCTTTGCCACTGCCCCGCCTGGCCGACGCTGCCCGGCTTGGGATGCGTGAAGGCGTGCATGTGGGTAAAGTTCACCCAGATGAAGAAAGGTTTGTTCGCGCCCGCCTGCCGCTTGATAAAGTCAGCCGAACGCTGGGCGATATCGTCGTCGATCGTTTCCATGCGTTTCCGAGTCAACGGGCCGGTGTCCTTGATTGTCTGCTTGCCGATCTTGCCGAACCGCGGATCAATGGTCGGATCATCCGTGGCCGACGCCTTGCAATCGAGCACCCCACGGGGGCCGAACTTCTTTTTGAACTCGGGATCCTTCGGATAGTCCACATGCTCCGGCTCCTCCTCTGCATTGAGGTGATACAGATTGCCGTAGAACTCGTCGAAGCCGTGGACGGTCGGCAGGTATTCGTTGCGGTCGCCGAGGTGGTTTTTGCCGATCTGGGCGGTAGCGTACCCTAGCGGCTTGAGAAGGTTGGCAATGGTCGGGTCTTCTTTCTGCATGCCCGCCTTGGCTCCGGGCATGCCGACTTTCGTCAATCCCGTCCGCATCCCGTGCTGGCCGGTAATGAACGACGCCCGACCGGCCGTGCAACTCTGCTCGGCGTAATAGTCGGTGAACATCATCCCCGCTTTCGCAACACTGTCGATGTTCGGGGTCTGATACCCCATCATTCCGCGAGAGTAGGCGCTGACATTCGACTGACCGATATCGTCGCCCCAGATGATGACGATATTCGGTTTCTTCTGCTGGGCCGACGCCGTGTCAACAAGGCCGGCCATCAGACCGGCGGCGAGCAATGCGGCTGCGATGGGCAGCCAAGGGTTCTGTCGAGACATGGTGAAACTCCTGAAGCGAGAAAAGATGACCTGTCGGCAGACCACCCAAGTACGAGTATTTGACCCTGGGCATCCGGCGAGTCAATGACCACGATATTGCTGTGAACGAACAGAAGCTCGGAGGGCCTTGCAGCCGCCGGTTCGGATTGATCCGGCTGGGTAATCTGATGGGGCATCGAGACGCGTTTTTCGGAAGCCGCCGTTGCCGATGATGCTTGTGGTGGACGTCTCCTGCGCAGCGGATGGTGTGCCATGGATCGGCGATTGATTGCTCTGGCGGCTCTGGGACTGCTGGGGGTATGGCCGGCAACGTCATCGCTCGCACAGGACTTCCCTTACTCCGAGCCGATCGAAATCGAAACCGGGGAGGAGGAAGCAGAGGAAGACGAAATCGAGACCGACCGCGATTCGTTCACTCCCGCCACGACGCTCGCCGGCTGTGGGCGCGTCATCGTCGAAGCGGCTCACACTTTCGTCGATAATCGGACAGTTCCCGAAACGCATAGCTTTCCGGAACTCCTCGTTCGCTACGGCGCCACCGACTGGCTGGAGCTGCGCGTGGGCTGGAACTACGAAGTCGGCGGCGCGGGAAGCCCCGTTTCCGGCAACATCCCCGACGATTTCGAGGAAGGGGACGAACTGGAACGAGAGCATCGGCTCCTCTATGGTCTAAAGGCCTGGATCACCCAGCAGGACAACTGGCTCCCCGAAAACGCCTTCATCGTGCAAGGCTTCACCCCCACCGGCGGCGAAGCGACCAACACGCTCCCCAGCGTCACCTACGTCTGCGGCTGGACCTTGCCCAATCGCTGGGTCTGGGACTCGGCCATTCGCTACAGCACCGGCAGCTTTGAAGAGGACGACTTCAACGTATGGGCTCCGTCCACCGTCCTCAAAATTCCGATCGGCCATCGCTGGAAGGCGCACGTCGAGTACTTTGGCGTCTTCAGCGATGGCCGCGCCGACGAAACCGTGCAGAGCTTCATTAGCCCTGGCATTCACTACCTGGTGACATCGAATCTCGAAGTCGGCGTCCGCGTCGGCTGGTGCCTGAACGACGAAGCGCCGAACTTCTTCTCCAACGCGGGGCTCGGCTGGCGGTACTAACCGTCAATGCCGCTCGTCTATTTCACCGGCTCTGCCTCGGGAAACTTCCACTCGCCATCCAGAATTTCCTTCCGCGGCCGATACATCCGCACCGTGTAGTTCCACCCCGGCACGATCGGAATCGCATTCAGTGCGTTCTCGTCGCCGCCGAAGTGAATCGTCACGGAGCCGTCGGCATTTGGCTTGGCCGTGACGTTGTTCACCGTGTACGCGTTCTTTGCGTTCTTCACAAAGAAGCCCTCCTTGTTGTAAACGCTCACCGACCAGAACCCATCGACCGGCACGTCCTTCACCGTAAGCACGTAAGCAGTCTTGCCATCGTTCGTTGCCGGTTCGACGCCCGAATAAAGTGCAGCATACGGCGGATTTCCGCCCCAGCCCGCGGCCGAGCCGATCAGGTGCTGCACGGGATCGACCTCGCTCCTGCGGCCGAACATCCGGGCCGAATCGAGCCCGCCGTTCGCGGCCGCCAAATTAAGCAGTGCGTCGCGCACTTTCTTCTGCGAGGTCGCGTCAAAGTCCGGCGCCTCGAATTTCCCCACGCTCTTCTGCTCGACTTTGATCGCATCTTGCAGCGAGTGAACCGCTTTCAAGTCAGCCGGGTTGTTCGGATCGACAAACGTCCGAATCGCCAGACAGACATACCGCGTCCCGACGGCATCTTTCGCCAGCGTATGCTTCCCCGGCGCGTAGAACACGTCCTGCGCGTAATGATCCTCGTTAATGACCTGGAGCGCCATGTACCGCTTGCCCGCATCGGGCAGCGTGATGGTGACCGGCCCCGCGGCCAGATCGAACACGCCGAACGAATAGAGCGTGTCCCGGTTCAGGCGGATCACGGTTTGGTTGTCGATCGACGCCAGTTCCCGCTCGTGCTTGAACTTGCCGAATCCCCCTTCCTTCTCGAACCGGGCGAAGTACATGTCCGACTCGGCCCGGTTGAAGTTATCGACCGTGACGCGCACGGGCTTCGCGTCCTCCGCAAGCGTCGTATAGCAGCCGAAGCCAAGCAGCGTGACTGTCAGAATCGTTCGCATGACTTGCTCTCCATCGTTCGCGTAGGGTGGGCTCGGCCCACTGGTTATGTATTCGCTTGTCAGCAGTAGGGTGGGCTCTGCCCACCAAACCTTCCCTTTTGTCAGTGGCGGGAACCAGCCCATCCTACTTCTTCGCCAGGTGACTATAGATCAAGCACCGATAGCTCGGCAGGTGATTCGAGAACAGCGTTCCCAACCCTTCAATGTCGTTTCGCCAATCGCGATGCAGCTCGCACGCCGCGCCGAACCACGTCATCATCTGAGCCCCCGCTGCCGTCATTCGCGCCCAAGCCGCGTCGCGCGTCGTCTTGTTGAACGTCCCCGAAGCATCGGCCACGACAAACACCTCAAATCCTTCCTCCAGGGCCGAGAGCGTCGGAAACGCGACGCACACCTCCGTGACGATCCCCGCGATCAGCAGTTGCTTCTTGCCGGTCGCTTTCACCGCCTTCACGAAGTCGGGATTGTCCCAGGCGTTGATGTTTCCCGGCCGGGCGATGTACGGCGCGTCGGGGAACATTCCCTTCAGCTCCGGCACCAGCGGCCCGTTCGGCCCGTCCTCGAAACTCGTCGTCAAAATCGTCGGCAGCTTGAAATACTTGGCTGCGTCGGCCAGGGCCAGCACGTTGTTCTTGAAGTCGTCGGGCGAAAAATCCTGCACGAGATTCGTCAGCCCCGTCTGATGATCGACGAGCAGCACGGCCACGTCGTTCTTGTCCAACCGGCGATATTGAAATCCCATCGCAGATCCTCCCGCAAAAGCGTCTCGAAACCCGGTACGGCCACCCGCCCCGGCAAGTCACCCCCTTTTACCACGAACGTCGTCGGGCAAGTTGGGCGCGGGTCTCCCGGCCTTAACCTTCCCGGTTGGCCATGTTGGGCGCGGGTCTCCCGACCCCGCCCCAGCTACATCACCAGGGAACCCAAAAATTCATACTTTTCGCGACTTTCCTTCGCGCTGCCGATCAGGGAATAATCTGCAAAGCCTGTTCTCACATGACTTTACGCCCATTCATAAATCCCCCATACCAAGGGAGGCGATTATGAATCGTATGACCGGCCTCCCTCCCATCCCGTCGGTCTGCAATATGCCTCACGATCCTGCCGCGATTCCCAGTCCCCACCCTCCGCGCACCCCACCACACAACCTAGATGCGCCGGTGGACAGAATTATTGCATTGTACTGGCAGGTTGTTACAATTGGGCCGGCTGCCTCCGACTGGCCGCTGCCAACTCACGGCTTGACAAAGGCGGCCCGGGATTTACCGCTCGCCGCGAGAACCTGCCTCCAGAACTCTTCAATCGCCCTAGCTTTTTGGACTCCGGCGGGCTATTTGAGGTCAAGTTCGATTTGATTTACGCCCTCGTGTACCTCAACAACCATGCTAAGGCCGCCGTTTCGGTAGTGCGCCGGCGCGCCATCGAAATGTACCGATACCTGGTAGTCCCCAACGGGAATCGATTGAATACCGAAATAGCCCTTAGAAGCTGTATCGCCAAACAATTGCCCGTCAGGCGAATGCAGCACGACATATCCATCCGTGAGTTGCGTGCCATTGATTTGAATTGACCCATTCACGCTGCCGGTCGGCTTACGAGTCGCAATCCAGTTCATTGACCAACCAAGCACGAGCGTCGCAACGAGAGTCAACCAAAGAAGGTCGCGGGTGGTAAACTTCATAAGGCAGTCCGGAAGCTAGGTTGGCGGCAAGTCGGTCCATTTTTTCACAAGCTGGTGCTCTGCGCACTGGCGGCAATACACGTGGCGATCCGGGCCAGGAATGCCGCTGATCGTGAACGCCGAATCGCCGCAATGCTCGCACTTACCGGATCGGAGTATTTGCACTCCCAGTTCCACAAGCCGCCAATCGGAAATCGGATGCTGCCCGAAGCACTCGATACACAAGTACCGCTCCGGTGATTTTCCGCTCGCGTGGTAAGCGTCGATGAAATGCTTTACGGCGTGATGTTGACGGCAGCAATCGCAAATCTCGTTGACTTGCATTGCAAATCCCCACGGGGAGTCGCGTATTGCCCACCACGCATTGTTAGGTGGGCGTAGCCCACCTTACAATCTCACCGCAGCCTGAATAGGAATCAATGGACCAATCCCTCCTCCTGCTGGCCAATGAAGTTCGCGGCAAGACGCTCTGGCTCGTCGATGGCCTGACCGACGAGCAGGCCCGCTTTGCCGCCCCGGGCCTGGCCAACTCGATCCTCTGGCATGCCGGCCATGCACTTGTCGTCGTCGAATGTCTCTGCGTTTCGCCGGCAACCGGCCAGCCGCCGGACTTGCCGGAAGGGTGGTTCGAGAAGTTCAGTTGGGACAGCGACCCGCGAACCGTGCAAGAGTGGCCGGCGATTGGCGAGGTCGCGGCCGCGCTCCGCCGGCAGCTGCCGCGGCTCACCAAGGCGATTGCCGCACTCACGCCCGAAGAGCTCGACACGACCATCGGCCCGCCGCACGACGCGCAGCTCCGCTACCTCCTGGTCCACGGCTTGCACGACGAAGCCAACCACCAAGGGGAGATGTGGCTCTTGCGGAAGATGTTTGCCAATCGTACCGGAGCATAGTCGCGGCCCCTTGCGGCACGCTGGCGCATCCGCAAACCTTGCCCAACCGTTGTACATTGACGCGCCTTCCTTCACGCATTGCCCGCGCCCCGGCGCGAGATGAATTCCAAGGGGGCTCGCTGCATCCTTCGCCGGCAATCGCCGATGCCATCCGAAGGCCGACGGATCGGCCCCTTTCGTACCATTTGCACGGATGTGGTGGCTCATGGCTCGCTCTCTGGCCGGCCGGCTGGCGGCAACTCTGCTTGCCGCGGGAAGTTTGACAGCAATTTCCTTGGCCGCCGCGACGACCGCCCGGGGTCAGTCGTTCGGCGTCGAGCTGCAAAATACGCTGATGCCCGCTTCCGGCGGTATGGCGGGGGTGAGCATCGCCCAGCCGCAAGACCTGACCAGCGCGATCAACGCCAACCCGGCTTCGCTCACGCAGTTTCGGGGCACGCAGTTCCTCTTCGGCGGCGCGTGGGCCGAGCCGACGTTCAATCTGACGCAGACCAGCACCATCCCTGTGAATGATCCCGATCCGCTGATCGAGCCGTTTTCGGCCAAATCGACCGCCCCCGGCACGCCGCTGGGGAACATCGGCATCACGCAGGATCTCGAAGAACTGGGGATGCCCGTCACCGTCGGCATCGGCTTCGTGACGACGGCGGGCGGCTTCGTCGATTTCCGCCACGTCCCCGAAAGCAACGGCACGAACACGGGCCAGACGATCTTTAACATTCCGGTCGTCCTCGGCGCGGACCTGACCGATCGGCTTTCCGTCGGTGCGGGCGTGTCGCTCGGCATTGCGTTCTTCGACGGGCCGTTCGTCGGTGCGAGCGGCATGACCCCCGACTACGCCCTCCGCGGCACGCTCGGCGCGAACTATGAACTGACCGAAACCACGTATGCCGGTTTGTACTATCAGACCGAGCAGAAGTATCAGTTCGACAATGCCGTGCTGATCGATCCGGGCCCGACGCAGCAGGCCTTCGACGTCCGGATGGACCTGCCGCAGAACATCGGGTTTGGCGTGGCGAACTCGGCCCTGATGGACGGCTGCCTGCTCCTCGGCGTTGATGTGACGTACAAGATGTGGAATGAGGCGGCGATGTACAGCGCGATCTACGACAACCAGTGGGTCGTGCAGGTGGGCGGGCAATACACGATGGGCCGCGTCAAACTGCGTGCCGGCTATGCCTGGGCCCAGAACCCGATCGACGACACCCCGGACATCAACGTCGGCGGCGTTCCGCTCGGCGAACTCGCTGCCGTCCGCTATACGCAGGGGCTGCTCGCGATCACTTCGCAGCACCGCATCTCGGCGGGCATTGGCATGACCGACGTGCTCCCCGGCATCGACATGGACCTGATGGCGGGCGGCATGTTCCGCGATGAGGAGCAACTCGGCGACTTCACGGCCACGTCGATCGAAAGCTACTGGGTCGGCCTGGGCCTCACCTGGCGTTTCGGCCGCGGATCGTGCTGCCGCTTGCCTGCGCCGGACTCGTGGTGCGCGGAGTAAGGCCGGCTGTGCCAATCAGCGCCCGGCACGCAATCGTGCAGCAGCCGCATTGCCGTGGTTCGCTGCGCGACCCACAGCCACCCATCGCTTGCCTGCGCCGGACTCGTGGTGTGCGGAGTAGCTAAAGTCGTGAGACTTCGGCTACAGCCCTTCGCTCAGCCACTTCTTCGCGTCGTCGATCTTCGCCGCGTCGAAGTACTCGAGCTTGGCCATCGTGAACGGCTTGCAGACCTTGGCCATCCAGGCTTCCCACGTCTTCTCGCCGACGAGGGCGATCCGGTCGATCTTCGTGCAGTGGGTCGTCGAGAACTTGATGTCGTCCCAAAGGGCCTTCATGTCCCAGCCCTGAAAGTCGTGGAACTGGGCCAGCAGCCGCACTTTGCCGTGCTTGGCGACGGCGGCATCGACGGTCGGAACGAAGCGGGCGTAGTCGGCGTCGTGCAGCTTGCCCGACATCTTGAACGCAAGCACCTGGTCGTTGTCGGTGGGGAGCACTTCGATCATGGGAGCCTCCGAGAAATGCGGGCGTAAGGGGTTACGGACTGGCCGGCGCGGGAGCGGCAGGGACTTCCGGTCCCGTGCCCCCCGGCCAAATCGATTCGTCCATCGTCATGACGTACACGACCATCGAGAGAAGCATGAGGGCCACAACCCAGACGCGCCAATCGCGATGCGGCTTCCAGCCTTTCGCGTGGTGGTTGTGCTGATGATCGTGGCCGTGCTGGTGGTCTTTGTGGTCGTGTTTAGTCATGGTGATGAGGGAGCGGATTGTTCTACGCTTCTGCGAAGCGTCGCGAAACGAGGGTTGCCAGTCCGCTACTTTACCAACTTCACGCCCGGCGGTTGCCAGGTGCCGTCGATGATCGACGGATCGGTTTCCTTCGGCCAATACAGACGCATCATCAGGATGAACTTGTCCTTCGGAGCGGGGAGCCAGTTTGCTTCTTTGTCCTTGCCCGGCGATTCGTTCTGGATGTAAATGTCGAGCGAGCCGTCGTCGTTGTACTTCAGGGCGTTCCGCGGGCTCACCGTGTACTTGTTGAGCGGATTATCGACGAAAAAGTATTCGCCGTTGTACATCGTGAGCGACCAGAAACCGGTGGCCGGAGGGGCCTGCCCCTTGGCGAAGTGCAACACATACTTGTTCGCGCCGCTGTACGACTTACCATCCGCGTCCACTTCGGACGTGGGATAGACGGCATCCTGCGGACGGTTCGCGCCGAGGCCGATGGCCGTGATGAGCGCTCGCTGCAGATATTCGGTGCCGTACAGACCCGTCTTGGTCGTGAACACCCAGCCCTTCTCGGCAGTGCCGGCCGTTTTGAAATGCCCCATGATCTTGGCGAAGGCCGCCTGCGGAACGCCGACCAGTTCCTTCACCACGGCCGGGTCGAGCTTGCTCGCGTCGAAGTCTTTGCCCGGCACAAGGCCGATCTTGGCCATCTTCGCCAGGATCGGGGAGTCTTCTGCTGCCGGCGGATTGGTTTTCATCAGCGTTGCCAGCAGCTTGAAATAATCGGCGATCGATAGGCGATTCACCTGCTCACGGACGGCAGTTTTGCCGTCGATGCTCGGATCGACCTTGCCAGCCGGCGGCGTGTAGTCTTTGCCGAAGGAGCTGAGTGGCTTAAGGGAGTACTTATCCATCACTGCGTGGCACGCTTTGTAGTCCTCAGGTGTGCCCGTGCAGTAGGTACGGCCGAGAATCCAGACAATATCGGTTGGCGATTTCAGCTCTTTCAGTTCGGGAGGAAGTGTTCCTTTCCAGCCGGGACCGGTGATCGCGTAGGCCTGGGCTTTGTTGCCGGTCGTCCGCGTGCCGGGAACCTGGAAGACGTCGGTCCAGCCGTCGAGCATGGGCATCAGGAAATAGCGATCGCCCATATCGGGCAGGCTCAGCACATAGGGTTCCTTGGCCAGGTCGAGCCAGGCAGTCGAGTAAAGCGTGTCGGCATTGGGAGCCGTCACATCCTTAAACGATGCGTCCGGGTACGCCCGCATCCGCACGAACTGCCCCATCGGGGCGTGCGTCCCTTCCGGCTTGGCGGTGTTTGTCATCACCCGCCGCGTGAACTCCATCGTCACGAGCGGATAGCCGTAGATATACGCATCTTCGGCAATGGCCTTCGCCTCGGCCGGCGTGACTTGAGCATGAGCCGAAGGAGCAACGACGGCGAAAGCGGCGGCGGTCGCGATTGTGAACCAGCGAAACGTTTGCATGTGTAAAGTCCGGGGACCGGGGAATTGGGGAGAAATGAACGGGTTACTTCTTGGTATTGTTCAGCGGCGCCAGGTCGAAGACCACTTTGCCAATTTTGCCGGTGAAGATGAACGGCGCTTGTGCGCGGTAGCTGGACGACACGACGTCGCCATTGTCCTTGCCGATATCCATGCCGGCATACGAGCTGAAGCGGTTCGGCACGGTGTGTACTAGTTTTGCCTCGCCAGCCGGCTTGCCGTTGATCACCAGCTTGCTGGTTCCCCCCGTAGCCGGCTTGCCCGGTTCGTCGGCGGTGAAGACGTACTGCACGCTCACTTTGCCTGTAGGAACTTTTTCCGTCGAAGAAAGCGTATCAACCTTGATGCCCAGAAAGCTGTACGTGTAGTGCAGCTTGCCGTCCTGAATGTAGAGCGAGAAACCACCCATGACGTCAGCCTCGGCAACGATAACCCCTTCGGCCCCTTTTTCGGGAATCTCCAAATCGGCGGTAATCGTATACGAGCGGGCATAGATATGAGGGAGCATGCCGGGCTCCAGGTTCTCCGTGCCCGGGTAGTACACGAAGTGTGTTTGCTTGTTCGGGGGCGGACCGAAGCCGTAGAACTGAGCGAGGCCTCCTAGAATTGGCGTGACGTGGTACTTCTCGGCTTCTTCCCAGAAGAGCTTTTTCAGCTCGGCAAGCTTTTCGGGATGCTTGTCGGCCAGGTTCGTCGCTTCCGAGAAATCGTCGTCGAGGTTGTAGAGCTCCCACTTGTCCTGATCGGGATTCCAGCCGCTGCCGGGGGCAAAACGGGCCAGAATCTTGGGATCGACTTCCCACGGGACGCGATCGAGGCGCGAGCATGCGATCCAGCCGTCCTTGTACATCGCCCGGTTGCCGAAGATTTCGAAGTACTGCTGGGTGTGCCGACTTTTGGCGGACGCGTCGGCGAATGAATAGGCAAAGCTCGTACCATGGATCGGCATTTGCTCGATGCCATCGACGGACTTGGGAGCGGGAACTCCGGCAACTTCGAGAATGGTTGGAACAACGTCGATCACGTGCGTGAACTGCGAGCGAGTCTCCCCTTTGGCCTTGATCTTTGCGGGCCAAGCGACGACGAGCGGATTGCGTGTGCCTCCCAAGTGCGAGGCGACTTGCTTGCCCCACTGGAACGGCGTGTTGCCCGCCCAGGCCCAGGCGCACGAGAAGTGCGGCTGCATGATTGGTCCGCCCCACTCCTTCATTCCGCCATAATTCTCAATCAGCTTCAGTTGCATCTCGGGCTTCAGCGGCACGCCGGTGATCGTCGTCATTTCGTTGAAAGTTCCCGTTTCGGTCCCTTCCATGCTGCTGCCGTTGTCGCCCCAGATGTAAAGAATGAGCGTGTTGTCGGCGATGCCGAGGTCTTCGATCGCCTGCACGACGCGGCCGACCTGATAATCGGTGTTCTCCTGGAAGCCGGCGTACACCTCCATCTGCCGGGCGTAGAACTTTTTCTCGTCCTCCTTGAGCGAATCCCATGCGGGAAACGCAGGATCGCGCGGCGTGAGCTTGGCCGCTGGGGGGATCACGCCCAGTTTCTGTTGACGGGCGAAGGTTTCTTCGCGGAGTTTATCCCAGCCTTGATCGAACTTTCCCTTGTATTTGTCGGCCCAAGCCTTCGGCACATGGTGCGGCGAGTGGGTCGCACCGGTAGCGTAATAGATAAAGAAGGGCTTGTCGGGCGATTGGGCCTTTTGATCGTGAATCCATTGGATTGTCTTGTCAGTCAGATCATCGGGCAGGTAGTACTCCTCACCGTCTTTCCCCTTGGGGACGCCGATAATGGTGTTATTCTCAGTCAGAACGGGATCGTACTGGCCCGAGGCCCCACCGAGAAAACCGTAGAAGTAGTCAAACCCCAGACCACAGGGCCAGCGGTCAAAGGGGCCAGCTGCCCCTTGCTGATTGTCGGGTGTGAGGTGCCATTTGCCGATGGCGGCCGTGTTGTAGCCGTTGTCTTGCAGGATGCGGGCGATGCCGGCAGCGTTTTTGGGCCACGTAGCGTTGTAGCCCGGCCACCCGCCGGCAAACTCGGCGATCGAGCCGAAGCCGACGGCGTGATGATTGCGGCCCGTTAAGAGAGCCGCCCGCGTGGGCGAGCAGAGCGCTGTGACATGAAAACGGTTGTACCGCAGGCCCTGACCGGCCAGGCGGGCGAGCGTCGGCGTTTGGCACGGCCCGCCAAAAGCCGAGGGGTTGCCGAAGCCGGCATCATCGACCAGAACCAAGAGGACATTCGGCGCTCCGGCAGGCGCGGCAACGGGCTGAGGAAAATCGGGCTTGCTGCCAGCGAGCGTGCGATCAGCCACGCCCTTGAACGGAGCGTCGGGAATCGGAAGTTGACTGCGGGTTGCGGCCGCTCCCGGCGCGACCTGTGCCCAGGTGTTGGGGATATCCCCGATCGCCACGAACAGCGCCGTGACGAGAATGAGAATGCAACTGCGGAAGGAAATCACCTTCATGCCATTACTCCCGAAAGCAAAGACCAGGATGTGGAACCGAGGGGCCGCCCAATGAGTAGCAGATGGGCGACGATCGAGATGAGCCAGCCCGTGACAAAGATCAAGGGAAACCAGGTGAGCGTGAGGACGCGGGTTTTATTCCCCGCGGTTGGCGGCGAAGCGGCCGCCGCTTCGACCTGTGCCTCGCGGCTGCACCAGAGCCAGAGCAGACTGACTGCCAGGCCGAGGATCGAGACCGCGGCCTTGTGAAAGTTGGTGTCGGCCGTGCCCAGCGCAGCGACGAGGAAGCTGCTCGGAATGAGGAACAACTCCGTGATTTTGATCAGGTCGGGGACCATGCCGCCATCCTTGGTTGCCACTTATTCCTGCGTCGTCGCATCGGGCTGCTTGAGCCGGACGAGAATCCACTGCTCGGTGTTGTCCTGGCCGAGGTGGATGAGGCACGGGGATTCGTCCTTGGTCAGGTTGTAAAGCCCCGTCTCGATGATGTTCTTGGTGTTGTCACCGACCGTGAAGGCGACGCGCTGCGTGCTCTTATCGACCGAGCCGTGAACGACCTGAGTCTGGTTGGTGACCGAGTCGGTGTAGTTGCCCCGGATGATGCCGGCTTTGTTGACGGCGAGCTGGATCGTCACGTCCGACTTGGTCACGCCCTGCTTGGTGAGGGCGAAGACACCAAGCGGCATCCAGTCGCCGTCGGCTGGGGCTTCAGCCTGCGTGCCCGTGGCGGCAAGCTGGGCCGCCTGGTCGTAATACTGCTGCGACGTGCCGACGTCCTGGCCGTTTACATAGACGCTGTTGTCCTGATAGGTGACGTTGTTGCCGTAGTCGTAATAGACCGGCGCGGCCGAGGCGTATCCGCAGTAAGCCGCCGCGTCGTACCAGGTGCAGGGGGCCCAAGCTGCTCCGGCCGCCCAACCCGCGGCGAACCAGGCACCGGGATGATCGCCATACCAGCCGCGGTTGTAGTAGCCCCAGTGGTTGTAGTTCGTGCGAACGCCGGCTGCCGCGGTATAGCGACCCGAAGGCGAGACGCGGGCAAAGCCGGCAGCAACGCCGCCATTGGGGCCGACGGCGATTCCGCGGGCTGCCGCGCCACCATTGGGTCCACGAATCGCACCGCCGGCAGCGATACCACCGTTCGGGCCGCGGGCGATTGCCTGGCCGCCGCTGGCACCACCCGCACCTTCAAAACCGCGACCGGCGACCGCGCCGCCGTTGGGGCCGACTGCACCGCCACGATAGACCGTGTTGCCGCCCGGGCCGGTGATGCTGGTGACGGCAGCTTCACCACCGCGCGGGCCGGTGGTCGAGCCGTGATTGATGTCCCAGTTGTCGTTGCTCCACGACTTGGTGCCGCCGAGATTGTGCCCTTCGTCCGACGGCAGGCCGAGAAAGTTGTTGAGCGAGCTGCGCGTGGGAGCATTGCCGCCGAAGCGATCTCCGAAGCTGTCGCGCGACAGTCCGCCGCCACCAAAATTGCCGCCACCTAATCCACCAGCACCGAGTCCACCAGCGCCGCCGAATCCGCGATCGAAGCCACCGGATCCACCGAAGCCCATTCCGCCGCCACCGAGTCCGCTGCCGCCACGGTCGAAGCCGGTGCTGCCGCCGATACCTCCAGCGCCGCCAAAGCCGAGTCCGCCACCACCCAAACCGCCTGCACCGCCAAATCCGCGATCTCCACCTCCTCCGAATCCACCACCACCAAGTCCACCGCCGCCGAATCCGCCACCACCCAAACCGCCTCCTCCAAACCCACCGCCACCCATTCCTCCGCGACTCATGCCGCCTCCGCCCATTCCACCACCACCGAATCCGCCTCCACCGAAACCTCCGCCACCGCCGCCAAAGCCGCCGCGGCTCATTCCGCCTCCGCCAAAGCCGCCTCCGCCACCATGAAAGCCCCCTCCGCCGCCGCCAAAGCCGCGGCCGAAGGCCACATTCGTCGCGAGAGAGAGGATGAGTCCCAACGTCAAAACGGAACGAAACATTCGGAGTGACATGGCATTGCTCGCTACGAGTGGGTGTTGGTCGTGATGTGCGTCTTGGTGGAACTTATCTGTATCGAGGGACGGGAACGGAGCCCCGTTATTGCGGCGGCGCGTCCGGATTCTTTTGCCGAACGAGGAGCCATTGTTCGGTGCGATCGGCGCCAAAGTGCATGAGGGCCGGCGCTTCGTCTTTGGTCAGGTTGTAAAGACCGGTTTCGATGACGGTCGAGGTGTTGTTGCCGATCGTCAGCGCGACGCGCTGCGTCTGCTTGTCGAGCGAGCCATGCACCGGCTGTGTTTTGTTGGTCTTGCTGTCGGTGTAATTCCCACGCACCACCCCTTGCTTGTTTAAGGCCAATTGCAGCAAGAGATTGGCACTGGGAGCGTCGCTCTTACAAAGCGAAAACACGCCGAGCGGCAGCCAGTCGCCATCAGCGGGGGCCTCGGCCTTTGTTCCCGCTTGGGCCAGGTCGGACGCCTGCTGGTAATACTGTTCGGGGCTGCCGGCCGACTGGCCATCGACATTCACGCTGTTGTCTTGATAGGTGACGTTGCTCCCATAGTCGTAATAGACCGGAGCTTGCTGTGGTGGCACGGAGCACCACGCGCCTACCGCACCCCAGGTAGCCGGGGTCCAAGCGGCTCCCGCACGCCAACCGGCACAGGCCCAAGCGCCGGGATGATCGCCATACCAACCCTGACCGTACGCGCCGTAATCATTGAATCCGCCACGGACTGCAGCGGCTGCGGTGTAACGCTGGGAAGGGGACATGGGTCCAAATCCGCTGCCGTAGCCGGCACGCCCCGCGGCATAACCGGCCGCCGCGCCCTGAGCACCGGAATACTGCGGCTGATTGCGATTCGCCACGGCCGCTCCAGCCGCTGCGCCTTGAGCGCCAGAATACTGCGGTTGATTTCGGTTGGCGACAGCGGCCCCTGCGGCGGCGCCTTGTGCGCCTGTGTAATTTGATTGATTGCGATTGGCTGCCGCGGCTCCCAGTGCAGCGTCTTGACCGCTGGTTGCATTCCCGCGATGCGGCATTCCCTCGTCGGAGGGCATGCCGAGAAAATTGTCTAACTGGCTGCGGCTTGGCGAACCACCTTGGCCGAATCCACCCTGCCCGCCAAAGCCGCCGGCTCCGCCGCGATCAAACCCTCCAGGTCCACCCGCGCCTCCACCAAGTCCACCTCGATCGAACCCGCCAGGCCCACCCGCGCCACCTCCGAGTCCACCGCGATCGAATCCGCCAGGCCCCCCCGCGCCTCCGCCGAGTCCACCTCGATCAAAACCGCCAGGGCCACCTCCCCCTCCACCCAATCCGCCGCGATCGAATCCGCCGGGGCCACCTCCTCCTCCAAAGCCGCCCCCTCCGGGACCGCCACGCGCACCTCCTCCTCCGCCGAATCCACCAGCTCCACCGCCGAATCCGCCACCTCCAGGTCGCGCGCCACCGCCGGAGCTAATCCCGCCGCGGCCGGCGCAATAGGAAACAGGAATCAAAGCGACGGCAATCAGCACAGCGACTGAAACGAGGGAGCGAGCCATGGAAAGAGTATCCGGGGATAGAAAGGGGATGAATGTTGGGGAGCAACTGTTGGGGAGCAACTCTGTCAAACGGTTACTTCTCGCTGCGCCGCAGCACGATCTCGTCCGTATCGGGGACGCTCTGTCCGCCCACCGTCCGATTGACCGACTGCCAGACGTAGGCTTTGTCGTCCAGCTTCCTCAGGACATTGACCGCCGTGGTCTGCGTCCCGTCGCCCGTGACGCCGCGAACTTCGGCTTGCCAACCGTCGGCAATCGGCGACCAGGCGCCGATCGCGTGGCCGCCATCGGCACTGAAGTTCCACGATTGCACGTGACCACCCTCCGGATTCCAGCCAATGATCTGCAGGCCGGTCGTGGTGACGCCATCGTGCCCGGTCACCGTGTAGCGCCGCTCGACAAAGCTCTTGTTTCCAATCCAGCGGCAGACAGAAACCGTCTTGGTGCCATGTTCCTCGGCGGTCCAGGTGCCGATGAGCCATTCGAGATCGGCGACGTTGCGATAGCTCGACGGCGTTTCGACGCGCGCGTCGCGGACCGTGGACATCAGCCACTGGTCGCCGACTTTCACATGGACGACGAGATACTTGCTGAAGGCCGGCGCACCGGCAGGAGCCGGGTCGAGCACGGCCCGCCCTTCTTCGATGGCTGCCGTGTCCGAAAGCTGCTTGAGCGAATCAATCGCCAGGTGAATTTTCGTCTTGGGTTGCGCCTTGAAGAACGCGGCATACTCGGTCGCGATTGCCTCGCGGCCGGTGAAGGTGCGGCCTGCTTCGTCGATGTACTCGCCGTTTTCGGTCCAGTGAGCGGCAACGCCTTTCGCGTCCCCCTTGTTGAAGGCAGCGGTGAACGACTGCGAGGCCGCGCGGATCGCGTCGAGTTCGGCCGAATTGCCAGCGGGCTTGGCCGGCTGGTTGCTCGGCGACTTGTTTTCAGCCGCGTCGGACGCGACATCCTGCGCGAAGCAGGTTGCTGCGCAGAGAGAGAGTACGATGGCGCACACTGCAGCGCAAGGAAACAGAGCGGTGAGCGGACGGAGAGTCATGTTGCAATTCCTGGGCTAGGGGTTCGCAGCCGTGCGCTGGAACAAGAGGCGAGTCCGCCGCCTCCGACAAAACATCAAGGCCCGCACGAGAAGAGGGATGGGCCGCGCAACCGGATGCAGATCTTGGTGGCGCAAAACATCGAGCCCGAAGGCTCTGCAATACGGTGGTGAAGTGTAGCTCGGAAAACGGCAGGGGACAATGAGCCGAAATCGCGGAACACCCTTGTTTCACCGATCCATAACGAAGTCGTAATACTTTGCTGACGAACTAAATTTGCATCGTGTTAAGAGTCGCTCGCCAAGGAAATTTGCTGGATTTCGTTTCGGCGGAGTGGCGAGGATCGACCTCATCTCCTGCGATCTGAGAAATGTGCTCACATGGGCCAATGGTGCCGCGCGGCGAATCGACGGTCGCCCATCGGGAGAAGTTCGATCCACTTTCATTACGTGAAGGTATTGACGACTGATGTACAATCGAACCGATGGGCTGAGTGTTGCGATTTTGCCAGTCCGATTTTGCCACAATTGATTTTGTCAGCCACTGCGCCAACAAAAATCAGACGATAACGATCCTCAGTCATGCTTAACTTGCATATCTGGCATACGTGCATACGGGAAAAACGAACTTAACCACAAGAGCAGTAAGGAGTTGTGGCTAGAATTGGGCCGCGTGCGGCTCTTTTGCGTATGCATGTCTAGGGGACGAGACGATGGAGTTGCGTGGCTGTCGAAGAATGGCGGCCAAGCGATGCTTCCGATGTAAGTAGCGGGGGCACTGTAAGTAGCGGGGGCACTGTAAGTAGCGGGGGCACTGGGAAATGCCTAAAATGACGAAGTAAGCCAAGTTGGATGGAATCCCGCCAAGCCGGCAGGAGTTCCGGTTCGCGGCAGACATCAGGGGTGTGTTATGCGACAGGGTGCCAGAATTCTTGTGGCAGTCATCGGGCTGGTGGTGGCCGGAGTGGCGACGGTCGCGCTCGCTTGCCCGTTCTGCTCGGCTGTGTCGCAAACCTTCAGCGAAGAGATCGCCACGATGGATGTGGCGGTGATCGCGAAGCTGACGAAAGCCCCCAAGCAATCCGATAACCCCGGCGACGAGCTGACGAAAGCAACGTTCGAGATCACGCAGGTGATGAAGGGGGATGGTCTGGTCAAGGTTGGCGACAAGGTTGAGACGCTTTATTTCGGCGAGAGTGCCGCGGGCAAATCGTTCCTGATCATGGGAATCGACCCGCCGCAAATCATGTGGTCCACGCCGCTGCCGTTGTCGGAGCGGGCGCAGGGATACTTGAATGCCGTGCTGAAACTGCCGAAGGACGGCCCCGAACGACTCGTGTTCTTTCAGAAGTATTTGGAAGACGAGGATGAGCTGCTCGCTCGCGATTCATACGACGAGTTCGCTCGCGCTCCGTATTCGCAGGTGAAGTCGATCAAGGAGCAGATGGATCACGCTCAAATCGTGGCGTGGATCAAGAACCCCGAAGTTCCGGCCAGTCGGCGGCGGCTGTACCTCGTGATGCTCGGCGTCAGCGGCGACGAAAAAGACCTGCCGATGCTCGAAGAGTTCATGCGGTCGAGCGATCGAAAGTCGAAGTCGGGTCTCGATGCACTCATCGCTTGTTATCTGACGCTGAAGGGAGAGGCCGGTCTGCCACTCGTCGAGGAGCTGTTCCTGGCGAACAAGAAGGCGGACTATGCCGACACGTACTCGGCGATTATGGCGATTCGCTTTCACGGCACCGAAGGGGGCGTGATCGACAAGAAGGCGCTGGTGAAGAGCCTGCATCACATGCTTGAGCGACCGGAACTCGCCGATCTGGTGATTCCGGACCTCGCTCGCTGGGAAGATTGGGCCGCCACTGATCAATTGATGGAGCTGTATAAGTCGGCGGACGAGAAATCGAGCTGGGTCCGTGTGCCAGTCGTGAATTACCTGCGGGCCTGCCCGTTGCCGCGGGCCAAAGAACTGCTCAAGGAATGCGAAAAGATCGACCCGGCCGCGTACAAGCGGGCGACGACCTGGTTCCCCAGCACGCCATCGGCCGCACCCGTACCAACGCCGGAAAAGGCGAGCAGCACAAAGTCGCCATCTGCAGATTCCAAAGTTGTCGCCGCCAGTGCGATCGTCGATGAGCGGACGTCGGATGAAATCGCCGCTGCCAAACCGGCAGCTGCCATTCCCGCCGGTGAAGTTCTGGCCGTTGCCAATAGTGCGATGCCCGTGCCGCCGGACGATGAGGAGACGGCCCTGGTGAATCAGGGAGCCGCTCCTGCCGCGGCCATTCGGACCACGCCCGCCCCGCCGGCGAACCTTTGGCTCGTTTTGGGCGTACCGTGGGCAGTCGGTTTGGTGCTGCTGGCGGCCCAGTGGTCGGTGCTCCGCTGGCGGTTCTAGGCCCGTTCATTTTCTGCGTCATTCCACCCGCTTGATCGCTGTGTCTTTCATGTCTGCGTCTTCCATGTCTGCCTCTGCCGTCGGTGACATCTCATATCCAGCCACGGAAGGCACAGAACTGGCCGCTTACCGAGCGATCAGCCGCTCGGCCATTCTCGGCGCGGTGCTGGCCGGGGTCGGCCTTGTGCCGCTCGCCTTGGCGTTTGCGTCGTGGAAATTTGATTACGGCGACGCAATCCCGACGGGGACACTCGCCGCGTTCATCGGCGGTGCGGCGGCGATCCTGGGTTGCATCGGCTGGCTCGCGATTCGCCGCTATCCTCTGGAATACACAGGCAGCAAACTTGCCTTGGTGGCGCTCTTCGTGGGGACGATACAACTCGTCGGCGGAACGGCGATGGCCGCCCACACCTATGCCACGGAAGTCCCCGAGGGCTACGTCCGCACCGGCTTTTGGGAGCTGCAGCCCGACCCCGACTATCCCGAGCTTCCCGTCTCGAAGAAGTCGATCGAGCTTTCGGGCAAAAAAGTATTCATTAAAGGATACATGTACCCCGGCGTCGCGAGCACGGGGAAGGTGGACCACTTCATCATGATCCCAGACCTCGGCACGTGCTGCTTCGGCGGCGATCCAAAATCGACCGATATGATCGAGGTACGCGTGCCCAATGTGGCCAATCGCCTCGCCTACTCGCGAAGGCGCATCAAGCTCGCCGGCACGTTTGGCGTCAGCCAGTATGCCACGCAGGCGATGAAGATGAAAAACCCGGTGTGGTATCACCTGGAAGTCGAGCAAGTGCGGTAAAGTAGCCGCATGTATCTCGGCATTGAAATCGGCGGCACCAAGCTGCAGCTCGGCGTGGGAAACGGCCGCGATGCAGACCTCGTCGCCATCGTGCGCCACGACGTGGACTCCCGGCGCGGAGCGGCCGGCATCCTCGAAGAGATCGAACGCTCCGCCACGGCCCTGCTGCAAAAGCATCCGATTGAGCGCATCGGCTTTGGCTTCGGCGGTCCGTGCGACAGCGCGACTGGCATCGCCACGAAGAGTCATCAGGTCGCCGGCTGGGACGGCTTTCCGCTCGCTCGCTGGTGCCAGGAAACGCTCGGCAAGCCGGCGGTAATCGGCAACGACTGCGACGTGGCGGCGCTGGCCGAGGCGCGGCTTGGCGCCGGACGGGGCGCGGGAAGTGTGTTCTATGTGACCGTCGGCACGGGAATCGGCGGCGGCCTCGTGCTCGGGGGCAAGCTGCACGGCGCGGGTCGGCCGGCTGTTGCGGAAATCGGCCATCTGCGGCCGGGCCTGCTCGCCGATCGGTCCGATATGACCGTGGAATCGCTGGCCGCAGGACCGGGCATTGCTGCGGCTGCTGTCGCGCGAATGACGGGGATCGCCCGCCCGCTCGATTCGCTGCGGCCGTCTGCTGGTTGGGAGGGTGACGCTCCTGCCGAGCCGAGCGCGCGGCGGCGTCAGGTTCGCCAGCGTCTGGCCGACGTGCAGCAAACCGAGGAGGAATACATCGCCGATCTCATGCAGCGTGCCGGTGGCGATGCGGAGCAACTGACAGCGAAGCTCGTCGCGCAGGCGGCTGCCGAAGGGAACGCGATTGCGGCAGAGGTACTAGAACACGCTTGCCAGGCACTCGGCTGGGCGATCGCGCAAACGATCACGCTCGTCGCGCCAGAGGTCGTCGTCGTTGGCGGTGGCGTGTCGCTGATCGGCGAGCAGTTCTTCTTCGCGCCGCTACGGGCCGAAGTGGGGCGCTACGTCTTCCCGCCGCTGGCCGGTTCGTTCCGCCTCGTGCCGGCGGCGCTTGGCGAACTGGCCGTCGTGCATGGCGCGGTGGCGATCGCAGCAGACTCGCCAGTGTGAACGAACCACTTGCATGATGGTCATGCCAAGCCAGCGGGATGTACCAGACGGGCTGGAAGCCTTCCCCACGATGATCCCCACACTGAACCAGATCTGTTGCCTCCATTCGCCGTTTGACCGCGACTTGGAAGAGTTCGCGGCCGGCAAGTGCGCGAGCGTTGAGGTCTGGCTGACGAAGCTCGAAGAGTACCTGAAGTCGCACACTCTGAAGGACGTGCGGTTCTGGCTCGAGAAGTTTGAGATCTCGCTTCCCGTCGCGAGCTTCCAGGGGGGCGTTGTGGCCAGCCAAGGGGATGCCCGGCGCGAGGCCTGGGAGCTGTTCACGCGTCGGCTCGATCTGTGTAAAGAACTCGGTATTGGCACCATCGTCGTCGCCTGCGACGTGCCGCCGCCGCTCACGCAGCAGACCATCGAACGAGTGCAAGTCTCCCTTGTGCAGATCGCCCAAGAAACAGGCCGCTGCGGCTTGCGGGCGGCACTGGAATTTCAAGCCACGAGCAGCTTCGGCAACAACCTGCAAACAGCCGCGGCCTTGGTGGGCGAAGTCGGCAGTCCGCACTTGGGCCTGTGCCTGGATGTGTTTCACTTCCATATCGGGCCGAGCAAGACCGAGGATCTCGCGTACCTGACGCGGGACAACCTCTTTCACGTGCAGCTTTGCGATCTGGCCGATACGCCCCGAGAACTTGCTCGCGACGGCGGCCGCATCCTGCCTGGTGACGGCGATTTCGACCTGACCACAATCGTCGAGCGGCTCCGCCAGATCGACTATCGCGGTCCGGTGTCGCTCGAACTCATGAACCCGCAGCTCTGGCAAGTTCCCGCGCGCCAACTCGGCGAAATCGGCATGACCGCGCTGCGGAAGGTACTTGGACAGGCTGGTACGCCCGCTCGCTGAATCAGCGTATTCATAGGCCGAATCGACACTCCGGCCCACACATCGCTACAGCCGGCATAACCGGACAAGTTTTACCAACTTACCTCATTTTGCGGCGGTGCGACTTCATGGCGGACCGCCCGGCTGCCGAAATAACGGGAGCGTCACTGTTCGGGATCGCGGCGGCTTCCGGGGAGTCGCCCTCCCGCCCTCGTACCGGAGCGAGGGAGCACCCTGCCAGGATGGCTTCCACGATCGAAGGTCAGGCAATGCCCGCAGAAACCACCACGCTAGCCCAGCGAGTGGAAGGAGCCATCGTCGCCAATCCGTTTTTCAGCGGCCGCCGCTGGCGGTTCGAAGCCGAGGAAGGGCGGGTCGTGCTGTCGGGAAGCGTCAGCACGTACTTTCAGAAGCAGATGGCGCAGGAAATCATCCGCCGCGTCGAAGGGGTCGAGCAAATCGACAACTGCCTTGAAGTGCATTGGCCGACCGAGAGCGAGGACCGCCTCGTCTGCCTGGCTCGGTGAACTGCCCGCTCGCTTCTGTACTTAGACTGCAGACAAGCCGCCAATGCGCAAGTCTCTGTCCGGCATAGACTTGCTGTTCGCGTGCCGCTGAGGCAGGCCGGCCCTTCCGCCGATTCACTGATCCGCCCAATTCAATCCTTTTCCCGCCCGTTTGGTTGACACTCCCCCGCACGGCGATTACAAGTTGACCGCAGGAAGGAGCCCACTCGTTCGTTGCATCTACGCAACTCGCCGCTCGTTACCGCACGCATCCTGCCTGTCATGACCAAGAAGAAGAACTCCGGCGGCGGTTCGACCAATTCGGTCCAGAAGGAACTTCAGCGGCTGGATCGCGATCTCTTGCGGCTCTTGTCTGATCGGGCGCGAGCCAGCCAGAAGCTGGCGAAGCTGCGGCAGAACGGCGGCGGGCCGCTCTATGATTTGACCGAGGAACAGACGGCACTTGGCGATCTCGTCACGCAGAACAAAGGTCCGCTCGACGAACGGGCGATTCGCTCGATCTATCGCGAGGTGCTTGGAGCGGTTCGCACGCTCGTCAAGCCGGTGCGGGTCGCCTACCTCGGGCCGAAATACAGCTTCAGCCACCTGGCCGCGATGGATCGTTTTGGCGATGGCCCCGATCTGACCCCGGTGGCGACGATCAAAGCGGTGTTCGAGTCGCTCCACTTCGGCCAGGCCGACTACGGCATGGTGCCGATCGAGAATTCGACCGACGGACGGATCGTTGATACGCTCGATATGTTCGCCCGCCTGCCGACGCGAATCACCGGTGAGGTGCAACTGGCGATCCATCACTTCCTGCTCGGCAAATGCCCGCGCGGCGAAGTGACCGAGGTTTATAGCAAGCCGCAGGCTCTTTCGCAGTGCCGCGAGTGGCTGGCAAAAAATCTGCCGCAGGCGAAACAGGTGGAGATGACGAGCACCGCGGTCGCGGCGCAGATCGCTGCCGACAAGCCGGGCGCAGCGGCCATCGCCAGCCAGGAAGCGGGCCTGCACTACGGCCTGGCGGTGATCGACGCGAGCATCGAAGACAATCGCAACAACGTCACGCGCTTTGCCGTCATCGGCGGGCAGGAACCGCACCGCACGGGGCGCGACAAAACGGCCTTGATGTTCGAGATCGCCCACAAGCCGGGTTCGCTGGCCGATGCGATGCTCGTTTTCAAGCGCGGCCGGCTGAATCTAACGTGGATCGAGTCGTTCCCGATGCCAAACTCGAAGAACGAGTATTTGTTCTTTGTCGAGCTCGAAGGGCACCAGGCCGATTCGCGCGTGAAGAAGGCCTTGCAAGCGCTGGCTCGCAAAACGGCGCGGCTGGAGATCCTCGGCAGCTATCCACGGAGCGAGCCAGTGGGGTAGCCGCGTTCGCAAGTTGTGGGATTGCCGAACGGAACTATCCGGCTGCCTTCAACTCCGCCAAATGCTGGGCGGTTCCTACGAGGCGGTCCCAATTGGCCTGAATGTACTCCGGCGGGCCGCCAATCTGGGCGACGTACTGCGCGACGTGCTCCGTCGGCACCATCTCGATGGCATTCCACGGGCAGACGGTCAGCTCGTAGGGGTTCGTCTTTTTCTGCGGGATGTGGACGCACACTTCGCAGCCGACGCACCGCTCGATGTCGATCTCGCACCAGGCCTGATTCCCCTTCACGCCGTGGTTCATTTCCTTCAGCGAGATGCAATCGACGGGGCAAACCTCGAGGCACGACTCACAGCCGGTGCAATTGTCGGCATTGATGACCGCCAATTCCTTGGGGAGCTTTTTGCGGGGACCGGCTTTGGCCATGATCGGAAGTCCGTGCTAGGCAAGGCTTTGCAGAGGGGCGGCGCGACAATGCGGCCCCAGCCGTGATTTTTTTCACAAGCTGCTTCTGGATTATACGTCCTTCGCTGGCCGTCGCCAATCGGCACGGGAACGACCAAAGCGTTCGAGGGACTGACGGCAGGAAATTCGCCAAAGGTTGCGACCGCCTGCTATCGCACGTAAACTGCGGGCCAGTTTCAACTTGCGAAAGGAAGGCGGAATGCACGGTTTCGAGGAAGCAGGTCCGGGGCTCCCCGACGACCCCAACGACAAGCGGCCGTGGTACAAGCTGCTCACGCGCTATCACTGGTTCGTGCTCATCGTCGCGGCTTTGGGGTGGCTGTTCGACTGCCTCGATCAGCAGTTGTTCATTCTGGCCCGGCCTGCGGCGATGAAGGAACTGATTCCGGGAACTCCGGACATCGATGCGACAAAGTTGGCGAAGATCCGCAGCGACGCCGGCGATGTCGCCACCTCCGTTTTCATTGCCGGTTGGGCAACCGGTGGGCTGATCTTCGGCATGCTTGGCGACCGGATTGGCCGAGCCAAGACGATGATCCTCACAATTCTGATTTACTCAGCATGTACGGGGCTCAGTGCGCTTTCCGTGTCCGTGTACGACTTCGCGCTATATCGTTTTCTCACCGGCTTAGGAGTCGGCGGTGAATTCGCGGTTGGCGTCGCCTTGGTCGCCGAAGTAATGCCCTCGCGCGCGCGAACGTATGCACTTTCTCTGCTACAGGCGCTTTCGGCATTCGGCAACATCAGTGCCGCGTTCATCAACATGGGCCTCGGCCTGGCAGAAGGTGAAGGACTGGTGCAAAGTCCTTGGCGCGTAATGTTTGTCATCGGGGCATTACCGGCTTTGCTCGCGCTTGTGATTCGGCGCAATCTCAAGGAGCCGGAGCGTTGGCAGCAGGCTTCGCACGATGGTGCCGTGACCAAGCAGCTTGGTTCTTACCGGGAATTGTTTGCAGACCCTCGTTGGCGAAAACACGCCTTGCTCGGTCTCGTGCTCGCTAGTTCGGGCGTCATTGGCCTGTGGGCCATCGGGTTTTACACGCCCGATCTGTATCGCACCGTGCAGAATCGCGAAGTTCCCGAGCGTGTCTTCGCGAGCGCGATTGTCGCTAGCCAGCAGGCTGGCGATACCAATCGCACCGCGGCACTGAAACAACTTCAATCGTTGGCCGCGGACAAGAAGGAAATCCCGTCCGACCTGAAGGAACTCAAGGCCGAGATGGACAAGAAGATCAGCGGATCACTCACTTTCTGGCAGAGTTTTCCCTCAATCGCCCTCAACGTCGGCGCATTCTTTGGAATGTTCGGCTTCGGAGCTGTAGCGCAGCGCATCGGCCGGAAGCCGACCTTTGTGATCGCGCTCCTAGCCGCGGGAGCGAGTACGGTTGTGACGTTCCTGCTATTGAATTCTCTCTGGCAGGTCTTTGTGCTCGTTCCCATCATGGGCTTTTGCCAGTTGTCGCTGTTCGCCGGATATGCGATCTACTTTCCTGAGCTATTTCCCACGCGGCTTCGCTCGACGGGGACGAGCTTTTGTTACAACGTCGGGCGATTCTTGGCGGCTCTCGGTCCACTCGTCAAGTCGTTCATTACGAATACGTTCTTTGGCCACTTCGATGAAGTGACGCGGTTTCGGTATGCGGGCGTGGCAATGTGTGTGGTTTTCCTGCTGGGCCTCTTCGTGCTTCCGTTCCTGCCCGAAACCAAGGGGAAGCCGCTGCCGGAGTAGTTGCAGGTATTCAATCAAACGCACACTCGGCGCGGGCCGTGGCCGACGCCGAGTGCGGTTGATTTCGATCGCGGCTAGTCGTTCACCGCGACCAGCGATTGTTCGCGAATCCGATCGCGGCGATACAGTTCGCTCGCCCGGCGCTGGCGGGCGACGGCTTGCGCCTTCGCCTTCCGCTCCGCCTGCTTGGCTGCCTTCTGTGCCGCGACGACCGCCTGTTGCCGGGCGTAGGCCGCTTGGACCATCTGCGCCGCCATGACGTCACTGGCCCACGAGCCAGGACCGGTCAGAAGCTGGGCACTGCCGGACGATGTCGTCGTGCCGGTAGAAGTAGTCGAAGTCGCTGCCTGAGATCCGCCGCCGCCACCACCTCCGCGGCACTGCGCACAAGCATTGTCAGCACAGCACACCACGAGCGCAAGCGCGCACGCGCCTGCCAAAATCAAAGCCTTCATGAGAAGCCTCCTCACGCGCGTGCCTTTGATAGCACACGCGGTTCCGCGAGCCATGCCCCTGACTTCCGGATGAATCCGGTGCGGACCCGGGCCGAGAGTTCGGCCAACCAAGAGACAACGTGATTAGATGCGTCCCTATTGCAGAAGTCCAATGCGGCGATGCGCATTCTTCAATTACTAAAAGGTCGCGCTCGCCTCCGCCTTACGACAAAACGCTTCTTTCTGTCCCCTGTCTCCTCAGTGGGCTCACGCCCACCGCTCGCCTCCCCGCTGTCTCCTCAAAAAGAAAGGCCCGGTCCTCCAGGCGGAGGACCGGGCCCCAGGTAGCTCGTCAACGATCGGTGATCTGTGACGAGGGGTTTGGTGGCTGCCTAAGCAGCCCGCCGGCTGTCAGCAGGCGCCACCTCGGCTGGTACAGACAAAACTCACTAGACCACCTCCTTTCCAACTAGAGTGACCCCGGTTCGGCCGCGATGCCGTAAGATGCGGCCTACTACGAGCTTGCTAGTCCCGTCGCGCCGCGGAGCGCGACACGTCTATGCTTATGATTGATCCCCACGGCATGAAAATCAAGAGCGAAATCGTGGCAAGAGGTTCGCGCGAGAATTCGCAGCATCTGGGTCGTAGTTGCTGTCAGCCGGCACTTTGGCGATGTTGAAACGCATCACAGCGGGCATAAGTCCCGCCGGGCCGGAGGCACCTACCGTCCCGGCATCCCCTTCAGGGGGACGATGTTTTTCGGCGGGCGCGGCGTTGATTTGGGGATCGTGTTCCGCGGAGGGAGCGTCGTTGCCGGCGGGTCCATCGGCAGTTGCACCTCGGGCGCCAGCTCGACAATTGGTGCACCGGCCGGCTTGGGCTCGGGGGGCGTTGTCGCCTTCGGAGCAGGCTGCACCGGACGCTCGTTGGCGACCGGAGGGAGCTCGTTCATCGGCGGCAGGTTGGCGGGAACCTTGGGGGATGATGGTTCGACCGGTGTCAGCGGCAGCATGGGTGACGGAACGACCGCGGGCCCCTCTGCTTCCGGCGTGGGGACCGGCATCGGATTGAACTCGGGCGAAGGGGGCGGCGCGGGCTGCGGCGTCTCGTCGCGGTAATACAAGCCGTCCGCCGGCAGCGGATCGTAGCCCAGATCAAAGCCGATCGGCTGCGACTGGCAATGCACGCACGTGGCCGAGTGGCGAGCGCGAGGCATCAGCAGGCTTTCGAGCCAGGCAACGAGCGAGCGGAGCGGCCGAAAGCTCGGCGGCCGTGGCCCGGCAAGCATCCGTCGGGCCTCGGTCCAGTCGTGCTCGATCGCTGCCCCGCGATACCCTTCCCACGGCCCTGCATTGGGGATCGCGAAGTGTGGCGAGGGAGGCGGCGCGAAGAGCCGGTCCGTGCAACTGGGCGGAGCATCGGCCAGCACGCTCCGGCCTGCCAGCGCAGCCGCAAGCGCCACCGTCCAAACCGTCACGCGCGCCAAGAGCGCCACTTGCTTCATTGCCGCTGCCACCCTTCCGCCCGGAACCATGCGATTCTCGTGCAGAATGTATCGTCTCGGAGCAAGCGGCATCCGGCGAATCGTGATGCTAGCCGCGACAATCGGCAGGTCCGGTACGACGGGCGCGATGCGACGAACCGGCGCAATGCGGGCAACCGAGCCAGAACGACAGGGCGAGCGGGGTGCGTAAGCACCCCGATAGTCAGGCGTGGATGCGACGGCAAGTCATCGGGAGGCTCACGCCTCCCGCTCGCCTAATCCTGAAACTCACCCGACCGCTGCCGGTGCTCTCGGCACAATCGGAAGAATCGGCAGGCGAGCATCAGGGCGGCAGCTCCCGCCACGGCCGACCCGATCCGAGCCCAGTACGATCCGTCGATGATTGCGACGGCGGCCAGAGCACACGAGAAGACCGACGTGGCCATCGCCGCCACAAACTTCACGCGGGCTTCGACTTTCAGCTCCCTGCAAGCGTGCAGGACGATCGCGTTGTTGGCGTTCTGATTGGCCAATTCCCGCAGAGCCGCCATCTGCTCGCGGCGCTCGGGCGCCGGCAGAATCTCGCGCGGCACGGTGATCTTCACCGATTCCGGTTCGGGAGGTGCGTAGGGAACCGTTGCCGTACCCGACGAACTGCCGGGTGTGGCGGCCGGCTTGTTCCCCGTCATCCGCTCCATGAACTTGCCGAGGTACGCCTCGAGCGACTCGGCATCTTCTTCCTCCGTGGTCGTCGCTGCCGACTGTGCCGGGTTTGACGAAGCTGCGGACGAAGACGAGCGGGCAAGTTCCCGCTCGACCACGCCGCTGAGCTTGTCCAGGCCGGTGAAGACCTGCGTCTCGGCATACGACCCGGCCGATCGGCTCGGGCTTGGCGATTCTGCCGGTTGTTCGGGTGAAGCGGTTTTGAGTTGACGTTCCATAAGTAGTCCCACGGACCAGCGGCACGATGCGATGTTCCAGCCGTTGCCCCAGAGTAAGTAGGTCGCGGTTGGGGCCGTGTCCAATCGCCGCTGCAAATCGCCAAGCCGACATTGCCGGACCAAATCGTGTTGAGTTTCGCCAGCGCCAACCTACGTTTGTCCAAGCCGGATGCCCGTCTTCACCCTCACCGCGGCGCGCAGCGACCATGGAAAACGAACGTCAAGAAGAAGAATCGACACGCGACCTGCAACTGACGCGGTGGTGGGTGCCGGCGATGGCCGCCATGCTGATCGTCAATTTCGGCCTCGTGACGCTGGCGGTCGGCCGGCCGATGAGCACGCGGCCTGCCCCGGTGCCCGTTGCCGTCACCCTCCCTGTGCCGGCGTCCATTGCACCGCAATTGCTCTTCGATCCGCCGGTGGCCCCGATCGAGCGCGTTGTCATTACGCCCGATGTCGAACTCGTGCCGACGGAGCCGACGGTTCCAACCCAGCCGACACCGATTGAATCAACGCAGGCCGAGGAATCGAGCGAACCCATGATCCCTGCGGAATCGACTTCCAACGTCGATCCGCCGTACTTCGAGGAGCAAGCGACGCCCGTTCCGCCGGTCGTTGCACAACCTGTTGAGTCACAGCCAGCGGAGCAGCCTGCGCCGGAATCAACCCCCAGCGATCCAGTGCTACCCGCCGAGCCAGCACCGGCTTCGGAGCCAGCACCAGTGCAACCCGCTCCTGCCGAGCTTCCTCGGAACGAACTGCCCGCGCTCGTGATCGTGAATCCGCCGCAATCGGGCGGCGCGGTGCATCTCGCGATCGACGGCATCGTGATCACGCTGCTGCCGGGTGAGTATCACCGCGTGAATGGCAAGGAGAGCCGCCGGGTGGAATATCATCGCGGCGACGACTTCGACTATGCCGAGCACAATCTGGCCGAAGGGACGCATCAGTTCCAGATCAGCGATACCGGCTGGACGCTTGTTCTTGTCGAGCGCAACAAGGCCAGCCGCCTGATCGAAACGTGCCGACCGATCGCGAAGTAGTCAGTTGGGAACATTCGCGGGGCCGCTGAATTACTGCCCCCCCCACCAGCTATCGGTGAAGAGCCGATTACGCACCGGCTCGGGCAGCGGCTGCTGATAGTCGCGTGGGCGGCCGCCCACGACCTCGGGGCCGGCATCCACATCGGAGTATGGGTCATGCACCGTGGCCCGCAGTCGCTGCTGCTCGATCCGGCCCGGATTCCAGAGATTCCAGCGCGAGCCGGTGCATCCGCCGGCCAAGAGGGCAAGCGCGATAATGAGGCAGCGGCGGAGCATGGGGCCATCCTTGCGGGAGCGAACGACGGGCGTCGGAGTATAGGCCGCACGTCCTGTCGGCCCAAGGCAATTTCCGGAATTCGGCGCTGACACGGGTAGCAGCAGCAGCGCGCAGTCCCTGAGTGACAGCATCGGCGCGACAGCACGTCCGGCTTGAGAGATTGACGTAGTTCGGTTCAGCCCCGCCGATGCGAGCCCATGTCGGCGAAACCCGCTCGCTCGTAAATGGCAGCGCCCTCTCATGTCAGCTGCCGCCGCAAGGGCGTAGTGTTAGAATCAGCCTGGCCGCAACATGTCGCGGAACATCCGCCGATTCATTGGCCATCCGCTCCCGTAGCTCGCTCCACGAATTGGGGAGCACCTTTGCCGTTAAGTCCTCGATCAGCCCGCCAAAATCAAGCTCCCGCTTGCCGTTCACAGTCCTCACTGGCCGTCGGGGGGACTTCCCTGACCGTCTGCTGCTTGTTGGAGCGCTAGCGATGAGATTCCCAACCCGGCTCGTTTTCGTGCTGATCGTCTTGCTTGTCGCCGGCTACAGGGCCACTGCGGCGGAATCGGCCTTCGTAATCAAGCATTGCAGCGTCTTTGATCCCGAATCCGGCCAGATGCTGCCGGACCGGACGATCGTGATCCGCGGCGACAAGATCGCCAGCGTGAGCGCGGCGGACGAAGCTGTGGAAGTGCCCGCCGAGTCCACGCGGATCGATGGCCGCGGCAAGTTTGCCGTGCCGGGATTGATCGACGCCCATGTGCATGTCGTCCATGTGCTCGATTTCGCCCACATAACCGGGGATGAAGTGCTGCCGCTCTATCTGGCGGCGGGCGTGACCTCGCTCCGCAGCACAGGGGACGAGATCGTGGCCGCGACGCTAGTCGCCCGCTTCGCCGCGGCCCATCCCGAATCGTGCCCACGGGTCTTCACTTGCAGCCCGCTGCTCGATGCAGATCCGCCGATCCATCGCGACGTGGGCCAAGCCATCACCGATCCGGCCAAAGTGCCCGCCCTGTTCGCTGACCTTGGGCGGTGGAACATCAGCACAGTCAAAATCTATGCCGGCACCGGCCGCCCCGTGGGCCAGGCGATCATCGACGAGAGCCACAAGCGCGGCCTGTTTGTCACAGCCCATCTCGGCGCCTACTCGCCCCAGGACGCGGTCGCCGACGGCATCGACGGACTCGAACACATTTGGTCCGTGTTTAACTTTGTCATTCCGCCCGAAGTCGCGAAGGAGCCCGGCCATCGCGGCAAGCTCGACCTTAACAATCCACTCTGCGAGTCACTCGTGGCCGAGCTGGCGCGTCGCCAGGTCTTCGTCGATCCGACGCTGGCCGTGTTTCGCAACATGATCTTGCTGCCCGACCTGCCCGAAGTGCGCGACCATCCCGACAACTCCCCGGTTCCCCGGCGGCTGCGCGAGTTCTGGCCGGTCTATCTCAAGCGCACCGGCTGCCCGCAGGGTGGGCCACTCGAAGATCGCCGCCGCGAGTTCGCCAAGTTTCAAGAGCTGACCGGCAAACTCTACAAAGCCGGCGTGCCGCTCCTGGCTGGCACCGACGCGCCCGAGCCGCAGGTTCCCCCCGGCTTCTCGTTGCATCAAGAGCTGGAAATGCTCGTCGAATCTGGTCTTCCCGCCGCCGCCGCTCTCCGCGCCGCCACGCTCACGAACGCCACCGTCCTCGGCCAAAAGGACCACCTCGGCTCGATTACCCCCGGCAAGCTCGCCGACCTCATCTTGCTCTCCGCCAACCCGCTCGAAAACATCCGAAACACACGGCGGATTGAGCTTGTGTTCCGTTCCGGACACTTTTCTCGTCCGGCGGAGCTGCTGAAGCGGATTCCACAGGAGTAAGCCACGTTGCCGAGCAAGAACGAGGCGAGGCGATCACACTGTCCGAGGAGTATCTGAAGGCTGGTGGGCGCAATTCCGAGCGGCGGTTGGTTCAGGCAGGGTTTCGGCTTGGGGCGGTGCTAAAGGGGATCGTCGCAGAGTTGGCGAAGTTCGACGATCGCCGTCTGACGTACGACCATGAGCCAGCGCGTGACCAGTGTCTCGTTCGTCAGAGCATCCGCGGGTCCACGTTATTGCTCAGGTCCTGCCAATCCACCTTGCGGTGCGGATCGAGACCGTTCAGGTAGCGCTCGAGATTGGAATAACCATCGCCGGTGGCATCAAGCATTGCGTCGCCGGGGTCGGTGGGGTTGAACCCGTGACGCCGTTCCCAGTCGTCGGGCATGCCGTCCAGGTCGGCGTCGGCAACTGGTTCGCCCTGATAGGCTGGATAGCCGCCGACCTGGGCAACGTCGGTAATGATTCCATTTTTGGTGGCGGAACGGACGCTGCCGCTTCGGACCTGCTCGATAATGCGGCGATCGACCGCATCGCGGCGGGGAAGCGTGGCGCCGACGTTGGCCACGACCGCGGCATAAGCGTCCTGCGCCGACTGCTTGGGGACCGGAGCCATGGGGAATGGCTCTACGTACCGCACGTCCGCGAGAACTTTGGCTACATTGTTGGCGTCGTCGATTTGCACGCCGCCGCTCCAATTGTCGGCCGTCACCGTGGGGTTGCCCTCCACCTCGTTTTCGGCAACGTAGGCCCGGCCCCAGACCAGCGGAGAGGTCTTCTCTCGCGTCGAGCGCCGGCCGTCGGGCCGCAGCACGCGGTGGCGAATGTCCGAGTCTGGCGTCGCGGGACCTGGCTTGTAGTAGTTGGCGATGATGTTGTACTGGCTGCGCTGATCCCCTCCGTCAACGGTCCGGTGCCGCCAATTGAAGAGCACGTTGTTGACGAAGTTGAATCCGCCATCCATCCCGATGCTAGGGTTTCTCCCGGCGTTGCAAGCCCAGAGGTTGTGGTGGAAAGAGCTGTTGTGTCCGCCGATGGTGCTGCCTAGCGAATGGTGGTAGGTATCCAGGGCCTCGCTCGACAGCGACCACTGGATCGTGATGTTCACCGTGGGCAGCTTGAGTTCCTGCCCGCCCTCCGGCGGCCGGTACATGTGCCGGTAGAGCGAGAAGTTCTCATCGAGCCCCCAACTCGCCGAGACGTGATCGAGCACAATGTTGCCGACCGGGTTGCCCCCAAGCGAGTCGTCCCGGTTGGCAACGTTGGTCTCGCCGCGGCGGAATCGCATGTGCCGAATCACCACATCGTGCGTGTCGATGCTGACCGTCGCACCGCGAACGCAGATGCCGTCGCCAGGCGCCGTTTGCCCGGCAATGGTGATGTAAGGAGCCCGGATACGAATCCGATTCTCGAGGTGAATGACGCCCGCCACCTGAAACACAACAATCCGCGGCCCAATGGCATTGCAGGCTTCGCGGAGCGTACCGGGCCCGGCATCGGCCAGGCTGGTGACCACGTAAACTTTGCCTCCCCGCCCGCCGAAGCTGTACATCCCGCCTCCCCAAGCACCGGGAAACGCGGGGATCTTGGCCTGCGGCAGATCGGCGGGTTTCGCTGCCCAAGGCACAAAGGGCTTGCCCCGCTCAGCCCATTGGGCCAGTTCATCCTGAGCGCTTTCCCAGGCCGCGTTCTCGGGCCCTTCGTAGGCGGCCCGGCGGGCATCCTCGGCATGTTGCACCTCTTGCGGGACCGTCGGGTACTGCGCCCGAGCAATCGATGCGGCCAACGCGAGGGACAGCAGGGCGGCCAGGAAGGAACTTCGCATAAATTATCACTTTTCGGTGGCAGGAGCTTTCAATCGAATGGCAAGGTAAGGCTTACCGGGGAGAGCGATCTTGGCGGGTGGATCGGCAACCAGCCGATAGGCGCCGCTTGGGCGGAGCGTGAACTTGCCTGAGACTTTGGTGACCGTCATATGCCAGGTGTCGATAATCTCTGCGGACACCGTCACGGGCCGATCCAGCTTGGCCAATGGCAGATCGACGACCCAATCGGTCGGCTCTTCCTTTCCGAAATAAACAAGGTAGTAGGTGCCGCGGTTGCCAGCGGTCCGCGCGTCCTGCCACTTGTCGATTGGCTCGATCCGTTCCGGTGGGCCTTCGTCCAGCACCTTTCGCAGGAACGCCATGCGGTCTGGGCTTTGTCCGCGCAGCACGCCACCCTTGGCCCACCAGACGAGATCGGCTCCGTCGCGATAGGTCTCGCCGTGGCCGACGTAGGTGCCGGCAATTGTCCCTTGCCAGCAGCGGTGTACCATTTCTTCCGCCGACAGATTGCCCCACCGCTGCTCGAAGTCCCCTTCGTATTTGACCTCGTCGAAGACGATCGGCTTGCGATACACATCGCGGTAGAGGACTGCCCGGCCGAAATCGGCGACAGCCGAACCGTTTTGAATGCTGGCGTGCGTCAGCAGCGGGTGCGTATGGTTGAAGAGCCGCGCGCCGTTGTGAATTGAGCGCAGGTGACCGTAGGGATCGGCTTCCACGACGATTTTTAGAAATCGCTCCCAGTCGGCGTCCTTCTTTTCCTCCATGAAGTCGAATTCATTGGCCAGCGACCACCAGACGTTTCGATAGGCGGCCAGGCGGGCAACCACGTAGCGCAGATAGCGGTCGTCCGCGGCGGCTGGCATCCGGTCGAAGCCCCAATGGCCTTTGTCGTAAGGGTGAAACAGGATCAGGTCCGCTTCGATTCCCAGGTCACGGAGTTGGGCAATCCGCTTTTCGAGATGGCGGAAGAAATCAGGGTCGAAGTGCTCAAAGTCCCACTGATTGGGCGGTGTGCCGACAAAGGGATAACGGGGAGGCTCGCTGCGGTTGTAGGCGTACCACTTGGGAAAGACACACATCCGCAGCTTGTTGAACGGACCCGACTCGAGCGTCGCCAGAGTCTGCTCTTCGATCTCGGCGGGTTGGTGCGTCCAGGCGTAGCACGTGGTGCCAATGGGATAGTACGGCGTGCCGTCGGCATACTCAAAGTGAAACGTTTGATGCACTCGAACCGGACCGTGGTTGCCCGGTGAAGGCTTGGTGACCTTCAATTGCCCGGCCTGGCCTGCGAGCTCGGAGCGATTACTGTGCGTTGTGTACGTCCAGTCGCCCGTCGCATCGGGCATGAACCGTACGCGGTACGTCCCGTCGCCATCGTAGAAGCCGCGCACTTGCACTTTCCGGTCACCTTGCGAAAACGTGGCCGACAGTTCAACGTCCACAAAGGGATTGCCGCCAGACGGCCCCGTGAGCGCCAGTTCAAACAGCCCCCATTGCTCAACGTCCGCCGCGCCGAGGGGAGCGGTAGCTGATAGCAGCAACAAGGCAATTCCCCAGCGGCTCATCGGTCACCTTCCCAGGGGCATCCAGACGGTCATTTCGGACCGGCCGCGGTTTGCCCAGGCGTAATAGGGAATGAGTCGGATTCCGAGCGGCTGGTGGGATGGCGGCTGACGCTCGCGGTAAAGCTCCGCTCCAAAAGGTGACTCGCTGGCGACCTGCGCTTTTCCCTCGAGCACTCTCACGCCCGAAAGCAGCTTGCGATCAAAGCGCGAAGTGAACTCAATGTCGTGTGGCAGGCGGACCGACTGCACGCTGGTGCCCGGCGGCAAGTCCGTCGATTCCAGGCAGTAAACGAGCGGACCATACATCACGGCCATTTGATTGCGAGTCTCCTCGATCAGCGGATGGGCCTCCATGAGCCGCGGCTTCAAATGCAGGTCGAGATGCACGACATCGCCGGCTTGCCACTGGCGACGAACCTCTGCGTACTTGCCAGCTACGGCCGGCGATGGCTCGCCACCGACGGCCAGCGTTGCGTGCTGGGCCCAGGCAGGAATTCGCAATCGCAGTGACATCGGCTGCTGGGGAGCGCGCTCGACAGTGATCGTTACGCGCCCATCCCAAGGGTATTCGGTCTCCTGCTTGAGTTTGAGTTGGCCGCCAAGGATTGGCATGTCGAGCGTGCTGCCCCCATACAGATGCACCCACACGGCGCTGTCGGAAACGCCGTATGCATAGTGGTTCGCTTGGGCAACCGTCCGAGCCACATTGGGCGGACAACAGAAACAACTGATCCAGGCTTCACGCTCGCGCGACCAGCGCAGGTCGGCGGGCATGGTATCGAGCTGCCGCAGCGTGTTCGTGTAAAAGAAACGCTTGCCATCGAGGCTCACCCCGGCCAGGAGCGCATTGTAGAGCGCCAGCTCCAGCACGTCGGCGTATTTGACCTCGCCTGTGATCTGCAACATCCGCCAGTTCCATAGAATGAGTCCAACAGCGGCGCAGGTTTCGTTGTGGGCCGTGCTGTTGGGCAATTGATAGGCCCGCCCATAGGCCTGATGAACGCGGGCGATCTGTTTTTGCTCCTTGGAGCCATCGGGGGAGGCGCCATCGTAAAGCGCACCGCAGCCCCCCGTGATGTACATTTTTTGCGTGACGGCGCTGGCCCAGATTTTTTCTAGCGGCACTAGCAGTGACTCGTCTCCCGTGGCGAGGTACAGGTCCGCTGCGCCGGCGTACAGGTAATTCGCGCGGACGGCGTGCCCAACCGCGTCGGATTGCAGGCGGAAGGGGAAGCGATCCTGGTTATCGTCGGTGCCGTCTGCCACTAAATCGCGGAGTGCGAACATACGCTTAGCCAATGCCAGGTGCCGTGCGTCCCCGGTAACGCGGTACAGATCGACGGCCCCCATGTAGTGGGCCGGACAGACCGAGTTGCGGGCCAGCTCCGGAGTGGGCGATTGAAAGGCACCGCTCAGGAAATCGGCGGCCTTGATGGCCACATCCAACAAGGTGCGCTTGCCCGTCGCCTGGTGGTGGACCGCAGCCGCTGTAAAGAGGTGCCCGAAGTTGTACATCTCGAAATTGAGCCGATCTTGGAATGGCTGCAGCGAACTGTCGCCACTGCGCTGAGCGATCAGCACGGGCGTGTGCAGGTAGCCATCGGCCCGCTGAGCCTTGGCGATGGTTGCAATGGCCCGATCCATCTGGATGTCCAGCGCGGGATCGCGCGTAATCGCAAAGGTCGTGGCAGCGGCTTCCAGCCACTTGTAGCAATCGCCGTCGTTCCAGGGAGGGCCGCGGTGCTTCCCCTCAGCAAGCGCCGCCGCGATGCGAAAATTGTGCAAGAACTGGCTCCGCTCGGTCCCCTCCATCAGCGTGTCGATCGTGGGAATAGTGGCTGCGCGGCAAGTCTCGAACCGGTCGGCCCAGTATCCGGTCGTCCAACGGGCCTCGGCCAGCGCCACGGGACGAAAGGCGGATCGCGACGAGGCCAACTCATCCGCGGCCATTGCCGCGTGAGTGCTAGACAGCAAAATGAAGAAGGCGATCGCGCGCGACATCATGGTTGGCTCTTGATTCATGCCTGCTATGGCTTCGCGATCTTGATGTTGAGCTCGTTCGGGCCTGGCTGCACGTCGAACGTGATTCCAGAGGACTCGAAGCTGCCGTATTTTCCGCCGATTGCGGGCTTCTTGCCCGCGGCGAGGTCGAAGTCGGAGAGCGTCGCGGGCATGAGCATGACGCGATAGCTCCCGGGCAAGGCGCCATCTCCGGGAAGATCCGATCCCCAACTAAACGAGCCGTCGGGCTCGATGTTGGCCTGCACACCAACCAGCTTCCCATCGACCGTGGCCTCAGCCACCACGGTGCCGTTCTCCACAGGCGTGCCATCTTCGTAGGTCACTTTGCCGGTCACTGGGCTACGTGCCGAGCTGCAGCCGGCGGCCAGGAAGAGCGGCGCGAGCAGCGCCATGCAGCGCACCAAATTGAAATGGGATAAATACACGGATGACTCGACTACGGAATGGGACATAGATTGACGCCTCACCGATCAATCAAGATTTGGGATTGGCTGTTCATCCAACCGATTGCAGAGCAGCGCGAGCGTGCTGCCGGGCAGGCCGTTGCGGATGATCTTGACACTCCCGTCCGAGAGGCCAAATTGGCAAATGCCGGGGTGCCAGCTGCCGAACTGGCTGTTGATGGCGGTATTGATGCTGATGGCAATCGGCTGCGAAGCGCTGCCGCGGCGGTGATAGGTCAGATTCTCGCTGGCGCTGAGGATCATTCCGTCCTGGGCAAAGTCGTTTAACAACCTCAGTTGGACGTGCTTCTCCCCGAAGAGAATGGTATTGCTAAGGCCGTCGGTAATTTCGGCCAACCGAAGCCCCGCTAGCACATGATTGCTGTTGACCAATTGAAAGGCGCCGGTTGTTGGCACCGTGCCCGTGTCACCCGTGCAGGCGGCGTAGTCCGAAGGCATTCCCATCACTGTGCTGCCGGATGTGATGGGGCTTAGTAAAGGGTTCCCTCGCCGGGTTGGGCAGAAGAAGATTTTGATTCTTGTTTCGCGAACTGCCACCATGATCGGGTTGGTCGAGGTGTGATTGTTCATCCCATCGGTTTGAGAAACGCCAGCAATGGGATTCTTGTAGGTGTTGTAAAGGTTGGACTGCTCGATAAAGGGCATCAATTGCAGCGCCCAGGTATGTCGGTTTTGTCCGCCACCCGAACGCGCGTAAGGAAGTTTCAAGAACACGTCGTGGTGGTTGTGTGCGGATAGCACGAGCTGCCTGAGATTGTTCTGACACTGCGCCCGCCGAGCCGATTCACGAGCTGCTTGCACAGCAGGCAGGAGCATGGCCACCAGCACTCCGATGATGGCGATCACCACCAGCAGCTCCACCAACGTAAATCCGCGACCCCGAGTGCGTTTGGAGAAGGAGAACATTGCAAAGACCCTCAGAAATGAAACGGATGTGAATTCCTCTTTAGAAGCCGCGGCAGCTCAGCGACCTGGCTCCGCGACCGCAGCCCGATGTGTGAACCACAGCAACGAGCCTCCTCGGCCGGGACTACGAAATTGAAGGACACCGCCCCCTTGGACGGTCTCCCCTGCTGCCGTCGCGACTCCCGTCGCTGGATCGATCCAGCGCACGGCATACTCCAGCTTCGCTTCGGATAGATCCACCGAGACTTCGCCCCCCTGCGACGCCCAAACGAGCATCTCTCGCTGCGCGTCGGCCAGGGCGGGGAGTTTCCCTGCGATATCATCGACCGGCTTCATCCGGGTCACGGCGGCAAGCAAGTCGCGGTCGGTGGTTCGCGGCAGTGCGGGCAGCGAGCCGCCAGCCAGGAGCACATCCCATCCGGACGCTCCGTCAAGGGATGCGGTCACCGCCAGGTTGGGAAACCGGCTGCGATACTCTTTCACGGCACGTGCAATCGACTCGCTCGAGCGGGACTTATTCCCCTTCCACTCCCGCAGCTGCTGCCGCGGCGCCAGATTCGCGGCGCTGGGCGGGTCGTAAATTTGGCCATCTGGTGCGTACCACCAATATTTGATGTCGATCACCGAAACGAGCTTGGCCCGCTCGCGATCGGCCAGCACTGCGTCTTGCACGTCCTTCGTCGCACTGAGTCCAACCAGGACGGGACGATCGTATTCGCGGCACCACTCGGCCACCGTGTCGAGCCAGAACTGCACAAAGAGCAGCGGCCCCGTGAACTCCTCGCCAATCTGAAAAACGACGTTCTGCTTGTGGCCTAGAACGTCGAGGCAGTGGCGGATGTATCGGCGGTGCAGTTCGCGGCGCTCGGGATGAGAGACATCGTAAAATGAGTCGGCCATAAAGATTCGCTTGCGGCCCACGTACTCCGGAGGCTCGGGAAACCCCGTCGCTTGCAAGCAGTTTGCCGGCCGCCAGGGAAAGTCGGCCCAGTGCGCACCAGCCTCGAGGATGTTGTGTTGGAAGTACATCTGCTGGACGAGCACCAGCCCCTTCTGGTCGCACTGATCGGCAAACTCCGCCAGCCGCGCGAAGTACCAAGGATTGAACTTTGTCAGGTCGTACCGGCTCAGTCCGTCCCACGCTTGCCCCTTGCCACTGCGAGCCCACGGCAGTTCGTAAAACGGCGCCCACACTGCGGCATCGCTCCGCCTCAGCATCTGATGGTCATCGCGGCGGCGGTCGTACCACAGCCCCCAGTGGTGATCGAGCGCGACCGTGCGGTCGCTCAGCATCTGATCCGTTAATTCATCCAGGTTGTCGGTAAATCCAGCGCCCGTGCGGCTTGGAACGAAACGCGTTACGCCGACGCCCAATTCCGCCGCCCGCGACGGCAAGGTGTGGCCCCGCCACCAAACCGTATTCATGCGCTTGCCGGCCAGGACCGCACCATCCACGGCAAGCCAACCGTTTTTCAGCGCCAGCGAATGGGAAGCATGTGCTTTGCCTGCCGGCGAAGGCAATTCGTCAAATCGGGGAATTGCAGGATTCCCGGGGACCTTGGCGACGATGCTCGCCGGTCGCAATACTTCCTCCGCCCGCGGGCCAATACGCTCGCGCAGTTGCTGCGCGAAAAGGCTGTCCGGATCGGTGAATTCATTGAGATCGCGCCAGTGGCCGTCGCCGACGAACTGCCCCCACACGCCGATCGCCCAATTCTGTCCGGTGGGAGGCATGCGGCACGTTATCAGTGGCGCCGTACAGTTCCACAACACCGAGTTGGCAGTGGCCCAGCCTACGCCTTGGTCTTCGGTTTCCCGGTTGGTAAGTGCCAGGCCCCCACCATCGATCTCGACGTTGTCGAAGAGTACGCCCGTCGCCCAACTCGCCGTCGGCCCGCTAAAGCTGTGAGCGCGCTCCGCTCGGCAATTCACAAAGGCATTGGGGCCACAGGCCAGATGCCCCGTCGAAAAGTCGTGTCGCCCCTCCTCCGCGCGGCAGCGCAAGAACAGCGTTTGCTGACCCGCTGTGAAAAACGTCAGTCGGCGGTGCCCGCCGATTTCTGATACAGGATGAGACGATTGGCAATCCGCGACTGTAACATGCCGCGCGGATTCCCAAATCGCCACCGCCGAGCCGGCCAAGTGGGCGAACGATACTCGCCGCACCCACACATCCTCGGCCCCTTCAATCACGATGCCGGTCCAAGCGTGCTGCTCATCGAGTGAATTCTGCGAGTCGAAAGCCGACTCGATGCGCAGGTTTTCCACGCCGGCCCGCCGCAGCCGTCCTGGCCAGGAGTATTTCCGGACGTGGCTGGGACTTAATGACGAATCGATCGCAGAAGTCAGTGGAGCATCGAGCGTGATGGATTGCCCATCGATTTCCGCAATCCTCCGGTCCCAACACTGGTCCAGCGTGCCAGGCCGCCAGTCAAGGTACGAGCCACGATCGCGTGAGGGAAAACGGTTCATGCCCAGTGCGGAGATCCACTCCTCTGTGCTGGGATGCTCGACCACCACCGCGTCGCCAACCGCGAGTCCGACCGTGGACTCCAGACGGATTTGATTGGCATTAACCGGCACGTAGGCATCGAGAATGGTGCGGGGCTTGTCCTCGAACTGTTGATCCCGCTTGCCGCTGATTTCGATCACCGCCCGGCGATCGGTTCCGGTGGCAACCAGCACCGTAGTGTCCCCCTGGCCCCGGAGCACGACGCCGGATGCCAGCCGTAGCTGGCCCGCGAACTCATACCGTCCTGAAGGCAGCAGTACTGCTCCGCGAAATCCGGCGGCTACGACAGGCAACCGCGCAATCGAGTCAATGGCGGCCTGGATTCGCGGGCCACACTCGCCTGGAGCGGGTGCCACTACTGCCCGCACTGGAACCTCAGGAATCGGCTCGCCGGCAGCAAAGCCAGCGAAAGAGAAGTCCGGCATCCGGTCGCCGCGCGGGGACCTTGCATAGACCAGTCGGCCATTTTCCAAGTCCACATACCGCTTCATGGGCCCTGCCGCGAACAGGGCAGGGCAGCCAAGAGTGGTCGTTGCTATCAGCAGCAGGATGCGAAACAGCATGGAAAACAGGCCTTCGGAACCGAGTGGATCGAAGCCCAATTGCGGAAGAGTGGGTTGAAATGTAACTGAGATCCCAGTAAGATGCAACAGCCAAGTCAAAAAATCCCTCTTTCAGACACTTATGGCTGCTCGCACCAATGGCCATCGCTCGGTCCCACCCCCGCGGGCTTTTCTCAAGGACGAAGCCTACCTCCAACTTCGCCAGCGGCTGCTCGACAGCCACTACCTGCCGGGGTCATTCCTCTCGGAACGCCAGCTCGCCCGCGAATTGGGTATGAGCAAGACGCCCATCAAGGCCGCGCTCGAACGCCTGGACGCCGAGGGCTTCATTTCGATCTCGCCTCAACAGGGAATCGTTGTTCGCGAGTTATCGATTCGTGAAATCGCCGATCAGTATGAGATTCGGATCGCCCTCGAATCGTATGTCCTGCGCACCTTGGCGGGGCGTTTGACCGAGCCGCAGGTCGCTGCCGTGCGGGAGAACTTGCAATCCCACGCCCAACTCCGCGGCACGGGGAATGTTGCTCGGGGAGTCGAAATCGATGCCGCCTTCCACACGCAATTTGTGCAATTCCTCGACAACCTGGAGATCACTCGCGTTTTCAGCCAACTTCGCGACCGGATGCAGCGCGTCGTCACACGAGTTTTCCAACGCAGCCCGACGCGGATCGATGCCAGCCACGACGAGCACGCGGCTATTGCCGAAGCCTTGATTTCCGGACAGGGCGCCGCTGCGGCCGAACTTATTGCTGCGCACCTGGAACGCGGCAAGCAACTGATCCTTGCGCCACGAGGCTAGATAGTCAATTACCGTGCGTCCCCGTGCGGGACCCTCTTCGTAACAAATCTCTTCTTGGCGAAAGCTGCATAGCGTTTCTGAGCAAACGCTTAGAGAGTTCGAGTCCCTTTCAGTCGGCCTAAAACCGAAAGGAACCCGCTAAACGGTCGATGACCGACGGTACAAGTCCGCAAGCTATTACGGCATTCCGATAAAGAAGTTCCTAAATAGATAGAGCCGCCGAGGCCGCTTCGCCCAAAGCGCCACCATCCATCGCGTCACAGCCGGAATCGAAAGTCACAAAGTAAGGAACAGCTCGACGTATCGGATTGCCAACTCGCCTCGCCCTGACTTCTACATTTCGATGCCAAAAATGTGAACCGTTCGCACGTCCTTGGCCCAACCTCAGGCAGCGACTTCAGCTCATCGGTTTGCGGACCAGGCGAGAAGCAACAGGACGATCAGGATGCTCGTAAGCGTGATCGACAGGCAAGCGATTTTCTAGAGGCGTTTGCCAGCTTACTGCCCAAATCGAGCGCACCGCCGATCTTGCAGCAGGGCGGATGATAGCGGCCGTAGCAGAGCGTTCGTAAATTGTGCATGCCCAGTCGTGAGACTGCCAGTCAGAATGTTGCCAATGCAAGCGGTGCGGCATCCGGCCAAGGATCTCGTGCATCTCCACGATTTCCACGCCACGGTTCTGCTTTTCATGGGACTGGACCACACGCGGTGGACTTATCGGCACGCGGGACGCGACTACCGGCTGACTGATCCACGGCAACGTCTTGCAGCCGATTCTGGCATAGCAGGCTGGCCAATGGCTGCTCGCTTGCTGGGTCTCAACTATACTCAAGCAATCGCCCGCCTCCCGCCGTTTACGCTCGCCCCACTCTCTCTTGCCCATGCGTTTCCGCTGTCTTTTAGCGCTGCTTGTGACCTTGGCTGCGGTGGGTCCGCTGGCGGGCGCGCCCGTCGAATTCAATCGCGATATTCGCCCGATCCTGGCCGAGAACTGCTTCTATTGCCACGGCCAGGACGCCAACAAACGACAAGCAGAGCTGCGGCTGGACGTGCGCGACGACGCTGTGCGCGCCAAAGCGATCGTTCCCGGTGACGTTGCGGCGAGTGAGTTCGTTCGCCGCATTCACACCAGCGCCGCCGATGAGCAGATGCCGCCTCCAGATTCCAACCGCCGGCTCTCGCCCGAGCAAAAGAAGCTGCTGGAGCAATGGATAGCCGAGGGCGCCATTTATCAGTCGCATTGGGCGTTTATCGCGCCGATGCGACCTGCATTGCCGGAAATCGAAAACGGCCAGCGGGCCAGAAATCCTCTGGACCGATTTGTGCTCGCCAAGCTCGATGCCGTTGGCCTTACGCCGTCGCCGCCAGCCGACCGGGCGACGCTGATCAAGCGATTGTCGGCCGATCTGACCGGCTTGCCGCCGGTGCCAGCCGAGGTCGATACCTTTGTCGCCGATGCGTCTCCCGATGCGTATGAACGGCTGGTCGATCGTTTAGTAGCCAGTCCGCACTATGGCGAGCGGATGGCCCTCCCCTGGCTCGATGCCGCTCGTTATGCCGACAGCAACGGCTTTCAGCAGGATGGCGACACCTGGCAGTGGATTTGGCGCGACTGGGTGGTGCGGGCGCTCAATGCCGATCTCCCCTTCGATCAATTCACGACGTGGCAACTTGCCGGCGACCTGCTGCCGGACGCCACGACCGATCAGAAGATCGCCAGCGGCTTTAATCGCAACCACTTGCTGAATGGCGAAGGCGGGGCGATCGCCGAGGAGCAGCGGTGGGTGATTCTGTTCGACCGGATCGACACGACGGCTACGACCTGGCTCGGCCTGACGATGGCCTGTGCCCAGTGCCACGATCACAAGTACGACCCGCTGACGCAGCGCGATTATTACAGCCTGCTTGACGCTTTTAACCGCGTTCCCGAATCCGGAACACCGCAATACTTTTCGTCACGGATTCGCGTGGCCAATCCGGTGCTGGAATTGCCGACCGCTGACAACAAGGCCAAGACCGCCGAGTGGGAGTCGCAAATTGCCGCGGCCGATGCAGAAGCAAAAATCGCCGCCGACGCCGCCTACCAGGGGTGGCTGACGGGGATCGCTGCTGGTGGCAAACCGGCGGAAGTCAGCGGTCTGGCCGAGGCGATCGTTGCGATCCTGCACAAGGCCGAAGGGGAGCGATCGGACGACGAGAAGAAGACGCTCGAAACCAGCTTGCGAAAGCACTTCGACGACAAGGTGAGGAAGGACCTGGCCGGCAAAGTGCCGCAGCTTGCCAAGCTCGATCGGCTCCGCAATCAACTCACCGACTATCGGGCCGACCAGCTGCCACGCGTGATGATCATGAGCGACGCTCAGCCGCGGGAGACAAAGATCCTCAGCCGCGGCGAATACCTGAATCCGACAGAAAAAGTGTCGTTCGCCACGCCCGCGTTCTTGCCACCGTTGCCCGCGGGAGCGCCGACCAATCGCCTGGGGCTGGCGCAGTGGCTCGTATCGCCCGACCATCCGCTCACCGCCCGCGTGCAGGTCAATCGGATGTGGCAGCATTTCTTCGGTGCGGGGATCGTGAAGACGGCCGAGGATTTTGGCGTGCAGAGCGAGCATCCCCTTCACGGCCCGCTCCTCGATTGGCTGGCCGTCGAATTTCGCGATTCGGGTTGGAGCACGAAAGCCATGCATCGGCGGATTGTGACGAGTAACACGTATCGTCAATCGAGCCGCGTGACACCGGAACTGCGAGCCCGCGATCTCGAGAATCGTCTGTATGCCCGCGCCAGCCGCTTCCGCATGCCTTCGTTACTCGTGCGCGACTGGTCGCTGGCGGCTGCCGGCGTGCTCGACACCCGGATCGGCGGCCAGCCGGTCTATCCCTATCAGCCCGACGATATCTGGGAAGCACTGGCGATCACGAAGGAGCGGGACTTTACCTATCCGGCGTCTTCCGGAGCCGACCTCTATCGCCGCAGTCTCTATACCTTCTGGCGGCGGACAGTCGGGCCGGCCAATATGTTCGACGCTTCGAGCCGCCAGGCCTGCCGCGTACGATTGACGACGACGAGCACGCCGCTGCACGCATTGACCACGCTGAACGACAAAACCTGGGTCGAAGCGGCCCGGCTACTCGCCGAACACGCGACACAGGCCACTCCCGACCTCGATTCCCGCTTAGCATTCGCCTTTCACCGCGCCGCCTGCCGCCCCGCGAAGGAGAATGACATCGCCATTCTTCGCCGGTCGTACGACAAACAGCTCGCGATTTATCGCGCCGACCCGGCGGCGGCTCAATCGCTGCTGGGTGTCGGAGCAGCGCCTCGTGCTGCCTCGCTCGACGCAGCCGAGCACGCGGCTTTGACCGCTGTGTGTCTGATGATCTTCAATCTCGACGAAACACTGACGCGAGAGTGAATTGCCCATGAACGACCTCCATCGTGAGAATATCGCCCGGGTCACGCGCCGCCAGCTCTTCGGCTCGGCGGCGGGAGGAGTCGGCTTGGCCGCATTAGCTTCGCTGTTGGGGCGAAACACACAAGGTGCTGACCTGCCTCGCAGTGACGCGGGACGGGGCGAAGCGGGCCTCCCTGGTCTGCCGCATCATGCCGCGAAGGCCAAGCGAGTCATCGTCCTCTGGCAAGGAGGCGGGCCCTCGCACGTTGATCTGTTCGACCCCAAGCCGGTCATGGTCGAAATGGCGGGCAAGGACATTCCCGACTCGGTCCGTGGTACGACGCGTCTCTCGACCATGTCCAGCGGCTACGGCAAATGGCCGACGCTCCCCGCCATCAAGCCTTTCAAGAAGTACGGCCAGTGCGGCTTGGAGCTGAGTGAAATGCTGCCCAATGTCGGTGCCCTGGCCGACGATATTTGTGTCGTCCGCAGCATGCATACCGAAGCTGTGAACCATGCCCCGGGCGTAACGCTCTTCATGACCGGTGCCCAGGTTCCCGGTCGGCCGAGCATGGGCGCCTGGCTCGCCTACGGCCTGGGTAGCGAAACCGACAATTTGCCGACGTTCGTTGTCATGACCTCCAGCGACAAGGGCAAAACCTGCGGGCAGCTCTTCTTCGACTACTACTGGGGAAGCGGATTCTTGCCCAGCCGTTATCAGGGCGTTCGTTTTCGCAACACGGGTGATCCCGTTCCGTACCTGGCCAATCCACCGGGAGTAAGCACCGCAGCCCGTCGGGCGCTGCTCGACGATCTCGCGGCAATGAATGCCGAGCACCTGGCCGACTATGGCGACCCGGAGATTGACACACGCATTACCCAGTACGAAATGGCGTTTCGCATGCAGTCGAGCGTGCCGGAACTTCTTGATTTTTCGAGCGAATCGCAATCCACACTCGACCGCTATGGCCCGGATGCGCTCGTCAAAGGGACCTTCGCCAACAACTGCCTCATCGCCCGCCGCCTGCTCGAACGAGGCGTCCGCTTCGTGCAACTCATGCATGCCGGCTGGGACCAGCACGGCAACCTGTTCACGCAGCTTGCCGAGCAGTGCAAAGACACGGAAGGTCCGTCGGCTGCTCTCGTGCAAGACCTCAAGGACCGGGGCATGCTCGACGACACGCTGGTTGTCTGGGGGGGCGAATTCGGCCGCACTCCCTTTGGCCAAGGCGATCCGGCCAATCCGAAAGGTCGAGATCACTTTGGCCGCGCCTATAGCTGGTGGCTCGCCGGCGGCGGCATCAAAGGGGGCATCACTCACGGCAAGACGGACGATTTCGCCTGGAACATCGCTGCCGATCCGGTCCACGTTCACGATATGCAGGCGACGATCCTGCATCTGTGCGGCATTGATCACACGCGGCTCACCTTCCGCTACCAGGGCCGGCAGTATCGCTTGACCGATGTGCACGGCAACGTCGTACAACCAATTCTGGCATAGCCTTTGGGCGGCCAGCCTTTCGGGCCACGATGTCGCCGCCTTCGTTCATTGGTCATTTTCCGTCTTTCGGTCACGAACATGATCACTCGCCGCACATTCCTCCAATCAACAGGTCTGGCTTTCGCGAGCGCAGCCTTGCCCGTCTCCGCCAAAGAACTCGCACCGCAGAAAACCGTTCTGCTGCAGTGCGCCTGGGCCACCAAGAACATCGGCGACATCGGCCACACGCCCGGCACATTGCGTTTTCTGGAGCAATACCTGCCCCAGGCAACAGTCATCCTGTGGGCTGCGAACACCAACCCGCAGGTGGACGCCATGCTGAAGAAGCGTTTCCCGCAGGTGGAAATCGTGAAAGGCTCCCTCTCCGAGAAGGACGGTTTCGTTCAGAAAGCAATCCAGCGGTCTGACTTTTTCCTCCGCGGCCCTGGCATGGGCCAGCCCACGGATTTCATGAAGTACTGCAACAAGATTGGCAAACCGTGGGGCCTGCAAGGTCAGTCCTACTTTCCCGACATGGTCACCGGCCCCGGCTCGGACGAGCGAATCGCCCTGCTCAACTCCGCGGCTTTCATCTACTGCCGCGATTCCAAGACCCTCAAAACCTTGCAGGACGCCGGCGTGAAGCCTCCTGTCCTCGAATTTGGCCCCGACGGCTGCTTCGGCATCGACGTCCGCGACGAAGAGAAGGCCCTGGCCCGCTTGGCAAAGTACGGTCTCAAAGAGAAGCAGTTCATCACGCTGCAACTTCGTACGCACACGCCCACGAGCCCCGGCGTCGATGACAAGCGTCCTCAAAAACTCAACCCGCTGCATCCCACACCGGAAAACATCGCCGACGACGTGCGCCGGGCCAAGGTCTATCAAGATCTCATCGCCATGTGGGTCAAGCACACGGGCTGGAAAGTCGTCATCGCGCCAGAGGTCCACAAAGAAATGGAATACAATAAGAAGTTCGTTTATGACCCGCTACCCGACGAACTCAAAAAGCACGTCATCAACTTCGACGAATTCTGGAACGTGGACGAGGCCTGCTCTTTCTACGCTCGCGCCCACACCGTCATCTGCCATGAGCCCCACACACCCATCATGGCGCTCGCCGTCGGCACTCCCATGATGCACACCTTCTCCGAATTCCATTCCCCCAAATGCTGGATGTTCAAAGACATTGGCCTCGAAGCATGGGCTCCCGAGTTCGACAGCACGCCCGCCGACAAAATGTTCGAGATCCTTATGGGCATCCACAACGACTATCCGGCTGCCCAAGCCAAAGTAAAGAAGGCCATGTCTTACGTCGAAACGTGCGCCGCTTCCCAAATGGGTGTGCTCAAGCGGGTCATCAATGCTTGAGTACATCCAAGCTCATTCACTTCCGGTTACTCCCATGAATCAACTTCGACCCGTTTGCCCTGCGACTCTCGTTGGCGTTGCGTTGTTCTTGGCCTCGGGACTCGGCGCTGCCGAGCCGTTACGGCCGGCGCAACGATCGGCCGTCGAGGAAATTGATTCTCGTCAATCGGAGCTGGACGAAGTCAACAAAGCGATCTGGGAGTTTGCCGAAGTCGGACTGGAAGAGCGTCGCTCGTCGGCACTCTTGGTTGACAAGCTCAAGGGGGCCGGCTTCAAGGTTCGTGTCGGTGTAGCGGACATGCCAACCGCATTCGTCGCCGAATTTGGATCAGGCAAGCCGGTTATCGGCATCCTGGCAGAGTATGACGCCCTGCCGGGACTGTCGCAGAAAGTCTCGCACGAGCGCGATCCGGTAACCATCGATGCGCCGGGCCATGGTTGTGGTCATTGTGGATTGGGAACCGCAGCCCTCGGGGCCGCGCTAGCAGCCCGTTGAAGAACGGCTAGTTTTTACGCGGGGGCAGCGAATAGCATCGGAGCAGTCGGTTCACGTTCACATATTGAACAAACGTGCGAGGCGAAAGCTTCCCCAGGTCAACATCGGCCCGCTTGGTGGCGAGAAATTTTTGCAAAGTTCGCGGAGAGTGAGTCCACCCGATTAGTCCCGCGGAGTACGACCGGCAATCGGGTCGTCATTTTGCTCAATCCACCTCGCTAGTGCCGCTTCGCCCTTGGCATCGCCCTCAACTTTGCCGAAGTAGTGAAGCCGCCCCCGAACTTTCTTCGCCCAACGGTGTCGATCCGGTTTGCCCCACTCAGCATCTGCCGGCAGGGGAAAGAGTGGAAAGTCAGGGTGCAACCCCAGGTGCTTCGCCAATCGGGTTTCAAGCTTGAAACCCCGGCTTTAGAATGAGCCACGGCGTTGCCTCCGACACAAATATCTGGTGGTGTCCAATGCCCGGCGGCTGCAACTGTGCGAGCATCGTTTATAGGCAGTTAGCACAACGGGTTCAAAATGGGTTTCAACTGTCCTCATGCCACCAAGAGCACAATTCGATTTCACTCGATAAAATAAGTATTTTGCTCCCGTAGCTCAGCTGGATAGAGCAAGCGATTTCTAATCGCTAGGTCGCAGGTTCGAGTCCTGCCGGGAGTGCTGTTGATGCTCTCGCTCCTCCTTGGCTCGCGATGCGCGGCGAGTCGATCGCTGCTAGCATCGCGTCGGCCTCGTTGCGAGGCCTTCTGAAGCCGGTTGTATTCAAGAAGGTTGCTGCGGCCTTCCGAGTAAGCTCTATGACGGATCTACGGAGCATGCCGGAGGAAGCAACTCTGCGCACGCTGCCGAATGGTCCTGTGCCGGCGCACCTGCCGGCGCACCAGGCTCTGGCCGCCCTACCAGGCGACCGGGCAACAAGACCCAGCCGGAAGCTTCGGCTACCGCAATTGGCCCCGCCCGCGCGGGGACGCTTCTGGCAATGGGTCGGGAGGGGGGAAGCTCGTGCGCTCGACCGCTCGCCGATCGCTGCTTTGCACCATTGCGCTCGCGATCTGCGCGGGCGGAATCTCGTCGCGCGTCTTCGCCCAGGATCCGATCGCGTTCCCTGAATACGCCTACGACTCGCTCCAGCCAGAAATCGAGCAAACGGATGCCGTCGGCGGCCCGCAAATGGGCTTCGAGAACGGGCAACTCGTCAGCTACATGGTCCCGGAAGACTTGCAACGGCAAGTGACCGAGCGGGCCATTCGCGAAGAGGAATCTCCCTTCGCCGGCTACTTTGCCGAAGAAGCCGCCACGCCGGAGATCGCAGCACCGCAGGGTTTCTTTGAAGAAGCCGAGGATTCCCGCGCGATCGAAACACGCGGTGCTGCTGACACGGGCACGGCCCTGCAAGACAGCCCCGCCATCCAGACGTTGAACGTTCAGCGGCGGTCGTCCGTCGCGTTCGATCCGCGCATCCGCGGCTTTCATATCGGGCAGGTCTGGACGCAAGCCGAGGGGGTCTTCTGGACTCCCGTGCGGCAAGACCTCGACTCGATGCTCGCCCGCATCGATCCCCGCATGATCGACTCGCTCCGGATCGTCCCCGGCCCCTATGCGGCCCGCTATGGCCCCGGCTTTGCGTTCATCGACATCGACCTGGCCGACACGCCGCGGTACGACTGCCCGCAGTCGCACAACCGCTTTGGCTACGTCTATCGGGGCAACGGCTCGCAGCACTACGCCATCGACACGTTCTATGGCGGCGGCGCGGACTACGGCTACATCGGCAACTACTCGTACCGCAACGGGGCCGACTACCTCGCCGGCAACGGCCAGCGAATGCCCAGCAGCTATCTGGTGAACGCAATCTCGACGCAGCTCGGCTTTGACCTGTCGTCCGGGGCGCGGTTGGAAATGCGGTACGACTTCCTGAACCAGCTCGATACGCAAATCCCCGGGCAGTTTTTTGATCTCGACAAGTTGCAAACGAATGCCTTTGCCGTCAGCCTGATCGACGATAGCCAGACGGCCGCGTGGACGCGGATGCGGATCGACGCGTGGCACAACAACACGCCCGCCCGCGGCACCGTTCGCAATGAGCCGGTGTTCAACGTGCAGGATCGTGTGCAAGACGCTCTGGAAGCGGCAATTCCCGCTGCCGACGTCAACTTCAACGGCACGACGGCGGCCCGTCTCGTTAACTCTGGTGGCCGCTGGGAATACACCTTCGGCGAACAAGACGACCTGCAGCTCACCACCGGCGTGGATGTGAGGCACCTCAAACAGCGGATCGACGAGAACTTCCTCGTCACCGACACGGTCGGCAACCCGCTCATCACGATCGAACCGACGCAGCTTCCGACGGCCGAGATGTTCAATCCGGGCATCTATGCCGAAATCGAAGCCCCGATGTCGTACTACTGGACGGCCAGCGTCGGCGCCCGCGTCGATTACCTGCACACGACCACCGCCGGCATCGACCCGGCGAACACTTCGCAGCCCTTCCCGGATCAGCTCACACAGGACGACGCACTCTATTCGTTCTATTTGATGAACGAAGTGAAGCTGACGGAAAGCTGGATCGGCACAATCGGCTTTGGCCACGCCCAGCGGCCGCCGACGCTGCTCGAGCGATATGCCGACGGCGTCTTCGTCAGCATCATTCAGAGCGGTTTCACGCGAGTGATCGGCGACTCGACCCTCTCACCCGAGCGGCTGTGGCAGTTCGACGCCGGCCTCGCCTACGACGACCAGTGCAACACGCGGGCGAGCGTCAACTTCTATCACTCGTGGGTCAACGACTTCATTACCTTCCGCGGGCTGCAAGTTCCCGATCCGAGCGGCGCCCGGCTGATTCGCTACGTGCCGACCGACCTGGCGACGCTGTGGGGCGGCGAAGCGAAATACGAATACGACCTGTCGAGCACCTGGACGCTCCTCGCTGCCGGCCACTATGTGCAGGGGCAGGACCAGACGCTCGGTGCGCCGCTGTGGGGCATCTCGCCGCTGGAAGGGACGATGGGCCTGCGGTGGCACACGGCTGACGATCCAAACTTCCTCGGCATGGAACTGCTTGCCCGGTTCGTGGATAACCAGGATCGCCTGGGTGTGCTGCGGACCGGCAACTTGCAGGATGTCGGCCCCGAAACCTTCGAGCAGGAAACCGACGGCTTCACCACGGTCAATCTCCGCACGTACTGGAATCCGCGCGAGGGCCTGAGCTTTATCGCCGGTATCGAGAACCTGCTGGATGTGACGTACTTGCAGCACCTCGACAACCGGCTGCCGGCAAGCGGCATTTACCCGGCGGCGTTTGCGTATGCACCGGGGTTCACGCCTTACATGGGCGTGGATTGGGAGTTTTAACGATCGGCGGTTAGGATTAGCGGGCGATGCCCGAGTGGGATGTAAGGAGCAAGCCATGATCCGGCAATGGAAACTGATGCTGGCCGCCGCGGCCCTGACCCTGATGCAGGCCCTGGCCGCTGTTGCGGCGCCGGAAGGGCACGTCGTGATCGTGCTCGATTGCTCGGCCCACATGTCCGAGCCACTGGCTGCGACTGGCGAAGCGAGCAAGGTCTCGCGGCTGGACGCGGCGCGGGGCGCGGCGAGTGAACTGCTCGCGCGGCTTGCTCAGGACGGGAAGCACGGCGCGACGCTCGTGCTCGTCGGTCACCGCATTGCCGCCCCTGGTGCGGAAGGAGAAGCTGCCGATCTGCAAGTCGAATACCTCAAGCTCAACGGGGACAAGCTCCAGCCGGTGCCACCAGGACTCGACGTTGAAATCGTGAAAGAAAGCCGGCCGCTCACCGTCAGCGAAGTCGCGGGTTATGAGAAAACGCTGGCTGCCGTGAAGCCGTGGGGCGAATCGCCCCTCTGGCTGGCGATCGAGCGGGCTGCCGAAGCGGCGCCGCCGGCTGCGTCGGACGCGAAAAATCGCATCATCCTGCTGACCAACGGCACGAACGAACAAACCGGCGTCGAAGAAACCGCCACGGCGAAGCAGGCGCTACTCGCGCTCCGATCGCAGAAGGCGTCGCTGCATGTGATTCAGTTCGGCAAGGCCCGCTCGACGACCGACCTGGCAGCTCTTACTCGCACTGCCGACTCCACGGGTGGGGATGTCCTTTCGCCCACGTCGGCTCAGCAAGCAAGTGATTCGCTCCTCGTTGCCGCGGGACTCAAGTCCGCTCCGCAGCCCATTGCCGATCCGCTCGTCCGGCCTATCGTGCAAGTCGAAGCGGTCCAGCCGCCGGCGCCGGACATCGCACCGATCGACCCGAACGCCGACCTACGCGACCAGCTTCGCTACTTCGACTTTGCCGTCACGGTCACCTACTGGGGCCAGCCGGTGAAAGACGCGACGGTTTATCTCCGGGGGAAAAGCTTCGACATCAAGTACGACCGCTCGGCGGAAGCGGCCGACAAGCTGCTGAAGGAAGACCGGGCGCATGGCCGGTACAACTTCGCCAAGGTCTTGAAGGGGGCGTATCTGCTCGACATCACGGTCAACCACAAGAACCGCCGCTACGCGATCGAGCGGGAGATCGTGGTGGATGAGAACCTGCTCGCCGCCGGCAAGAAGTCAATCGACATTCAGATCGAGCGCTCGAAGGACCCGCCGCCGGCCCAGTAGGTGGAGCAGCCTCAGGTGGAGACGACGATTTGTCTCCAATAACCTGTCCACCGAGATTGAGCGATCACCAGTCGTTTCTCAGCGGCTTTCCCCGAATGACGACCGCCACGGCCCCCCACGCTCTAGCGCGGCGTGCCGGATCGTCGATTAGTTGCACGACGCCAGCTGCCTTGTCGGTATCCCCTTGCCTGAGAAGCATTTCGACTGTCCTCTCGAGCAGCACCTCCTGCTCCTCGCGGCGGTCAAGTTCGCGAGCGAAGGACCAGAGGGCTGAAACCGTTTTGTCATCGGCCGGCAGTTTTTTGAATCCCAATCGAATGCACTCGTCTGCCGTCGCCAAGGGAAACACAGTTCCCAGCCCGTCGGATACGTCGTGGTATTCCGGCTTAAGCCCGAGCTTCTGCGAAATTCGCAACGACTCCCACAGCAATCGAAGACACTGATCGGGATTGTCCTGCCGGAAGCATTGGGCGATTCCGGACAGGGCGGCGGATCGTTTGGGCAAATCAGCGATCGTACGCGCCTCCGACAGAACCTGACGGTGCCAGCTTGCCTTATCTTCCTGACTCAGCGAGGAGCCCCATACGAGGGCCGCAGCCTGCCGAACCCGCTTCTTTGCCAGAGCTTGGCGAATCGTGTCCACTTGAATGCTCGTGGGCAAGAGGGCCAGGTTTCTTTGGATATGGTTCTCTCGCGCTTCGGAATCAAGCTTGGCCTCGATTTCCGGCCACAATTTCACGTATTCTTCGCGAACTGAAACCGGCAATGGAATGGGCGGTTGTTCGCGCGATGCAGCCACAAGCGACGCGATCCTTAGACAGGCTTCGGCTCTCCGTGGTTTATCGTCAACGGACAGCGCGTACTTGGTCAGGCGATCGATCCATTTCACCAGTTGTTCGCGATTGCCGCGAGTTTTGACAGCGTGATACTCCACTCCACGAATGATCTCCACCGTGCTCTCGTCGCGTAGCGATGACGGAGTGGCGGTTTCGAGCCATTGAACCACCAACTCGGGATTGTCGAATGATGCGATGCGTCCTATTACACGCGCCTTTACTCGCTCACTAGGAATTCCCCGATTGATGCAATACCGCTCGGCTCGCTTCATCGTCTCCTGCAAACCCGCGGGCCAAAGGTAGGAAATCGGATAGTCCGGCGTTTCCTTGACGGCCGGTTCCACGAACTTATCGAACAACTCCAATGCCAATGTCGGATGATGCTTTGCCAGTCCAGAGTGCAGAAGCGATACGGTGGCCGCGGCTTGATCGGGACAGGACGGTACAAGTTCCGCGCCCCTTTGCAACAATCTTGCCGCTGATTTCGGTGACTTGTGCTGAAAGTCGCAGTACACGCCTGCATGACCAATCGCGATGACCGCATCTTGTGGAAGGAGAGCACTTTGAAAATAGTCGGCGACCGCGTCCGGCTGATCCTTGGCAAACCGCGAACTCACCATGCCTAGCGAGTACACCCCGCCGGCCGCCTCGATGATATTTCCCAAGCGACGAGCTTCGTTCAAGTAGGTCGTCGCTTGCTCGAAATCTGCTCTTTCGGCCCGAGCCATTGAAAACCAAGCCGCGGCCTTGATGGACGGCGCTTCGATCTCGTCAATCAGCGTAATCAATTCCTTCGGATCACGTTCGTGGCTTCCGCCAATGTAGGCTCTGAAGCAATAGTCTCGTGCCTTAGGATCGTCGATCCGCTTGGCCAAGCGAAGCATTGCATCTGGTGAAATGCAGCCAATTACCTCGGCAGACGACACAATTGCACGCCGATGAGACAGTCGCGAAAGGGAGTCTTCCAGACATTTGGCAACTGACGCAATGTCCGCGTTGGGAAGTGCATCCAAGTCGTAGAGTGCTCGCGTCAATGCCTGTTGTCGTTGTTCGGGAGCCTCGATCTTCTCGACGGACCGAACTACCTCCTGAAGAGCTTGTCCCCAAGTGGCAGAAAGATTTGGGATTTCCTCTGGCAATCGCTCGTTGGGAAATCCCTTGGTTTGTGCAGCGCTTGCGATGCAAAACGCTAAGAAATAGCTGACGCCTCGCATCCGAATGCTCTTCACTTATTGCCCCAGTTGGAATTGTCACATCTTCCCCAGCGATTTTACAAGCAGGTAGGGTGCGTCAAGCTCGCGAAATGGAGTCTGCATGATCGACCATTGCAATCGCAAGCGAAGACCCACGGGAACCGGTGTCCACACCGGTGGGTCAGCGGTTGCGAACTAAGCGATTGGTTGTGGCCAAGATTCCCGGCCGCCATGGTAGGTCCGGCTTGCCGAGGCGGACCTGCTCGGCAGGTGGTCGTCTAATCGCCAAGCCAGATCCCGCCCGGCAGGCGGGATCTACTTCGCAGGATCGACTGACCAGACGTGTCACGGAAGGAAAGTTTTTTCGCGCGACTTACGGCAAGCCAGCGCGGCGGAAGCACTTGCGGCAGCGCGGGTTAGGACGAGCGTCCGCGACGCAAGTCACGCCGAGCAAGAAATCTCGCGCGCAACTTCATTGACGCGCGCATATCGTTCTGCCAATTTCACTGGCAACTGTACAAAGAGTGTTTCCCGAGCGACTGACTTGGCAATCAAGAGGTCGAGGGAGCATGATTCCAGGGGGATTGGCGATCAAGCTACGTACGGTCTGAAAGACCAAAGTCCGCACGATCTGCATCGCGGCCGCTTGGGGGCTGCTGCGCAGCAGCCCCAAGCACTTTCTTCTGACCTGACTTGCTAGTCAGACCAAAGGCAAGATACAAGATCTGCCCTGCCGAGGCGGACCTGTCGGCAAGACGGCTCAAGGCAGTAGGTTATGCTCGCCGGCGTTTCGTCACGAACGCCCAGACCTTGAAGAACACCGCCATCCCCACGAGCACACCGAGCATGTCGGCCACCCAGTCGCGTACATCCGATTGCCGGAATCGGACGAAGCCCTGCGTGAATTCGTCGAGGCCCGCGTAGATTGCCAGCGACGTGAGAACGGCAAGGCCGAGAGCCACACTTGGCCGAATCCACCCACTCAGACCGACGAGCAGCAGCACGGCGAGCCCCGCAAACGCCCCTGCGTGAGCTACCTTGTCGATGTGCGGCACCGACTCAGTCGGGCGAAAGTTTGGATCGCCCGGCAGATGCGTGCCGACGAAGAGGAGCGTCCAGTAGATCAGCAGCCCGACCAGCAGCGCTAGCCTCCACGAGAGCGGCGGACCGCTCGCGGAATTTGAGACTTCGACATCGGCGACTGGCGGGTCCATGACGTGAATTCCCCAGTGTAGTCGCGATGCGCATTTCCGCCTCTACCCGTTGCCTCCCTTTGCGATCACAATTGGAGTCGCTTCCCCGGCTTCCTTCCTGCGGAGAATTGCCATGCATCGAATTCCCCTCACGCTTTTGCTCGTCGCATTGGTCGCATCCTCGGCGGTTGCCGATCCGAAAGCGGAGGCCGAGAAAGCCATCGCAGCCGCACAGGCTGCTGGCAAAGCGGCCGAAGCCGCGGCCAAGGCCGCTGAAGCAGCTGCCCAAGCTGCCAAGGATGCTGCTGTGAAGGCAGCAGCCGCCGCAAAAGAGGGTCAAGATAAAAACGTCACATCGCTCTTCGACGGCAAGACGCTCGGCGGCTGGAAGAAGACCGACTTCGCCGGGGCGGGCGAAGTAAAGGTTGAGAATGGCCACCTGCTCCTCGAAATGGGCGACACGCTGACCGGCGTCACCTGGAAAGATGCCGACAAGCTCCCCAAGGACAACTACGAAATCACGCTCTCAGCGATGAAGCGGAAGGGGGACGACTTTTTCTGCGGCCTGACGTTCCCCGTTCGCGACTCGCACGCCAGCTTCATCCTCGGCGGCTGGGGAGGGACGCTCGTCGGCATGTCGAGCATCGACGGCCTGGACGCGAGCGAGAACGAAACGACCATCTATCGCAAGTTCGAGCGCGAAAAGTGGTACAAGGTCCGCCTCCGCGTGGCAGGCGGCAAGGTCGAGGGGTGGGTCGATGACGAGCAGGTGATCGACGTCGAGCTGAAGGACAAGAAGATTTCGACTCGGATCGAAGTCGATGCCAGCCGGCCGCTCGGCCTTTCGACGTATCAAGTTTCCGCGGCGTATAAGGACATCCAGCTCAAACGACTCAAGTAGCAGCGGGGCTCGGGGCTGGGGTCTAGGGACAGAGGGCATCGTCTGATTATGCGATGGGCTCTACAGGTTACAGCAGTCGCCCCTCAACCCCGAGTCCCGAAACCCTAGCCCCTTCCGATGACCCACGACCACTACATGCGGCAAGCCCTCGACGAGGCGCAGGCCGCCTTCGAAGAGGATGAAGTGCCGGTGGGGGCAGTCATCGTGCAGGGGGAGCGCGTCATTGCCGCGGCTCACAACCAGCGCGAGCAGCTCGCCGATCCGACCGCCCATGCCGAAATGATCGCCGTCACGCAGGCTGCCGGTGCCTTGGGCGACTGGCGGCTGGAGGGATGCACGCTCTACGTCACGCTCGAGCCGTGCATCATGTGCAGCGGCGCAATCCTGCAAGCACGCATTCCGGTCGTCGTGTACGGCGCGACCGATCCCAAGGCGGGCGCGGTCCAGTCGCTTTTTCACTTGCTCTCGGACAATCGGCTGAATCACCGTTGTCAGGTGGTGCCTGGTGTGCTGGCCGGTCCGTGCGGAGAGCTGCTCACGCGATTTTTTCAGGAGCAGCGACGAATGGGGAAGAAGTAGCTGGGAGGGCGAGCTTCGGGAGGGCGAGGCTCCCGCCGAGCCGCTTGTCGCGATGGGGACACAGCTCAGCAGAAGCTTTGCCATCCCATTTCAACATGAACGGAATGGAGGCCGCTTGGCGGAAGGCAGATCACGAAGACACGAACGGTGCAGAAAGCACGAAGGGAGTTTGTTCGTGTTTTCGATCTTTCGCGGTTTCGTGATCGTTCGGGCCAGGGTTAGTCCATGCGATTTGACCCACAGATATCCGACTTCCGAACGCGAGCGCGGTGCAAGCACCGTGTCGAAATAGGCGCGACAGAGTTTTAGGGGAGCTCGACTTCCTCGCCGCCGGCGATCGTCAGGAGCGCTCGCACGGTTGCTGGAGGCGTGTCGTTTTCCAGAGCGCTGACGCTGCCGTCACAGCGGACGAACTGGGCCATCGTTCCGCGGCCCTGGTCTTGGTACGCGCCGTGGCAACTACAGATGCCTTGACCCTGCATCGGATTGATTTGCAGCGGCATCTGTGTCGTGTGCAAATCGCGAGGCTCCATCCAATGAATGCCGGAGTTGTGCGACTCGACGACGAGCAATGTGTTGCTCGATCCGTCCTTGATCTTGGCCAGCGAGACGGCCTTCGCACCCGGCCAGACCGTTTCAGGTCCGACGACGGCGAGGTAGCTGGTCATGCCGCTCGGCGGGTCGGTGTCGGGGTCGCTCGGACAGCGATATAGATGCATCTCGGGATACATCTTCGCGAGGAGACTGTTGTTCGGTCCATCCCACGGTTCGTCGAAGCGGTATTGCTTGTAGAGATTCTCTTGCTCAAGGAATGGGAGGATCAGGACACGCCAGCTATGCATCGGTCGCCCGTTGGCATCAGCGACATAAGCAGGAGGGAAAGACTTATAGACGTCGTGGTAGTTCTGCAGGGCGATGCCGAGTTGGCGGAGATTGTTTTGACACGAGCTGCGTCTGAAATGAACGCGACTGCCGCCATCCACGGCCGGGAGCAACAGTAAGACAATCGCGGCGAGAACCGCCACAACCAGTGTCGCGACGAACAGATGCCGCAACGAGAATTGAAACGGCTTCTCGGCCGGCGGCGACGTAGCAAGTGCGGTTTGGCCGCTTGGAAGCTGCGGAGCCGTTGGATGATCCGATGCGTCGTTCATAGCGTTCTACGGCAGTTCCACGTCTTCGCCGCCGGAGATTGTGAGGAGGGCACGGACAGTATGCGGCGGTAGATCGCCATCAAGGCGCTGAACCTGTCCATCCGCCAACAGGCACATGGCAGACCCGCTACTGTCGCGCGGGTTTTTGGAATAGTGACCGCTGCCAATTCCCTGACCATGCGGCGGATTGATGCCGACCGACATTTGCGTCGTATGCAAGTCACGCGGCTCCATCCAATGAATTCCCGATTGATGGGACTCCACAACAAGCAGCGTGTTTTGCGGACCATCGGTGATGTCGGCCCGCGACACCCGCTTTGCCCCCTTCCAGGCAGCCTCTGGTCCGACTACAGCGAGGTAACTCGTCATCTGGCTTCCGACATCGGAAGGCGAGTCGTCGGGGCAGCGATAAACATCGGGCATCTTGTCGGCTAGCAGACGATTGTGCGGACCATCCCACGGTTCGTCGAAGCGGTACTGATCGTAAAGACTCCCTTGCTCCAGATACGGAAGAATCAACACTCGCCAACTATGCATCGGACGGCCGTTGGCATCGGCGATGTGAGCGGGAGGAAAACAGCCGTGTGCGTCGTGATACTGCTGGAGCGCGAGACCGATATAGCGCAGCTGCATTTTGCAAGTCGATCGATGGCTCGTGTGTGGATGCGGAACTGCGATCGGCATCAACACCTGGCTGAACAACACTACGAAGGCAATCATGCCGGCGAGGAACCACCCGTTGCCGTTGTACACGCCGAAACTCATGACGAGCACGCTCGCGAGGATCAAGCACAGCAACACGCCCCACGCACCGAGTTGCGAAATCAAGGCGATCGGGACGGCGATGACCGCCGTGAGCACGAGCAAGTGCCGCAGCGAGAATTGAAAAGCGGGTTCGACGATCCGCCGAGAGTCGCCCGTGTCGCTCATGAGAGGTGCCGCGAGGAGAAGGGGGAACGCGCGACGAACCTGCCATTGATTGTACGCACGAGGAGCGGGGATTGCGCGGCGAGGCGAAAGATAGGGAGACCGGTTGGAGGAGAACGGATCACGAAGACACGAACGGGGCAGAAAGCACGAAGGGGCAGATTCGTGTTTTCGGCCTTTCGTGGTTTCGTGATCGTTCGGGCCAGGGGCGGTACATGTACGAACCGCCCGAGAGCGAGAAGTCCCGCCGGGCCGGCGGGACCTACGGGGACGGCGGAAGCTACGGCAGGACAAGTCCTGCCCTACGGCTGGGCAAGCAGCTTACGGCAGCTGCGCTACCTTCAGCGTGTGCTTCACCGCGCCGAGCTTCTCGCGGGCGGCGACATCGAGGGTGGCCTGGCGGGCATGGAAGCCGGCGACGAGGGTCTTCAAGGCTTCCTGCACCTTGGGATCGGCCTTCACTTCTGCGGGATAGTTACGGAACTGCGTAATGACGTTCTTGATCATGTACGTCTCGAAGGCTTGCTTCGCACCGACGGCTGCGACGAGTTCCGCGAACTTCGCATCGAACGGCGTCTTGTCGAACTCGGCCGCCAGGTTGATGCCGGCGGCAAGTTGGTCCTTCGTGAACTCCTTCGACTGTTCGCCCCAAGTGACCACCGCCTTGGGCGTATCGAGGTTCTTCACCACGAGCGTCAGCCGGTTCAGATCCTGGTTGAACGGCACGAAGGGGGTGATGCTCCGCGTGCTGCCGGACGTCTTGCCGTCGCCGTCGAAGCAGAACGGCCAGCGGGTGCTTTCGAGCGTGATTTCGCCGCCGCGGCCGCTCGCCACTTTGTGTCCGCCTTCCGCCGTCGCTTCGCCGGCCAGATCGACCGTGATCGTGCCGATGTTGCCATCGACGCCGAGCCCCTTGAGAAACGCATACGCCATGAGGAGTTGCCCGTTGGGGCCGGGATGAAAGCCGTCGCCGCCGCACACGTCGTACTTGTTGCCGAGCGACTCCTGGGCCTTCTTCATCGTGTCGTACATCGCGTCATGCACGTTCGCGAACGGTTGCTTGTTTTCGGTCGCCAGCTTCTTCGCGATGTCGCGGAGGTGGGCGAGGTTGTCGTTGTACGCCACGTGAGCCGGCTGATCCCCCATCTTCTGGCCGGGGCGGAAGAAATACTGATCGACCGCGCCGGGCGAACCGACGACGATCGACCGCACGCCCGCCTTGGAGAGGCCCGCGAGCACGCGCCGCATGTTCGCTTCATACGCCCCGCCGATCTGATCGTTGTACGGCTGATAGCTCCCGTCGTTCATGCCGTAGCAGAGTGTGACGACCGTGGGCTTGAAGCCGGCCAGATCGTTCTCCAGCCGATCGGCAAAGCCGTTGGCTCGTTCGCCGCTCCAGCCGTACTGCAGCACCTTGAGGTCCGGCACCCCGGAGCACGCGAGCAGGTACGCCTCGACATACTTGCTGTAGAGCTTCTGCTCGGTGATCGAATCGCCGACGATGCCGACGCGATCGCCGGGCTGCAGGACGGAGTCGGCGGCGCGAGCCAGGCGAGGCACGGCAGCCAAGGCGACAAGTGCAGTCAGGCAGGCGAACAAAGCGGCGCGGCGCAGCATGGGAGGGCTCCAGGCAGAATCGAAAGGGAGGGCGTGTTTCAGTTCGCAGTCAGAACGGCTACTGTACTCCATCGAACACGGCATCGCGAGTTGGCCGCGGGTCGAAAGAGGGGGCCTCGATGATCGTTCCTCAGTTCTGGGCCGAAGGGCGGCTCCGCGATCGTGTGAACGACCGGCAGGTGACGATTCGCCGCTTCGGCTGGTCGGACGAAAGCCAGCAAGCGGCACAGGCACATGCCGATCAGCGGGCGCGCGAGGCGATGGACCGCGTCCGCTCGGGCGCGCAGGTCGAGCGCCGCGACCTCAAGCGGGCCTACAACGGCTCCGAAGGGGTGCCGATTCGCGAAGAGATCATCAGCCGGATCGGTCCGACGGTCATCACGCGGAACGGCTACGGGGCACTTTGCCTGAACACGCCGAACGTGCTCTTTGCCGACATTGATTTTGAGTGGGGGCCAAGTGGCTACTCGATCGCCGGTTGGATGGGAATCATGTTGTGCGGCGCTGTTGCAATGGGTTGGTTCTGGGACTGGAAAATTGGAGTGGCTTCGGGCTTGCTGTCGTGGCTGCTCGGATATGCGATCGCCGTTGGTATCGAGCGACTGCGGATTGCAGTGGTTGGTCGTCCCGAGGAAGTGGCCCGCCGCCGAGTGGAAGCGTTCCTGCGCTCGCATCCAGAGTGGCGCGTTCGGCTGTATCAGACGCCAGCAGGTCTGCGCGTGCTCGCGCTGCATCGGACGTTCGATCCGCAGGAGTCGGCTGTAGCAGAGTGCTTTGCCGCGTTGGGCACCGACCCGATCTACGTCCGCATGTGTCAGCGGCAGAACTGCTTTCGTGCTCGGCTGACTCCCAAGCCGTGGCGAGTCGGGATCGGACACCACATGAAGCCCAGACCAGGCGTATGGCCGATCAATCCCGAACGAATGCCTGAACGTCAAGCGTGGATCGCCGAGTACGAACGGGCCTCGGCGAGCTACGCTTCGTGCCGGTTCATCGCCGACTTGGGAACGACCGCAATCCATCCGGACGCGGCCGACGTGCTCCGCCTGCACGACGAAATGTGCCAATCGGAGAGCGACCTTCCGCTGGCCTAGCGACTCACCACGTCACCGTGCCGGAATTTGCCGGCGGCTGCGGCTCGACGGCAGGGTCCACCCAGAGGCCAATGTATGTGATCGTGACATGCGTGAACGCCCCCGAGTTCCGGCAGCAAAAGTCGATCGGATAGTACACGCCCCCCACTCGGTTCGTCGTTTCGGGGCTGATGTACCCGTGATGAATGGCCCAATTCCAGGGACCCAGCGAAAGAAAATACATCACTGCGAGCAGCACGAGTCCGACGACCGCGGCAATCGCGACGGCCGCCCCGCTTCGTTTCGCGGGCGATGGTGCAGGGGATTCGTCCATGCCCAGATTGTAGGCGACGGTGGTGTGCAAGACCTACGTCGATCACCCCACGAGTTTCTTCATCTGCGGCCACGTCCTCGTGTTGGCCACGTCCGCTTTGGTCAGGCCGGCGCGGCGGGCTTGCAGGATACCGTAGCGCAGGACTTCCAGGCCGTCAGGCGAGTGGGCGTCGCTGTTGATGATGATCGGAATGCCGTGCTGTTTGGCGGCGGCACAATAGACGTCGTTCAGGTCCAGCCGCTGCGGGTTGGCATTCAGCTCGAGCAGCTTGCCGTGCTTTTTGGCGGCGACCATGACGGCATCGAGATCGACTTCATACGGATCGCGGCGGTTGATCAGCCTGCCGGTGGGATGGGCGATTTGGCAGACGTGCGGGTTCTCGATCGCGCCGAGGATTCGCTCGGTGATTTGCTGGCGCGATTGCTTCTGGCCGTAGTGGACGCTGGCGATGATCCAGTCCCCTTGGGCGAGCACGTCGTCGGGGAGGTCCATGCCGCCCGCTTCGAGAATGTCGCACTCGATCCCCTTGAGCAGCGTGAAGCCCTTGGGAAGCGTCTCGCGAATCTGGTCGATCTCGGCCCATTGTTCGAGCAACCGCTCGGACGTGAGGCCGTGGGCCATGCTGACGCGCTTCGAGTGGTCGGTGATTGCGATGTACGAGAGGCCGCGCTTGCGGGCGGCAGCGACCATTTCCTCGATCGACGCGCTCCCGTCGGAGGCGGTCGTGTGCATGTGCAAATCGCCGCGGATGTCATTCTCGGTGACAAGATCAGGGAGTTCGCCCGCCTTCGCCCAGTCGAACTCGCGGCGTCCCTCGCGCAGCTCCGGCTGAAAGACAGGCAGGTCGAGCGTGTCATAAACCTCCTGCTCGGTCGCGCCGGCGATGCGAGTTTCCTTGTCCCCTTTCACGCGAAAGACGCCCCACTCATTGATCTTCAGGCCCTGGTCCTTCGCCATGCCGCGAAGGATGACGTTGTGCTCCTTCGAGCCGGTGAAGTACTGCAGAGCGGCGCCGAACGATTCCGGCGGCACGACGCGAAGGTCGATCTGCAAGCCACTGCCGGTGCGGACCGACATCTTCGTCTCGCCGCGAGCAAGCACCTGGGCCACGGGAGCGTATTTCCCGAGGCAGTCCATTGCCGGGTTCGGATCGTCGGCCGTGATGAGAATGTCCAGATCGCCGACCGTCTCCTTGCCGCGGCGATAGCTCCCCGTGAATTCGATCTTGTCGATCGCCTTGCAGCCGGAAAGGTGCTCGCGCAGCTCTTGCACAATCTGATCGGCCTCGGCCCAGTACATGCGGACGCTCGCCTGCTCGGCCACGCTCATCCCTTGCAGGATGATCTGCTCGGTTTTGACTCCGAAGCCCTTGAGCTTTTGCACCTTCCCCGCTTCGCACGCGGCCTTGAGCTCGGCGAGCGTTTTGACGCCCAGCTCCTTGTGCAATGCGGCTGCTTTCTTCGGCCCGACACCGGGAATGCGCAGGAGAGCGAGCACGCTGTCGGGAACTTGGGCCTTCAACTCCTCCAGTTGCGGCAGCTTCCCCGTCTGCACGAGCGTGATGATCTTCGCGGCCAGATCGTCCCCAATGCCGTCGATGCTCTTGAGCTTTTCTTTACCGAGCTCGACCATCGCAGCCAGCGGCTCGGGATAGTCGCGGATCGTGCGGGCGGCATTCCGATACGCCCTGACACGGAACGGATTTTCCCCTTTGAAATCGAGGATGTCCCCGATCAGGTCGAAGGCTTCGGCGATCGTGGCGTTGGTCATTTCACGGATTGGAATTCGAGACCAGGGAGGAAGCGAGGAGCGAGCAACGAAGATGGGTTAGCTCGAGTTTCCATCTTGGTTGAGTCGTGTCTGCGCAATCTTGTAAGCCTCATAACCTGCAGTGATTACGTTTTCTCGGTTAGCGCCGCAGTACTCGTCCAGATATGCAAACGCGCAGCGGAGAATCTGATCTGCATCGTTGGCAGGATCACGAAAATCGAGCAGATAGCCATCGATTTCGGAAGCCAATCGTGGCAATGAACGTAAATCCTTGTCCGTGGCATCCATGCAAAGATGGTTTAGCTCCACCAAAAAGACTTCGATCACTCGCTCATATTCGTTTCGGCTTAACATGACCGGTGCTTTCGAGGGAAAGCTGAAATGTTCACAGGCAGATCGACGCCTATTGTCCCACTTTGCCCCTCTCCATGTCTGCCCCTCTGGCTTGTCATGCGTGAATCTCCACGATGTCCTTGTCATGAACAACGTAGTCGGCTTTCATCTGGGCGCCGGGTGTGAGGACGCCAGCTCCCCAGACCCGAGCGTACTTGAAGTTGGTGACCAGGTCGCGGTGGACCAGTTCCGCCACATCGAGCAGCGTGCCGCCGCGCTTCACGGTGAACGGTTTGTCGAAGTCGGCCTCCTTCTTGGTCGGCAGCTTCGTATAGACCCGGACGACATCGAGTGACTGGAAAATCGCGCTACGCAGGTCTTCCAGGCCCGTGCCATGTTCGGCTGAGATGCGGAACTCGCGGAAGTCGAGCGGGCAGAACTCCTTGAGCAGGGCGAGGCGGTCGTCAGTCCCCGGCAGGTCGATCTTATTGAGCACCACGAAGGCCTGCGTAAATGACAGGCCCACGTCCTCTTCGTCCAGATACGACTCCTTCGCCAGCCGCGTCTTCGTTGCATTGAGCCGATCGAGCACCGGTTGCACAACTTCAATGCCGTCGTCGTTCCCAATGTCGATCACCAGCAGCACGAGGTCGCTGCCGCGAATGAGGCCGAGGATGCTCGAATCCAGCACATCGACGGTGATCGGCGGTGTATCGATGAGCTGTACGCTCACATCTTCCCACGCCATCATCCCCGGCTGCGGCTCGCGGGTGGTGAACGGATACGGCGCGACTTCCGGCGTCGCCCGCGTCAGTTTCGCCAGCAGTTGGCTCTTGCCCGCGTTGGGGCCACCGATGATTGTCACGCGGCCCGCCCCCTGCCGCTGGATGTGAACGCCGTGAAACCCCTTCTTGCCCGACTTTTTAGCCGTCTCAACCTCCGCCTTCGCCTTGCTGATCTTGGCCTTCAGCTCGGCCTGCAGCTTGTCGGTCCCTTTGTGCTTGGGCATCTCGCGGAGCATCAGCTCCAAGCAGCGAAGCTCGTCCTCCGGTGACTGCGCGCGGCGATATTCCTCTTCGGCTTTCTTGTACTGGGGAGTCAGGTTGGCAGGCATGGGGAATTTCAGAGTTCAGATTTGGGATTTCAGATTTGAGAATCGCCAATGATCTCGGTCAGTGCTTTTACCAGCGCATCAATCTGCTCCTCGGTGTGCAGGGCGGTCAGGCTGATGCGGAGCAACGACTGTCCCTCGGGCACGCTTGGCGGTCGAATGCCGGGGACGAAGAACCCGCGGCGACGGAGTTCGGTGGCGGCAGCCATCGTACGGTCGGCATCGCCGAGGAGGACGGGGACGATCTGGCTATTCAAGGCCGACTGAATCAGTTGCCTCTTCACGAGCGCGCCGCGCAGGCGAAGTGCAGGCTCCTGAAGTTTACGTAGCAAGTCTGGTTCCTGTTGGCAGATTTCCAGGGCGGCCAGTCCGGCGGCAGCAACTGGCGGAGGCGCAGCCGTCGAAAAGACATAGGGCCTGGCGCGGTTGGCAAGCCAATCGATCAGCCGCTGCGAACCAGCAACAAAGCCGCCGTGGCTGCCCAGTGCCTTACTGAGAGTGCCCACGCGGATGTTCACCACCTCTTCGACGCCAACTTCCTCGCAGAGGCCTCGACGGTTCCTACCAAACAGACCCGTCGCATGGGCTTCATCGACCAGGAGCATTGCATTGTGTAAGCGGGCTAGCGACGCCAAACGAGAGAGCGGTGCGATGTCACCATGCATCGAAAACAGCGAATCGGTAACGATCAGCCGGCGGCGGTAGTCACGCCCCTTTTTGAGCATCACCTCAAGCTGTGCCAGGTCGCAGTGCGGGTACACATGCACTTCCGCTCCGCTCAGCCGGCAGCCGTCGATGATGCTGGCGTGGTTCAGTTCGTCGCTGTAGATCGCGTCCCCTTTGCCGACGAGGGCCGTGATCGTGCCGACGTTGGCCGCATATCCCGATGGAAAAAGCAGCGCCGCTTCGGTCCCCTCGAATTCGGCGAGCTTCCGTTCCAGTTCCGCGTGCAATTCGCTCCTGCCAGTGACCAAGGGACTTGCGCCCGAGCCCCAGCCGTAGCGCTCCATCGCGTCGCGTGCTGCGGCGATCACGCGTGGATCGGCGGCGAGGCCCAGGTAGTCGTTCGAGCCAAAGTTGATGAGCGTCTGACCATCAATTTCAATCCGGTCGCCGCGCTGCAATCCGGCGCGAGCGGCCAGCGTGCGCCGCAGGCCGCGGCGATTCAAGTCGGCCAGGGATTCATCGAGCCAGTCGAGCGGATCGGACATCCCTGCATCGTAAATCGGAAGGTGATTGTGGCCTACCGGCCATTGTTGCCGCGGACGCCCTCAACGATGCTGCAAGCTATGGATTCGAGCGACAAATACTGCATCCTCGGCGCCGGGCCGAGCGGCATCGTCGTCGCCAAGACGTTTCTACAGCACGGCATTGCCTGCGAAGTGCTGGAGCGCGAGGACGACGTCGGGGGCAACTGGTACTACGGCCGGCCGGGAAGCTCGATCTATGCCTCGACGCATCTCATTTCGTCGAAGCGGATGACCGAGTTCACCGACTTCCCGATGCCTAAGGAGTACCCGCCGTATCCGAGCCACGATCAGGCACTCGCTTATCTGCGCAACTATGCCGAACTGTTTGGCCTCTATCAGTACATCCGCTTTGGGACAACCGTCGCCAGCGTCGAGCCAGCCAATAGCCACCGTTCAGTCCCCACCCCCGATCCCCGAGTCCCAAACCCTGATCCCCGCGCCCCCTGGCTCGTCACCACTGCTGACGGCCAAACGCGTACCTACCGCGGCATCGTCGTCGCCAACGGCCACCACTGGGATCCGCTCTGGCCGCAGGTGCCGGGCGAGTTCGCCGGCGAGCAGTTGCACGCCCACGACTACAAGACCCCCGATCAACTAGCCGGGAAGCGTGTGCTTGTCGTGGGAGCGGGAAACTCCGGCTGTGACATCGCGGTTGAAGCCGCCCAGCACGCAAAGACCGTCTATCACAGCCTGCGACGCGGCTATCACTTCCTGCCAAAATTCCTGCTCGGCACGCCGATCGATTCCGGCGGCGAATGGTTCAATCGGTGGCGCGTGCCGCTGGCCGTGCAGCGGTGGCTGACCGGATGGCTCGCGCGTGTCGCCCTCGGTCCACCGGAACGCTACGGCTTGCCGCGACCCGAGCATAAGCTCTTCGAGGCCCACCCGATCGTCAATTCGCAGCTCTTGTACTTCGTCGGCCACGGGAAAATTCAGATTCGCCCGGCAATCGAGCGGTTGTGCGGCGATCGGGTTCGGTTTGTCGATGGCCGTGAGGAGCCGATCGACCTGATCGTTTGGGCGACGGGCTACAAGGTGAGCTTTCCTTTTTTGAACCGCGGGCTTGTGATGGACGACAACAATCACCCGCGGCTCTGGCTCAACGCGTTTCATCCAGAGTACGACAACTTCTTCGTCGCCGGACTCATTCAGCCCAACAGCGGCATCTGGGCGCTCGTCGATTGGCAGGCCCAACTGATGGAGGCGTTCATCATTGCTCAGGAGCAAGACTTGAAGCGGGCTGACTGGCTCCGGCGACAGAAGGCGGGCGGGCACGACAGCCTCTCCGGCGGCATCCGCTATCTCCCGTCGGAGCGGCACTCGCTGGAAGTCGAGTACTTCACCTATCGCGAGCGGCTGAAGCGGCTGGTGCGAAAAATGACGCCGCGTTCCAGCAGCCGGAGGCTAACAACCGCTGGCAAAAGCGCGTAAACTGCGGCCGAATGAACGACACGTCCTCGACTCCACCGCCCAACGTCTCGCCCGCCTGGCGCCGCGCGCTCGACAATCCGTGGCTCATGCTGGTGATGTTGTTCTTCGTGACGGCCGCCTTCGGCATTCCGTTCCTGTGGCTCAGCCGCGGATTCTCGACGACGGCCAAAGTGGTGCTGACGATCGTCGTCCTGCTCTACACGGTGCTGATTTTGTGGGCATTCACCGTGTTCATGATCTATTGGTGGACGAATTTCATCGCGCCATACCTTTAAATCTGTCTTTGGCTGGCGGGATAGAGATTTTCTAGCGGTTCTATAAACCGGCCTGTCCGTGTGATACAAAGCGGCGAACGATAAGGAATATCCGAATTCGGCAGAAGGTCAACCATGAGTCGTACAGTCATTGCAAAACGAGCAGCGCTATTGCTCTTGCCAATCGTTGTCTGGGCCGTTGGACTTTTGGCAAGTGGAACACCGGTTGCCGCTGCTGAGGAACCGCGGAAGCCGAACATCGTGCTGATCTTTGCCGATGACCTGGGGGTGAATGATCTGTCGTGCTATGGCCGCGAGGATCAGCCGACCCCGAACCTCGATCGGATGGCAGCCGAGGGGATTCGCTTCACCTGTGCATACTGCTCGCAGCCAATCTGTTCGCCGTCGCGGGCGGGGATTCTGACCGGGAAGAACCCGGCCCGGTTGCATATCACGACATTTCTCCCGGGCCGAGCCGACGCGAAGTCGCAAAAGCTTTTGCACCCGAAGATTCGGACCGCCCTGCCGCTGGAGGAGAAGACGCTGGCTGAGTACCTGAAGGATGCCGGCTATGCGACGGCGTGCATCGGCAAGTGGCATTTGGGCGGGGCGGACTTTGGCCCCGATAAGCAGGGCTTCGATTTCGTCTATGCCGGCAAGGCGAACACGATGCCGTCGGCAACCGAGGGGGGCAAAGGGGAGTACGAACTAACGGAGCAAGCGACGCAATTCATTGAGAAGCACAAGGACCAGCCGTTCTTCGTCTATCTGCCGCATAACACGCCGCACATTCCACTCGCTGCGAAGCCGGAGCTCGTTGAGAAGCATGCCAAGGCGTTCAACCCGACCTATGCGGCGATGGTGGAGACGATGGACGATTGCGTGGGACTCGTGCTTGCAAAGATCAGGGAGTTGGGTCTGGACGAGCAGACGATCGTGATCTTCACGTCGGACAACGGCGGATTGCACGTGCATGAATCGCCAAAGTCGCCGGCGACGCACAATTCGCCGTATCGCGGCGGCAAGGGATTTTTGTACGAGGGTGGCCTGCGCGAGCCGCTGATCATTCGCTGGCCGGGGCATCTCAAGCCGCTGGTGAGCGACGTGCCGCTGTCGCATCTGGATCTGGTGCCGACACTCCTTGCACTAGCCGGATTGCCGGCTGCAGAGGGGCTCGACGGTATCGACCAATCGAAGCACTGGCTTGGCCAGGAGGAGCCGGCGCCGCGGAAGTTCATCTGGCACTTTCCGCACTACAACAATCAGGGAGGCCGGCCGAGCGGCACGATTCGGGATGGCGATTGGAAGCTGATCACGTTTTACGACACGGGGCGCGTCGAGCTTTACAACTTGCGGGACGACGTGAGCGAGTCGCACGACGTGGCGACCGATCATGTCGATCGTGCCGCCGAGCTGCACAAACTGCACGAGACGTGGTGCAAAGAAGCGAACGTGCAGACGAACACGCCGAATCCCGATTTCGATGCGGCCCTGTTCAAGAAACTGTACGAGGACTTTGATCCGAGCCATCCGCCCAGCGCGCTGACATCCGCGGCGATGGAAGAGCAGATGAAAGAGTGGCGGCAACTGATGAACGAGGTGGTCCGCGGCAGCGGAACTGCGAAGGGGGGTGGTGCGAAAGCCGACGGGAAGAAGAAAAAGTAATCCTCGCGAGCACCACTGCATTTGCCGCAAGGGCGGTTGTCCTCACCTTGCGGCGTCGAATCGCGGCAATTGCGGCGACTGAGGCCACCTTGGCGGCCGGCTGCACCTTGGCCTGGTGGCGTGCGTACCATAGAATCGCGGGTTTGCCCCCAGTCCGAGTATCCGCAGCGCTTTTGATTTGGAGAACAACCATGTCCAGCCCTCTCTCTGGACCTGCCAAACGCGAAACGCCCCTGAAGCGCGTCGCCATCCTCTTTGCCGGCGGCCCCGCTCCGGGCGCGAACGCGGTCATCTCCACTGCTGCCGCGTCGTTTCAGAAAAACAAGATCGAAGTGCTGGGCATCCTGCACGGCTATTCGAGCCTGGCCGAGTTCACTCCCGAGAAGCCGCTGCTCGAAGGGGCAGCGTATATCAAGCTGAATAACGCGGTCCTCAAGCGGACGCGCAGCTCGCAGGGGATCATGATCGGCACCGCCCGCACGAATCCCGGCAAGAACATCTCGCACCCGTCGCACTTCGACGATCCGAAACTTGTCGCGCCGCTCCGCCGGGTCTATGAGGGGCTGGTTTCGCTCGACGTGGACGCTCTCATCAGCATCGGGGGTGACGACACGCTGAAGACGGCCAACAAATTCAAGCTCTATCAAGACCGTCTGCCGCCCGAGGCCAAGCGGATCCCCGTCGTCCATCTGCCAAAGACGATCGACAACGACTACATGGGGATCGACTTTACGTTCGGCTATTTCACGGCGGTCGAGTTCCTCGCGGGCGAGATTCGCAATCTTCTGCACGATGCCGAAGCGAGCCGAGCGTATTTCCTCACGGAAACGATGGGGCGTTCGGCCGGCTGGTTGTCGTACGGGGCGGCGATCGCCGGCGAAGCGAGCTTGGTGATCAGTGTCGAGGACATCATCGGCAGCTACCGCGTGACCGAGACGACGACCGATCCCGATACGGGGGCGGTCGAGACGCGCGACGTGATGGACGTTGATCGGGTCGTCAATCGGATCGTGAAGACGATGGTGGCCCGCGATGCCGAGGGGAAGCCGTTCGGCGTGATCGTGCTTGCCGAGGGGATGGCGGAGCTGTTGCCCACGAAATATCTGAAGGGAATTCCGCGCGACGATCACGGCCACATTTCAATCTCGCACGTAAACCTGGGGCGGATGTTCGCCAAACTCGTCAGCGACGCCTACAAGCAGCAAACCGGCAAGAGCCGCAAAGTGACCGGGCTGCAACTCGGTTACGAGTCGCGCTGTGCCAAGCCGCAGGCGTTCGACGTGATGCTCGGCAGTCAGCTTGGCGTCGGGGCGTATCGGGCGCTGGTCGAGGAAGGGCTGAACGGCGTAATGGTGTCGGTCGTCGGCCAGTTGCAATTGCACTTCGTGCCGTTCGAGCGGCTGATCGACCCGGCCACGCTGGTCACGGTCGTGCGCTATATCGACCCCAGCTCCGACTTCCACCGCCTCGCGCGGTTCTTGGAGACGGCGGTGAACGAGTAGAGGGCTACCTTTGTGATGCTAGCCCTGCGAATAGCAGGATCATTCAGGACCAAAAACTGGCGTTCCGGGTTTTAACTGATTGGGAAAGCACGCTTCATTGACTGGCATTGCGAGGCACGAGTCTATGTGGCCATTCTCGAAAGCAACCCGCAGTATCAACGTGTTGCCCAAGTTGGCCGACGATGGCGGTGCGTGGGGGGGTTCTCAAGGAACGTACAAGGGTGCCGCGTTAGTAGTGCGCTACAACCAAGCCGCCAAGGAATGGGTAGGACATGCAGAATTGCCAATCAAGCTCGGGTTTGCAATCCCATTCTCGAGTCCCAACCCACAAGGAATGCCTGATCCCGAGGAAAACCGGCAGGTGAATGACATCGAAGACATCATCATTGCCGAACTCGACGAAAAAGCACGGGCCGTGCAGGCATTGGTGTTGACGACAAGTTCGATGAAGGAGTTTGTGTTCTACATTCCTCAGGGAGTGGACATCGCATCGATCCACAAATCGGTGCAAGACCGCGTCAAGTCACATACGGTGCAGTGCATGGCGGTCATGGAACCGAAATGGGATTCGTATAAACAATTCAGTGCAGGTTGAACCACTTTCAACCATATTTCTGGTTGTTCGTTGATTCGCTGAGTTGCCAAACTGAACGGCTACGAGGCGTGCCGACGCATCCGCGAACAACCGTGGGGCCGGCGGATGTCCGTCGTTGCCCTCACCGGCTGGGGGCAAGACGGCGACCGCCGCAAGTCGTAAGACGCCGGCTTCGGCGGGGCCGAACTGAGGGCGCGTTACGCACCGCGCGTTACGACCTTCGTCAACCCTTCGACGAAAAAGTACTCGCCCCACATCACCGACTCATCGACCCCCAGGTTCTTCGCCGTGTGGTAAACGCCGTGCTTGAGAATCCCTTCCCAGCCGGGAGTGTCAATCGCGAGACACTCCGGTTGCACGAGGGCGTCGAGCATGGCGAGCGCAACTGACTCGTACTCGGCAGCTCGCGCGGGATCGGTCGTTTGCCGGGCGAGATCCAACAATCCACTGGCCGCGATGGCCCCGGCACTCGACTCCTTCTGCGCGCCCCACGGTGGCGGCTGTTGAGGGTCGGCGTGAAAGTCCCACAGCGGCACGCGATCGGCCGGCAGATGGTCGATCCAGTACCGGGCATTTCGCTCGGCCACGTCGAGCCACTCGCGATTGCCGGTCAGGGCGTAGCACTTGCTGTAGCCGTACAGCGACCATGCCAGTCCGCGGGCCCAAGCGGAGTCCCCCGCCAACCCCTGATGCGTCGTCTGCCGCAGAAAACGGCCGGTTTCCAGGTCGAAGATTCCCTCGTGCGCCGTTGAGCCATCCGGACGGACGATCGTATCGCGTGTCGTGCGGCAATGAGCATTGGCAATGCGGGCCAGTTCGGGATCGCCGCTTTCGTTGGCGGCGTAGAAGATAATCGGCACGTTCATCATGATGTCGATGAAGAGCGACTCGTCGGCGACGAACGACCGGAGGTACTGCCCGCGCTCCTTGAACCGCATCGCGAGCGTTCGCCCGGCTTGCACCAGCACTGCGTGCAGGTGCTCGTCTCCGGTCAGCTGGTACCACGGCAAATACGTGCTCAGAAAGATGAACCCGAGGTCATGCACGTTCCGGTCATGCTGGCGATGTTCGAGCAGCTTCGAGTAGTGCTCGGCCCGCTTCCGCCATTCGGCATCTTTCGTCCGCAAGCAGAACTGCCACATCATCCCGCCGAGAAATCCGTCGGTCCAATGCGTCCATTGCTCACCGGTGTGATGCCACTTCCCGCCCACCGTGTACATCGGAAAGAAATCGGGATGCCGCAGGGTGAGCGCGGCGACCTGCCGCTCGGCAAACTCCAGGGCACGCGTGTATGCAGCAAGGCGAGCAGCGGTCATGGTGCGAGGAAGATGAGAGAGGTGAGGAGCCGTATCGAGTCCCGCATTATCGGCGCGTCGAGCGACTTGTCCACGGTGCTGGCTGTGGTTTAGCGGGTTCGCAGCAGTTCACACTCTCGCAGGCGCTAGCGTACTGTCACAAAGTCGTTGTGATTGAGCAGCACGTGGACCAGGTTCTCGCGGGCTCGCTGTGCCGGATCGCTGGACGGGGGAACGCTCGCGGCAGGGCCGGCAGAGAAAGCGGTTAGCGACTTGACATCGGCTAGTTTTGTGGCTTGGTCCGCGAGGAACTCCAGGCACGTGGTCAGCTCGGCTTCAGTTGGCGGGCGGCAAAGGATGCGAACGAAGGCCTCTGTGACGAATCGTTTCGGGGCTTCGTCGGTGGCAATGTTTCCCAGCGAGTCGCTGAGCTTTTTGGCCAAAATACGCGACTGGGCGAGTGTGAGCGTGCTATTAGCCATCGCCAGCGCTTGCTGCGGGGCAATGCTCTCGCTCCGGCGGTAGCACTCGACCGGATTGGCGCTATCGAACAGCGACAGGAACTGCATCTTCTTCTCTTTGCTCGCACGGAAGTACAGACTCCGCCGCGGCACCGTGAGTCCGGCGTTTTGATCGAGCTCCGGACCGCCGCGAGTCTGGTCGAGCGAACCGGCAACGAGCAGCGTCGCGTCGCGCACCGCCTCGGCCTCCAGCCGTCGCGGGTTGGCTCGCCAGTAGTACAGATTCTCGGGATCAATCGCGGCGTTGGTCATTGGTGCTTGGTCATTGGTCATTCGAGCTGTCGAAGCGAGCTGATATGTCTTGCTCGTCACAATCAGCTTGTGGATTTGCTTCATCTGCCAGCCGTTTTCCATCAGTTCGACTGCCAGCCAATCGAGCAAAGCCTGGTTGGTGGGCGGCTTGCCGTTCATGCCGAAGTCAAAGACGGTCGGCACGAGCGGGGTGCCAAAGTGCCTGAGCCAGATGTGATTGACGGCGACGCGAGCGGCCAGCGGATTGTCGCGCGAGGTGATCCAGCGAGCCAGGGCGAGCCGGCGGCCGGTGCTCGTGGCCGGATGGACGGGTGTTAGTCGCGTGTAGTTCTCTGTCGGCTCGGTAATGGCTTTCTGAGCGGCATCGAAGGCCTTTTGAGCATTGGCCACGGCCGCGTCAGCTTCGGCGGCCGCTTTGGTGGTTTTGTCGTCGCCGGCCTTCACGCTGCGCCTGGCTTGTGCTCCCTTCAGGTGTGCTTGCAGCAGCGCCACTTCGGCTTGCTGGGTGGCGTGATGTCGCTCGAAGGCGCCAGCGGCCAGCGAGAGCTGCTTGCCATTTGCGGCAGGAGGGTCTGCGTAGTTCGCCGCGTCGGCCGCGATGCGGGCCTCGAGCGAAGCCATGGCCGCTTCGCTGGCGAAGATCGATTTGCGGGCAATTGCGAGGCCCTGCTCGGCATCGGTCACGGCAGCCGCCAACGTGTCGGCCATCGATGCGGGAGCGCTATTCGCACCGGCCGGAGCGAGCGCGTAACCCTCGCCGATCCGCTCGACCGTCGCCTTGAGAAACTCAGCCGTCGCGTCGTACGTCCAGAAGATCAAACGGCCGTCCTTCACCCGCTCCGTCGGCAGGTTGTAGGCGAGCACGAGCTTCCCATCGACCCAGACATTGGCCAGCGTGCCGCGGACGGCGAGCTTCAGTTCGATCTCGCGCCCCAACTCCACTGCGCTTTCCTTGGGCGAGGAAACCGGGTAGCTTTCCTGCCCGGCATTGCGAACCCACAGATGTGGCCCTGGCGAGTGGGCGCTCAGATAGATCGACTGAAAGTCCGTCCTCCTGATCGCGTCGAAGGCAATGCCGACGGACTTATAGACGTCGCCGCCGGTTGTTTTGAAGCGGAACGTGACGGCAAAGTCCTGCGGATGCGGCTCTTTGCTGATGATGCCACAAACCTCGTCTCGCGGATCGCTTTGCACGAGCCGCCCATCTTTGTATTCCCATTTGCCGACATCGAGCGACCATCTGGAATCATCAGCCTTCGCGAAGTCATCGACAAACACTGGCTCGCTCGCCGGCGCGGCAGGTTCCGGCTTTGATTCGACGGACGCGGGATTCGCGGCGAGGAATTCCGCCTGCTTGGCCTTTGCCGCGGTGAGCGCTGCTTCCGCCGCTGCCAAATCGCCTTTCGCCTTCTCCATTGCCGCTTTCACTGCCGTCTGCGACTCTTCTTGTACGAACGCCGCCAACCCCTGGTAGTAGGCAGCCGGCGAGAAGGTCACTGGCTCCACCGCGAACGGCACGGCGGAAAACACCCTGGGCACCGCGGGCGAGAGGGGCTGGTCTTTCTGCGGCTCTTTCTCGTTGCCGCGGATGAAGAGGAACGTTTGCGCGTCGGCTTTCGCGTCGAAGACGCGAACGAGTCCGTCCTTTTCAGTATTTGCCTCGCCGGGGACGCGGTCATTGCGGATGTCGTACGGCTCGAAGACGGCCCGGAGCTGGTAGTACTCCTGCTGGGCGAGCGGATCGTACATGTGGTCGTGGCAGCGAGCACAGTTGAACGTCACGCCAAGAAACGCCTTTCCCGTGTGCTCGATTGCGTCGTCCATCCACTTGTTGCGGTTGAACTTGTACCAGCTCCGCACGAGGTAACCCGTCGCCCGCAGCGCATCGGGATCGCTCGGCGACAGTTCGTCGGCTGCCAACATCTCCTGTACCATCCGGTCGTAGGGCTTGTCGGCGTTGAGCGATTCGACAATCCAATCCCGCCACCGCCAGATGTGCGGCTTGCTCTCGCGAATCTCGTTGCCGTAACCGTCCCAGTCGCTATAGCGCCAGACATCCATCCAGTGGCGGCCCCAACGTTCGCCATACTGGGGCGAAGCAAGTAGCTCGTCCACAACCGCGTAATAAGACTGCTGACCGCTGGCGAACTTCTCCAGTAGCTCCGGCGTCGGCGGCAGGCAGGTCAGATCGAGATA
>CAYLLN010000025.1:0-82976 GCA_964384375.1 uncultured Pirellulaceae bacterium
CGAACCGAAGGCGTCCAGAATCGGGAGGGTGAGAATCTTCTTACCGAAGATGAACGGGTATTCGCTCGACAATTGGAAATAGGTTTCGTTCTGCTGCTTGTACTGCGTCTTCAGCCGCTCGAGGTTGGCAAGGCCGTCCTCATATTCCTTCTGTGCCTTGTCGGCGGCCGCGGTCATCGTGGCGATCAGTTTGTCGAGCGACTTCCGGTACGCGGCAAACGCCTGGTACTCGGCATTCAGGAAGTAATACGACCGCCGCCCGGCTTCGATGTCCTCGGGGCCGCCAACCAGTTTGTCCACATCCTGCTGCCGCTGGGCGAGCACATCGGGACCGAGGTTGTCGCGAATGGCGATATCGAGGTTGGCCTTGGCCGCGTCGATATTGGCCGACTTGAACTTCCGCTCGCCCAGGACTTTGTCCTCGCGGGTTTTTGCCTCGCGAACGACGACGCGGAGCCGATCGATGAACCGGGCGCGGTAGTTGGCCGCGGCCTGCTCGGCCGAAAGGGCAGCTTCCTCAGCCGACACCGCCGTCTTGTAAAGCTCGGCGTCCTCAGGCTTGGCGTCCGATGCCTTTCTCGCTTCTTCCGCTGCCGCACGCGCCTTGGTCGCTTCGGCCGACAAGCGGTTCAATTCGTCGGCCCATTGATCGATCCACTCCGTCCGCACGCTCGTCTGCCGATACTCGGCGTCTTCCGCCATCTTCCGCTTGAATTCGGCCAGCAATTCCTCGGGAATTGGCTGCGACCTGGCCGCGGTGGCGGCATGGCTGAGCCGGTCGTGTGCGAGAACCGCCTCGGTCGTGTCGAACTGCTCCTGCCGCCACTTGTTCATGTTCAGGTCGATGTTCACGACCTGCGGCTGAATGTCTTTCCAAGGCCGGCTGTGGTCCTTGTAGAACATCCAGACCGTAGCCAGCGTGAGCACGACTCCGCTGATCGCAAAGATGCGATGCAGGAGCGTGGTGTTGCGCCAGGTGGATTCGGTTGCGGGCATGGAAAACGACTAAAAGTTGAGCATGTATTCGGGCAGTGAAATGAAGTACTTCATATTCACCGTCCAGCGGGCGAGCATCTTGATCGGCAGGAGCATCATCATCAGCAAGAGGTTCGTCATCACCATGTAGCGGATGAAGCCCATGCGGATGAACATCGTTTGGAAGTACTTGCTGAGCACGACCATCAGCGGCGGCACCATCGCGAAGTAGCCGATGACGAGCAGGATTCCCGGCAACTCGCGATACAGCGACCAGCCGAACTTGACCATCTCGCTAGCCCCTTCGGGCGCTTTGGGCCGGGCCGATTGCAGCGTCCAGACCCAGAAGTATTCCGAGAGATCGACGTTGTTGAGCGCCTCGACTTTGTGAGCGTCCCAGTATTCGTACGGACCGAAGAAGTTCCAGTTGGGGCCGCGAAGGAACGTTCCCATCACGATGAGCGTGACCCACAGCACGAGAAACCCGAACTGAAACATCACATAGGCGAACTTCCGCTGGTCGATCGTGTAGTAACCGTTGCCGGCCTTGTTGAAGTCGATGTACGGAATCGCCATGAGTCCGGCGACGATCACGCTCGGGAGCACGACGCCCGCCATCCACGGATCGTAGTAAACGAGCATCTCTTGCAGACCGAGGAAGTACCAAGGGGCCTTCGACGGGTTGGGCGTCTTCACGGCGCTGGCTGGCTCTTCCAGTGGCGCTTGCAGGGCGATGGCCCAGAACAAGAGCAGTGCCGTCAAAGCGACCATGCAGATCAGTTCGGTATAAACGAGGTCCGGCCAGACAAGCACTTTCTCGCTATCGAGTTTCTCCAGCGGTTCCAGACCTTGCTTGGCACGGTCATCGTTCAGCACGGCTTTGTACGCGGCGAGCCACGTGAAGAAACCGAGCAGGAAGACGAGGCCGACGATCGGCACGTTGTCCGCCTTGGTCACGATCGAGGCGAAGTTCGGATCGGTGAGCGACATCCCCATCAGCAGGGCCGACAGGTTGAGCCCCAGCCAGGCCACCCAGGGCTTCACCAGGAATCGCCGCAGGAGGAAGGCCGCACTAAGAATGACGAGCGACCCAAGCGTGTAGATCGTCGGGTTCATCAAGCGATTGATGCCCGTACGAATCACTTCCGGGAGCGAGATAAATTGCACCCAGGTCGGGTCGGCGCTATAGGCGATCGGCGAAAGGAGCAGAAAGAAGAGCGACAAGCAAAGCCAGAGGAGCGACGGCGTCACGGGAAAATCGACGCCCGGCAGGCGGAACAGTGTCCGCTCCGCGTGGCTTTGCCACAGCATGAACGCGGCCACCGCGTTCATCACGGCCAGGAGCAGATAGTACGTGCCGAGAAACCCGGCAATCTGCTGGAGGAAAACGTCGTAGGGAACGTGGCCGTGCATAGATGACTAAAGAGGTCCGCTGATGCCGCCGTCCTTGCGCACCCGCCAGAAGTGAATCGCCAAAAGCAGCGACACGGCCAGCGGAATGGCAACGCAGTGGAGCACGTAAAAGCGATTGAGCGTTTCTTCACCCACGAAGCGCGCGCCAAGCAGCCCAAAGCGCGCATCGGAGGCGTTGGTAATCATGTCGATGCCGTCGATCGTTAATAATTGGTTGCCGGGGCCCTCGTAACCGAGGAACGGCGTGGCGCGGGCCATATTGGAACCGACCGTGATGGCCCAGATCGCCAATTGATCCCACGGCAGCAGGTAGCCGGTGAATGACAAGAGCAGCGTTAGCAGGAGCAAGATGACGCCGATGACCCAGTTGAACTCGCGCGGCGGTTTATAGCTGCCCGTGAGAAACACGCGATACATATGGAGCCAGACGGTGATCACCATCGCGTGGGCCCCCCAGCGATGCAACTCGCGGAGGATACCGAGGCTCGTCACGTCGCGGAGGGCGAGAATGTCGTTATAGGCCCATTCCAGCGTCGGTCGGTAATAGAACATCAGGAGGACGCCGGTGACCGTTTCGACCAGGAACAGGAAGAAGGTCACCCCGCCCATGCACCACGTGAAGCTCAGGGCGATCCCCTGCTTCTTGATCGACACCGGGTGCAGGTGCAGGAAGAAGTTCGTCAGCATCACCACGATGCGATTGCGGCGATCGACCGGCGCGGGGTGCCGGAAGATGCTCTTCCAAATCTGCGATTCGCGGATGATTTCGCCGAGTGAGGGCATAAGGACGAATGTCGAAAGTCAAATGACGAATGAGGGACGAAGAGCGAAAAACGGCGAATCTCGAGCTATACGGGAACAAAGGACGCGGAGTCTTTCCACTGTCCCAGCTCTTCCTGGAACGTGCGACTTTTATCGACGAGTAGCTGGCCGTCGTCGGCCATACTGATCGCATAGCGTTCGAGCGGGCGCGGGGCCGGGCCTTCGAAGTTGACGCCGTCCTTGTAAAAGCCGCTGCCGTGGCAGGGGCATTTGAATTTCTGCTCGGCTTCGAGCCAGTTCGGCGTGCAACCCAGGTGCGTGCAAACCGACTTGAGGGCGAAGATCATCGGCTGACCCTCGAACTCGTACTTCACGATCCAGACGCCGAATTGCGGGATGAACTTTGTTTCGACCTGGCCGGGGGCGAGCGAATCCGGGAAGCCAACTTTGAACTTCGTCGGGGGCTCGATCAGGATATTGGGGAACATGAAGCGGGCCAGGCCGAGCAGCCACATCAGGTGCGTCGCGGCCAATGCCGAAAAGCCGATCGCCATCGACGAGCCGAACAAGGCCGCGCCTGCCATTGCGAGGAACGAACGCCGCGTGGCCGTATCGTCGGCTGCCGCGGCAGTCTTGGGCTTCGCATACTCCGGCTTGGCCGGCATTGGCGGCACATCGAGCTTCTTCTTGCCGGCAGGCTCGGTCGGCTTGGAGAGTGCGGCCGCTTCGGCCTTACTCACCGGGCCGGGCTTTGCACCCTTGCGAGCGGCGGCGAGGATGCTCGCCGTGTCTTTCGGAGCGGCAGCGGCACCATTGCCGTCCTTCGCGGCAGGTTTGGGCGAGGCTTTCTCGGCAACTGTGGACTTCGCGAGCTTCTCCGCGACCGAGGCTTTCGCCGGCTTCTCGGCAACAGCGGCTTTCGGCGCGGCGGGCTTTGCTGCTGGAGCAGCGCCACCCTTCGCGCGAGCAGCGGCGAGAATGTCCGCCATGCTCATTCCCTTGCCACCCGGCGCAACCTTGCCAGCAGGTTTCGCGGCGGGAGCAGAAGCCGATTCTTCCTCGGCAGGAGCGGCGGCCGCAGCAACAGGTTCGTCGGCTACAGGAGCACTTTCGGCAGCAGGGGCGGGGGACTCAGTCGCGGGTGCGTCAGCCGGTTTTGGGGCCGCGCCGCCAGATTTCTCCGCGCGAGCGGCGGCCATAATCTCAGCGACCGACAATTTCTTGGCCATGTCAGGCAGCCTGCAAGGCTCCTGGTGACTGTCTCTAACCCATTGCTCCGCAAGTGGTTAGACGCTTCGTGCGGCAGTCACCTGGACCTTTGTGATATTTTTCACGAACCCTAGTCAATTTGTAACCGCGCCGCGGCTCTTGTCAACTCCCCCTCCGCCCAATTCGCCGTGCCTAAATCGTTGCCGGGCAAGGGGAACGCACAATTGCAGCGACAAGCCGCGAAACTTAACGCGCTCTTGGCGACTCTGCTAGCCGCCACTTTCTATACAAACCCGACGCGCAAGCGAGGACAAAGGCGGCTCGGCGGTAGCCTCGCCCTCCGCCAGCCCGCCCCTACTCCCACTCCACCACCGTCTTCCCCCGCGGCAAATCAAAACATGCCACAATCGCTTCACGATTCCGCGTCCACGTGCCGGGCGTCAGCTTCAACAGCTCGCCGACCTCCTTCAACTCTGCCCGCTGTCCCTTTCCGTCCGCGCCAAGCAGCACGCGCTTTACTGCAGCCGGTTCAGCGACGTTCGCGCTCACCGTAAACCGCGGCGACGCAAACGGCGCGGTCAGCAACAAGCGATTCCCCTCGCGCGAAATTGCCGTCAGCTCTTTGGCCGCCCAGTACCGGGCGATTTCGCTGTTCTTCATCCAGATCAGGTTGTCGTATCGCTCGTGCAGCCGCTTGTGGACTTCCTTGAAGATGTTGAAGCCGATCCGCTCGCCGTTGAAATAGATGCCAGGCCAGTGGCAGACGAGAATGGCCGGCTCGCCGCGGCGAATGATCTCGGGAACGCGGCCCCCGCCGTCCTCGGTGATGAATTGATCGACCGTCCCCGGTTCCAGGCCATCCCAGCCGCCGAACCAGTCTCCCGTACAGCCGATGATCGACACGACGACTTGCGGATCGTCGGTGTCTAGGCCGCTGGCATATTGTACCTGCGGCGCCACACTCCGGTCGTCGGTGAACAGGTGCCGGAAATAGTGCGGCACTTCGGCCCGAAAGACATCGCGCACGCTTTGCTGCACCGCCTGGGCCAGTTCCGGCAGGACGCGATTCCCAAAGCCGCCGGGCGTCGTGATTCCCTCGCACGGGAAGCCGGCATTCTTCAGGATTCGCAGGGCAAAGCCGAGATATTCGGCCAGTTCATCCACCCCTTTGCCGAAGGAGAAGCCCCAGTTCTCCATGAACCGCTCGGATCGTTCGGGATAGGGGCGGCCCGTTTTCACGTCGATCGCCCAGGTGTGCGTGATCATCTCCGGGTGAATGTCCCAATCGGGCATCATCAGGTCGCGGACGAGCTTCCGGCTCTCTTCGAGTTGCTTGCCGGTCCAGCCGGGCATCTCGCGATCGACCCAGCCGACGCACGCGGGATACGGCACAATGCTGTACTTCCCCTTCACCCCATTCTCGTGGCACCACTCGCCGAATTCGCGGACGAAACTATCGGGAATCTCTCGCGGCAGCTTCCGCCAGTCCTGCAAATACCGATCGGGAAAGACCTCGGCGAACTGCGGGATACAGAAGTGGGCCAGATTCACGAGGCAGGTCGAGTCGTCGATGATAAACGACAGCGGCACGCGACCTTGCGGATTGAGCACGGTGACGGACGGGTCTTGCTTGGGCCGCTCCCCTTTCTCTTGACCAAGCATCGGCGTGCCCTGGCCGGCGAGATAGAGCCCGGCAGCACCTGCAGCGGAGGTGGCGAGGAAGGAACGGCGGGAGCGTCTTGGTGCAGTGAACATGCCAGCAATTTAACGCAAAGGGGCAAAGAATCGCAAAGTGCGCAAAGGGAATTCGAGTTCATGATCCTCTTTGCGGCCTTCGCGCTCTTGGTATCTTTGCGTTGAAACAATCGATGTCACCTGGCAACATCGCGGTCGCGAAGATCGAGTTCTTGGGCGAATTCGTCGGCTCGACAGTTTTCTTCGGCAAGGACACGACGCCGAGCCACTTCTCGGTGTGACGGCCCTCGAATCGGTCGGCATCGAAGTCGATCCGCAAAACCAGCGGCTCAAACGCCTGCCGGCGATGCGGCTGAAGCGGCTTGGCTGAAACGAAGTCGGCTGACTTGAACCGCGGAATATCGAGCGGTCAAATGCCGAGTCAATGAACGACCCGCTCAATCCGTACACCCCGCCAACGGCGTTTCTCAATACGCCTGCGCCGAACTTTGCTCCACGGACGACGAGTGCCGTCTTCGTCTCGGCCAGCGGCCGCGCCACCATGGCGATCGGGTTGACGTTGCTCTCGGTCGTTTTGCAGTTCGCACTCATCGTGTCGCTGATCATGCAAATTGCAATGCTGCAATCCGCCCAAGAGACCGGCGATCTCGATCCATCAACAGCCCTCAGCAACGACCAGCGGCAGATGGCCATCACCGTTGCCACGATGGTCTGCATGTTGGCTAACTTCATGGGCTTGCTGGTGTGGATGTACCCGGCCCAGAAAAACCTCCCTGCCCTGCAACCGACACGGCCCCTGGAGGTTTCTCCCGGTTGGGCCGTGGTATGGTTCTTCGTTCCCATTATGAACCTGTTTCGTCCGTTTCAAGCGATGCGGCAGCTTTGGAATGAAAGCGATCCCCATCAACTGTTGATGTGACCGAATCTTCCGGACTCCATCCAGCCTCCGCAGCCGGTTGTGCTCGTCGGCTGGTGGTGGGCCTGCGTATCGCCAGCAACATCGCGGGGCAGATCTTGTCCCGTGCCAGCGACGACGAAACGATCGAGGGGCTCATCACGACGAGCTACGTCGCGATCGCGCTGGTCCTCTTTCTCGATCTTCCGGTCCTCCTCTGCCAATGGCGCATGATCCGCACGATTCAGACGAATCAGGAACTGCGCTGCGCCAGAATTGAGAAGGCTCTTTCCTCCAGCGCTGCGATTCGCGTGGAGGGGAGCAATCCGTTTGCAGGAGCGTGACACAGCGTCGTCCGCTGGCGCTTCACCACCGCCAACGCTCGCACCCGCTTACACCGACTCTACCCGCACTGTTAGGTGAGGGGCGATACTACATGCTCAGCGGGTTGCTCAACTTATATTAGCAGCGGCCGGCTGCCCTATCGTGCTCCGAAGGCCACCGTTCCTCGATTGATCGTCCCCCGCACGATCAGCCGATCCGGGTGATTGGCCGTTAGCAGATCGAACAGCACCAGATTCGCCGCGGCCCCTTCGTCGAGCGTGTGATTGTGGATGCCGATCAATTCCGCCGGTCGTGTGCTGGCCATGCGAATCGCCGTGGCTAGATCGACGCCGGCAAAACGCATCACGTTGGCCACGCAGACGTGAATCGGCAGGGAAGCTCCGGCGAGGATCTCGGAATTGCCGGCCGGAACCAGTTTGCCGCTGGGCAGGACTTCCAACTCACCGAGTCCCGTCTGGTAACGGCCCGGCGGCATGCCCCCCATCCCTGTCACGTCGCTGACGAGCACAATTCGCTCCGGCGTTTTGGCCCGCACCATCGCTTTCACGACCGCGGCTGGCAAGTGATGGCCATCGGTAATCAGGCTGGCTGTCAGATGATCGTCGGCTAGCTGATCCCAAATATAGTTCGGATGCCGGCGAATCTGCGGATGGGCGCCGTTCCCCAGATGCGTGCTCATGCTCGCGCCCGCATCGACGGCGGAGCGAATCTGGTCGCTTGTGGCTTTCGTGTGACCGATCGCGACGAGCACGCCGGTCTGTACCACTCGGCGAATGAACTCGGCAGCGTTGTCGTATTCCGGCGACACGGTAAGCAGCCTGATACGTCCGCGAGCCGCATCGGCCAGGCGGCGATATTCGTCCCAGTCCGGAGGACGAACGTGCTGCCGCGGATGTGCTCCGCGAGGGCCATCATCGGGAGAGATGAACGGCCCTTCGAGATGAATCCCGGGCATACGCGTGGCGACTTCAGGCGACTCGTCGATTGCCTGGGCAATCGTCGCAAGGCTGCGGGCCAGCACTTCGTGGCTGTCGGTCGTCGTGGTGGCCAGGAAGTCTGTCACGCCGAAGGCGTCTTGCGACAGAGCCGCCTGACGGACCTTCTCGACGGTTAGTTGCGGATCGTTGAACTCCACGCCACCGTAGCCGTTGATTTGCAGATCGACAAACCCCGGCGCGACGAGCGGCAGATCCGGTGCATCAGCAGCGGGACGAAGCGAGGCGATACGACCGTCGGCGATTTCCACCGTGACGGGACGGAGCGTATCAAACCGGCGGGCGACGAAGCGAAGCACGAGTGGCAAACTCCGGAGGGCAGGTTTCCAGTTTAGCGTAGGGTGGGTCCAGCGAGCGAAGACCCACCAAGATGGACGCTGGATCATGGTGGGTCATCGTTCGCGGACAACCATGATCGGCCATCGCAATGCCGATCGGCCGCGAACTCGACCCACCCTACGACTTACCCCAGCACCTGCTCGAACCGACTCACCGGCAAGATCACGATCTTGCCATCTCCCATGCGCCCCGTTCGGGCGACTTCAGCAATCCGCTGCGCCACTTCCTCGGCCCGTGCGTCATCGACCCAGAGCGAGAATTCGACCTTCGGCAGAAAAGCCAGAGCAAAATCGGACTCGCCGTATTGATCGAGATAGTCTTTCTGGCGACCGTACCCTTTTACTTCACGCACCGTCAGCGCCTCGATCGGCGCGCGGCGCAGAGCTTCCAGCACCTCTTCGGCCACGTGCGGCTTGACGATGGCAAGGATTTGCTTCACGAAGAATTGCCGCTAAGAGGCGTAGGTTATGCCTTGGCATAACGAGCGGAAACCGAGCGTTATGCTGAAGCATAACCTACACGATTGAGCGACCCGCGCGCCTACGAGAAAAAGTTCTCGCCGAACAGGTTGATCTCCGGGCCGCTTTCCACCTCGATGTCGCCGTGGACCGTGGTGCAACAAGCCAGTCGCATCGTCTCTTCGTGGCCGACGTAAGCGAGAGCGGGAACGGGATCAGGCGTCATCACCGTCTTGAATTTCAGCCACTCGCGAAGACTGAGCTTGTTCGTGTGGTCCATCCCCTTCGTGATGAGCACGCGGCAAGTTCCGCATGAGCCGCTGCAGATCCCAAAGCTCATCGTCGTGCAATTCAAGTACTTGTTGATCGAGGCTCCCATTCCATTGAGGCCCTGATTCAGATTGATCCCGGCCTTCACGGCTTCGTTGCGCAGATTCGCCCCGTCGGGGACTTCGATTTCCTTCTTCTCTTTGACGAACTTGACGATGGGCATGGAGGACGCCTTGGAATCGACGACGTTGCGACGACCGACATTGTGACGGAATTCACAATGTTTCCTAAATCTACCGCACGATTCGCCTTGCGCTAACAGGGGAATCAGTAATTTGCCACGATGCCGCGTGCGAAAAGTTCCTCGGATAATGCAGCGGGCTTTGTGAACAGCACCGCGTCGTAACCGGCGGCTTTGGCTCCGGCAATGTTTTCCGGCCGGTCGTCGGTGAAAAACACATCCCGCGCTTGGGCGCCGGCGAGTTTCGCCGCCTCGGCAAAAATCCGTGGATCGGGCTTCATTGCGTGGAAGTTGAAGCTCATCGCGTGAACGTGAAACATCTGCCGCAAATAGGCGAACCGCTCGGCCACAAAGTTCCAGTGGGCCGCATTCGTGTTCGACAGGATCCCGAGCCGATAGCCTGCGGCATTAAGCCTTCCTACAAGCGCGACCATTGGCGTATTGAGCCAGAAGATGTCGTTGGCCGCAAGGTCGAGCGCGGCGCGATCCACCTTGCCGGCATCGACTCCGGCCGTCTTCAAAAACTCGTCGTAAAACTGGTCCGTCGTCAGCAGTCCCGTTTCGTGCCGAATGCCCAGATTCCCCTCGAACAGAATGTCCCACGCACGCTTCTGCGAAATGCCGGCGACGGCGGCCATCTGCGCCGCCATCTGCTCGTGCGAGAACATGAGCAGGACGTTGCCCATGTCGAAGTAGAGGAAGGGAAGGCGAGAGTCACTAATCATTCGTCACTTGTCACTGGCGATCGGCTTGATCCGAATGTTGCGATACGACGCTTCCGCCGGGGCGCCGCCGTGGATTTGCACAGCGATCACGCCTGTCCTGGAAACCGTGTCGTCCTTCTCGGTGTAATCGACCGTTTGCAGGCCGTTCACCCAAATCTGCACGCGCGGCCCTTCGCAGCGGATCACGAGATCGTTCCAGTCGTCGGCCTTCACCTTCTCGGTTAGTTTCTCGTGATCTCCCTGCACCAGGAACATCTTGCGGCGCGATTCGTCGTAAAGGGCGCCCCAGATCGACTTTCCCGCCGCCATTCCCATATCGCACTGGTAGCCGATCGCCTCGAAATGATCCTTGATCCGCTCGCTCCGAAACTGCACGCCGGCATTTTCCCCCTTGCCGACAAGCTTCGCCTGCAGCCGCAGTTCGAAATCGCCGAAGCGGTCCTTCGTGCAAAGGAAGTGATTGTGGTCGATCTTGTCCTTCAGCGATCCGCCGACGATCGCCTCGTCCGCCACGCGAAAGACCTTCTCGTCCCCCTCCCAGCCCGCGAGCGACTTGCCGTCGAACAGCGGCCGGAAGCCAGGTTCGTCGTCAGCACCAGTGGCGAGTACCGCGAGGGGGAGGATCGCGATGAACGTCGAGAGTAGCAGGAGAGTGTTTCGCATGGCCGGAACTAGCAGGAACTATGCAACCGGATCGGACCAGCGGCTACGATAACGGGAGGAATGTCGCCCGGCCAGACGCGACACACAGCGCCGGCCCGTTTGGAACCTGAGACGCCTGCCCCACGAGCGGAATGCTTCGACCTACTACCGGTAGTAGGTTGGAAGGCAGTGGCATACAAAATATAGTAGGCATGTTGACATAAGATCACTAAATAGGTTAAATTCTCGCCACACTCTCGTTTCCGCCGCGTGCTTCGCGACGTGATTCTTTCACATTTCGACGTTCGACTTTGCGCTTGGCAGGGAACGAAATCACTCGGCTGATTGCTCCTGGCGGGGGAGTACGATACGTGGTTACCAGGAAAGGCCGTTTTCGGGGATTTTGGAAACATAATTGCCGCGGTCGCGCCGGAGCAATTGCCGGAAGTGATTGATAGGTATGGACTTGCGATGAGTTGATTTTTGATGCTTCGCGGCGCAGGTTACCACGAAACGCAAAATGGCGGTAACCAACGTTAACGTCCGTCGGGGTTTGGGTTTAGTAACGAAAAAAAGCCCCACGTGGCCGAAATCGGTGGTAACCTGAGTGGCAACATACGAAGCTCAATAATGGGACGGTCACCCGCAGTGCTGGTCGGGAGGGGCCTAGCCGACTTTGTATCTTGCAACTTTGACGATGTGAGTGGCCTGGGATGCAAGTGTCGCTTCCTTGACAAAACTAGCCGCCTCGACTACCTAAAGTTGCTTCCATTTACGCACTTACAGCGGCAGCCGGGCAGATTCCGCGCCGCCAGCGGGAAGCATAAGGCGGCAGCAGGCATGAACATTGCACCACCGATCGACGAACAAGACGCGGAAACGCTGCCGGCCTGGATTGCCGAGAACGTCCCCGGCTTTGCCCTGCCCGCGGATGGCGTCGTGGCAGCCGGCTCTGTCATGACCGCAGATAAGGACGACCTCGACGATTTCGACGAGGAAGATTTCGACGATGAGTTCGACGACGACTTCGAGGAGGAACTCGAAGACGAATACGAACTGTCGGAATTCGAGGACGTGACCGAGGACGACCTCGTCGAGGAGGAGGAAGACCTGGGCAAGCTCGGCGGCGACTTTGTCGATGAGGATGCCGAGCCCGAGGAAGCTCCTGTTCCCGAAGAAGAAGGGGCCGAAGAGGCCGCCGAGGAGAAGAAGCCCAAGAAGGGAAAAGGGAAGCCGGCCAAGGAAGAGGACGAGGACGAGGATTTCGACGACGAAGAATAGTTTCGCAGACAGGTCATTGGTCACTTGTCATTTGTCACTTGCATGGCAAAAGGATTGCCGCCAAATGGATGGCACAAGTGACCCATGACCAGAGACAAGTGACAAAGCCATGTTCGACGCTGTCAGCGCCAATACGAGCTTTCCCCAGCAGGAAGAGGCCATCCTCCGCTTTTGGAAAGAGCGCAAAGTTTATGAGCAGTCGTTAGCGGGCCGCGATGGCGCTCCAAAGTTCGTCTTCTACGAAGGTCCCCCTACCGCCAACGGCATGCCGCACCCCGGCCACTGCCTGACGCGGGCGATCAAAGACCTCTTCCCGCGCTACAAAACGATGCGCGGCTACCTCTGCGAGCGCAAGGCGGGCTGGGACACGCACGGCCTGCCGGTCGAGGTCGAGGTCTGCAAGGAACTGGGCATCCACGCCAAGGAAGAAATCGAAGCCTTCGGCATCGAGCCGTTCATCCACAAGTGCCAGGAATCGGTCTGGCGCTACATGCAGGAATGGGAGCGACTGACCGAACGGCTCGGCTTCTGGGTCAATCTCAAAGAAGCGTATGTCACCTACCACCAATCGTTCGTCGAGAGCGTCTGGTGGTCGCTCAAAAACCTGTTCGACCGCGGGCTGCTCTACCAAGGCCACAAGATCGTCTGGTGGTGGGCGCAGGGGGGCACGGCACTAAGCAGCGGCGAAGTGGGGCAAGGATACCGCGAGGTAGCCGATCCGAGCGTGTATGTGCTGTTTCCGCTGCTCGACGAGTCGGGCAACAAGACGGACACGTCGCTTCTAGTCTGGACCACCACGCCTTGGACTCTGCCCAGCAACCAGTTTGTCGCGGTGCATCCAGATCTCGAATATGCCACGGTCGTCGATAGTGAAACGGGAGAGCGGCTGATAATGGCGTCGGCTCTTGTAGAAACGATTGCGGGGAAAGTGAAACGCGAACTCCAAGTCGAAGCGACGAAGCCCGGATATTCTTTGCTTGGGTTGAGGTACGCGCCGCCATTCAGCTATTTTCATGAACGCGAAGGCAACCTCGAGGGCACGCTGCACGAGGATGAGGGGTTAGTGTGGTATCAGCGTTTGCTGAACAGAGCACCGATCGAGTCCATCGGAAAGCACACGAACAAGGAAAAAGATTACAGGGCGTGGAGGGTTGTACCAGCTGAATTTGTAACCACTGAAAGCGGCACGGGGGTCGTTCATCAAGCACCGGCTTTTGGCGAGGTGGACTTCCAAGTTCTGACAGAGGAGCAGTCCCGATTCAGACCCGGCGAAGGACCGCAACTAATCAACGCCGTCGGCCCCGATGGCAAATTCACCGCCGAAGCACCCGACTACCAAGGCCGTTGGGTCAAGGACTGCGACAAAGACATCACGCGGCGGCTCAAGGACGAAGGGAAGCTCTACCACCAGGAGCAGTACCTTCACGACTATCCCTTCTGCTGGCGGGCCGAGCAGGATCCGCTGATCCAGTACCCACGCCGCAGTTGGTTCATCAAGACGACCGCGTTCAAGGACGCGATGCTCGCCAACAACGAGCAGATCAACTGGCTCCCCGAGCATATCAAGCACGGCCGGTTCGGCAATTTCCTCGAATCAAACGTCGATTGGGCCCTCTCGCGCGAACGCTACTGGGGGACGCCGCTCCCGATCTGGGTTTGCGAGCAAACGGGCAAGATGGAAGCGGTCGCCAGCTACGACGAACTCCTCACCAAGCCCGGCATGACGGGGGCCGAAGTATGGGCCGCGGCCAAGAAAGCCAATCCGTCGCTCGTTGATGACCTCAAAGTCCACAAGCCCTACATCGACGCGATCACTTACGACTCGCCCTTCGCAGCCGGCTCGCGGATGAAGCGCGTCACCGAAGTGATCGACTGCTGGTACGACAGCGGCGCGATGCCCTTTGCCCAGTGGGGCTATCGGGGCGAAGACGGCCCCGCCCCGGCTGCCGCCAAGTTCCACGACCAGTTCCCCGCCGACTTCATCAGCGAAGCGCTCGATCAGACCCGCGGCTGGTTTTATAGCCAACTGGCCATCAGCACGATGCTGTTCAGTGAGGGACTGGGGGCTGGGGGCTCGGGGCTGGGGGGCGCTCCGTCTCCGCCGAACCCCGAACCCCGAACCCCGAACCCCCAATTCACGGCTGACTATCCACACCCGTTCAAAAACTGCATCGTCCTCGGCCTCATGCTCGGCGAGGACGGGCAGAAGATGTCCAAGAGCAAACGGAACTATCGCGAGCCGCGGGAAATCTTCGACAAGTACGGGGCCGACGCCCTCCGCTGGTACTTCTTCGCCACGCAGCCCCCGTGGACGACGATTCGCTATGCCGAGCGGGCAATCAAGGACACGATCCCCGAGTTCATCCTCCGGCTCTGGAACTGCTATTCGTTTTTTGTCAATTACGCGAACTCGAACGACAAGTTTGAGCCGGAGAAGCTCCAGGCGAGCGGGGGCCGTGAGGCCCCCGATGATGTCGCCCAAAGTGGGATGCAAAGTCATCGGGAGGCTCACGCCTCCCGCTCGCCGTTTCAACTCAACTCGGCTGACCTGGCAAATGCCAAAGGCTTCCGACCGATCTCGCAGCGCAGCGAACTCGACCGCTGGATTCTCAGCGAACTCAACCGCACGATTGCCGCCGTCGTTGAGCGGATGGACGCCTACGACAACTACGAGGCCTGCAAACGGCTGAACGCCTTCGTCGATGGTCTCTCGAATTGGTATGTCCGCCGCAGCCGCGATCGCTTCTGGGCGGCGATGGACGCGGCGCATCAGCAGGACAAGCTCGACGCCTATTGGACGCTGTACGAAACTCTGCTGACCACCGCCAAACTGATCGCCCCGTTCACGCCGTTTTTGGCGGAAGCTCTGTGGCGCAATCTGGCGGGTGTGTTCAATGAGGGGTTAGGGCTAGGGGTTAGGGCTAGGGAAGGCGAGCCCTTGTCCCCAACCCTAGCCCCCAGCCCTAGCCCTTCCGTTGCCGAATCGGTCCACCTCTGCGACTTCCCCACGGCAGACCAATCCGCGATCGACGAAACGCTCTCCACGCGGATGGAGTTGCTCCGCCAGATCGCTTCGCTCGGGCTCTCGGCCCGCATGGCGAACAAGCTGAAAGTCCGCCAGCCGCTGGCCAAGGTCGAGGTGATCCTTTCAGACCAGACACACCAATCCTGGCTGGAAGAGCACGACGAGCTACTGCGCGACGAGCTCAACGTTAAAACGATCGAGTACACCAAGGACGCCGAGAAATACATCACCTACCAGGTGCAGCCGAACTTCAAGCGCCTTGGTCCCCGGATCGGCAAGCTGCTGCCGGCGTGCAAGCAAACTCTTGGCAATGCCGACGGTGGCAAGCTGCTCGCGGAACTGACCGCGACTGGCAAGGTGACGCTCGACCTCGGCGGCGAGAAAATTGAGCTCGACAACGAGGACATCCAGGTCCGCCTGAATGCCAAGCCCGGCTGGGCCGCGGCCCAAGGATCGGGTTGCGTGGTGGTGCTCGCGACGGAGCTGACACCGGAACTCATCGGCGAAGGGCTCGCGCGTGACTTCGTCCGGCTGGTGCAGGACGAGCGGAAGAAGCTCGATTTGAACTTTACCGATCAAATCCAAATCGGTGTGACCGGAGCGTCCGCCGAGTTGCAACAGTCGCTGACCGCCCATCGCGAGTACATTTGCGGTGAGACGCTGGCGAATCAAGTATCCTTTGCCGCGGCGGCGAATGGTGGGACCGTTGAGGCCGAGCTAGGCGATGAGAAAATCCGCCTGATCGTTAGCAAGGCGCTCGCGAATGGCTAATCCACTCCCCATCGCCGTCCTCATCTCCGGCAGCGGTACCACGCTGCGGAATCTGATCGAGAAGGTGCGCGCGGGGACGCTGCCCGTCGAGATCAAGCTGGTCATTTCCAGCAAGCCGTCGGCTCGCGGACTGACGTATGCCGCGGAGGCTGGCATTCCGTCGCTGGTCGTCGAGAAGAAAAAGTCGGTCAGCGATGCGGAATTCAGCGAAGCGATCTTTGGTCCGTGTCGCGTGGCTGGCGTGAACTATGTCGTCATGGGCGGCTTCCTCAAGCACGTTCTCATTCCGCCCGACTTCGAGAACCGCGTCGTCAACATTCATCCGGCATTGATTCCTGCCTTCTGTGGCAAGGGGATGTACGGCCTTGCCGTGCATCAAGCGGTGCTCGACTACGGCGCGAAGTTCACCGGCTGCACGGTCCACTTCGTCGATAACCAATACGACCACGGGCCCATCATCCTGCAGCGGCCGGTGAAGGTGAGCGACGAAGACACAGCCGAGATTCTGCAGGCCCGCGTCTTCGCCACGGAATGCACGGCACTTCCCGATGCCCTCTCTCTGCTAGCAGCAGGCCGCGTCCACTTGAACGGCCGTCGAGTGCAAATCGACTAGAGCGACTCTTGCTGCAAGTCTCTACTGCAAAGCCACTTGCAACGAATTGCTCGCCATGAATGGCGATTCCATGCACGCTTGTGATAGATTTCTTTCACAAGGTGATTGCATTCCGTCACACACGCGTCATAATTGGGGCAATCTGCGTGGACTGTGCCGCCTATGATCCGTTCCAATTTGCCCGAAGACCGCCGCTCGCGACTGCTGGAGTTCATCCGGCTCCGCGGCTTCGCGTCGCTACCGGCATTGGCGGAGGAACTGGCCGTTTCGGAATCGACGGTTCGCCGTGACCTAGATTTCCTCGAAGAGTCGGGGGTGGCTCAGCGGACGCACGGGGGCGTGTTCTATACGGGACCGTCGCCGAAGCTCGCGCACTTCGATCAGCGGCAGTCCCAGAACTGGGACAGCAAACGCCGCATCGCGGTCGCCGCCAGCCGGCTCATCGACGACAACGATACGGTCCTTCTCGACGGCGGCAGCACGACCTACGAGCTGGCTCAGCTTCTGGTCGGGCGTCCTCTGCAAGTGGTGACCAACTCGCTGCCGGTCGCGAACCTGTTCACGTCGAGCGACAGTGCGGACCTCGTGCTGGTCGGCGGCTACGTCCACGCGAAGACCGGTGTCTCGCTCGGGCCGTACGCCAACCAGATGCTCGCGGGGCTCAATGTTCGCCGGGCCGTGCTCAGTGTCGCAGGGGCGAGCGAACGGGGCTTTTACAACAGCAACCTCCTGCTCGTTGAAACCGAGCGGGCGATGATGAATGCCGCGGATGAAGTGATCGTCGTCGCCGACAGCACGAAGTTCAGCCACACGAGCCTCGCCCACCTGTGCAACCTCGCCGACATCGACGTGCTGGTGACCGACGACCAACTCGACGCGGCGTGGCGCGACCGACTGGCCGCTGCGGACGTGAGACTGATCGTGGCGGATACCGCTCAGAGTGAACACACACCATCCAACGGTAACGGCAGCTCATCAGGAGGCTGACACCTCCCGCTCGCCTGACTAAACCTCTCCCATGGCTCAACTCGACCGCTCCATCATCGAGAACATCGTCCGGCAGATCGTTCTGTCGCAGAGCGGCGGCGCGACCGCTTCTGCCCCCAAGCCAGCTGCTGCCGATTCCACCAAGCCGAATCTGATCGTCAGCATCTCTGCCCGCCACTGCCACCTGACCGACGAGCACGTCGAAATCCTCTTTGGCCCCGGCGCGAAGCTGATCCCGGAAAAGAACCTCTACCAGGACGGCTTTTACGCTGCCGAGCAGACCGTGATGGTTGTCGGCCCGCGCCGCCGCATGCTGCCGACAGTTCGCGTGCTTGGTCCGACTCGTCCGGCCAGTCAGGTCGAACTGGCATTCACTGACTCAATCTCGCTCGGCATCGACGCTCCGGTTCGCCACAGCGGCAAGATCACCGGCACCCCCGGCTGCGTGCTCGTCGGCCCCAAGGGTGTGGTCGAACTGAGCGAAGGGGTGATCCGCGCCGCTCGCCACGTCCACATGAGTAACAAGGACGCCGACTTTTACGGCGTGAAGAACGGCGACTTTATGAAACTGCGGATCGAAGCCCCGCAATGCACGGTCGTGTTCGAAGACCTGCTCGTGCGAGCCGATGCGACCAGCAAGCTCGAAGTTCACATCGATACCGACGAAGGAAACGCCTGCTACCTCGACAGCGCGACCAAGGTCGAGCTGCTCAAGCAAGACGGCGGCTGCGGCTGCAAGCATTGACCACTCACCACTCACCACTCACCAACTACTTTCTGTTTTCTCGGAGACCCACATGGCCAAAGTTAACGAAGCACTCGGCATGATTGAAACGAAGGGCTTTATCGCCCTCCTCGAAGCGACCGACGCGATGCTCAAAGCCGCCAATGTCCAGCTTGTCGGCTGGGACAAGGTCGGCAGCGGGCTCGTCTCGGCGTTTGTCACCGGCGACGTCGCCGCCGTGAAGAGCGCCACCGACGCCGGCGCCGCAGCCGCCGGCCGCATCGGCGAAGTCGTCAGCGTGCAGGTGATTCCCCGCCCACACGACGACCTGCACATCGTCCTGCCTCCAACCTTGAAGAAGGCGAAGGGCTAAGTAGTAGGCACACTCCGTGTGCCGTAGCAGCACATAACCACTCCATTCACACACAACGCAAAGAACCACTCCACATGTCAGCTATCGGACTCATTGAAACCAAGGGCCTCATCGGCCTGGTCGAAGCCACCGACGCCATGGCCAAAGCGGCCAACGTGCAGATCCTCAAGCGGGTCGGCATCGGCGGAGCGTTTGTCACCACGATCGTCACCGGCGACGTCGGCAGCGTCCGCGCGGCCGTTGAAGCGGGAGCCCAAGCCGCCCAGCAAGTCGGTGAACTCGTCGGCAGCCACGTCATCCCGCGACCGGCCGAAGGGCTGCTCGACGCGTTCCTTGGCTAATTCCCGGCGAGCGGGAGGCGTCAGCCTCCCGATGATTCGCCCGTCTGTGCTTCCTTCTGCCTCAGTGGGCTTACGCCCACCGCTCGCCGAAGAGGACACCCACCGCTCGCCATCATTACCTGCAACGGATTGCCCCACCCATGAAAATCCTCGTCGCCAACCTCGGCTCGACCAGCTTCAAGTATCGGCTCCTCGACATGGCCGATGAGCGAAGCCTCGCGCGCGGTGGTGTCGAGCGAATCGGCTCGGCCGAAAGCCCGTGCTTCGTCGAGATCGGTGGCAAGCGGCAGGAACTGAAGACGCCGGTGCCGGATCATGCGGTGGCGGTGCGGCAATGCCTCGTCCAGCTCACCGATCCTACGAGCGGTTGCCTCAAGGATGCGAGCGAAGTGGCGGCGATCGGCTTCAAGGCCGTGCATGGTGGACGGATCAGCGGCGTGCAGCGGGTGACACCCGATGTGCTGGCCGCGATGGAGGAAATGAGTCTGGTCGCCCCGGCTCACAATCCGCCGTACATCAAATCGATGCGGCTCTTGGCCGAGAAGCTGCCGGAGATTCCGCTGGTCGCAGCGTTCGAGACCGGCTTTCACGCCACGATCGACGATCGACTGCGATACTACCCCGCGCCGTTTGAGTGGGCCGAAAAGCTGCACATCAAACGCTGGGGATTCCACGGCGCGAGCCACCGCTACATCGCTCAGCGAACGAGCCAACTCCTCGGCCGCTACGATCTGCGGATCATCTCGTGCCACCTTGGCGGCAGCAACAGCCTCTGTGCCATTCGCGGCCAGCAAAGCGTCGCGACGAGCATGGGGATGAGCCCGCAGACCGGCCTGCCGCACAACAACCGCGTCGGCGATTTCGACCCGTTCGCAATCCCGCTGATCATGCAGTCCGAGGGGATGTCGCTGCACCAGGTGCTCGACACGCTGGCCGAGAAATCGGGCCTGCTCGGGCTCTCCGGCATCAGCGGCGACATCCGCGACCTGGAAGAAGCCGCCGCCCAAGGCAAGGCACGGGCCCGCCTCGCGCTCGATGTGTTTGTGGCCGAAATCCGCCGGCACTTGGGCGGCTTGCTGGTGGAGCTCGGATGCGTCGATGCCATCGTCTTCACCGGCGGCATCGGCGAGAACGGCATCAACATTCGCTCCGGCGTTTGTGCCAACCTCGCGGAACTGGGGATCGAACTCGATCCGGCCCTCAACGCGAAAGCCAAGGGGGAAGCCTGCGTGAGCAGCGCCGCCAGCCGGGTGCAGGTCTGGACGATTCCCACGAACGAAGAACTCGTTGTCGCCCGCCAAACGAAACACGTGCTCGAAAGCTGAACCATGTTCGTCGCCAAAGTCACCGGCTCGCTCGTCTCGACCCAAAAGGTCGAAGCGATGAAGGGCTGCAAACTGCTGATTGTCGAGCCGTACCGTGTCGATCCAGCCGAGCGGAAGAGCCTGGTCACGACGGGCCGCACGTTTGTCGCCGTCGATATGCTCGGCGCCGGTGTCGGCGACTATGTCCTGCTCACGCAAGGAAGCAGCGCCCGCCTGACCCCCGAAACCAAAAACATGCCGATCGACGCGGTCGTTGTCGGCATCGTCGATCAGGTCCACGTCGATCAACAAAGCGTGTACTCACGCGAGAAATAACCTCCCATGCAAATCAACGAAGCCCTCATCCGCAGCGTCGTCGCCCAGGTGCTGAGCGAAGTCAGCCGGTCCAATGGCGCGCCCGTTGCCGGCAAATCGTTCGCCGGCCGCCACGGCATCTTCACCTGCCCCGACGAAGCGGTCGCTGCCGCTCGCGAAGCCTTTGAACGGCTTTCGGAGCGAACGATTGAAGACCGCAAGCGGATCATCGACCACATCCGCCGCATCTCGATCGACAACTGCGTCGAGCTCGGCACGATGGAGATGAACGAGACCAAGATCGGCCGTCTCGTCCACAAGATCGAAAAGCTGAAGACACTCGGCGAAAAGACGCCGGGCGTCGAGTTCATGCGAAGCGAAGTCTTCAGCGGCGACCGCGGCCTGGCCGTCATCGAGCACGCCCCTTTCGGCGTCATCGGCGCAATTACGCCCGTGACGCATTCGCTGCCGACGATCACCGGCAATGCCGTCAGTATGCTCGCCTCGGGCAACACGGTCGTCGTCAACCCGCATCCCAGCGGCAAGAAGGTCGCTGCCGAAGGGGTCCGCCGCTTCAACCAGGCGATCTACCGCGATTTAGGAATCGACAACCTGATCTGCGTCATTGCCGAGCCGACGCTCGACACGGCCAACGCCCTGTTCGCCCATCGCGGCATCAACATGATCTGCGTCACGGGCGGCCCTGCCGTCGCCCGGGCAGCTCTGAAGTCGGGCAAGCGGGCCGTTGTCGCCGGGCCGGGGAATCCCCCGGTTGTCGTCGATGAAACAGCTGATCTGGACAATGCGGCCCGCTGCATCATTCGGGGCGGGGCGTACGACAACAACCTGCTCTGCATCGCCGAGAAAGAGGTCTTCGTCGTCGGCTCCGTCTTCGACGCGATGATGGCCGCGATGGAACGTGCCGGCGCCGCCCGGTTGAACGCTCGCGAAGTCGATGCCCTCACGAAGGCGGCCATCGTTCAAGTCGGCGAAGGGGAGCACAAACACGACGCCCCCAGTAAGGATTTCCTCGGCCAGGACGCGGCGGTCCTCGCCAAAGCCGCCGGCAAGAGCGTCTCGGACAAGGTCGAGCTGATCTTCGGCGAAACGGATCTCGCCAACCCATTCGTCCCCGTCGAGCAGATGATGCCGTTCGTTCCGTTCGTCCGCTGCAAGAGCGTCGAAGAAGCGATCGACCGGGCCAAAGAGGCCGAACACGGCTTCCGGCACACGAGCATCATCCACTCGAACAACGTGAAAAACATGACCCGCATGGGCCGCATCATGGACACGACCCTGTTCGTGAAAAACGGCCCCTGCATGGCGTCGCTCGGCCTCGGGGGCGAGGGGTACCTTTCGTTCTCGATCGCCGGCCCGACCGGCGAAGGCGTGACCACGCCGCTCACGTTTACCCGCGAGCGGCGCTGCTCGTTGATTGATGACCTGTGTGTTCTTGGAAAACCGAAACACTAACCATGCAACTTGGACTTGTCGTCGGAACCGCGACCTCCACCGTCAAGCACGCCACGATGCGCGGCCAGAAGCTGCTCATCGTGCAGCCGCTGATGGCCGACGGTCGCACGCCCGACGGCGATCCGCAGATCGCGGTGGATGCTGTCGGAGCGGGCAAGGGCGAGAAGGTGATGATTACGAGCGATGGGAAATTCATGCGGGAGGTTCTCAAGGCCGAAGCGACGCCGGTGCGTTGGTCGGTGATTGGGATCAGCGACGCATGACGTTCACGCCTGAACAAGTCGAAACGATCGTCCTGGAGGTTATCCGCCGATTGGGCCTGCTCGATACCAACCCGAAGCGTGAGCGAGGGAACGGTTCGAGCGACCTAACGTTGACCGAGAAAGTGATCACGATGCGGCTCGTCGAAAAACGCCTGACCGGAGTGGCGCGACTTGTCGTAGCCCGCCGGGCGGTTGTCACGCCTGCCGTGAAGGACGAACTGAAGAAACACAAGGTCGAACTGGTCCGCCAGAGCTAACCAAACCCAACCCATGCGAATCGCCAAAGTCGTCGGCACCGTGACGCTCAACCGCTGCCATCCCAGTTTCACTGGGGCTCGGCTGCGGCTGGTCGCGCCGTTGACTTTGGCGGAGCTGCGCGGCGAGCGCGAGCCGCAAGCCGACGAAGTGGTCGTTTGGGACGATCAGTCCGCTGGCATTGGCAACCTCGTCGCAATGAGCGAAGGGGCCGAAGCCTCCCAGCCGTTCCGACCTGAGATGAAACCGGTCGATGCGTATGCGTCGGCGATTCTCGATGAAATCGACTTAACCTAACTCCGCATTCCGAAATCCGCACTCCGCAATACTCCCATGGCAAATCTCCACAAACTCAAACAAGACATCTGCGAAATCGGCCGCCGCATTTATGCCAAGGGCTTCGCGGCTGCCAACGACGGCAACATCACCGTCCGCGTCGGCGAGAACGAAATCCTTTGCACGCCGACGATGCACTGCAAGGGCTTTCTCAAGCCCGAAGACATTAGCACCATCGACATGACCGGCAAGCAGCTCGCTGGCATCAAGAAGCGGTCGAGCGAGGCACTCCTGCATCTGGAGATTTATCGCCAGCGGCCCGATGTGAAGAGCGTGGTGCACTGCCATCCGCCGCACGCCTGTGCGTTCGCGATCGCGCGCGAGCCGATCCCGCAATGCATCCTGCCGGAGGTCGAGGTGTTCCTCGGCGACGTGCCGATCACGAAGTACGAAACGCCTGGTGGCCAGGCCTTTGCCGATACGATCCAGCCGTTCGTCAAGAAGACCAATATCATTTTGCTCGCGAACCACGGCACCGTCAGCTATGGGACTGATGTGGAGCGGGCCTACTGGTGGACCGAAATCCTCGACGCCTATTGCCGGATGCTGCTCCTGTCGAAGCAACTTGGCCGCGTCAACTTCTTCGATGAGAAGAAGGAACGCGAGCTTTTGGAACTCAAAGACAAGTGGGGCTGGTCCGACCCGCGGAATACCGAGGAATACAAGAACTGCGACATCTGCGCCAACGACATCTTCCGCGAAAGCTGGCAGAACAGCGGCGTCGAGCGGAAAGCCTTCCCCGCCCCGCCGCCGATGGGACCAAACGCTGCTAAGGCAGCTGCGTCCAATGGCTCGACCGACAACGAGGCCCTCGTGCAGCTCATCACGCAGCGGGTGATGGAAGAATTGGCGAAGCGGTAGTCATACCTCGGTCCCAAGCTCCGCTTGGAACCACACGTTCGCGAAGCTCTGCTTCGCCTGCCGGGAAGCAGAGCTTCCAGACTTGGGTTCCCAAGCAGAGCTTGGGAACCAGACACCTGACAACTGGCGAAACCCATGAAAGTAAGCATCATCGGCGGCGGCGGACTCGTTGGCTCAAGCGCCGGCTTTGCGTTGCAATGCGGCGGCATTGTCCGCGAGATTGCGCTCTTGGACGTAAATCAGGATTTGGCCGGCGGGCAGGCGCTAGACCTGTTGCACGGCACCCCGAGTGTGGCCGACCAGGTGATTGCCAGCGGCGGCTACGAGCACGTCCCGTCGAGCGACGTGGTCTGCATCACCGCCGGCCTGCGGCGCAAGCCCGACGAATCGCGTCTGGACCTAATCAACCGCAATACGGACCTGTTCGTCGGCATTCTGACCGAAGTGGCCAAAGCGGGCCTCAAGAAGGACGCTGTTGTGCTGGTCGTCAGCAACCCGGTCGATATTCTCACCTATGTCGCTGCCGATCGGCTTGATCTGCCGTCAAGTCAAGTGCTCGGCCTGGGAACGCAGCTCGACACGATCCGTTTCCGCAGCCTGATCGCTCAGGAACTGAAGGCCGCACCAACCCAGGTAAACGCCCTCATCCTCGGCGAACACGGCGACAGCATGGTTCCGATCTGGTCGAGCGCGGCCATCGGTGGCCTGCCGCTCGATAAGTATCCGGGCTGGAACAACCGGCTGGCCGACGAGCTGTTCACGCGGACCAAGGGTTCGGGTGCCGAGGTCATCAAGAAGAAAACCGGGGCCGGCTTCGCGGTCGGCATTGCCATCCGCGACGTGATCCACGCCATCGCCCTCGACCAGCGACGGCTCTTGCCCGTTTCGACAGTGCAAAATGGCTGCTACGACATTCGCGACGTGGCTCTGAGCGTCCCCACCGTGGTCGGACGGGCGGGATGTGTCGCTCGCCACCCCATCGAGCTGTGGCCCAAAGAGGTGCAGCTCATCCGCAAAAGCGGCCTCGTCCTGCGGCAAACGCTGGAACAAGTGTTGGGGCGAATCGGGCGGGTGAAGAAGTAGTAACTTCTTACCGCAAAACGGCTTAAGACAGTCCGTCTGCCGATTGAACTCCTCTCCCGGTGGCGTACACTGGAAAGCTGAACCGATTGCGGCGAGCATGCCGCTTGCGCTTGTCCGCACCGCTTGCCCAGATTGAACACTTTGCCACCCAGGATGCACCAAGCAGTGTAGCGGCACGCCAGCGTCGCACTGCGCGCCCGCCAACGTCCGTCCCGCCAGCCGCACCAAAGGAATCTCCCATGCCCGAGGCTCCCAGCCCGGCCGATGTCGTTCAGGCCACGATCTCCGAGTCGGCCGCCATTCGCCGCCTGAACGACGCCCGCGAGAAGATCGTCGCCCAGCTTTCGCAGGTGATCGTCGGCCAGACCGACGTGATCGAGGAGCTGCTGATTTCGCTCTTCGCCCGCGGCCACTGCCTGCTCGAAGGGGTGCCCGGCCTCGCGAAGACGCTGATGATCAGCACGCTCGCCCGCTGCCTCAACCTCACGTTCAGCCGCGTCCAGTTTACGCCCGACCTGATGCCGGCCGACATCACCGGCACGGAAATTCTTGAAGAGAACCGTTCGACCGGCCAGCGCGAGCGGCGGTTTCTCGAAGGGCCGCTCTTTAGCAACATCATTCTCGCTGACGAAATCAACCGCACGCCCCCGAAGACGCAGGCCGCGCTTCTGGAAGCGATGCAAGAGCGGCAAGTGACCGTGGGCCGCGTACGCCATCCGTTGACCGATCCGTTCTTCGTCCTCGCCACACAGAACCCCATCGAACAGGAAGGGACGTACCCGCTCCCCGAAGCGCAGCAAGACCGCTTCATGTTCAAGGTGTTCGTGAACTATCCGAGCTTTCAAGACGAGTTTGAGGTGGCCCGCCGCACGACCGCCATCCAAACTGACCTGGTCAAACCGGTCCTTTCGGCCCAGGAGATCATCGACCTGCAGCGGACGGTTCGCGAAGTCCCCGTGAGCGACCACATCATTCGCTATGCCCTGTCGCTTGTGCGGCAGACACGTGTTGGCCAAACCGGCGTTCCCGACTTTGTCGGCGACCAAGTCGGCTGGGGGGCCGGCCCGCGAGCGGTGCAGTTCCTCATTCTGGGCGGCAAGGCCCGGGCTCTCATCCGCGGGCGGACGCACGTTAGCACCGACGACATTCAGGCCCTCGCCAAGCCGGTGTTGCGGCACCGCATCGTGGTGAACTTCGCGGCCCAAAGCGACGGCGTCAGTGCCGACAAGATCATCGACCGCCTGATCGCCAGCACCCCCACCAAGGAAGACGAGCTCACGAGCGATGCCCGGTTCAAAAAGATTTTTGCATCCTGAGGCGATCAAACGGATCGCCAGGCTGGAAGTCCGGGCTCGGCACATCGTCGAAGGGTTTCTTTCGGGGATGCACCGCAGTCCGTATTTCGGGCAGTCGGTCGAGTTCCTCCAGCACCGCGAATACGCGATCGGCGACGACCTGCGCCATGTGGACTGGAAAGTCTGGGCCCGGCAGGACCGGCTGTACATCAAGCAGTTCGAAGAAGAGACGAACCTGCGGTGCAACCTGCTCGTCGATGTGAGCAAGAGCATGGTCTATGGAAACGGCCATCTCAATAAATACGAATACGCCTGCACGCTCGCCTGCTCGCTCGCCTACCTCATCCTGAAGCAGCAAGATGCCGTCGGCTGCGTGGCGTTCGACGAGAAAATCCGAACCACGGTGCCGATGCGGACGAAGAACAACCACATTTTCAGCGTGGTCGATGCGCTTGCCGTGCAGGAGCCGCGCGACAAGACCGACATGTACGCCGTCCTTCGCACGGTCGCGGAAACGGCGCCGCGGCGGGGCATCGTGGTCCTCGTCTCGGATTTGCTCGCCGACCGGCCGGGTCTGTTCAAAGGATTGCGCCTGCTCCGGCAGCGGGGGCACGACGTGCTGGTGTTCCACGTGATGGACGACGACGAACTCGAATTCCCGTTCAATGGGCCGACGCGGTTCGAGGGGTTGGAAATGCCCGACTTCCTGAACTGTAACCCGCGAGCCTTGCGAGAGGGCTACCTGGCGGCATTGCAATCGTTCCTTGACGAAGTGCGGCACGAGTGCGCCAAAAGCGCCTGCGACTATGCCCTCGTCCGCACCGGCGACTCGCTCGACGCGGCACTGGCGACGTTCCTTAGCAAGCGACTAGCGGTGATGAACCGGTATTAGGTCACATGCAATTCGTCCATCAAGCACTTACCTGGGGTTTTCTGCTGGCACTCGTGCCTCTGTTGATCCACTTGATCAACATGATGCGGCACAAGCGAGTGCAGTGGGCCGCCATGGAGTTCTTGCTGGCGAGCTACAAAAAACACCGGAAGTGGGTCTGGCTCAAGCAGCTCTTGCTGCTCCTGGCGCGAATCGCGTCCATCCTGCTGATCGTAGCGATGCTCGCGCAGCTCAAGACGCGCGACCAGTGGCTGGCGATCTTTGGCGGCCGGGCGACACATCACTACGTGGTGCTCGATGACAGCTATTCGATGAGCGACCGCGTGGCTGGGGCTTCGGCGATGGACGCGGCCAAGCAAGTGATCGCGGCGATCGTGGCCCGCGCCGAACAAGAAGACAGCCCGCAGAAGCTGACGCTGATTCGATACTCGCAGGCCCGCGATAGTAGGTCCCGCCTGCCGGGCGGGACCTCGACCGATGCGACGCAACTGGCCGACTTCAACGCCGAGCCAATCGACTCCAATTTCGACGTGGCCCTCGAACGCAAGACTCGCACTTTCGAGCCGACACAGCTTTCTCTCGGTCCGCGCGATGCACTCGCCGTCCTCAAGCCGCTCCTTTCGCAGGCGAAAGACGAAACGAGCATCGTCTATCTCCTCTCCGACTTCCGCCTCAAAGACTGGGACAGCCCAGCGGAGGTCCGCGAGACGCTGCAAGAGCTGAAGAAGTCGCAGGCCGACGTGCATTTGGTGAACTGCGCCCGTGCGAGCGACTCGAACCTGGGCATCATCGCCCTGGAGCCGGCCGATGAGACGCGTGCCGCCGGTGTGCCGCTGTTTGTGAACGTCCGCGTGAAAAATTACGGGACGAAGGCCGCGAGCAAGGTGCAGCTCAAGGTGCAATCGACTTTCTATCCGCCCGAGGATCTGGCCAAGGCGGACATTGAGAAGCTGCAAGGAACGACCGAAGAACTGGCCACGCTCCTCATCGACCAGATCGGCCCGGGCGAGACGGCCAGCCGCCGCGTGCAGGTCTATTTTCCGCAGCCGGGCAAGCATGTGATCGAGGCGAGCCTGCCTGAGGATCCGGTCGAGGCCGACAATCGCCGCTGGGCGGTGATCGACTTCCCCGACGGCGAGCGGACACTCGTGATCGACGGATCGGTCGATCAGCAGCACGCCTATTATCTGGAGGTCGCGTTCCGCCCGCTACAGCGCTCGAACACTGGCATTCGCCCCGAAGTGAAGCCCGATTCGTTTCTCCGCGATGCAACGCCGGACGCTCTCAACGCCTATTCAACAATCTATTTGCTTGATGTGCCGCGGCTCGATGCGCGAGCAGTCGAGTCGCTCGAAGCTTATGTCAACGGCGGCGGGGGCTTGGCGATCTTCGTCGGACCGGAAGCAAACACGAGCTTCTATAACTCGGCCCTCTACAAGGACGGCAAGGGACTGCTTCCCATGCCACTCGGGCCGGAGAGCGACTTGCCGCCGGTCGTCGAGGCATCCGAGCCCGATATGGAACTGACGCGTCATCCAATTTTCAGCTTCTTCTTGAGCGAGACCAACCCGCTGATTCGGGGCGTGAAGATCGACAAGTTCCGTCGCCCAGCCGACAACTGGAAGCCCGATCCGGCCAATCCGATTGAGATCATCGCCACATTGCGCGATAAGTCTCCGCTCGTCGTCGAAAAGAAATTCGGCGAAGGGACCGTTTTACTCACGACCACCACGCTCGCACCGGTTTGGAACGACTGGGCGAAGAATCCGAGCTTCGTTGTCGTCGTCCTCAAAACGCAGTCGTATCTCGCCACGGCCAGCCGGCTCGACGATCCGCGGCTGGTTGGCACGCCGCTCGATTTGTCGCTCGAATCCGCCAAATATCAGCCCGACCTGACGTTCGTGATGCCGGGCGAGAGGCTGGGTTCGCGAGTGAAAACGGCCCGGCAAGCAAAGGCGCCCGAGGAAGGAGCGGCAACGTTGCAAGCGTCGCTCGGTCGCGGAGCGTCACAGGCGCCACAGGTAGGCGAGACCGATCGCCGCGGCGTTTATGAAGCGTGGCCAGTTTCGACGAAGGGTGAAATCGATCTCCGCCGCTGGGCGCTCAACGTCGATCCCGCGGAAGGGGATCTCGCCCCGATCGCTTCGCCCGATCTGCTCGCCCGGCTCCATCCGGTCAAAGTCAATTATCACCTTGCCGACCAGTACGAGCAGGAGGAAGTCGCCTCGACAGGTTACAACCTCAGCTACTTGATTATGGGCCTGCTCGTGGCCCTGCTCGTAGGCGAGCAGTTGCTCGCCTACTCGGCCAGCTATCACGTACTACCGGGAGCCCAGCGCTGATGCCGTCGTCCGCACCATGGCTGACGCCGACGCTGCTGGGGCAAGACCCCGGCAATGTGTACTACCAGTTTGCCCGCATCCAATCGCTCAGCGAGTGGTGGCACTGGCTGGTGCTCATCGCCGTCTGCGCCGCCATCGCGGCCTACGTCGGCTGGATGTACCGCAAGGACAGCATCGAATTGCCGCGCGGTCTCGCCGTGCTGCTGTTCGTGCTCCGGCTGGCGGCATTCGTGGGCATCCTGTTCTTCTTCTTCAATCTGGAGAAGCGGGCCGAACGGCGACTGGTGAAGAATTCGCGGGCGGTGCTACTCGTCGATACGAGTCAGAGTATGGGCCTGCGCGACAGCGATTCGAGTAACGTCCCCGCCGCCGCCAGCCGCATCGAGCAAGTGGAAGGAGAAGTGGCCCGCGGCACGTTGATCGAAAAGCTCCGCGAACAGCACGACGTGGTCGTGTCGCGGTTCGATGAAGGGGAAAACCCGGTCGAAATCGCCTCGTACCCGCGCAAGCTCACCAAGGAGGCGGCGAGCGAAGACGAGCAAAGCGAAGACGATCGGCTGGCGCAGATGCTCGCCGAGTCGCGGATCATTGCGGGCATCGCCGGCGGCGTGCTGGCGATTGCCGTCATTGCGGGACTTGTATATCTCGTTCGGGGCGTTCGGCCCGTTGGCGGCGAGCAAACGTCGTGGGCATTGCTCGTGAGCATGACGGCCCTGATCGCAGCGGCTATTGTCTTTGCCGTTGCAAATCTCCGGAGCCCGGAGATCAGTCCCCTGGCCATCGTTGGCCTGGCCAAACTAAAGCCGGCGAGCGATCGCGAAACGACATCGCCTGGCAACAAGCCGGCCGAGGAGATTCCGCAGGTCGATTGGGCGGCCCAGCTTTCGCCGCGCGGCGGACGAACGCTCCTGGGCGACAACCTCAAGTTTACGATCGACCGCGAGCGCGGCGGGCCAATTGCTGGTGTCGTCCTCTTCACCGATGGCGGCAACAACGGCGGCATCGATTACACCCTGGCCGCACAGGCTGCGGCGGATGCTCGGGTGCCGGTGTACACGGTCGGCCTCGGCTCCGACAAGCGGCCCGCGAACCTCCGCGTCGTCGATCTGGAAACGCCCGAGCGGGTCTATCCGGGGGACAAGTTCACGCTCACCGGCTACGTCCAGGCGCAAGGGACGAACCGGACGAACGTCACGGTCGAGCTTTACAACGGCGACCAGGAGGGGAAGGGGGAAGTCAAAGAGGACGAGCGGACGATCGACGTCGGCAAGAGCGGCGCGGTGGTGCCGGTAAAGTTCGAGCTGGAGCCGACAGAGCAAGGAATTCGGCAGTTCCGACTCGCCGTGAAGCCGCTGGAAGGAGAAATCGACCGCCGCGACAACGAGAAAACAGCGAAGGTCGAAGTGATCGCCCGCAAGACGAAGATTCTGCTCATCGCGGGCGGGCCAATGCGCGACTTTTTGTTCCTGCGGAATCAGCTGTTCCGCGACAAGGAAGTGACCTCGGACGTCTGGCTCCAATCGGGCAAGCCGGGAATCTCGCAAGAGGCGAATGAGCTGCTCTTTAAGTTCCCGGAGACGCCCGACGAGCTGTTTGAGTACGACGCGATCGTCGCTTTCGATGCCGATTGGGAACAGCTCGACGAGCAGCAAGTGGAACTGCTCGATCGCTGGGTGGCCGAGAAGGCTGGCGGGCTGATCGTCGTTGCCGGACCGGTCTTCACGCCGCAGTGGTCCAGCCGCCGCCGGGGCGACCCGCGGGTCGATACGCTCAAGTCGCTGTATCCGGTCGCGTTCTACTTCCAGGGCTCCGCGACGCTGAGCCTCGGTCGCTTCGGTTCGGAAAAGTCGTGGCCGATTCAGTTCACGCGAGACGGCCTCGAGTCGGAATTCCTCTGGCTCGACGACGATGCAATCCGGAGTGAGCAGACTTGGCAGCAGTTCGACGGCGTCTCGGGTTACTACGCGGTCAAGGATCCCAAGCCCGGTGCGAAGATCTACGCCCGCTTTAGCGATCCCGAAACGGCGATCGACAACGAACTCCCTATTTACATGGCCGGCCACTTCTATGGCTCGGGACGAGTGTTTTTCCTTGCCAGCGGTGAGATGTGGCGGATCAACGAAGTGGACGACACGTATTCGCAGCAGTTCTATACGAAGCTCATTCGCTGGGTGTCGGAAGGACGACTCTTGCGCGATTCCAGCCGCGGCGTGTTGCTGGTGGATAAAGACCGCTGCTCGCTCGGCGATCAGGTTGCGGTGCGGGCCATCCTGCAAGACGCGCAGCACATGCCGCTCACGCTCGATTCGGTACAGGCGGTGCTCGTGCAGCCCGATTCAACGCGGCAGACGCTGACGCTGAAGAAGGTGAAAGACGAGGCCCGCGAGGGAACCTACGTCGATCAGTTCATCGCTCTGCAGGAAGGGGACTATCGGATCGAACTGCAGAATCCCTCGGCTGGCGGCGATGTGCTCGTACGCGAGGTGCGGGCCAAAATTCCCGCCGCTGAAACCGAGAAGCCCGAGCGGAACGACCTCTTGCTGCGCGACATCGCAGACAAGACCAAAGGAGACTACTTCGTTGGCGTGGACGCTGCCCTTGGCCGAGATGGCACGGGACGTGCGGCCGTGGCCACACTGCTTAAGCCGCAGGATCAAGTGACCATTCTGCCAGGCACGCCGGATCGGAACTTTGAACGGCTACTGATGGGCTGGCTGATTGGCTTGATCTGCGGCGTTCTTTGCTTGGAGTGGCTGCTGCGGCGGCTCTCGAAGTTGGCGTAGAATTTCCTTAAACCTTTCCCCTACAATCTGTTACCCACTTGCGGCCGTCATTAACTGGGGCAGGCGTCTCGCCTGCCAGACAAGGCGGTTCCTGGCAGGCTGGAATGGCAACCACTCTCTCACCCACCGCCCTAACTCCTTATCCCCGCTCGCTTTTGGCGGGCCTGCGGTGGCGAATTCGGCTCTATGTCTGGCTGGAGGGACTGGCACTGGCGGTGATCTGGCTGGGGCTGATGTTCTGGATCAGCCTGGGGCTCGACTACCTCCCCGTCCTGGTGGGCGCGAGCGAAATGCCTGCGGTTGCTCGCGGCGTCTTGCTGCTGGCGACGGGAGCAGCACTTGCCTGGATTTTGTACCAGTTCGTCCTGCGGCGGGCTTTCGTCCGGATGGCCGATCGCAGCATGGCGTTGCTTTTGGAACGCAAGTTCACGGGCTTTCACGACAGCCTTGTAACGGCTGTTGAAATGGCCGATGTGCCGGACCACGCTTCCTCGTTCAGCCGCGATTTGCTCTCCAAGACTTCCGACGAAGCCTTTGAAGCCGCGGGCGAAGTCCGTTACGGCAGCGTGATGAATTACGGCCGGCTGAACCTGCGGCTCCTTGCGGCCGTGGCGCTGGCGATTTCCGTGTTCGCGTTTTGGGGCGCGAACCGCGAAGCCTTCGCCACCGCGACCAATCGCATCTATTTGCTCAGCGATGAAGCATGGCCGCGGAGCGCGAAGATCGAGATCGAAGGGATCGAGGTTATCCGCAACGCCGCTCCCGGGCAGGAAGCCCCACGCTCGATCACGATCCCGTTCGAGAACGGCCTCGTGAAAGTCGCCAAGGGTTCGAACGTGCAACTCAAGGTGCAAGCAACGCTCGCCCCGACGGCCAAGGTTGTCCCGCAGCAATGCACGATCTATTATCGCGAGCAGCAGGCCACCGATGGTTCGCGCGGCAAGCGCGGCAGCGTCGTGATGAGCAGCTTTCGCGACGACGACACGCATCGCCATTTCACGTTCGACAACAAGCCGTTCAAGGGCGTGCTATCGACGATTGAGTTCGATGTTGTCGGCTACGACCATCGCGTGAGCGGCTATCGGCTGGAAGTGGTCGATAGCCCGGCGGTCGTCGAGACACTCCTCGATCTCACCTATCCGCCGTACATGGTCGATGAAGCGACCTCCAACTGGCTGCCGGCCACGGGGCAGCAATACCTGCCGGCCGGTACGTTCATTCCCCTTGGCACCGCGATCAAGTTGCACTTCCGCGCCAGCAAGCCCCTCGCACGGGCTGAGATCGTCGCCACGGACACGCAGGAGCGGACGGTCATCGACGTGGCTGCTGATAGCAAGTCCCCCGATCGCTTCACGTTCGAGATTCCCGCGCTCAAGAACAGCGTCACGCTGGAAGTTTCACTGCTCGATCGCGATAACGTCGCCACCGAACGACCGTTTCGTGTGTTTCTGACGGGGATTGAGGACCAATCACCGCAGATTGCAGCCCGGCTCAAAGGAATTGGTTCGGCAGTGACGCCCGACGTCGTCGTACCCGTTCGCGGCACGATCAGCGACGACTACGGAATCGACAAGACCTGGTTCGACATTCAGGTGAACGACAGCGGCGATCCGACACAGCGGCCACTCGCACTTGCCAAGGGGGGCACGATCGAGCATGAGGTCGATTTCCGCGCCGAACGGGCTAAGGAAATGGGCCTCGCGCTGAAGCCGGGAGACAAGCTCTTCTTTGCGGTGAAGGCGAGCGACAAGTACGCCCTGGGGGACGAGCCGCACACCGCGTCGGGCGACCGCTACGAGATCGATGTGGTGACGCCCGAGCAATTGCTTGCACAGCTCGAGGTCCGCGAAGTCGGCCTGCGACGGCGGTTTGAGCTGATCATCGACGAAATGACGCAGATGCGAGATTCGCTGCTGCGGGTAAAGGCGAGCCTAAACCCCAATGCCGCATCCGGCCAACCGGAAGATCTGCGGAGCGACGATGACAACGGCGACAAGCCACTCACGCCGGAACAAAAGGCTGAACGTGTCGCCAGCATGCGGCTGCTGCGGGTGCAGCGCGGCATCCAGCAGAGCCTGAAGTCGGTCGAAGAAGTCCGTGGAGTCGCCGCCGGCTTTTTGGACATCCGTGAAGAGCTGATCAACAACCGGGTCGATACCGAGGACCGTAAGAACCGGCTCAAGGAACAGATCGCTGACCCGCTCAATCGGACCTGCACGGACGAATTTCCGCTGCTTGACCAGCGGCTGGCGACAATCGAAACGCTGCTCCGCGAAGCGGGGGTGAAGGTTGATCCGGCCAAGGCGGCGCCGCTCGCTGACGAGTCGATCGATCAGACGAACATCGTCCTGACGCAGCTGGAAGAGGTGCTGGCCCGCATGCAGGATCTGGAAACTTACAACGAATTGCTTGAGATCGTCCGCGATTTGCTTAAAGATCAAGAGAAGCTGATCGATCAAACGCAGCAAGAACGAAAGCGGCAGACTCTGGAAGAACTGAAATAGGCGAGTGGCCTCAAGGAGAAGGTGACATGAAGTGGTCTCTGGCTAACCTGCTTTCCGTCATTCTCATCGTGGCAATTCCATGGGCGGTACTCGCCCAAACTAGCACACCTCCCGCCGCCGATGCCGCCAAGTCCGCGGAAGTTGCTCCCACATCGGAAGACGAGTTGGCTCTCGCCCAGAGCCGTGTCGCGGATAAATACGCCAAGCTCGAACAGCTCATGCTCAAGATGGCGGAGCTCGAAGGAGCCAGCAATCCAAAACGCGCAGCCCTACTCACGCGGGCCGTCGAACAGTCGAAGGAACGGCTAACGAAGACACAGCTCGAAACATTGGTCAAGTTGCTTGGCCAGAAGCAGCTCAAGCGTGCGATCGACGGGCAGGCGACTGTGCAAACCGATCTGAAGGCGCTGCTCGAACTGCTCATGAGCGAGGACCGCTCCGACCGCCTCAAGAGCGAGCAAGCCCGGATTCGCGAATACATCAAAGAGGTGGAACGGCTCATTCGCCTGGAGCGGTCAATTCAGGGGCAAACCGAAGGAGGGAGCGACGAGAAACGACTGGCGAAGGAGCAGGAGCGGATTGCCAAACAGACCGGTGACTTGGCCCAGAAGATTCGCGAAAACGAGGAAGGAGAGACCGGGGAGCAGAAGTCCGGTGAACCGAAAGAAGGCGAGGAAGGTAAACCGAACGAAGGCAAACCGAACGATGGGGAGTCCAACGAGGGGAAGCCGAACGAAGGAAAACCATCAGAAGGGAAGCCCTCCGAAGGCAAACCCAGTGAGGGGAAGCCATCGGAAGGGAAGCCCAGCGAAGGAAAACCATCTGAGGGGAAGCCTGAAGAAGTCAAACCGGAAGAAGCGAAACCCGAAGAAGGCAAGCCAAGTGAGGGAAAGCCTGAAGAAGGTAAGCCTTCCGAGGGCAAGCCCAGCGAGGGAAAACCATCCGAAGGGAAGCCATCGGAGGGAAAGCCGAGTGAAGGAAAACCGTCGGAAGGGAAGCCGATGGAAGGTCAACAAGGCCAACAACAACAGCAGCAAGACGATCAGAACGCCAATCCGGCTCGCAAGCGGCTGGAGCAGGCGCAGCAGAAAATGCAGGACGCGCAGAAGAAGCTAGAAGAAGCCAAGCGGAAGGAATCTCTGGAGGACCAGCGGGCTGCCCGAGAGGAACTGGAAAAGGCCAAGGCCGAACTCGAAGAAATCCTGCGGCAGCTGCGCGAGGAAGAGATCGCCCGCACGCTCGCCATGCTGGAAGCCCGCTTCCGCAAAATGCTGGAAATGGAGTTGGCGGTTTACGAATCGACACAGCGGCTCGATAAGCTGCCTGAAGACAAGCGGGGTGAACCCTTCCTGGTGCAAACCGGCAAGCTATCGAGCGACCAGCGGAAGATCGCGATTGAGGCCCAGAAAGCCCTGACGCTGTTGCAGGAGGAAGGCTCCTCGGTTGCTTTCCCTGCGACGGTCGAAGTGATGCACGAAGACATGCAGTCTGTCGCCGATCGCCTGGCCGACGCCAAGGTGGACGACATCACCATCGGCACCGAAGAAGACATCATTCAAGCCCTGGAAGAGCTGATCGAGGCGCTCCAAAAGGCCCAGCAGGATATGGAGCAGAAGCAACAGCAGCAGCAACAACAGCAGCAGCAACAGGAGCAAGAGCAGCCGCTGGTCGATCAAATTGCGGAGCTGAAAATGATCAAGGCTCTGCAAGAGCGAGTGAATAAGCGGACGATCCGCTATTCGCGGCTTTTGGAGGACGATCAGGATCCGGTGGGTCAGGCGGAAAGCGCCGACCTGGTGGAAGCCTTGAAACAGCTGAGCGAGCGGCAACTCGATGTGTTCCGCATCACGCGAGACATTGTGCTGGGAAAAAACAAGTAGGTCCTGCCCGGAAGGCGGGACCTCACTCGAACCGGATGGACTTAACCGCAGGTGACGCAATGAAGCGATTTTCAATCCTGGCGATTCTGGCGTGTGGCCTTTGCACCATCGCTGCTCAGGCTGCCGACGAACTGGAACGCCGCGCCTCGTGGTCGATTCCAACCACGGCAGTCGTGAAGGCACAGCTCGACGACTTCCTGAAGGACAAGACGCTCAGCGAGGCCGACAAGCTAAAACTCGATGCCCTCTGGCCGGACGATGCAGCGGTGATCGAACCGGCCGAACTGCTCGATCGGTTGGCCGCGTCGCTGGCGATCGTCGAACCTCGGGCGATCGAGATTGTAACCCAGTGCCAGCAAGACGTGGTGGCACTGCCGCTGCCCAAATTCGCGATGCTCGACGATATGACGGCGCCGGAATTGGTGCGCGACAACATGAAACTGCTTTACGGCCGCTGGCTGGCACAACATCACCTGGTGGATGAATCGCTCGAGTACCTGAAGGACATCCAGCCCGGGAAAGTCGCAGACCCTGTCTCGCTCCTTTTCTATCAAGCTGTCGGCCACCACCGCCTGCTGGCCAAAGAGCCGTGCCTGAAGTCGGTTAGCTTGCTGCTGGAAAACGAAGACGCCTTACCAAAGCGTTATGTGACGCTCGCCAAGCTCATGGAAGCGGACATCAAGCCGCTCAAGGTCGATTCGCTCGATGAGATCGCCCGGTTGATGGAGGACATTCGTCGGCGGCTCGACCTCGCACGGGCGGGCAAAGTGGTCCGCGACGAGGAACAGAAGGTCATCGACAAGCTAGAGAAGATGATCGAGGAGTTGGAGCAGCAGCAACAACAGCAACAGCAGCAAGCTAACAGCGGCGGTGCTCAGCCGTCGAACCCGTTGCAGGACAGCCAGGCCGCTCAGATGCGCGGCGCGGGCGAGGTCGATCCCAAGAAACTGGGCAAAAAGGACGGCTGGGGGAATTTGCCGCCGAAAGAGCGGCAGGAGGTCTTGCAACAGATCGGCCGCGAACTGCCGGCCCATTTCCGGGAAACGATCGAGGAATACTTCAAACGCCTCGCACAGGACGGCGTGCCGTAACCGCTTTTTTGCTCCCCGGGCATGGTAAACTTGAACCATGAGCGGCCGGCCGTGCGATCCGCGGCCGGCCGGTTTGCGTAAAGAGGCCCACCGCTGTATGAGATTGGTTTACGCCACAACCGCAGTCACTCTAGCGACGATCGTTTGCGCTGCATTCGGTGCCGACGTCACCGTCCAGCCGCTGGCCGGCGAATCGGTGAAGGGGAAGCTGACGGCACTGACGACCGATGGCATCACGGTCGAAACGCCGTCCGGACCGCAAACGCTCAAAACGACCGACGTGCTCGATGTGCAGTGGCCGTCCGAGAAGCTGCTCGACAAGCCGACCGCGTGGGTGGAATTGCTCGACGGAAGCAAGCTTCTGGTCGAGGGATACACAGCAGCCGGGGGCAAGGCTTCGGTGCAACTGGTCGGCGGGCCAAAGGTGGAAATTCCGACCCGGTCGATCGTTTCGGTCCGTCTGCGACAGCAGGAGGCCGATCTGGCCGCCCAGTGGAAAACGATTGTCGCCGCCGAGCGCACCTCCGACTTGATCGTCGTCCGTAAGACGTCGATGCGCACGGTCGAAGACACGGGCGAGCCGCAGACGCTTACCGAAACGGCCCTCGACGAACTCGACGGCACGCTGCTCGATGTCGGGCCGGAAAGCGTCAAGTTCAACTTCGGCGGCGATGAGATCGACGTGAAGCGCGAGAAGATTGAAGGTCTCATCTACTATCATGCAGTGCAACGCAATCTGCCCGCGCCGGCTTGCCGCCTGACCGATGTGGGGGGATCGCAGTGGTCGGTCCGCACGGTGAAACTCGCGAGTGAACGTCTTGCGTTGACGACTTCCGCCGGCGTGAATGTAGAATTGCCGCTTACCGGCGTAACGAAGCTCGATTTCTCGATCGGCAACATCGCCCACCTCGCTGAACTGGAGCCCGACACGGGAGATGGCGAGCCGGTCGTGTCGCTGCAGCCGGCGGCAATGTCGGCCAAATTCGGCCGCCTCTTCAAAGTGAGCCGCCTGGCGCCGCTGGGCGCCGACGGATTCCGCATCGCCAACAAGCGGTATGACGGCGGCCTGTCGTTGCACAGCCCGCTGACGCTTGTCTATCGAGTTCCGGAAGGCTTTCGCAAGCTGCATGCGGTGGCCGGAATTGATGATTCGATTATTGCCCCGGGCGAGTTCGTCCTGCGAGTCCTCGGCGACAACAAGGAACTGTTTCGGCACGAGTTTGACGGCGAGTCCCGCGGGCCGGTGACGATCGACCTGGACCTGGCCGGCGTGCGGCGGTTTTCGATCATCCTCGATCCGGCCGACGGCCAAGACATCGGCGATCAACTCAACCTGTGCGAAGCGAGGCTGACGAAATGAGGAACTCGCGGTTGGCATTCGCGTTCTTTCTGGCAAGCTGCTTGTCGCCGCACTTGGCTCGTGCTGCCGACGTGCCGCAGCCGGTGCTCGATGCCGAGAAGCAGCGGATCGCGGCGATCGCCAAGGCGACGAAGTCGGCCGTGGCGGTCTTTGCCAATGGCGGCAATGGCGGCGGCTCTGGCGTCGTCATCACGCCCGATGGTTATGCCCTGACGAACTTTCACGTCGTGCAGCCGGCCGGTAACTACATGAAATGCAGCATGGCCGACGGCAATTTGTACGACGCCGTGATCGTCGGCATCGATCCGGTCGGTGACGTAGCTCTGATTAAGCTCCTCGGCCGCGACGACTTCCCCGCCGCGATCATGGCGGACAGCGACAAGGTGCAAGTTGGCGACTGGTGCTTCGCCGTCGGCAATCCTTTTCTGCTCGCGACCGACTTTCAGCCGACGGTGACTTACGGCATCGTCTCCGGTACGCACCGGTACCAGCCTCCGGCGGGGACGCTGCTGGAATATGCCGATTGCATTCAGACCGATGCTTCGATCAATCCGGGCAATTCCGGCGGACCGCTGTACGACGCCCATGGCGATCTGATCGGCATCAACGGCCGCGGCAGCTTTGAGAAACGCGGCCGGGTGAATGTCGGTGTCGGCTACGCGATTTCGATCAACCAGATTAAGAAGTTCCTCGGCTGCCTGCGAGCCGGGCGGATCGTCGATCACGCGACGCTCGGCGCGACGGTCGCCGCTTCGGATGAAGGGACCGTCATGGTGTCGAACATTCTCGAATCGTCCGACGCCTATCGCCGCGGCCTGCGGTACGACGACGAGATTGTGAGCTTCGGCGGCCGGCCGATTGGAACCGTCAATGCTTTCAAGAACGCCTTGGGTATCTATCCCAAAGGATGGCGCGTTCCGCTCGTTTATCGTCGCGACGGCCAAGAGCAGGCGATTCAAGTCCGGCTGACGGGCGTTCATGCGACGGAAGAACTGTTGCAATTGATGCAGCGTCGGCCGCAGGGGGAGCCGCGTCCGCGACCCATGCCCGGAGAGCCCAAGCCGGGCGACGCACCGAAACCGGATGCTCCCAAGCCCGACGCACCAAAACCGGGTGAACCGCGTCCACTGCCGAAGCTGCCCGAGCGGGCGAAAGCAGAGGCGCCGAAGATCCCACCGGAAATTCAGAAGATGATTCAGCCGCGGGGGGCGTTCGCCAATTACTACTTTAACGAACTCAACCGCGACCGCGTCTGGTCGGCTTTCAAGGCGAAGGGAGACTTCGCCGCCGTCGCCGGACCGTGGAATCTGACCGGTCAAACGGCGGACGGTGGCAAGGTGGAAGTTGCACTGGCCAACGACCTCTCCGCGGGGACGTTCCCGACAGGAGCGGCTAAGGTCGAGGAAGGAAAGGATCTCGATCAACAGCTTGATCCTCCAGGCAGCGGCGGATTACTCGCCGCACTGCACGTCTGGCGGCACTTGCTGGTCGGCGGGCCGCAGAAGTTTGGCGAAGTCTATTACTACGGTGAAGCGCCGTTTGCCAACGTGCCGGGACTGGCCGATGTGCTCATCGGCACTCGAAACGTCGCCGAGACAAACTTTGCGTTCGATCCCGCGACGGGTCTGCTGTCCGTAGTGGAAATGACCGTTGATTCCGATGCCGATCCGTGTGAGCTGCGATTCTCCGACTATCGTGACGTTGCTGGCCGTCAGGTGCCGCACGCGGTCGAAGTGCGCCAGGGGGATCGCGTCGTCGCCAGCATCGTCTGGACGCAGATCGATATGGCGGCTACTCCGGAGGCCAAACCGTGATTCGGCGTTTGTTTGCCCTGATTGCTGCCGCTAGCCTGCTGGCGGTTGCCTGCCCGGCCCGCGCACAATCGTCGTTCTCGCAAGTCATCGAAGGCGTGCAGCCTAAGATCGTTAAGATTTTCGGCGCCGGCGGGCTCCGTGGCCTGGAAGCGTACCAAAGCGGCTTTCTGATCAGCGAAAACGGGCACATTCTCACGGTCTGGAGCTACGTGCTCGATAGCGATGTCGTCACCGTCTATCTGAACGATGGCCGCAAGTATCAGGCGGAAATGGTCGGCATGGACCCGCGAACGGAGATCGCTGTCCTCAAGATCGAAGCGGAGGGGCTGCCTCACTTCAATCTCGACGAGGCAGTGCCGCTCGATGCCGGTTCCCGCGTGCTCGCGTTCAGTAACCTGTACGGCGTGGCCTTCGGCGATGAAGCGGCGAGTGTGCTGAAGGGATCGGTCGCCGCCAAGGCGGATCTGGCCGCCCGCAAAGGGGCCTTCGAGACGAATTACCGCGGAGCGGCCTATGTGCTCGACGCGATGACAAACAATCCGGGAGCACCGGGTGGCGCGCTAACCGACCGCCGCGGGCAGCTGGCCGGCCTCCTGGGGAAGGAAGTCCGCAGCTCGCTCACGAATATCTGGCTCGATTACGCGATTCCGATCAGCGAGATCGCCGTGCCCGCGGAGGAGATCATTGCGGGCAAGTTCAGGCCGATGCCGCGTGACGAGAACGCGAAGAAACCCAAGGAATCGCACACGTTGGCGATGCTGGGGGTGCATCTCGTGACGGACTTTCTTCCCAAGACGCCGCCGTTCGTCGAAGGGGTGAAGCCCGGCTCCCCGGCAGCCAAGGCGGGCATCAAGCCCGACGACCTGATTCTGTTCGTCAACGAGCGGGTCGTGCCGTCGTGCAAGCAACTCGGCGAAGAGCTGACGTTTATCGACAGGCTCGATCCCGTGAAGCTGACGATTCAACGCGGGCAGGAACTCGTCGAAGTGTCGATTCAACTAGACTGATCGCTGCCAATCTCGCTCAGGGCGACGAACGATGCGAATCTTGATTGCGGTATTGATATCACTTGCTGTTTGCGGCACGCTCGTCGCCCAGGAGGACATTGAGGGGCTTGAAGAAGTGGCGATGCGGGCTGCCGTGGCGACTGTCGCGCCGTCGGTCGTGCGGATAGAGACTGTCGGCGGCCTGGAAAAAGTCGGCGAAGTTCTCGTCAGCACCGGCCCGACAACGGGACTCGTCATCTCGGACGACGGCTATATCTTGTCGAGTGCGTTCAACTTCATTCAGCAGCCCTCGTCGATCCTCGTCACGTTGCCGGGGGGCCAGCGAGCCGCGGCCAAGATTGTCGCTCGCGATCACGCCCGCATGCTCGTGCTGCTCAAGGTGAACTCGCCCGAAACGCTCCCCGTTCCGACGGCTGTGCCGCGCGGCGAAGTGTCCGTGGGGCAATGGTCGATCGCCGTCGGCCGCACGTTCGATCAGCCGGAGCCGAACCTGTCGGTCGGCGTGATCTCGGCGACGAACCGCGTGTGGGGGAAGGCGATTCAGACCGATGCCAAGATCTCGCCCTCCAACTACGGAGGACCGCTCATCGACATTCACGGCCGCGTGCTGGGCGTTCTCGTGCCGCTTTCGCCGCAAGGGCAAGGGAACGAAGTCGCCGGCGCCGAATGGTACAACTCGGGAATCGGTTTTGCCGTCCCATTGGCAGAGCTCAACGAACGGCTGGAGTCGCTAAAGTCGGGCAAGGATTTGCATCCGGGATTGCTCGGCGTGTCGCTCAAGCCGGGTGATATCTATTCGCTTCCTGCGGAGATTGCCGCGTCGCAGCCCGGTTCGCCAGCTTATAAGGCGGGCGTGAAAGCGGGGGATACAATCGTCGAGATGGATGGGCACAAGATCGTGCGGCAGGCGCAGCTTCGGCACGCGCTGGGCGCTCGATATGCTGGCGACAAAGTGGCCCTGGTGCTCAAGCGGGGCGATACAACGGTCAACGCAACGGTCGAGCTCATCGACAAACTCGATCCGTATGCCCACCCGTTCCTTGGCATTTTGCCATTGCGTGACGCTGCTGCCGGCGGTGCGGTGGTGCGCTATGTGTATCCTGGCAGTCCGGCCGCAGAAGCGGGGATCAAGCCAGGGGACAAGATCGTTGGCCTGGGCGACTTGCCCGTGGCAGACGCGAACTTCCTGCGGACCGCTGTCGCGAATCTGGAACCCAAGGCGAAAGCGACGCTCAAGCTCGACCGCGGCGGTGAAACGCTCGTCGTCGAGCTCTTGCCGACGAAGCTGCCTACGGAGATTCCCGGCGAGCTACCGCCGGCAATCGGAGCGCAGCCCGCTCCTCCGGCGGAAGCGCCGACCACTGGCATCATCGAGGTGAAGCTGCCCGAAGAGACAAACGAGTGCTTCGCCCTCGTGCCGCAGAACTACCATCCCGCCGTGCCACATGGGCTGTTGCTCGTGCTGTCCGCTCCGGGCCCGATCGACCGGGTCACGTTCGAGGCGAAGTGGAAGCCTGTCGCCGAGAAACACGGCCTCGTGGTCCTCGCGCCGCAATCGGCCAAGGCTGATAAGTGGGAGCCGACCGAAGCTGATTTCATCCGCAAGACGCTCGATGATGCGATCGGACACTACAACATCGATGCCAACCGCATTGCTGCCTACGGATATCAGACCGGCGGGACGATGGCGTTTCTCGTAGGGCTGGCCAACACCGACCGCGTCCGGGCCATCGCGGCGATTGACGCCGCTCCTCCGGGCCGCACGAAGCTGCCCGAGAACGATCCCGTCAACCGCCTGGCGTTCTTCCTCGGCACGGCCGAGAAATCGGCCACCGCGCCACAAATCAAGGGTGCCACTGCGAAGCTCGAAACGGCGAAATTCCCCGTAACGCAAAAATTGCTGGGAGAACAGCCGCGGGAGTTGTCCGCCGAAGAGCTGCTGGAACTTGGCCGCTGGATCGATGCCCTGGACCGCATTTAAGGCCGCCTCGCGCGCATGAAGTCGATCCTGTTCCTCTGCACGGGCAACTATTACCGCAGTCGTTTTGCGGAGATTCTGTTCAACCACGAGGCCTGCCGCCGCGGGCTGTCTTGGCGGGCCGATTCGGCGGGACTCGATCCCGATCCGGCCAATCCAGGGCCGGTTTCTCGACATACTCGGGCCGCTTTGCAGCGGCTGGGAATCGTGTGCCCGACGATCGAGCGGCTGCCGCGGACGGCGGCGCTCGCGGATTTTCTGGCGGCGGACCTGGTCGTTGCGGTCAAACGAGCCGAGCATGAGCCGCTGATCGCGGCGAACTTCTCAGAGCACCTGACTCGCGTCGAGTTCTGGGACGTTCACGATCTCGATTGTGCCGGGCCCGAGGAGGCGATTCGATCTTTGCAGATTCTTGTCTTGGGTCTCCTCGACCGCTTGAGCAAGCCGGCTGTCTGACCAAACATGGCGGAAGGAACTCCATCGCCGCTCGTCGGTCGCCTGGCCCCTTCGCCCACTGGCGCGCAGCATGTCGGCAACGCGCGGACGTACTTGCTCGCGTGGCTGTCGATCCGTTCGCGCGGTGGGCGGCTCGTGCTGCGGATGGAGGACATCGACTCGCCGCGGATCAAACCTGGCGCGGCGGAACAAGCGATCGAGGACTTGCGCTGGCTGGGGCTCGACTGGGACGAAGGACCGTACGTTCAAACCGAGCGTCTCCCGCTCTATCAAAACGCCTTCAAGCACTTGATCGCAGCCGAGCGGGTCTATCCTTGCACCTGTACGCGGTCGGATATTGCTGCCGCAGCCAGCGCTCCTCATGCGGGACAGGAAGGGCCCCGGTATCCCGGCACTTGCGCCGGTCGAACCGCTGCCGATGCTGCGAGGCTGACCGCCGAGGGCCGGACCTTCGCGTGGCGATTCCGTGCAACGGACCGGGACCGGCTGATTGTCGATCTGGTCGCGGGGCCGCAGATTCAGAACGTCGCCCGCGAATTAGGAGATTTTGTGATCGTCAAAGCCGACGGCACGCCGGCGTACCAACTGGCTGTTGTCGTGGACGACCAGGCGATGGGAGTGACCGAAGTCCTCCGCGGCAACGATCTGCTGCCGAGTGCCTTTCGGCAGTTGGAATTGTATGAGGCCTTCGGCTGGTCGGCTCCGCAGTTCGCCCATGTTCCGCTCGTCGTCGGCCCGGATGGTCGCCGGCTGGCCAAGCGGCACGGCGATACGCGGTTGGCAACGCTTCGCCAACTAGGTACGTCGGCCGAGCAGCTGATTGGCCAACTTGCCTGGTCCTGCGGGCTGCTCGATCGGCCGGAGCCGTGCTCTGCAGCCGATCTGCTGGCAGGATTTTCACTCGACAAAGTCCCGCACGAGCCTTGGGTCTATCCGCCTGCCGAAGCGTGATGTTACAAAGCGGGCGAAGAAATGCTCCGCTTCGGCGAATACCGACCAGCAGCCGTATCGAAGCAGTGCCACAACGCCGGCAGGCTGGAAGCTTGCCCCGCACGTCGCTTGATTCCGCGAGTTCACCTGCGACAATCGACCGCATGATTATTCCTCGTTTCACGCTCCGCTGGCTGCTCGCGCTGTTGACCGTCTCCGGCGCGCTATCGTTCGTGCTGGCCTACGCCGTTCGCGGGGAAAGCTGGGCAATCGGGGCGGTCGTCGGGCTGTGTGCCCTGGGACTGATGGTGGCCCTGCACGCCGCCGCCTTCTCGTGCGCCTGGCTGCTCACACAGTTCACCTCGTCGATGTCCGGTGGGAGTGGTGGGAAGACAGCAGGTGGCCAATCGCCGTTCGGTTCGTCCCCGTTCGCCGCCGTGCAAACTGCCGATCCCGAGCCGCCGGCAATCATGTCCTAATCTCCAGCTCACGCATCGCTATACCTGCATCACCGTCTTCTGCCATGACGCGTCGCCAATTCAGCCCCGTTCGCCTCGTTCTAGCGGCATTGCTTGCCGTCGCTTTCGTGGCAGAGGCCTTCGCCGGCAGCGGGGCGGTGGTGACTTTTCCGCAGCCGGGGACAAAGATCAAAAGCGGCCTCGTGATGACGGTCGATTTTCGCGGGGTGGATGGCAACGGCTATCGCCCGGTGAAGGTTGAGTTTCGGACGATCACCGGCGCTCCTCTGACTGCCGACCGGCAACTGCGGATCGTGCTCACGCCGCATTCGTACAACGCAATGAACACGACCGAGGTGACCCAGGTCGTGGAGCTGCCCGAAGGGAGCACGGTGACGATGGCGACGATTGCGATTCCCCAGTCCTCGCTCTGGTATTCGTCGGAGTTCGAGGTCTTCGAGGACGGCGAGAAGCTCACGGACCTTTCGTCGATGGGGATCGGCTGGCCGGGCACGAACTATTGGGATTGGAGCGAGGCCCGCCCCGTCGCGCTCCTCGTCGATAGCAACATCCCGGGTCGTCTGAAACGGGAGTCGGACATCGCCACCTTCAAGGCCCGCGGAACCGATCCCGCACCGACATACACCCTGCCCGACATTCGCATTCTGAACAACCTGTTTCCCGATCCCAATCGCGGGAACACATACTTTGCCGACCAGAAAATCAGCGACGTGACGCTGCTATCGCAGGTTGCCGACCTGCCGCGCATGGAGATGCTTCCTCCCGCGGAATTGCCCGAACGCTGGATCGATCTCTCGCAGTACGACTTCACGATCATTTCATTGGCCGACTTGAAGCTGCTGGCGGACAAAGAGCCGCAGAAGCTCAAGGCCTTGGCGGAATGGGCGGCCAGTGGACCGCTCTTGATGGTGACCGGCGTCGGCAAGGACTTTGCGGGGCTGGCGGAGATCGAGCGGGCTCTTTCGCTCCCCAAGCAGCCAGGCGCAGACAAGGATGAATCGGAGTTTCGCGGCTGGCAAACCGCTAACAACGACTTCCATCGGCACTCACTCATCTCGGATTACGAGGACTTTCAATCCACGCTCCGGGCCACGAATCAGCCGACGCTTCCCGGCCAGCCGATGCTGCAGCCGCGGTTCGATCGGGCGCGTCGTACGCCATTCACGCAAGCAAACGACGAACTCCCCGCCCCGGCGCAGACGCCATTTGCGATGCGCGAGATCGGCCTGGGGATGATCGTGGCCACGGCCAGCGACAAGCCGTTTCCCGGCACCGAAACCGACTGGATCTGGATCTTCAATTCGGTTCCCCGCAACCACTGGATGTGGTATCAGCGGAACGGCTTCTCGCTCCACCGGACGAACGACGACTATTGGACGTTCCTCATTCCCGGCGTCGGCGAAGCCCCGGTGGTTTCATTCCTGCTGCTCGTTTCGCTGTTCGCAGTCCTCATCGGCCCGGTGAACTACATGCTGCTCAGCCGGGCTCAGCGACTGTATTTGCTGCTCATCACGGTCCCCGCCGGCGCGGTGCTGGTCACGGGCAGTCTCTTTACCTATGCCCTGCTGACCGACGGCCTCGGAGTGCGACTGCGGGCACGGAGCTTCACCGACCTCGATCAAACGAATGGCCGCGCCGTTTCGTGGTCGCGGCAGTCGTACTACGCTTCGATCGCTCCATCCCGCGGCCTCAACTTCCCGACCGATACTACCGTCTTTCGGATCCTGCATCAGCCCAACACGCGGCCGCGTTCGGGGCAGGCCGAACAGTTCATTCGCTGGGAAGACGAGCAGCGATTGACCGACGGCTACATCGCCTCGCGCACGGCCACGCAGTTCATGGTGCTCCGTGCGACCCAGTCGTCGGACAAGCTGACGGTTCGCGAAGGTTCTGCTGTCGATGCCCCTCCCGAAGTGGCCAACGGCTTGCATACTCGCATTCCGCTGCTTGTTCTGCACGATTCGCGCGACCAGTGGTGGCTGGCGGAAGACCTCGCCGACGAAGCGTCGGTCAATCTCTCCCCAACAACGGCAACCGTAGCCGCCGACAAGCTAAAGAAGCTCTATGGGGCCGATCCTCCGGCCGTGCCGCGCGGTTACGACCCGAATTTGCACAACAACGCCCTGAGCCTGTTCACGAATAACTATGCGTGGTACAGCGTCGATACGAGTTCCTCGCTCCCTGTGATGGCGACAAGCCTGCTGGAGCACAACCTGGCCGGCGCTATCGATCCCGCGAGCACGTTGGCGACGAAATCGTACATCGCCGTGACCAAGTCCTCGCCCGTGGTTCCCTACGGTGTCTCACGAGTGCGGGAAGAGGCGAGTTTGCACATGATCCGAGGGAAGTACTAAGCCGCATCGCTGTTGTCCAAACGAATGGTTGCTCCATCCACCCACCCCATGATCGAGTTCCGCCGCCTCTATCGCCACTTTGGCGGGACGCGGGCGGTGCATGACATTACGTTTGAAGTCGAGCGTGGGCAGGTCTTCGGCTACATCGGTCCCAATGGTGCGGGAAAGACGACGAGCATGAGGATTCTGGCGACGCTCGACCTGCCGACGTGGGGGGATGCGTTCGTCGATGGTTTCTCGTGCATTAACGATCCCGATCGCGTACGCCGGCGACTCGGCTTTATGCCCGATTATTTCGGCACGTATGCCGACGTGAATTGCTACGAATACCTCGATTTCTTTGCTCGCAGTTATGGCCTGATGGGCCGCGAGCGGCATCAGGCCCTGAAGCACACGATGAGCTTCACGCGGCTCGATGAACTGGCCGAGAAGCCGATCCGCGGCTTGTCGAAAGGGATGAAGCAGCGGCTCTGCCTGGGCCGGGCGATGATCCACAATCCGAGCGTCCTCATCCTCGATGAGCCGGCCAACGGCCTCGATCCACGGGCTCGGATCGAATTGCGCGAGATGATCCGCCAGTTGGCGGCCGACGGCAAGACGGTCCTCGTCAGCTCGCACATCCTCACGGAACTGGCCGAGATGTGCGACGTCGTCGGCATCATCGAGCGCGGGCAACTGCTGGCGGTAGGCAGCGTCGCGGACATTCAGAAGCAGCAGACGCCGCATCGCGAGGTCAAGGTGAAGGTGCCCGGGGGAGCGGAGTCGCTCGGTCAATGGCTCGGGCGGCGGATCGACGTGACGAACGTTAAGACCGACGGCGAGATGTGCCGGTTTACCCACGAAGGGCAGCAAGATAGCGAAGTCGTGCTTTTGCGTGAGATCGTGCTGGCCGGCTTCGCTGTCGCCGAGTTCGGCAGCCACAGCCAGTCACTCGAAGATGTGTTTATGGCGGTCACCCGCGGAGTCGTGCAATGAGTGCCGAACCAAGCAGCCCGGCTCTCGACGCGGCTGGATCGCTTGCGCGCGAGACGCTCATTCAGCCGCAGCCAACCGGGTCGATCAACGGCCAGGCTGTGGACCCCGCCAAGGATTCGCTCGCCTCCGCCTGGACCAGGATCGAGGGGATTCTCGATCAGATCGGAGACCGCCTCAATCCGATTCTAGTCAAGGAAGCCCGGCAGGCGATGAAGAGCCGGCAGTTCGTGATCACGTTCTCGCTGCTCCTCATTTTCGGCTGGCTCTGGACGGTGCTGTTCATCGCGTTCGGTTTGCCGGCAATCTTCTATGCTCCCGTCGGACCCGGGGTTCTTACGGGTTACTACGTCGTCCTCTCGATTCCGCTGCTCATCGTCGTCCCCTACGCTGCCTTCCGCTCGCTCGCCGCGGAGCGCGAGGACGGCACGTTCGAGTTGCTGTCAATTACCTCACTTTCGGCAAGGCAGATTGTCCTGGGCAAGCTCGGCAGCGCGCTCTTGCAGATGATGGTCTATTACTCGGCACTCGCGCCGTGCATTGCCTTCACCTACCTGATGCGCGGCATCGACGTCATCACCATCGCTCTGTTTCTGGCATACACGTTCCTGGCGTCTCTCCTTTTGTCGATCTTCGGCCTGATGATGGCCACGGTCACGCGCTCGCGGCACTGGCAGGTGCTCTTGTCCGTCGTATTCGTCATGGCCCTGCTCGTGTTCGGATTCGTTTGGGACATCAGCGTGCTGGGGATCATCGTCAACGCCAACTCGCTCCCTTACGACCAGTTCGAGTTTTGGATCGTCAATGTGTGCGTGCTCAGCTTCTACGTCCCAGTGGCCGTGCTGTTTCTGCTGATTGCCGCGGGGCAGGTGACCTTTGCCAGCGAGAACCGCTCCACGCCAATTCGCGGCGTTCTGGTCGTTCCCAGTCTCCTGCTCGTCGGCTGGTTCATCTTCTTTTGGCTGCAGTTTAACGAACAAGAAGTGCTCTTCATGTTTGTCTGCCTCGCCGGAATTTATGCGGCGTTGTGCGGTGTCTTTCTGACCGGCGAAATGGCCCAGCTATCGCCGCGGGCGATGCGCCAGCTGCCGCAAAGCCTCGTCGGCCGGATGGCGTTCACCTGGTTCAATCCGGGGTCCGGCACCGGCTATATGTTTACGGTGCTCAACCTGCTGGCGATTCTGCTCGTCGCGCTGGTCGCGATCATGCTGGGGCACATCAACAATGTCGAGGACACGCCACAACTCGACGAATGGATTCCGCTCGCTGTGTGCGTATTCGGCTACGTCGCGGGGTACCTCGGACTGACGCGATTATTGATTCTGGCCGCCCGCCGCATCACGCCCATCAGCATGCTGACGACGTTCCTGTGCCACGTTATCGTGGCCACCGGCGGCGTCCTGTTCCCGCTGCTTCTGCAGGCGCTAGTGAGCTGGGGAAACTTCACGAGCTTTGAGTACACGATGCTCCAGTACCCCAACTGGATCTGGACGATCTACGAGACGATTGACGCCCCCGGCGCCGGCCTGCCGCAATCGGCATTTATCGTGATCGGGTCGTTCGGTTTGGTCATGCTGCTCATCAATCTGGTGCTGACCGCCCGCGAGGTCGAACATGTTCGGCTGCTCGCCCCACGCCGCGTGCAGGAGGACGAGGCACAATTGCATCCGCAAGTCGTGAAGGTCGTGAAAAAGAGCCCGTGGGACTAGAACCGGTTGCATGGCCACGTGTCCCTGCGGTCAGAGGGAGTTAGTGGGAGACCTGCGACCTCTCCCGCTCTCCCCCTCCCCCTCTCGCCCCCTCGGCAACTACGATGGCGGAAGGAGTCCACCTGTGAAAATCCTGCTCGCCGCTCCTCGCGGCTTTTGTGCCGGCGTGAACATGGCGATCGACAGCCTGGAGCTGGCGATTTGCGCCTTCGGGACGCCGATCTACGTCTATCACGAAATCGTCCACAACAAGTACGTCGTCGATACGTTCAAGGACAAAGGCGCCGTCTTCGTCGATTCGCTCGAAGAAGTCCCGCCCGGATCGACACTCCTCTTCTCGGCACACGGCGTCTCGCCTGAGATTCGCCGCATTGCCCGCGAACGGAAGCTCTACGCGATCGACGCCACTTGCCCACTCGTAACGAAGGTCCACCTCGAAGCGGTCCGTTACGCGAAAGAGGGTTACACGATTCTCCTCATTGGCCATGAGGGGCACGACGAAGTTGTCGGCACCATGGGGGAAGCGCCGGAGAACATGGTTCTCGTCGAATCCGTCGCCGATGCCGACCGGCTGGAGTTTCCGGCCGGGATGAAGCTCGCCTATCTGACGCAGACGACCCTTTCGGTCGATGACGCGAACCGGATCATTTCGCGGCTCCGGGCTCGCTTCCCGCAGATTGCTAATCCTCCGAAGGACGACATCTGTTACGCGACCCAAAACCGCCAGGAAGCGGTTCATACGCTTGCCGCCGAGGCTGATCTGGTCCTCGTCCTTGGCAGTCAGAACAGCTCGAACAGCCAACGGCTGAAGGAACTGGCGCGCGAACATGGGATTCATGCCTATCTGATCGACGGTGCCCGGGACATCGACGATGCCTGGTTTGTCGGCGTCGGCACGGTCGTCATCACGGCAGGTGCGAGCGCTCCTGAGTCCGTCGTGCATGAGTGCGTTGAATACCTCCGTGGCAAGTACAGCGCCACCGTCGAGCCCCGCACGATCCGCGGCGAGGACGTGCATTTCCCGCTCCCACGCGAGCTGCGGGCGATTGAGGTGTAAGCGACTGGATTTGCCCGTCGGCAAGGGTGTGAAGTAAACTGCCAATATGTCGCTCGCCACTTTTCCGACCATCGTTCCCCAAGGTCCCGTCGTACCAACGCCAAAACGCTGGTCGGTGACGGAGTTCCACGACCTACGTGGGGATCCCAAGAACGAAGATCGACGATTGATTCTGGTGGAAGGCGAGGTGATCGAAATGCCCAAACCGAATCCGCCCCACGATGTCAGCATTGGCCTGACCGAGGACGTACTGAGGCGGGTTTTTGGAGGCGGTCATTGGGTGCGCGGCCAGATGGCCTTGGTGCTTGGGCTGTCAACCGACCCAGTGCCAGACGTTGCCGTCGTCGCCGGTTTGCCGCGTGACTTCACCGATCATCCTCGCAGCGCGAAACTGGTGGTGGAAATTGCAGAATCGTCGCTGGCCTACGACACTCGCGAAAAGGCCAACCTGTACGCGGCTGGCGGCATCCTCGACTATTGGGTCATCGATCTTGTTCAGCGTCAGTTGATCGTCTTTCGCGACCCAGCGCGGGATTCTATTCAGCTCTTCGGCGCGGCGTTTCGCTCACGGATCGAGTATGATGCCGCCAAGTCGGTTGCACCGCTCGCCGCGCCGCAGTCGCCCATCGCCGTCAGCGACCTTCTGCCGTGATTGCTAGGCTCGCATCCATCTGCGTCTTCTGCGGCTCGTCGTCCGGCCGGAAGCCTGAGTATGCCGCGGCGGCTGGGCAGCTTGGCGCACTGCTGGCCCAGCGGGGAATTCGGCTGGTGTATGGCGGCGGCAACGTGGGCCTCATGGGCGTGATCGCCGACGCGGCGCTTGCTGCCGGCGGGCAGGTCATCGGGGTGATCCCCGAACATCTGATGGCGAAGGAACTGGGGCATCTCGGACTCACGAAATTGAAGATTGTCGGTTCGATGCACGAGCGCAAGGCTCTGATGGCGGACTTTTCCGATGCATTCATTGCACTGCCCGGCGGCATCGGTACGTTTGAGGAACTGCTGGAAATCCTGACCTGGGGACAACTGGGTTTGCATGCCAAGCCGTGCGGGCTGCTCGACGTGTGCGGCTACTACGCTCCCCTGAGGGAAATGCTGGCGACCGCCGCGGACGAAGGGTTCCTGCGCCCCGAGCACGAGCGGCTCCTGGTATGCTCGTCCGATCCAGCCGAACTGCTCGACCTGATGATCAGGTACACGCCGCCGAACTTGCCGAAATGGATCGACCGCGACGAAACGTAACATTCCATGCCGCACGCCTTTCACCATCACTTTCGCCGGCACGATCCGACGCTACATGACGTCATTCGCCGCGTTGGACCGTTCACGCTGAGGCCGCAGCGCGATCGGTTTCAGATGCTCGTTCGCTCGATCGTGTCCCAGCAAATTTCGACGAGCGCGGCTCGCACGATCCATGGTCGCCTGGAAACAGCCGCGGGACCGCGCGGAATCAATCCGGATTCGCTGGCGTCACTGGACGCAGAGCAGCTTCGCGCGGTTGGCCTGTCGAGACAAAAGGCGTCGTACATTTCCGACCTGGCTCGGAAGGTCTCTTCCAATGAAGTGCGTCTCAGTCGGTTCGGCCGAATGGACGACGAGGAAGTGATCGCGGAACTCGTACAGGTCAAAGGGATCGGTCGCTGGACGGCGCAGATGTTTCTGATCTTCGCACTCGGCCGGCAGGACGTGTTTCCGATCGACGATCTGGGTGTGCGGACGGCGATCGACAAGCTTTACGGATTCAAGGGCAAGCAAAGTAAGGACGAATATCTGGAAATCGGCCGCCGCTGGAGCCCGCATGCGACGGTTGGTTCGTGGTACTGCTGGCGGTATCTGGAATTGGAGCGGAAGCAGAAGACATAACTGATACGTCCTCACCCCTCCATCTCCCCTAGTCTCGCTTCCCACCCTGCTTCGGCCCTTTCGCTTTGGCTCAGCCGGCGGCTGACTCTGAGCTGTCGCCACAAGTGCGAAGAGCGCGTCGCGAATTGGCTGGCGGGCGATTCGGTGAGTCGGAATGGTGTAATTCATCGCGAGTCGTGGTGGTCATGGCAGTCGATCTCCGATGGAGTGGTAACGGCGATGGCGATGGGAATATCGTCAATCACTTCGACTTGGGTGAGTGGGGAATTATTACTTGATTCACGATCTAATGGCTCACACTCCCACCGCCGCGGGCGACGTGAGCTTGCGCCACAGCGAGCGGAGCGGCTCGAAGGTCGTCCGAATCGCGGCGGGTGGCGCGTAGGCCAGGCGCGAGTAAAGCTCGGCCAGATGTTGAGCTTCGCGAGCTACGTCTTGATCGAGCTGCCCGATGGCGGCGGCATACTCCAGTGCCGTTTGCCCCTCGGAGCGCGTGCAACCATTGTCGCGTCCCCATGCTTCCAGTGCCTGAAACGTGTATCGCACCAGTTCCGCTGGCGACATGCGGCTTGCTTGTCCACCGGCAAACGGATCGGCGAAGTCGGCAAAGCGGCGCGGGCGCTGCACCGGAGCGGCTGGCTGCTCGTCGCGCTGCGCTTCTGGCTTGCCAAACCACTTAGCCCATAGGTCGCGCAGCTCCACCAGCAGTTTCCGCCATGCCGCGAAGATTTCGGCCCGGTATCGCCACGCCAGCACGGCGGCCACGATCGCCAGTGCCAGGTAAAAGATCGACTTAAGAATTCCTCCGAGCGAGCCGAACCAAGAAAGCCCCTGCTGCAGGGCTCGTTGCAAGGGGTTGGGACCGGACGAGCTGTTAGAGGAAGTAGAGGAACCTCCTTGCTCCGATTCGCCGTCTCTGGATTGCTCCTTCTCGGAGGTGCTTTGCGAAGCATTCTCGTCTTGCTGCTTGGAATCTGGGGACTGACTTCCCTCGCTCTTGCTTTGCGAGTTGTCGCCAGAGGATTGACTCTTGTCCCCCGTTTCTTGCTTTCCTTGTTTGTTCGATTGGCTGTTGCTCTTCTCGCTGTTTTGGTCGTCGGAGTTTTGGGAGGAATCGGTGTTTTGCGAGGAATCGGACTTCGCTCCGCTCTTGCCGCTTTCGCTCCCTTTGGACGAACCTTTCTCTCCACCCTTTTGCGCACCTCCCGAAGACTTTCCCTTCTCGCTACCTCCCGGCCCCTTGCCTGACTTCGTTGCCTCGCCGCTCTTATTATTCGGATCTGCCTTGCCGCCACCCGACTGATCCGCCATCTGACCTTCTTGCTGCTCGGAACCGCTTTGGGAGGGCTGGTTCGGATCGCTCTTCCCCCCTTCGGGACCGAAAGCGTATTGCGACGCCTTCCGCTCCAGCGAGTCGATCTTCACGAGATGCGCGAGCGAATACTCGGGACTTGGCCGTGGCAAGAGCGACGCGACCAGCAGCGTCGCCAGGATGAGCATGATCCCCGCACCGACCCACGCTCCCGCCATTTCCAGCGGCATCTCCAGCCGCCGCTGCCGGAGATAGCGGCGCAAGCCAAGAAAGCTCGTCGCCAAGAGCAGCGCGAGCCCGCTCGCGCAGTACACCACGAGCAGCAGGAAGCAGCGGCGGCGAGTCTCCAAATCCCCTTCGGGAATGAAACGCCCGCCAATGCCAAAGATCGGCAGTGCCACCAAGCTGAAGATCACCACCCAGACGCCCGGCGGATGCGGCGAGCGATCGTTTTCCAGAAATGTCTGCCACCAGGGAAGGCTCTCGCGACGCGCGGCAGGCGTACCTGTCGTCGCCTCCGGTGTGGCTGGGGCAACGCCGCTGGCTGTCCCCTCGGCATCGAGGCCCATCTGCGCAAGCAAGCCCGCGCCGGAAGCATCCTGGGTATCGTCGATCAGCGTGCAGTCCCACGTAAGCCGATGAGCCGCTGCCCAGACAATCGCCATCAGCGTCCAATTGATCGGCCCGCTGTAGATTTCCAGCGGTCCGCGGATTTGGACGAACTTTGCCAGGGCAATTCCCACGAGCAAGCCGATAGGGAATGCGAACAGCGTGGCGTAAGCCTTCCCCTCCTCCATGGCGATCCGCGTGATGCAGACGATCGCCATCACGAACATCGACAGTACGAAGAGGAGCCGCGTCTCGAATTGCCCCTGATAGAAAACGTGAACCAGAAAGAACAGAAAGCTCCCGACGAGCAGCATGATCAGCGCGGGGCAGATTGCCACCACGAGATAATCGGCCAGCGACTCGGGGGTGCGGCGGGACATTATCGTCAGTCTAACCACCGCGGAACGCCCACACATAGCCGCGACCAGTGGTCGCGCTGTCGGCGGCTATCTTGCAATCGTTCCCCGTCCTCGCCACAATTCGACCACCCCTCATTACTCCTCTTCCACCGAGCCAAGGACGCCGCTCGATGCCCAGCGCGCCAGCCGTCAAGCCACGCCCGCCGCGCAAGGCCGACCTTCCCGCGTATGCCGAGCAGATTGTCGTTCTGCTCAAGCGGGAGTACCCGGATGTGGAGTGCGCCCTGGTCCACGATTCGCCGTTTGAACTGCTGATTGCGACGATCCTCTCGGCCCAGTGCACAGACGAGCGGGTGAACATCGTTACGAAAGAGCTGTTCGCCAAGTACAGCACGCCGGCCACTCTGGCCGCTGTGCCGATTCCGCGGCTCGAAAAGTTGATTCAAAGCACGGGCTTCTTTCGCAACAAGGCGAAGAACATCCACGACTGCTGCGTCAAACTGGTCAAGGAGCACGGTGGCCAGGTGCCGGTGGACCTGGAAAAGCTCGTGAATCTGTCCGGCGTCGGTCGCAAAACGGCCAACGTGGTGCTGGGGACGGCTTTTCGCATCGCCAGCGGTGTCGTCGTCGATACGCACGTTACGCGGCTCAGCAATCGCCTTGGATTGACGAAGCACCAGGACGCGGTGAAGATCGAGCGCGACCTGATTGAGATTCTGCCTAAGGACGAATGGATCGAATTTTCGCACCGCCTGATTTGGCACGGCCGGCGCGTTTGCAAGGCCCGCAAGCCGTTGTGCGAGTCGTGTGTGCTCGAGAAGATTTGTCCCAAAGTGGGCGTGGAGTAACGCAATGATCCTCTCTGGCGACGAAATCCTGAAAAACCTCGGTTCGGACATCGTCATCGACCCGTTTGACGAGACGCGGCTGAATCCGAACAGCTATAACCTCACGCTGCACGACGAGGTGATGATCTATGAAGAGGTCGTGCTCGACATGGCGGAGCCGAACCGGACGCGGCGTCTCAAAATTCCGCCGCAGGGGCTGGTGCTCACGCCGAATCAGCTTTATCTGGGTCGCACGGCAGAGCGGACCGAAACACACAACTTCGTGCCGATGATCGAGGGACGCTCGTCGATCGGCCGGCTCGGGCTCTTCGTCCATGTGACCGCCGGTTTTGGCGACGTCGGTTTTTGTGGCTACTGGACGCTCGAGATGTTCGCCGTGCAGCCGATTCGCATCTATCCCGGCGTGCCAATCTGCCAGATTTTCTATCACCAGATCACCGGGGCGATCACCGAGTACCACAGCGACAAGTACCAGCACAACCGCGACATTCAGCCGAGCCTCTTGCACCGCGAGCTGAACCCGGGCAGCGAGCGGCCCGATCCACAGAAGAGCTTTGCGTTTGGCGGATAGGTAGTGCGAGGGAGCGCGAAAATGGACGAGTCGGTAGAACGCTTGGAACTGCTTGAATTCGAAGAAGAGGGCGGTGAGATTCGGTTTGGCTTGGAGCTGCCAATTCCGCCTTTTGGAAATATGACGGTTGTCGCTGATGACGACACAGGTGAATCGCAGGCCTTGCTCGAGATGCTTTCGAATTCGTGGTCCATCTTGTGGCCTGCGATGCTTGAACAACTCCGCGAAGGTATGGCCAACCTGGATCTAGAGATCGAAACTGTCATCGTCGATTGCACGGCATACGTGTCGACTCTGCGCCAAGGTTTTTTCATGGCCAACAAGTGCGACGTTTATCTGTCGTTCAAACCCACGAGTGAATCTCCAGACTGGGACTTTTTTCTGAAGAACGCAGAAATCGTCCACTTTCAGCCAGTCTTCTAGCGACCGCTTTCCGAGCCTTGAGAGAGCTGCGTTCGTGGTGGTGGACTCACCATCCTTTTGGATCGCCGCTATAATCGCAGTTCCTCTACTCTTTCGCAGTAACGGCGGAGCGATCTCTTGAAAGACTTTTCCTACGCGGCGCCCACTACACTCAAGGAAGCGTCCGCACTGCTCGCAAGTTCTAGCGGCAAAGCCCGCATCCTGGCCGGTGGCACCGACATCATTGTGCAGCTGCGTGAAGGACTGCGCGATGCCGACCTGGTCGTCGATGTCAAAAAGATTCCCGAGCTGACCGAGCTGAGCTTCTCGCCGGCCAAGGGGCTGCGCCTCGGCGCAAGTGTCCCCTGCTATCGGATTTACGAGGACGCGGCAATTGCCAAGGCGTATCCCGCCCTGGCGGATTCGGCTCGCATCGTCGGCGGCTGGCAGATTCAAAGCCGGGCGAGCGTTGGCGGCAACCTGTGCAACTCGTCGCCGGCCGGCGATACCATCCCCGCGCTGATCGCCCACGGAGTCACCTGCGTCATCGCCGGCCCCAGTGGCACGCGCGAGGTCAAAGCCGAGGAGTTTTGCACCGCCCCGGGCAAGAACGTGCTGCAGCCGGGCGAACTGCTTGTGTCGCTCGTCTTTCCAGCCCCGGTTGCCAAGTCGAGTTCCGCCTATGAACGGTTCATTCCGCGGAACGAAATGGACATCGCCGTCGTCGGCGCGGGTTCATGGGTGAAGCTCTCGGCAGATGGCAAAACTGTCGAGCAGGCCCGCATCAGTGTTGGCGCCGTCGCCCCGACTCCGAAATTCGCCGCCGAAGCGAGCGCCTGGCTCGCGGGCAAACCTGCCACGGAAGAGTCATTTGCTCAGACCGGTGAACTGGCCAAAAAGATTGCCACGCCAATCACCGACATGCGTGGCCCGGCCGAATACCGTACGCACCTCGTCGGCGTCCTCGTGAAGCGGACGCTGGCGACGGCAGCTGAGCGGGCGCGTCAAAGCTAACAGGCGGAGCAAGTTATGCGGCAAATTGCGGCGATGTTCTTTCTGTTCCTCTCGGTCGTCGGCGTTCGCGCCCAGGAAACGCCAGCGCCTGAGAAACCGCCGGATGTCGTTGTAGAGCCTAAGGAAGTCGCGTCCAAGAACGAGCCGGCCAAACCGGCTGGTGTCACCATCACGGTTGATACGTCGGAGGTTCCCGAACTGGCCGAGTGGGCTGAAGCGGCCAAACGCCGCTGCGAGTTGTGGCATCCGCTCATCGCCCGGGCCTTAGGCTACGACGGCGAGCACACCCACAAGGACGTGAAGATCGTCCTGAAGAAAGAGATGCAGGGGATTGCGGCGACCGGCGGCGGAACGATCTACGTTGCCGCGGACTACGTGAAGCGACATCCAGACGACGACGGCATGATCGTGCATGAGCTGGTGCACGTCGTGCAGGCGTATCCGAAATACGATCCGCCGTGGCTCGTCGAGGGGCTGGCCGACTATGTCCGCTACTGGCACTACGAGCCGGGCTGCAAGACGTTTGACATCGACCCCGAGCGAGCCAAGGTCAGCGACAGCTATGGCACGACCGCCCGCTTCCTGGCCTGGGTGCAGGTGGCGAAGGACCAGCAGATCATCCACAAGCTCGACGCAGCCCTGCGGCGCGGCGAGTACCGCGAACAGATTTTTGAAGAAGCGACCGGCCGAACGATCGATCAACTCTGGACCGAGTTTGTCCGCTCGGCCGAGCGCCGGCCCTAGTTCATCACTCACCACATACCACTGACTCTCCCGTGTCCAAACAGACCCACGTCACTACGACGATCAACGACGAATCGGCTGAATTCCTGTGCGAGCCGCGGCAGAGCCTGCTGGAGGTGCTGCGCGACGTGCTCAAGCTGACCGGCGCGAAAGAGGGTTGCAACAACGGCAACTGCGGCGCATGCACCGTGCTCCTCGACGGCGTGCCGGTGAATAGTTGCGTAGTGCTCGGCGTCGAGGCCGACGGGGCAAAGATCGAAACGGTCGAAGGGATGGCAACCCTGGGGCACCTGCATCCGCTGCAGCAGTGCTTCCTCGAAGGGGCGGCCCTGCAATGCGGTGTCTGCACCCCCGGCTTCCTCGTCGCCGCGAAGGCCCTGCTCGACAAGAACCCCAATCCCAGCGAACACGACATCCGCTTCAACCTGGCCAACAACCTCTGCCGCTGCACGGGCTACGACAAGATCGTCCGTGCGGTGCAGGCGGCGGCAAAAGAACTCGCAGCGAAGTAACTCACGAGAAGCAATCCATGTCCGAAACCAAAGACCTCTATCTCGGCAAGCAAAAATACTCGGTCATTGGCCAGCGGCCCGTGCGGCACGATGGGGCCGACAAGGTCACCGGCAAGGCGGTCTATACGTCCGACCTGCAATTACCCGGCGTGGCGATGGCCCACGGGCGGATCGTCCGCAGCCCACACGCCCACGCACGGATCGTGAAAATCGACGCCAGCGAGGCACTCAAGCTGCCGGGTGTGCTGGCCGTCGTCACGCACGACGATTTCCCGGACTTGCAGGCCAAGTTTGCCATCATGGGCGAAGCGGGGGCCGTGAACCTCGCGCATCTGGCCGCGAATTGCCTGGCGAACAAGAAGGTGCTCTACCGCGGGCATTCGGTCGCCGCCGTTGCCGCGACCAGTCCGCATATTGCCGAAGAAGCGGCTGCCAAGATCAAGGTCGAGTATGAAGTGCTGCCGAGTGTCACTTGGGTGCTCGACGCGATGAAACCGGACGCGCCGATCCTGCACGACGATCTGCGGACCGACGAGATGGGTAAGAAGGGGGACCAGCCCACCAACGTCACCGTGAAGATGGTCTTCGAGAAGGGGAACCTCGCCGACGGCTTCAAAGAGGCCGATATCATCGTCGAGCGAGAGTTCCGCACGGCGAGCGTGCATCAGGGATACATCGAGCCGCATGCGGCGACGGCGATGTGGAACGAAGACGGCCGGCTGAAGGTGTGGTGCGCCACGCAGGGGGCATTCAACGCCCGCCAGCAGGTGGCCGAGCTTTTGCAGATTCCCATTTCGCGCGTGCTCGTCGTGCCGTGCGAGATCGGCGGCGGCTTTGGGGGCAAAATCGCCGTCTATCTGGAGCCGGTGGCGGCTCTGCTCAGCCGCAAGTGTGGCCGGCCGGTGAAGATGACGATGCAGCGAAACGAGGTCTTCGAGGGGACCGGCCCCACGCCCGGCTCGTTCATCCGAGTGAAGCTCGGTGCCAAGAAGGATGGCACGCTCGTCGCCGGCGAGGCGTGGCTGGCTTACGACTGCGGCGGCTTTCCCGGCGGCGTCGTCGGGCCGGGGGCGATGTGCGTCTTCTCGTGCTACGACCTGCCGCACGCACGGGTCGAAGCCTACGACGTGGTCAACAACAAGCCGCACACGCAGGCGTATCGGGCTCCGGGCAGCACACAAGCGGCATTCGCTTGCGAGCAGGTCGTCGATGAACTGTGTCAGAAGCTGAAGCTCGACCCGATCGAGTTCCGCCTGAAAAACGCAGCCAAGGAAGGGACGCGGCGGGTCGATGGCCCGGTCTATCCGCAAATCGGGTTTGTCGAGGTGCTGGAGGCAGCGAAGAAGAGCGAGCATTGGAAGTCGAAGCTCGAAGGTAAGAACCGCGGGCGCGGGATCGCTGCCGGTTTCTGGTTCAACATCGGCGGGGCGTCGAGTTGCTCGGCCAGCGTCAGCGACGACGGCAGCGTGACGCTCGTCGAGGGTTCGACCGACATCGGCGGCACGCGCACCAGCATCGCCATGCAACTGGCCGAAACGCTGGGAATCACTGCCGAGGATGTTCGCCCGCAAGTCGGCGATACCGATTCCGTCGGCTATACGTTCCTCACGGGCGGCAGTCGCGTGACGTTCGCTACGGGTCTGGCGGCATACAAGCTCGGCCTCAAGCTGCAGGAACAGATGCAAGATCGGGCCGCCCGCATTTGGGATTGCAAGCCGGAGGACGTGAATGTCGAGAACGGCGTCTATAGCCGCAACGGCGATCGGCTCACGTTCAAGGAACTCGCGGGCAAGGTCGCTGCCAAGAGCCTGGAGCCGGTTGTCGCCCAGGCGAGTGCCGCCCCGGAAGGCTCGACCAATGGCTTTGGCGTGCATATCGCCGATGTGGAGGTCGATCCCGAAACGGGGAAAGTGACAATCCTGCGGTACACGGCCATTCAAGATGCCGGCAAGGCGATCCACCCCAGCTACGTCGAAGGGCAGATGCAGGGTGGGGCTGTGCAGGGGATCGGCTGGGCCCTCAACGAGGAATATTGGTTCGACGATAAAGACCGGATGCGAAACGCCAGCTTCCTCGACTACCGGATACCGACGAGCCTCGATGTGCCGCTCATTGAGACAATCATCGTCGAAGTTCCCAACCCGGCTCACCCCTTCGGCGTCCGCGGCGTGGGGGAGACGCCGATCGTCCCGCCGCCAGCCACCGTCGCTAACGCGATCTGTGCCGCTACCGGCAAGCGCTTCACCGAGCTCCCCATGTCGCCGCCGAAGGTGTGGAAGGGGATGCAGGGGTAGAAATCGATACGCAACTAGCGATGTACATGGCTGATAACGACGCTAATCCCTACGCTACGCCGGCCTCCATCTTGGATATTGAACGGAGAGAGGTCATCCGCGCTTTACGTGGTCCCTCCATGGGACTGCTCGTATTGTCGGTCACCTGGGGCGGCTTTGCTTTATTTGGGATTGTGGTGTTGACCGCGCTGACTATCCTTTGGTTTGTCCGAAAAGGTGAGTTCCAATTGTTCCTCAGCCTCGATGAACTCCCGCAGCTGCTCACGATGCTACCGAGCCTTTTCATCGCGTACGGAGCATGGTGCATGCGGAGTTCGCGCCGCTACGGCGTTTCTGTTGCAGCCGCCATCGTCGCTTGTTTGCCGTTCCTTTCACCGTGGATCTTCTTGGGGATTCCATTTGGCATCTGGGCGCTCGTACTGCTTCGCCGCCAAGACGTTCGTGAGGCATTTGCGATGCAACCGAGTGCCAAGCACTGATTGCACGACGGAAGTGCTTGATTGCAACTCGCCGAGCGGCGCGTTACCCTAAAGGCTTAGCCTGTCATTGTTTGCCACACTTGGTTTATTACACCCTCCGGCCGCGTGAGCTGTTCGCGCGCCAGTCAGTTTTTGGAGCTGCCTCGCATGTCTCGACCGACCGACCTCTCCCCGGCTGCCGATTCGTCTTCCACCAAGTCCGCTGCCGGCAAATCGTCCGGCACTTCGCGGCGAATCTTCCTGCGAAATAGCTCGCTCCTCGTTGCCGGCGGGGCGATTGCCGCCAGCCAGGTGCAGATTGCCCGCGCGGCCAATGCGTTTGGCAGCGACACGATCAAGGTCGGCCTCATCGGCTGTGGTGGCCGCGGCACGCAGGCCGTGCAGCAGGCGATGAACACCAGTGGCGGCGAGATCAAGCTCTTTGCCATGGCCGACGCCTATGCCGATCGCCTGACCGGTTCACTCCGCGGCATTAACAGCCAGCATCCGACCAAGGTCGATGTTCCTAAGGATCGGCAGTTCGTCGGCTTCGACGGCTACAAGGATCTCTTGCAGTCCGAGTGCGACATCATCTTCCTGGCCACGCCGCCGGGCTTCCGGCCGTTGCACTTTGCGGCGGCGGTGGCGGCGGGCAAGCACGTCTTTTCGGAGAAGCCGGTGGCCGTCGATGCGGCCGGCGTGCGGAAGTTCCTGCAAGCCAACGAAGAGGCGAAGAAGAAGAACCTCGCCGTGGCGATCGGCCTGCAGCGGCGTCACGAGCGGAAGTACATGGCGACCGTCAAGGCGATTCAGGACGGCGACATCGGCGACATCGTCCTCGCCCGCGCCTACTGGAACGGCACCAAGCCGTGGTGGAAAGTGCGGCAGGACAACCAGACCGAAATGGATTACCAGATGCGCAACTGGTACAACTTCAACTGGCTCTGCGGCGATCACATCGTCGAGCAGCACATTCACAACCTGGACGTCATCAACTGGATCAAGAACGCGTATCCCGTTTCGGCCCAGGGGCAGGGTGGCTGCTCGCTGCGGCAGAAGGAATTCGGCGAGATTTACGATCACCACTTCGTCGAGTTCACCTATAGCGACGGCACGAAGATGCTCAGCCAGTGCCGCCACCAGCCCGACACTTGGACCAGCGTCGATGAATACGCCCACGGCACGAAGGGGTATGCCGACGTTTCCGGCTCGAAGATCTACGACGCCGACGGCAAGAAGATTCACGACTTCAACCCGAAGACCGAGGCTGAGCAGGATCTGAGCCGCGGCCACCAGCAAGAGCATCACGATTTATTCGCCGACCTGCGAGCCGGCAAGATCGCCGACGAGGGCGAATGGGGCGCCAAGAGCACGATGACGGCGATCCTCGGTCGCATGGCGACGTACTCGGGCAAGATGATCAAGTGGGACGACGCGATCAAGTCGGAAGTTGTCATCTCCCCCGTCGATCAATACAAATCGTTCGACGACGCCCCGCCGACCAAGCCCGATGCCGACGGCTGGTACGCCTTGCCGATCCCGGGGCAAACGCGGGTGGTGTAGTACCCCGAATTGAAGGGATCAATGGATGAGCAACTCGGGTATCGCGAGTGAACTGCTGACGCAGGCTCTGCATTTGCCCGCGGAAGACCGAGAGTCTCTCGCGCTCGACCTGCTTGCCAGCATTCCCGCCGACGACGATGACGGCCTCGTTCCCGATTCGGAGCTTGTCGAGACGATTCGGCAACGCATCGCGCAGCGCGACGCCGGGCAGGCTGGCACCATTGACCCGGCCACCTTTGCCGCAAAAGTTCGTGCTGCCGCCCATGTCAGTCGGCAGCCATGAAAGTCGAAATCCACGACGCGGCCAGCGAGGAAGCGGCTGGTTTCGTCCGCTGGTATTCCACGCGAGATGTGCGAACAGGAAAACGACTGGCGGAACTGTTTGTCGCTGCCATCGTTCAAATCTCGCGCAGGCCGCTTACTTTTCCGCGGATGGAGGGCACGCCGGAAGAATTGCAACTGCGGTGAGTACGACTACGCGGATTTCCCATCGTCGTCATCTACCAGATTCGAGCGGGCGAAGCATTCGTGGTTGCCGTCGCCAATACCTCGCGGGAACCTGGATATTGGACATCTCGTCTCGGTTGATTTTAGGGTATCTCCGTTTCAGACATTCTGATCCGCAATCCTTGGGGCATTTCATAAGGCGAAGATTGTGATTTAACGAGCGGCTGGCTATAACCACTACGGTTCCGCTTTTCTGGCAACTGTCCATTCCGCTCCGCTGTGAACCGCCAACCGTTTCAAACGCCTCCTCGCTGGTGGCCGCCGAAGATGACGCCGTGGCTGGTGCGGCTCTGGCGGCCGATGATTAACCGCGAGCTCTCTCGCGGCCAGCGGATCGTCGAACTCGACATCGGCGGCATCGAGCACGTGCAGCGGGCTCTGTCCGACGGCGCGGGAATCCTCGTCACGCCCAACCACTCGTTCCACTACGACTCGTACGTGATGATCGAGGCGGCCCATCGCTGCGGCCGGCCCTTCCACTTCCTCACCGCGTGGCAGGTTTTTGCGATGAGCAAGTGGCACGAGCAGCAGGTGCTGCAGTGGCACGGCTGCTTCAGCATCAATCGCGAGGCGGCCGACCTGCAGGCGTTCAAAACGTCGGTCGAGATTCTGCGGACCGATCCGCATCCGCTCGTGATCTTTCCCGAAGGGGACATCTATCACAACAACGACCGCGTTACGCCGTTTCGCGACGGAGCCGCGGCCATCGCGATGGCTGCTGCGAAGAAAGCCGACCGGCCGGTCGTCTGCATCCCCGTCGCCCTCAAGTGCTTCTATCTCGACGATCCGACCGAGGAACTCAAGCGGCTGATGACGCGCCTGGAGGAGAGCCTGCACTGGCGGCCGCGACCGGAGCTGCCGCTGCACGACCGTATCTATCGCTTTGCCGAGGGGCTCTTGGCACTAAAAGAATACGAACAGATCGGCCAGCCGCAGACCGGAACCGTCCCGGAGCGCACCGTGCGCCTGGCCGAAGCGGTCGTCGGCAGGCTGGAGAAGCAGCACGGCGTGGCCAACAAAGGGGGGATCATTCCCGAACGTGTGAAGGAAGTCCGTCGAGCGGTAATCAAGGCGAGCGAACAAGAGGGGACGACGCCCGAAGCGAAGAACAAGCTCGCCAGCGATCTCGATGACCTGTTCTTCGTGATCCAGCTCTTCAGCTATCCAGGCGACTACGTGGCCCAGCGGCCGACGATCGAGCGGATCGCCGAAACGCTCGACAAGTTCGAGGAAGACGTGCTCCGCGCCGACTTCCCCGGCATCCGCGGCCGGCGGCGAGCGGTCGTCCGCTTTGGCGAGCCGATTCCTGTACCCAAGGAGCGTGAAGCGAAGAACTCGGTCGAAACCTGGACCGACCTCGTCGAAAGCCGCGTGCAGGGACTGCTGGATGAGATCAACGGAATCAAGCCAGCCCCAAGCGAAGTGGTTCCGATATCGTCTCCGGTCCAGATTCGCGACGAATCCATTGCCTCCCAGCCACAAGCATGATCGAGCTCGTCGATGTCGCAAAGTCCTTCGGCAGCACGCAGGTGCTCCAGCCGACGACGCTGCGCCTCACGCCTGGCGAAACGACCGTGCTCATCGGCCCCAGCGGCTGCGGCAAATCGACCGTGCTGCGGCTCATGATCGGCCTGATTGAGCCGGACCAGGGACAGGTGCTCTTTGACGGCACGCCGCTCACGCCGGCCAACGTCATGCTCATGCGGCGAAAGATCGGCTACGTCATTCAAGACGGCGGCCTCTTCCCGCATCTGTCCGCCGAGGACAACGTCGGCCTGCTCGCCAGGCATCTGGGGTGGGACAAGCCGCGCGTGAAGGATCGCGTGGCGGAACTCGCCGAACTGACCCGCTTACCGCGAGAGGCGCTCGCGCGCTTTCCTACGCAGCTTTCCGGCGGCCAGCGGCAGCGGCTTGGCATCATGCGGGCCCTAATGCTCGATCCGGCCGTCGTCCTGCTCGATGAGCCAATGGGAGCGCTCGATCCGCTCGTGCGGTACGACCTGCAGGAAGACCTGCGCAAGATTTTCGTGTCGCTGAAAAAGACCGTCTGCCTCGTCACGCACGACATGGGGGAGGCGGGCTTTTTTGGCGACCGGGTGATCCTGCTCGGCAGCGGCCGCATCGTCCAAGAAGGGAAGCTCGACGACTTGCTCCGCTCGCCGGCCGACGACTTCGTCCGCCGGTTCATCAACGCCCAGCGCCTGCCGACGCTGGAAGGGGAGCCTGTGTCGTAGCTGTTGCAGCCGCGCAGCTTCGGCGGAGAGAAACGTACAAGTGGCGACACTGGCATCGGAAGTGCCGCTCCGCGGATAAAATAGCGAACGGTATGGCTCCCATCGGCTCCCCCAGCTCATGCTGGGAATGAAACGCTGCGTCGCTCCGCGGCTGGCGCTGCGTTACGCCGGCAATCGCACCAAGCCTGGAAGGCCGAGCTATCACAGCCAAGGGCAAGCGCAGCGCCACCCGGGGTGACGGGTTCCCCAAGCGATCTCCAGTCCTGAAAGGGCGAAACAACGGGCGATGGCTGACGCTGCGTCAGCACTGGAACCATCGCTCGCCATGCCCGCCTGCGCGTTGACGAGCCGCACGTGGCCTTCCAGAATAACGCGAGTGTTTGAGAGAAAATCAATTGTTCGAAGGAGTAATCGCGATGAGCGGAGTCGTTTCTAGGCAGTTCGGCCGGATGGTACCGCATGGAGAGCTTGAGCGATGCATCGCCTTGCTTGAGGACGGACTGCGATCCCTAAAACGCACCCCGTATCACCGAGTGCTCGGGAAGGACTTTCTGGAGCAAGCCGACGACCTTGCGGAGTGTCTCATTGACTTTCACCAGCAGGCCGTCGCCTCCAAGTTGAAGCTGGCCGCGATTTACCTGGAGATGAACGGGTTCGACATCAACCCGAAGCAGTGGCATTGCGACGTATTCGGGTACAAGAAGGTGGGTGATATTTGGGACTTGGATTGGTTGTCGGAGTGGGACGCGGAGCGCGAGGAGTGCTTCGAGTTGCACGGGATGGAGTCGTTGCAGAAGGCATACGCCAAGTTGTGCCTGGACGACAAACAGCCACTCGGGGTCAAGATGGCGGAGGAGATTGCGAGCCACCTCGTCACGGCTCGCTTCATGCAATTGGTCGCAGCAGCGCACAAGGCGGCCAAGCGGCGGGCTCCCGCGCTGAAGGGGCTGCCGGTGTTGGCGACGGCCCATGACTGGGATACGGTCCACCAGACCATGTAGAGATAGCACCGAACCAGCCACCGCAACCGGCCCGCGGCTGTGTTATCCACTTTACTGATTCTACCTACACCCTTCGCCACTGCACGTGAGCATTGCCGCTTGCCACCGGACGCGCGAACACATCCGTGTGAATCCGTGTCCCGTCCGTGGCTGCCGTCCCTTATCAGCAACATCACCACGATTCGCGGCTGGTGCCCCGATGGGGGCTGCTCGACTGCCCGGCATTTGCTCCGCTGGCTCGTCGCGGTAGTCTATGGCTGAATTCGCTCCCCACCGAACCAACCCCACGATGACGATCACCGTTCCCCTCGGATTTCGATTCGCCGGCCTGCATGCCGGGATCAAGAAGCACGCCCAGAAGGAAGACTTCACGCTGGTGCATTGTCCCGACGGCGCGGTGGCGGCTGGCGTTTATACGCAGAATCTGGTCTTCGCCGCTCCGGTGGCGCTCGACCGCGCCCGGACGCCGTCGGCCGATATTCGGGTCGTGGCGGTGAATTCGGGAAACGCGAATGCCTGCACGGGGGAGCGGGGGCTGGCCGATGCTCATGCCATGGCCCGCGCGGCTGCCGCGGCGGTGGGAGCGAGCGAGCAGCAAGCCCTCGTCATGTCCACCGGCGTGATCGGCGTCTTCCTGCCGATGGACAAGATCACCGCCGGGGCGACGGCCGCGGCAGCGAGGCTCGGCAGTGACGAAGCCGCGTTTCTTGCCGCAGCACGCGGCATTCTGACGACCGACAAGGGGATGAAAGTTGCCAGCCGTTCGCTGACGATCGCGGGACGCGAGGTGCGGATCGCCGGCATGTGCAAAGGGGCCGGAATGATCGGCCCCAACATGGCGACCATGCTCGGCATCGTCACCACCGACGCGGCCCTGACGCCGGCCGATGCGCAGGTCGTGCTCAAGGCTGCCGTCGAGGTGAGCTTCAACTGCATCAGTGTCGAAGGACACATGAGCACGAATGACACGGTGCTTTTGCTGGCAAGCGGGAAGGCGGGGCCGGGTTCAGGGTCCAGGGTCCAAGGTTCCGATCTGGACCAGTTTCGCACGGCACTGACCGAGCTGTGCATCGAGCTGGCCCGCCAAATCCCCGACGACGGCGAAGGGGCCTCGCATCTCATCGCGATCGACGTGCAGGGGGCTCGAACGCGCGACGACGCTCGCCGGATTGCACAGACGATCGCCAACAGCGCGCTGGTGAAGACAGCCGTTGCGGGGGGCGATCCCAATTGGGGCCGAATCGTCTCCGCTGCAGGCTATGCCGGTGTGCCGTTCGATCCGGCTGGGGTCGGCCTCATCGTGAATGGCCACGAGCTTTATGCCGCCGGCGCGCCGGTCCCCTTCGACGCCAAGACCGTGTCGGCCGCCATTAAAGCGACGCGCGAAACTTCGATTGTGCTGACGCTCCGCGAGGGGCCGGCAAGCATCCGGTTTTGGACAAGCGACCTGAATGTCGAGTACGTCCGTTTCAACGCGGACTACACGACGTAGCAGCCTGCCGCGCGATTATTCGACGAGTTCCAGCCCGCAGACGCGCTTCACGAGGATCGTCGCATACGATCCTCGCGGGAGCGTGAAGCGGAGTTCGAGCTTGTGCCGACGCTTGTAAATCTCGTCGGACGCGGGCGAGCCCCATAGCTCGCCGGGGCGGAAGATCGCCCGGCGCTCCCCTTTCGAGAAGAACGTGTCGCGCGGGTACTTCACGCGCACCTGCCGCAATTCCATCCCTTCGGCCGCGAGCACTTTGTCATAAAGCGATTTCAGCGGGCTGTCGTCCAGATGCAGCCGGGCCGATGGGAGCGGCAGAATTGTCTGAGTCAGTTCTTGCCGCTGCGGGTCGTCGAGTGAGGTGAAGAACGGCATGTCGCGGCGGCCGATCGTGAGCGATGTCAGCTGCTCGGGCTGGCACGTTTGCCGCACAAGCGTTGCCAGAATCTGATTCCACAAATGGCTCTGAAAGGCGGCCATCCAAATGCTGCGGAGGTCCTGCCGTACGAGGGCGAGCGCCCGGCGGAAGTCGCCCGGCTTATCGGCGAGGTACGTCACGATGCTGCGGCGATGCGAGCGGTCGAGCGTCGCCTTGGCCTTCAGCCAGTCGTTCCAAGTATCGCGGAGGATCTGCTTCTGCTGGCGGTCGGTCGGATCGTCATGCACGTTCGGCTCCGCGAGCGCGAGCCAGAGTGCTCGCTCATAGTCTCCCAGGCACCACGGCTTGGCGATAAAGTCGCCCGATTCACCGAGCGAACCGAACCGCTGATCGTCGAAGTAGTTAGGCAAGCCGTCCGCGGCAATCGTGGTCAGCGCCCGCTCGGCCGCGGCGAGTTCATCCGGCGTTAGGTCGCGAATGATGACCACAAACCGGTTAGCCGTGATGTCGCGGGCTTGAATCGGCTGGCTCGCCTGGCCAACGTATTCCAGCTTGAGGCTGGTCTGTTCGATCCCGCGTCGCGGTCCTCCCTTGATCGTGACGAACTGCGTTGTGAGAGCGTGGCGATCCTTGAGGCCGGCGTACGCAACCTGCCCGCGGGCCAGATTCCAGCGCTGTAGGATCGCGTCGATTGCCTCGGGCGTGCCGAGCGATTCCTTCGTCAACCGATAGAGGGCAAACGGCCCGCCGCGCGGCGCAAGGTCGATCTGCTCCTCGACCTGAAAGTCTTGCGGCAGGCGTTTGAGTTTCATCGTCGTATTGGGATGGTCGAAACGGTAGGGAAAACCACGAATCAAACGAATCTTACGAATGCGGCATGGCAGCGATTAGGGACTCAATCAGATCTGCCGCATCCGTGCCCATCCGTGTTTCATCCGTGGCTACAAGTCCCCTCTTCTTCGCTTCCTTCATTGTTCTTACAGATTCCTCAAAAACTCCACCGCCTGTCGCACCTCCGCCAGCGGATCGGCTGCATCGCGGCGCTCGACCGTGATGTAGCCGCGGTACTGATGTTCTTCCAGGATCGCGAGCAGTTCGGGCAGCTCCGCGCTGCCGCGGCCCAAGGGAACTTCCACTCCGCGGCCCAGTTGCAGATCGCGCGTCGCATCGCGGGCGTGAACATGCACGACGTGCGGCCCGAGCGCCTTTGCCGCGTCGGCCGGCGAATGACCGTGCAGCACCAGTTCTGCTGGGTTCAGATCGACGCCGATCGCTCCCGGCGGCAGGCGGGCGATGAAGCTCGCGAGGTCCGCGCCGCTTTCGGTCCCCGTCTCGGCGGCGAGCGTTGCACCGACCCTCTGCCCATAGCTGCCGATGTCGGAGAGGGCGGCGACCATTGTGCTCGTCACGCCGGCGTCCTGATCCGACGCGACGCGGCCGATGTGGTTAACCACAACATTCGTCCCCAGGTCATACGCCAGCCGCAGAGCCCGCTTTGTCGCCTCGATGCGAGCCTCCAGGTCGTCGGCCACGCCGTATCCGCGGCGGGTGCGATAAGCGAGGCAACTGACCCGCAAATTCAGATCATCCAGCATTTTCCGCACTTGCCGCACGCCGGTCTGCGACATTTCCTCCGGCCGCAGCTCGTGGCGGCCGTCGATTTCGACCGCTTCGGCCCCCATTTCGCGAGCCGCAAGCAAGGCTTTCCGGAGAGGCAACCGCAGGCTGGCGAGTTGCACGCCGACTCGAATTTGGAGCATCGTTTGAATCGTCACCGCGGGGTGTTGGTCATGCAGGCACTGGCCCTCATTCTATCGCTCGTCGCTGCCGGCCCCCAGGGACCGGTGGAGGCCGTCGCGCTCGAAGGGAAGCACGAGGAAAAGCCGGTCGCCGCCCGCGAGGTCTATCGGTGCGACTTTGAGACGGCTGCCGACCAGGACTTCGACGACTGGCCCGACGGCTGGCGGCGGATTCGCGGGCCGGGACTGCCCGAGTTCGTGCGAATCGGCATTGTGCCGGAGGGGAAGGCCGGCAACCCGGTAGCTGAAACGAGCGTCAACCGCGTCCTGCGGATCGAACTCGACGGCAGCGGCGGCGAGATTGCCAGCCCGCCGATCACGATCGGTCCGCAGTACAGTTACGTCGTTACGACGAGGATTAAAACGAGCAACCTCAAGCAGAACGCAGCGTGGGTCACGCTTACGCTGCTCGACGCGGCGGGCAAGCTGCTTGAATCGCACGATTCTCCCGTCGTGCAGAGCGACAACGTCTGGCAGACCGTCGAGATCGGACCGATCACCCCCGTTGGCGACGCCATTGCGAAAGCGGTCCTCACGCTGCACCTCAAGCCTTCCGGCCGCCACGGCGATCTCGTCGGCTGGGCCGAATTCGACGACGTCTGGCTCGCCCGCCTGCCGCGGATTGCCGTCTATGCCAACCATCGTTCGCACCTGTTCACGCTGGCCGATTCGGCCGAGGTTCGCTGCGATGTTTCGGGCATCGCAGACTTGTATCCCGCAGTGAGCTTCGAGCTCTACGACCACCTCGGCAATCGACTCGCCGAGCACAAGCAGCAGCTAGATGCCGCCAGCGTCGATGCCTCCGGCGATACGTTCGCCGGGGGGGCGGTGTGGCGGCCGCCGCTGCCCGACTACGGATTTTTCTATGTCCGGGCGGCGATGCACGGCAAGGATCGCACCGTTCTGGACCGCACGATTTCGCTCGCACTGCTCCGGCCGATCGCTGCACCGAACGAAGGGGAGTTCGGCTGGACGCTCAAATCCGATCACGAGCCGCTCCCGCCGGGGCCGCTGGCAAGTTTGCTCGGGCAAGTCGGTGTGCACTGGGCCAAGCTCCCCGTCTGGTTCGATCCGTCGCAGCCACAGCGGGCCGAACAAATCGCATCATTCGCCGAACAGGTCAGCCTGCAGCACGTCGAGCTTGTCGGTGTTCTCGATCAGCCGCCGGCCGAGTTGCGGCAGCTCTTCCGCGAACAAGGCCGCCTGCCAGTCGCGTCGGTCTTCACCGAGCCGCAACTCTGGCAGCCCGCCCTCAGCCCCGTGCTGACGCGGCTTTCGCTGAAAATCCGCTGGTGGCAACTCGGCGCCGACGACGACACGAGCTACGTCAGCTTCCCGCATCTCGATCGCAAGATTGGCGAGATCAAAAAAGCGCTTGAACAATTCGGCCAGGAAATCCAGCTCGGCATCGGCTGGCGGCTGCCGAGCGACCCGCCTCGTTCGGCCAATCCGCCGTGGAGCTATCTCTCGTACAGCAGCGAGCCCGAACTGACCGCCGAAGAACTCGCGGCGTACCTGCCGGAGTGCAAACGCCCCGGCAGCCGGCAGTGGCTGGTCCTCAATCCGCTGCCGCGCGGCGTTTACTCGACGGAAACGCGGGCCCGCGACCTCGTGATGCGGATGATCGCCGCCAAGCTCAGCGGAGCAGACGCGGCGTTCGTCCCGCAGCCGTTCGATCGCGACCGAGGCCTCGTGAATCCTGACGGCACGCCGGGTGAGCTGCTATTGCCGTGGCGGACGACCTCGCGGCTCATCTCCGGAGCGACATACCTCGGCCAGGTGCAGCTCCCCGGCGGCAGCACGAACCACATCTTTGCCCGCGACGGCAAAGCGGTGATGGTCGTTTGGAGCGACGAGCCGACGAAGGAATGGATTTTCTTCGGCGACGAGATCGAGCAGATCGACCTGTGGGGCCGGGCCGCCCGCCCAAAGCTGCAGGAGCACGACGGCCAATCGCAGCACCAAATCGAAGTCGGCCACTCCCCCACGTTCATCACCGGCCTTTCGGAGGCGGTCGCCCGTTGGCAGATCGCTCTCTCCTTCGAGAACCAGCAGCTCGCCAGCATCTTCGGCCGTCAGCAAATCGTCGCCCTGCAGCTCAAGAACACGTTCACGCAAGGGATCGGCGGCGAAGTGACCGTTCACGCTCCCAAGAGCTGGTCGTATGACCCGCGGCCGCTTCGCTTCAAGCTGATCGAAGGGGACTCGGCGAAGCTGAATATCCCCATCACGCTCCTCACCGACGCCAACAGCGGTCCGCAGCCCTTGCGGCTCGACTTCGACATCACGGCCGACCAGAACTACCGCTTCAGTGTGCATCGAACACTGCAGCTTGGCCTCGAAGACGTGCAGCTTCGCCTGACGACCCGCCTCCGCGACGACGGTGCGCTGCTCGTCGAGCAGCAGATCACGAACCTTTCCGACTTCCCGATCAGCTTCCAGTGCATCCTCTTCCCACCCGGCCGCCGGCGCGAAACACGGCAAGTGATCGACCTGGGCCGCGGCCGCAACACGCTCACATTCATTTTGCCCAACGGCCAGGAACTCATTGGCCAGAAGCTTTGGCTTCGCGCCGAAGAAATCCGTGGCCCGCGCGTGCTAAACTACACGATCACGGCAGAACGGTAGTTCGCGTGAAGCTGGATGGCGTTCGGGCTGGAAATCCAGCACCGAACTTCAGAGCGCATTAAACCACGCTTTCAAGTCCGGCTTGATCCACTGGATCAGCAGCATGATGCTGAACGGGAGCGTGCAACAACTCGTCAGGCCGATCCCAGCCACGATTCCGTAAATCCACGACCACTTGGCCCGCGGCAAGAAGGGAGCGGCGGCATAGAATAGGAAGAATGGCAGCCCCATAACGGCGAAAAGCACCCCTTGAAACCGGATGGCTTCTGGCGAATCCTCTCCTTCCAGCATTTCTGCCGGCATGGCGAGGAAGGCGATGCCCAGGACCATCACAAGCAAGTACAAGAGCGCCATCGCCCCGCAATAGACGCAGTACCAAGTCCACACCGCTGGCTGCGGCGCTGGGTAATTCGGCGACGGCGGCGGTGTAAAGCCGGAGCCGAATTGACTGGGCGGCTGATAGGGATTCGAGTACGGATTGCTCATGGCGGTTTCTAGGAACTCGACTTGGCTGAACTCAACTGGCCGACCCGTGCCTGCGTGATCTCGATAGCCTTGAGGAGCCCGCGGGCCTTGCTTAGCGTTTCTTGATACTCGGTGTGCGGGTCGCTATCGGCAACGAGTCCCGCGCCAGCCTGCACATAGGCCCGGTTCCCTTTCACCACCAATGTACGCAGCGCGATGCACGTATCCATGTTGCCGCTATAGTCAATGTAGCCGACCGCCCCAGCATACGGCCCGCGGCGATGCGGCTCGAGCTCGTCGATGATCTGCATCGCCCGCACCTTCGGCGCACCGCTCACGGTGCCGGCGGGGAGGCACGCCTTCAGAGCGTCGAACGCATCGCAATCGTCCCGCAGCGTGCCGGTGACGTTCGACGTGATGTGCATCACGTGGCTGTATCGCTCGATCACCATCACATCCGAGAGCTTGACACTGCCGAACCTGGCCACGCGGCCAACGTCGTTGCGGCCCAGATCGACGAGCATGACGTGCTCAGCCCGCTCCTTGGGATCGGCGAGCAATTCCTCAGCGAGCCGGCGGTCTTCCTCATCGGTCGCGCCGCGGCGGCGCGTTCCCGCGAGCGGCCGCACCGTCACTTGCCGATCGACCACGCGGCACATGATTTCGGGCGAACTGCCGACGAGCGTCACTTCGGGCGTCCGCAGGAAGAACATGAACGGGCTCGGATTGACGACCCGGAGCGTCCGATAGACCTCGAACGGATCGCAGCCGAGTTCCAGTTCCAGCCGCTGGCTGAGCACGACCTGAAAGATGTCGCCAGCGCGGATGTACTCGACGCTCTGACGTACCGCGTCTTCGTATTGCTGCTCGGTTTGATTCGACTTCCAAGCAATCCGCGGCTCGCCCGCTGTCGCGATGTCTGCCGGCGGCAGGTTCGTCGGTTGCGAAAGGCGCGTCACCAGTTCGTCGATCCGGCGGCAGGCGTCGTCGTAGGCGGCTCGCGTGTCCCCCTTCGTCTTGTCGAGACGGGCCATCGCGATGACAAACAGCGCCTTGCTGACGTTGTCGAACACGACCATCCGGTCGTAGAACGCGAACGACAAATCGGGCAAGCCGCGATCGTCGGTTGGGGCATTCGGCAGATTCTCGACGTAGCGAACGACATCGTATCCGGCGTACCCGATCGCCCCGCCCTCAAACGGCGGCAGTTCAGGCAACCGCACCGCTTGATAAGCGGCCAGTCGCCGCCGCAACTCATCGAGCGGATCGGGCGAATCGAATTGCTCGTCTCCCGCCTCGCCGCGGATCGTCACGCGCGTGCCGTGAGCGGTGAGCTGCTGAAATGGCTCGAACGCGAGGAAACTGTACCGGCCCACTTTCTCTCCACCGACGACGCTCTCGAACAAGCACGCGTGGCCGCCGGTATCGAGCAAGTGAAACGCGGTCACGGGTGTGAGCGCATCGGACAAAAGTCGGCGATACACCGGCACAAACTTTTGCCCGCTGGCGAGGCTGCGAAAGGCATCGAAATCGGGAAAATGCGACATGCTGGCACGTTAGCATGGGGGGCTGTCAGGGAACAAGGTGGAACGGACGGCGGTGCGGGGTTCGGGGTTCAGGTGATTGCAGAATGAGGCGTGTCGCCTGACTGAACCCTGACTCCTGAACCCTGAACCCTATCTGCCTTGACACCCCCAGCCCCCCTCCTAGAATTCGAGGACAGCAGTTTAGTGATTGCTATCAAACGACTTGCACACGGATCAGAACACGCGGCCGCCCGCCGGAGCAGCCGCCGGACAGCAAGTTGCCTGACAGAGACAGGACGCCGCGCGAGCACACGGCGAATCGAAATGAAATGCCAACAGTGCGAGAAACCGGCGACCTTCCATATCACCGAGCTCACCGGTCCCGAACCGCAGGAAGTGCATCTGTGCGAGAGCTGCGCCAAGACGTATCTCCTGCAGAATGACGGCGGCCAGCCCGCTCCATCCCCCACCATCGGCAGCATGCTGGCCAAGCAGCTCAAGCTGGGTCAGGCGGCCGAAGAACTTGCCAAGCTCGACCAGCGGGCCTGTCCTAAGTGCGGCATCACCTTTTACGAGTTCCGCAACCAAGGCCGCCTCGGCTGCTCGCACGACTATACTTTCTTTGAGCGCGAGCTGACGCCGCTGATCCTGAACATCCACGGCGAGGGGAAGCATGTCGGCAAGCATCCGCGCGGTGCGGCCGATACCGACGCCAAGACGGAGCTGATTCGCTTGCGGCGCGAGATGGACGACGCCATCAAAAAAGAAGACTACGAGCGGGCGTCAATGATTCGCGATCAGATTCGCGGGATGGAACAATAGCAGGAAGGTATTGCCCCCATGTCCGGCCCGAACCTTAACGAAATGGCGCAGCGATGCGGCGAGTGGCTGCGCGGGCAGGGACCGCAGTCGGAGATCGTCATTTCCAGCCGAATCCGTTTGGCTCGCAATCTGGCCAGCTTTCCGTTCATCCGCCGCTGCTCGGAGAGTGATCGCGTCGGCGTGGAGAAGACCTTTCGCGATGCAATTGCCAGCGTCCCCGACTGGAAAGAGCTGAGCCGCGTCAATGTCGCCGATCTAGTAGCCATTGATCGGCAGTTTCTGGTCGAACGGCAGCTCATCAGCCGGGAGCTTTCCGAAGCGAGCGGTGCCCGCAGCGTGTTTATCGACAGCCAGGAAACCTACAGCCTGATGATCAACGAAGAAGATCATCTCCGTATGCAGGTGATGCACAGCGGCCTCGATTTGGATGCCGCCTGGCAGCAGATCAATGCGATGGACGACTGGCTTGACGAACGGGTCAACTTCGCCTTTCACGAGCGGCTGGGCTACCTGACCGCTTGCCCGACGAACGTCGGCACGGGGATGCGGGTGAGCGTCATGCTGCACCTGCCGGCGCTGGTCATAACGCAGCAAATCGAAAAGGTCTTCCGCAGCCTGCAGAAGATGGGCCTCGCCGTTCGCGGCCTGTACGGCGAAGGCTCGCAGGCGATGGGGGACTTCTATCAAATCAGCAATCAGATCACGCTCGGTCGGAGCGAAACCGATCTGATTAAACAGGTTGCCGAAGTGATCCCCGTCATCATCGACTACGAACAGCAGGCCCGCGCGTTCCTCGTCAAGGAAAGCCGCAACGACCTGAAGGACCGCGTCAGCCGGGCCTACGGCATTCTCTGCACAGCCCAGACGATCAGCAGCGAGGAGACGCTGCACCTCCTCTCCAGCGTCCGCATGGGGATCTACCTGGGGCTGATCAAGGACCTGGAAATCCCAACGATCAACAAGCTCTTCATCCACACGCAGCCGGCCCACCTGCAAAAGCTCCGGGGCGTGAACCTGGACACGGCGGAGCGGAACGTCGAGCGGGCCCACTTCCTGCAATCACACCTCCGTCCCCGGCAAAACGGCGGAGCGCTGGGGCAGAACTAGCCTGTGGGGCAGGCTTCCAGCCTGCCATGTAGATCCCGCAGACCCGGCGAGACTTCCTCTTGATATCATGCTCCTGCCTTGAACTAAACTTCCCCGAGTCTCCACCTCGTCGATTCGATTCGCTGTGTAGCAGTGACGAGTACTCTGGCCGTGTTGGCGAGGGAGAGCCGGCGTGTACGTTTCATGGGGAAGGTCATTCTTTTTCTCCAATCTCAACTGCGATCCGAAAACGACGAGGGACTATTTAGGCCTGCCCCCTTTCTTTCCCCCCCTTTCTTTTCTCGAATTCACCTGTGTCTGAATTCAAGACTTTCACCGGCGGCGTGATGATCCGAGTCCCTGCCGGTTCTTTCACCATGGGAAGCACGGAGTCCGAGGACGGCCATCGCCCTTGGGAACAAGAGCGCGAGGTCACGCTGGCCAGCGACTTCTACCTGGGGCAAACGGCGGTCACGCAGGCGCAGTATGCAGCGATCACCGGCACGAATCCGACGGTCCATGCGAAGCTCCACGATGCACCGGCTGATTCGGTGAGCTGGGATCAGGCCACGGAGTACTGTCAAAAGCTCACACTGCTCGACCTCCAGGCCGGAGTCCTCCCGGACGGCTGGGAATATCGGCTGCCGACCGAGGCGGAATGGGAATACGCCTGCCGGGCGGGAAGCAGGTCGCCGCGACATGGCGAGCCACAGGAGGTTGCCTGGTTTCACGACAATGCAGAAGGAAAGCCGCACGCCGCGAGCCAGAAGACGCCCAACGCGTGGGGCTTTCACGACATGCTCGGCAATGTCTGGGAGTGGTGTCAGGATTGGTACTGGGGCTACAACAAGTCGTATCGATGCATTCGCGGCGGGAGCTACTTTAGTAGCAGCCGCTATTGCCGGGCGTCGCCGCGCTCTGGCCGGCATCCGAGCGAAGCCTGCCGCTATATCGGCTTTCGATTGCTCGCTGCCAGACCCGGTCCGCTCGTCCTCAGCCCGCCGGTGGATGACTATCCAAAGCAATACGCGATTTACAACGCCATCCGGGCGAACGATTTCGATTTGGCGTTGCAGATCGTCACGGCCGATCCCGATGCGGTCGAGTGCCCGGAGGGGATCCCGCCGCCGCTGGAGCATTGCGGCGACGAAGACAAGCCGGAGTGGACGGCGTGGCTGCTAGACCACGGGGCCGATATCGAGCGTCTGAACCAGGACTATGGCTCGACGGCGCTCACTTGCGCGATCATCCGGCGTCAAAAAAGGGCCATTCGTATCCTAATTCAGCGCGGCGCCGATGCTACCGAGGCCATGAACCGCGCCCAGCGCGGGTTGGCCGGCGACTTCGACGATCAGTCCACCGATCTTGCGAAACCAGAAGAGGCCGGGGACGTGTACGATCCGAAATCGCGGCGGTACCTCCGCCGCCTGACTCGCGAAGGATATCGACCCATCATCGAGCTGCTGCGAGAGCTTGGTATCGGTTCGTGCCAATAGACCACCACCCTACTGTGCTGCGGTAGCCGATTCGCCCGATTAGAATCACCCTCCATGACTCCCAAAGAAATCCTCAAACAGCTCGAGGCGCTCGGCAACGAAGCGACGCGGAAGCACAACACCAAGTGGGGCGCTGGCGAGAATCAGTACGGCGTCAAGCATGGCGACATTCGGGTGCTGGCGAAGAAGCTTGGTTCCGACCAAAAGCTTGCCCTGGCCCTGTGGAAGACCGGCAATCTCGATGCCCAGCTTCTGGCGGTTCTGCTGATGAAGCCCAAGGAGCTGACCGCCAAAGAAGTCGATCGGCTGGTCCGGTCGATCAGCTTCACGCACGTGGCGGATTGGCTTATTTCCTATGTCGTCGCGCTGCATCCGGATAAGGAAACGCTGCGCCAGAGGTGGATGGACACGGACGACGACAACCGCTGGTCGGCCCGCGCCGGCTGGCACCTCACTGCCTCACGAGTCAACAAACAGCCGGAGGGGCTCGATCTCCCCGCGCTCCTCGATCGCCTCGAAGCGGAAATGGCCGACGCCGACCCCGTTGTGCAATGGACGATGAACAACACGCTGGCGAACATCGGCATTCACGCCCCTAAGCTCCGCAAGCGGGCCATCGCCATCGGCGAGAAGCTCGGCATCTATCGCGACTATCCCGTGTCGAAGGGTTGCACCTCCCCCTTCGCCCCGATCTGGATTAACGCGATGGTGAACCGGAAAGGGTGAAGGAACAACGGCGGGCTGAGGGAGAAACTACGCGGCTGCTTGCGTACCGAAGACCGGGAGGAAACGGAAATGACCCAGCGAAAGCCGCTCACGATCGTCGCGCCAATTCTGCCGCGAGAGTTGAGCCTGCCGCGAGCACTCAAAGGAAGGCTCGATGAGCTGCTGGACAAGCAGGATCTTCAAGGGAAACTGGCCGCCAAGGAGCAGCGTGAGGCAGCCGCCCTCGTGGAGCTTTCGGAACTCGTTTCGCTATTGCGGCTGAGCATCAAGGCAGCCAACGGCCGCGGCTAGTACGTGTTTCTCCTCTCTATTCGGGGATTTCATCCTTGCTGAATTAGAAATAGTTAGAAATGCGCACGGGGAATCGCTACCCTGATTGGGAGTTTTTCATGTAGATCCGCGATGGTTCGATCCCAACTGACATGGCCAGAAAGCTAAAGCCTATGAGCGAAACTGATCCTCCCAAGGCCCTCGAAACTATGCGGCTTGCCTTGGTTGCCTGGCAGCGCGGAGTTCAAAAACCTGTGTCCGCAGAGTCTCTTCGAGATTCGTTTCGCTACGACGGCTTTGGGGCAGCATTTCCTGGGCTAGTTCATGCCATCCCTGTCGCCCGCGCTGCAGTTAATGAAGCCACCCACAGTCTTCCAATGGGTGAATTGATCAGGTGGCCATCGCTGGTCTCCGTTTGGATTGCCTCTCTTGAAGAGGACGAAATGGGCAGCCTCTTTGCAGAGAAGCGCTGCTCAGCCACCGCAGCAGAGAGGGGCACGTTCGTAAGAGAGGTCGCCTCTGCCTACCTGTCGATGTTTGGCAGGCAGTGGTTACGCGACAGGGCAAGGCAATGGTGGCGTTTCGACGATCTGATTGAAGAAGAACAAGAAGCAATCGTGGGTGTTCTGGCAGAAAACGGAACCACCGACATTCTCTACTTCCGTAGCTTGGGCGCATCGGCCGAAGAAATGGCGCTACGAATCTTTGGCGAACGAGGCATTGGCATTACGACGTCCCCAACCAACTTGCGCTTGTCTACAGTGCGGCGGCGAGCAAACCAGACGGCAACATTCGCAGCAGGTCGCATAGAAACCCTGCTTTCTCCGGTTACGATCGACATCGACATCCGCGACGCTTGTCTCGAAGAGAATGAACTTTCCAGACTGCGCACATGTTCTTCAGGAGGCGTGTGGAACGAAGCTCTGTTTGTCAGAGCTATTTCTCGGGCCATTGAGCGCACTCACGACAGGTTTGTGTACGAATTAAGAGATGAGTTGCGGCGATTGGCGAGTTCCTCTCGCACCCTATCCACTGCGCCGAGCGCTAATCATTGGGGCTTCCCGTTATTACGATTGCTGCATCTCCAATTACTCCTCGAAACGCCAAGTCTTTCGCAATCGATCCAATCGCCGGAGGTTGCTCTAGTACCTGAAGTTGCCCTTTACGTCATCGGGCGCGATGCTGTTTCGTATTTGCCGGAGCTCAGAGTCCACCAGTCTGAGCGACGTTGGCGTGCAAGGTGGGTTGAAAGTGCAGCAGAGTCCGCATCGTGTATCTTTCTGGAGGACGCGCTTGAAATGGACCTGGCCACGCTCGAAAGAATACCCGAACAAAGTAAGCCGACGCCTGATTTTAAAGCTAAAACGACCAAGAATGAGAGAATTGTGTTCGAGTCAAAAGGTGGTACTGCCTGGCAATCTCACCTTCAACAACGAAAGCAGGCGAAAAAGCAACTCGCTAAGACCAACCGAAGACGATCCACAACTTGGGCCGGAAAAGGGCGAGCATTTGCCTGCGCATTCTTCGCCGCCCAAGCGGGCGACGAACATTCAAGTCTCTTCCATGTGGAAGATCCGGTGTTCGCGTTTGATGACCTGTTTCAAGAAGGAGACGACACAAGCTCGCGCCGAAATCATTATCTTGGTGTCTTAGAAAGCGCCAGGCTTTTCGACGTTGCGGATAATCTTGTAAGACGCGCGCGAAGAGAGAAGCGGCAGATTGAAGAGCACAGAGTTTTTGACCTGCCCGAATTTGATCTCAGAGACGAGAGGCGCAGCTTCGTAGGAAACTATTTGCCCTTGGAGCAATGGATCAGGCAATTGAGACATCCGGAACCGGAGGCGCTTCTGGGATTGCGCGTTTTTGTTGGAGTTGATCAACAGATCTATGCTCGCCTCGAACAGGGAGAAATCCCATTTAGATCGCAATCGTCCGCTGAAAAAGTCCAAGGAGAAGAGGTTTCCTATGGCTATAAGAGCGGAGTCCTTTGGAGTTCCGAAACGGAGGGTGTCTCGAGAGGAGCTTATTCGCTGCTGTCGGATGGATCCTTCCTGGCTGTGGAATTTGAATAACGGTAGCCGTTCACAGTTTACGGCTGCCTGATTGATGGTGAGCGGGCAGCACTTC